>CAYQQJ010000008.1:0-127024 GCA_964419935.1 uncultured Cellvibrionaceae bacterium
ATTTGCCATAGAAAGCCACCACCGCAGGTTCGCTCTTGCTGCGGCCGGATTTCACGCCGTTCAAGTCTTCATTGACCCAGGTATCACCGCGCTTGAGCAGCACATGGTCAGGGTAGCCGGCACGTACCAGAGAAAACGCCTTGTCCAGGGTTTTCACCGGCGCATTGATGGAGAAGCCGTTGTTGGAGTCCAGGCCCTCGGAGCTGCTGACATAGACGGTGCGCGTGTCATCGCTGGCAATAATGGGGGTAAAGCCATTGTTGTCGCCACCGGATGCTTCAGTGACGGTCAGGGTGACGGTCGCTGTCGCTTCGCCGCCATTGGCGTCCACCAGGCTGTAGCTGAAGCTGTCAATCCCGGCGAACTGATAGTCCGGCGTATAAGTGAACGAGCCGTTGCTGTTGAGCACCAGCGCGCCGTGGCGAGGCTGCTTGACCAGGCTGACCTGCGCGGTGTCGAGGTTGTCGCCAGTGTCATTGCTGATGACGCCGGCTCCCCGGCCAATGCTCAGGGTCTGGCTGGCTGAAACGCTGTAGTTGTCAGGGTTGGCAACGGGTGCCTCAACCACCGGAACTTCCGGCTTGCCGGTCACGGTAAAGCTGGCGACGAATGTGTGGCCTTTCTCACCGCTCATGTTGCTGCCAGCGTAAGGCGTGACGCTCAACGTGTAGCGGCCAGCGGGCAGGTCTCCGGCAACAATGTTCATGTTGTGGTAGGCATCGGCCATGGTATAGATCGCGGTGTTTTCCGAGCGGCTGAAGCTCTTGGGGCCTTCCAGCGCAAACGCAACGCTCCCGGTCAAATCCGCATTGGCAGATACCGCCTCAATGTTGATCATCTGTGGCAGTTGCGCCAGATCAATGGTGGCACCCTGGGCAATGTCGCTAACGATTTTGAAATCACTGGAGGTGAAATCAAGAATGCGCAACCCAGTGATAGCAGGTACCTTGGATACCGGCAGCTCGGGTTCTGGCTCGGGCTCGGGCAGAGGCTCAGGTTCTGGCGTGGGGCGATCAGAGGTGCTGGAAGCCTCAACCGAAAAGCGTACAGTCAAAGTCCGACCGGCGTCACCGGTGGTATCGGCACCGGAGTAAGGCGTGGCACTCAGGGTGTAGTTCCCCACGGGCAAACCGTTGGCGCTCAGGTCCAGGTTGTAAAAGCTGTTTTCCAGCGTATAGATCGCATTGTTTTCCATGCGCGCAATGGTTTTTGGCCCTTGTAGCACAAAGTCCACGCTGCCGGTTTTGCTGGTATCGGCGGAGACCGCTTCAAAGTTGATCAGTGTAGGCAAGGTGTCCAGTGTCAGCACATCGCCGTCCTGGATAACCTTGATGGGGTCCATGCTGTCGCCAGAGATCACCTGAAACGCAGTAATGGCTGGAACCTTGGAAGGATATTCGCCAACGGGCGGTTCTTCGGGCAATTCCACGGACGCTTCGGTGGCGCGCACTGTGAAATTGATGGTGAAGGTTTTGCCTTTGTCGCCGGTTTTGTCGGCGCCGGACCAAGGCGTCACTGCCAGGCTGTAGGTGCCTTCCGGCAGGGCATTGGCACTCAGGTCCAGGTTGTAATAGCTGTTTTCCAGGGTGTAAATGGCGGTGTTCTCAAAGCGCTGAATGCTTCGCGGCCCATTCAGGGTGAAGTCGACACTGCCTGTGTTGCCAACGTCCGCAGACACCGCTTCCAGGTTGATCAGGTTCGGCAGGTTTTCCAGCACCAGCGTGCCGCCGTCTTTCAGGGTCTGAACCGGCGCAAGGGTCTCGCCAGAGACTACCTGAATACCGGTGATTGCCGGCACAGTGGACGGTTCTTCAATAGGACGCTCCACGGGAACAGTTGCGCTGACGCTGAAACGGGCAACGAATGTCTCGCCCTTGTCACCGGTTTTGTTTGGGCCGGACCAGGGAGTGACCGACAGGCTGTAGTCCCCTTCGGGCAGGCCGTTGGCGCTCAGGTCAAGGTTGTAGTAGCTGTTCTCCAGAGTGTAGATGGCGTTGTTTTCAGCGCGCTGGATGGTTTTGGGGCCGTTCAGGGTGAAATCGACGCTGCCAGTCTTGCTGGTATCAGCAGACAGGGCTTCGATATTGATCAGGTTTGGCAGCTTCTCCAGGATCAGAGTATCCCCGTCGGATAATGTCTGAACCGCTGAATAATCCACGCCCGATACCACTTGCAGTCCTGTGATCGCAGGAACGGTATTTACCGGCTGCGTCGCGCTTACTGTAAATGTGGTGGCGTAGGTGGCACCCGCCTGGCCGGTGGCGTTGGCGCCACTGTATGGCGTGACCCAGAGCAAATAACTGCCTTCGGGCAGGTCACCTTTGCGGAGGTCAAGATTGTTGTATGCATTGGCCATCGTGTAAATGGCCGTGTTCTCGACGCGGCTCAGCTGCTTGGGGCCGTCGAGCACGAATTTTACGCTGCCGGTCTTTTCCGGGTTCTCAGAGACGGCCTCCATGTTGATCAGGTCCGGCATATCAGCCAGCACCACGTTGTCTCCGTCTTCCAGTATTTGCAGGGGTGCAAAATCATCCGCTGCGACGATTTGCACGCCGGTAATCGGAGGAACATCGGATGCGGCACTATTCGCAGCGGCAGCGTTCGCGCCGTAGCTCGTCATGCCGAGTACGAGCATACCCAAGGCGATTAAAGGATTTTTCAAAGCTTGAACTCCTATGATGGACAATTCACATCAATAAACGAGATCTAGTACATTCGAATTAATACTGGACGTCGATGAACTAGAAAAAGGATTAGTAGTTTTTACAAACTACGCACGTAATCTAGTTCCTTGGGTTCAATAGTCAATGCGACTAAATAATACTTTAGTATTAAGTATACAAAGTGGGACAGGGTTGGCAGGAAGGATGAGAACCAGATGGCGGGACCGGCCTGCTAGGAAATATTGCGGGGAAGGAGCGGGTTGAGAAAAACCTGTGTGGGGATGGGGGAGCGGAGGAGTATCACCAACCTGGTGAAACGAGTGTCAATTCAGGACGTGCTTTTGAGTGGCTGACCAGGCGCGGATCCCGCAGCGGCGCGGGGGGGGGCAGCCTGGCGGTTCAGCTTTGGCTGATTTTAAACCGCCACACCCAGGGCAAACCCGGCGTCCATTTTTTGCCGAGCAGCAATGTATTGGCGATGCGGTTTTGGCAGGCGAGTTTTTCTACAACAATGGGGCCGCCGATGCCGAGCGCGCAGCCCGCGAGAACCAGCAAAGCGAGATCGGCAACGCCCACCTTGTTCAGGGCAATACGTGACGCGGCGGTGAAGAAGGCATGAAACAGATAAATGCCATAGGAATAGAGCCCGACATAGGCCAGGGCGCGGTTGGTCCACCCGGAACTGACCAGCAAGACACAGCTCGCCACCCCGAACAGCAGTGCCGCGAAGGAGCGTTTGCTGACCAAACCGTCGAAATTCTGCCATACCAGAATTGCCAGGCACAGCAACCAGAAGGCCATAAACAGCCGCCAGCGATGCCTGCCGGTCAGTGAAAAACGGCAGCAGGCGAGGCCGCCGAGGAAGTAAGGCATCAGGTATAAGCTGCCGGAAATCGAGAAAATTTCAGTGCCGAAGAAGAACACATAGAGCACCGATGCCGCGGCCAGGGCAACCGCAACGCGAAACAGGCTGCTGAGCAAGCCAAAGGATTCGAGCAGCACAATGACCAGAAAGATAATGAACAGCGATTCGACAAACCAGAAGTGCGCATAGGGAATTATGTGCAGCATGTACCAGTTTTCGACGCTGGTATTGGTGCCGGGCACCATCGCCTGAATTACCGCGAACAATGTCCCCACGACCAGCAGCGGAATCAGTAATCGTCGTGCCTTGCCGGCGAGGAAGCTGCCCGCACCTGTTCGGTAGGGCCGCCACCCGTACACATATCCGGACAGAAACGTGAACAGCGGCATACGGATGTAAGCCAGGTAGTCATTGAGATCGCGTAGCCATCCCTCGGTCAGTAACAGTCCGGTGGTCGGCGTGCCGATGACGTGGTAAGCCACCAGCATCAGGCAGGCCAGTCCGCGTATGGTGTCGATTTCCAGTCGTCGTTCCATTGGATTTCCGTGTGAGTTCCTGTGGGCGCTGGCGTTTTCCGGCGCCAATTTCAGCGCTGTGGCCGGGAAAAAAAGATGCTGTTGGCGGCGAGGTCCTGCAGCAGTCCCGGCGGGTCGCCGCTGTCCTTGCGGCGTTGCACCAGCAGGCGCAACTGCCACAGGGCCAGACCGGTTATGGCGGCCAGGTCGCAGAGGGCAAAATACCAGCGGCCGAAATTTTTGCAGTAAAAATAGCGCCGGGAGTCAAACCAGTACTGTGGACGCCGCTTGACCGCCTTGCGGTGGGTGGCGATTCCGGTGGACGCGCCGGCGTAGTGATAGACTTTGCTGCGGGGGTTAAACCAGCAGTTGTACCCCTGCGCCCGGGCGCGATAAAAAAGGTCCACCTCCTCGAAGTAGAGGAAGAATTTCTCGTCGAAGCCCCGCAGCTGATCGAAGACCTCCCGCTTGACCATGAATGATGCACCGGTCAACCAGTCCGCCGTGTGAGGCGTTGTTGCCACCGGAATCGCCAATTGGCCCATGGGCAGGCAGCGGTCCACAATGCCGAGCCGCACCGAGCGGCAAAACTCGCTGACAATCGATGGAAAGCGAAACGCACTAGGCCGCGGTGTATTGTGTTCATCGACCAATTGACTGCCGACGAAATCCGCTTTGTTATTTGCCTCGAAGAAAGCCAGCAGCTCGAGGCCCGTGTCTGGAAAAATGCGGGTATCGGGATTGAGAAACCAATAAAAGCGCGGTTCATAGGCGCCGGCGGCCTGGGCTCCCCGATTGCAGCCGGTACCGAAGCCGAGGTTTTCGGATTGCGGTAACAGCAGGATGCGATCCTGCAAACCTTCTCGCTGGATGAAGTCACGCGCAACTTCCAGCGTATTGTCCGATGAAGCATTATCGACAATGATAAGCATCGCACTCGGCGTTACCTGGTGAAGCTGAGTGCTGATGGCCTGCAGGAAATCTTCGATGAAATCACCGCAATTATAAGTAACGGTGATGATGGCGGCATCGACGGTTGTGGTAGTCATTGAATCCTTGTGTCCCTGAGTAGTGTTATTAAGAAGGCTGAGAATCAGTTGAGGTCGGTCGGTACCGAATCAGTTTGGCTGGCACGCCGCCCATGACCGCGTTTGCCGGTACGTCTCGCGTCACCACAGCGTTGGCGCCGATCACGGCGCCGTCTCCGATGGTGATGTTACCGACGATCACGGCGCCGGTGCCTATGTCGACACTGTTGCCGATGGTCGGCTTGGCGTTGGGATCAGACCGGTTGGCGAGGCCGAATGTGGTGTTCTGGCGAATGTGAACGTCATTGCCAATCTCCCGCGCACCCAGGATCATGCCGCCGTGATGCCAGATGCGCACACGCCGGCCCAGCTTGACTGTGTAGTCAAGTTTGATGCCCCAGAACCAGCTCACCCAGTAGTAGGCTATTTTATAAAGCACTGAAAAGGGCGCCCGCAGAATTTTGGGGCGCACGCCCATTCGCCAATTGCCGAAGCGATGGGTCCACACGGCCCACAGCCCCAACTCCAGTAGTGAGCGCTCATGGGCGATGTAGTCTTCGCGCAACAACGCAAACAAGCCTATATTGCGGGGATTGAGATTTTCGGTTCCTTTATTCAGGGGCGGCGTCATAGTTGATGTTGGGATCGAGTCACACACGGCATTTTTCATATCTGTCTCTTTAAATGAGTTCTCTTTGTCCGATTCTTAAGTCTCGTTCTGCCCAGGCAACATGCTTTGAAATCGCTCCGGGCGCGGCAACGTTGAAAGTCTTACATGTTGCCACCGAAGATCATTTATGTTTTTCATGAGCAAACCTACAAAACGTCTACATGAGGCGAAAAATTATCGCTCTGATGATGAAGAAAAAACGCTTTGAAGCAGTTTTCATGCCCGGGAGCGTGCGCTCTGGTCTGTTCGAGTTCGTGTAACTCAAGGTTAGCGGTTGTAAAAAATGTGGTGGACGAACCTCCAATTGCCAATGAAGTAACGGTGAAACAGCCGCCGCGGTTCCTGCACGAACCGAAATAGCCACTCGAGCCCCATCATCTGTATCAGTGTTGGCGCTCGCACAACACAGCCGGCGGAGAAGTCAATAATAGCTCCTCCGGCCACCAACAGCCGAGCGTGAGTGAACTTGGACTTGTTGCGGAATATCCACTTTTCCTGGGTGGGAACACCCATGCCAACAATAATAACTTCCGCCCTCGAGCGATTGATTTCATCAATAACCTGCTGTTCCTGGTCCGCATTGAAATAGCCTGATCGGGTCCCGCAGATGTTCAGATCGGGATACTGTTCTTCCAGTTCACGCTGTGCAATTTCGGCGATGCCAGGTCTGGAACCGAGCAAAAACACGCGCTTGTTTTCCTCTGCCGCCAACGCCAATACCTTGGGTATGAAATCCGTACCGTTCATGTTTTCAGGCAGGCGGACACCCATCAGCTTTGACGCGATCTTGATTCCTATGCCGTCGTTCAACAGTAGATCGCTGTGGTTGAGTACGTGGAGGTAGTTCTCATCCTCAAGAGACAAGTTGAAGCAGTGGGCATTGACGAAGAATATGGATTTCGGCTTGTCGCCATACAGGCACAAACGACACCAGCGCAAGGCTTGGTCGCTATTGATATTGTCCAGTCGCAAATGATAAAGCGCTGTTTTAGGCGGCAAGTCTGCTGCCTTGAATGGCACTGCTGGCGCTTTCTTCCGGCTGGCCAAGTGCGGGTCCTGACAAACTTCGACTTCATTAACCGTTCTTTTCATGTGTTTCCTACAGTCCAATGTTGTTGACGTGTCAGCAGCGCATTATGAATAGCCGTGTGCTCCTGTATTTCTCGGGGTGCCTATCTTTCCCGGCGCTCTGACTACTGATTGTGATGCAGTGCAACCCAATGCACCGGCAGTGTTTCACTTTACTTTGATTAGGATTGCTCAAACGCGAGCTCTCCCGGTATTCCGTCGCCATGTTTCCAGCCTCGGCCCACTGGGCATCTTTCGCGCCCGGGCTATTCGGGCGTTGATGCGTTGACATAGGTGTTCATTGTTTTCAGGTGGGCGTTTTGGAGTGTTTTGGTGAGAGGCGTGGTGCGGCCTCTTTCTGAAAAGCCCTGTCTTGAAAATCCTGTCTTGAGCTCTCTGGCTTAAAACGTCTGTCTTAGAACCTCTATCTTAAAACCCCGGCATTAGACCCTGGCTTAAAATCCCAGCGGTGGATCAGCAGGGGAAGCGCAAAACGCGGCTGAAAAAGAACTAGCAAAAAAAGCGCCAGACTGTGATTGCGTAAATCCGCCGTGTGCGGCGACAAGAATATCTTACAAAAATTACTCTGTTTTTGAAGGAAGATCCGCCGCGCTCCGCTGTGATACTGAATCATTCGGGCCACTGCCCCATCGCCTCCATAAGCTACTGATAGCGAGGGGATGGAGCTTATTCGGTGGCTATGGACTGACACACGGGGACGGCTCACGGGATTCCATTGAATGGGCTTTGCTATGCCTATACATACGCGACCAACGAGGGTGCATCTGCTGCTTTAGCGAGGTGTGGCACGGCGTTTTAACAGACGCGCCCGCGGATGAACTAAAGATGATTTTTCTTTGGCGTGAATCCTGCTTAGGTTGCCAATACATTCGCGGTTACTGGTTCGGCTCGGCCGAATCACAGCTTCTGTCAAGAGTCGGAATCCCTATACCGTTGCTGCCCGGTGCTTGGTTTGGCCGGTTCGACTCCGACGCAGTCACTGAATAATAACGGACTAAAGCCGCTTCTAATTACACAAGATGGAGTTTGGAATGAAAGACTCGTTGATTTATTTTATTTTGATGCTTTTGGCAATACCGGTATTCGCAGCTCCTGCTCAGGCTTCGCAAGGTTCTGCTATTACTTCCCAGGTGGCGTTCAACCTTAACGCGCTGCCTCTGGTAACTCGCAGTTTGGCGGAATTCCGTTCGGAGGCATCCGCCGTGGATGAAGCTGCCACCGCAAAGGAGGTGCATGGGGCCTATATCTATCGCCACAAGAGCGAAAACGCCGAGTGGCTGATGACGTCTCTTCTTGAACCATTTTACCTGTCACTGCTCGGTGCTGGCTTGCTGCTGCTGGGCACTGTTCGCTGGCGAGATGGTTAAAACACGATGAACCTGAATTACGCACTGCACGCCAGTCGGTTAACCAGCTTTCCGATCGTGAGGAGGGTTAACCTGCTGGAGTTTTTATTGTGAGGTATGGAAAAATTGTCAATGTTGAATTCCAGAACCGACGAGCACCTGCACCACTCGGATACCTTGTCGTTCTTACAAATGCCGGACATCTCTGAATCCAAGGCAAACAACAGTCATCGTCCGGCGCGCCGCTCCAAGCGTCTTCTGCGCAACCACGACACCCTGGTTCAGTGGATGCAACATGGGCTGAATACCATCGTTGTGGTCACCACCTTGCTGTTGCTGGCGCTTTGGCGAGACGGCGAAGTGGGTTCCCACTATCGCTCGATGTTGGTCATTGCTGTGTTACTCATGTTCATTACCTATCATGTGTTCGGGGTTCATCGCCGCTTCGACAGTATTCTCGGCGGTGTTCGCCACCTGGCCAGAGCCTGGGGGGTGGTGGTAATACTGCTCGCTTGGGTGGCTTTCATGACAAAGACCTCCGAGGTCTACTCAAGACAGGTGGTGGTTTACTGGGCACTGTTATCGTTTGTGCTTCAGGCCATGATCTTTCTGATGACCTACAAAATATACGGTATTTACCGTACGCGGCACCGTGAGAGAATTCCGACCTTGATCGTAGGTACCAGTGGTGTGGCCAAACACCTCGCAAAAAGCCTGTTCAACAATATCTGGTTGCGGGACAGGATCGTGGGTGTCGTTAACTACGGCAATGACCCAGACCCGTGGGATCTTGACGAGGTCCCGTTGCTGGGTGAAAAAGAGTCTTTATTGGAGGTGGTGCGAAACGAGCACATCCGACGGATTTACGTGGCACTTTCTTTCTCGCATATTCACCTGATCAAGGATATCCAGAATTCATTGCTCGACGCTAACGTGGACTTGATTTGGGCGCCGGATATTTTTGAATTGAGTTTGCTCAACCACAGCGTCAAGGAGGTGGCTGGCGTTCCCCTGATCGCTCTCAATGAGACGCCGCTGATGGCGGGTGGGCCAGCCTTTATCAAAACACTCATGGATAAGGTGATTGCATTATGTGCCATAGGGTTTCTGAGCCCGCTTCTGCTTGCGGTGGCGGCCATCGTAAAACTTTCCTCTCCCGGGCCGGTCATATTCAAACAGGTTCGTGATGGTTGGGATGGCAGCAAGTTCCATGTTTACAAGTTCCGCAGCATGTATGTGCATGAGGAGCCGGATCTCGTTGTTCAGGCTCAAAAGGAGGATCGCCGGATCACGCCGGTGGGGCGATTCATTCGCCGGACCAGCATCGATGAATTGCCGCAGTTGCTCAATGTACTGGAGGGAACCATGTCCCTGGTGGGGCCGAGACCCCACGCGGTATCGCATAATCAATATTACTCAAAGAAGGTCAAAACCTATTTGGCCAGACACAGAATCAAGCCGGGCATGACCGGACTGGCACAAATCAAAGGATTGCGTGGGGAGACCGATACTTTGGAGGCCATGAGCAAGCGGGTGGAATACGACTTGGAATACATCAGCAATTGGTCGCCTCTGCTTGATCTTAAAATACTCTTTCTGACGCCGTTCAAATTGATGGCGGGCAATGCTTACTAGCGTTGAAACACACGCGCCCGGATTGCGCATGCAAAAAAGACGTGGAGCCAATGTCCGTATTCAAAAGAGCGATAAAATGCACTGAATTCAGGTGATTCGTGAACAAGCGATTGGCAGATAAAGAACAAGGTACTCATGACACGACCACCGTTAAGCCAGATGATGCAGCACCTGTGGTGAAATCGGAAGCCTCACATCAACCGACGATGTCCGGCGATATTGCCGGCTACCGTGCCGTTTCAGAAAAACTCGGTTATCACGTCCTCGGTCCGTTGTGTTACGGCTTTGTTCGATGGCTGGTAGAGGAAGCGCGGTCGGAGGGAATCCGATCCCTTCACTTTTTGTCTCGTGATGGCTGGATGCTCAAGCAGGCGTTTGATCGCCTGCCGGCGGAGTTGACCCAGGGGCTGACGAGTCATTACCTCTACTCTTCACGCCGTGCCGTGTGGTTTGCGTCGCTCAAGGAGGCCACCGGCCGTCGGGAGTTCCGCGAGATACTGTCGGGTGCCGCATCCTATATACCCGTGCGGGAATTCCTGCGGCGGATTTTTGTCGACCCCCGCGAGCATCGCGCGGACATTATTAACGCCGGTTTTGACAGTGAGTACAGTATTGTTAGCAGCGCGCAGGATCGGCAGAAACTCTATCAATTGTTCGAGGCCATCAAACCGCGTATTGTCGAACAGGCCGCACAGGAGCGGGAAGATTACCTGGCTTATTTGGGCAGTGCGGGAATGTTGAGCGAAACAGCGGTGGGATTGGTGGACGTAGGTTGGACCGGTTCGATCGTGAAATATACTCAGGCGTTGCTAAAGTCTGCCGGAAGCCAGGCACAGGTATCGGGGTTTTTCATTGGCGTCGGCAGTAAGGCCAGCAAGAAATACGGTTTCGAACCTGGCGGTTGCCTGCACGGTTATCTGTTTGATTTTGATGATGATGTGCATCCGGAGATCATCGACTGTCTGTTCGTGATCGAGAAATTTTTAAGTCCGGACGAACCGTCGATGATGAAGATGGTTAAAAGCGAAAGCGGCTTTCGCCCCATCTTTACCACGGGGCAGCCGGAGGTATCTCCGCTTAACTCAGTAGTGCAACAGAGCGCACTGCGCTTTGTTGAAGATCAAGCAAAAATCGGCATGTCAGACAAACGATTCGATAGCTCTTTGTTTCTTCCCGCATTGAAAGAAATACTAACCAATCCGGATCCCGAAACTGCAAGGCTACTCAGTCAGTATTCCTACTCCACCGACTTTGGCTATCAACTTGGTGCGAAACCCATTGCGCCGAGCCGGGACAGCTGCACTTATCTGCGCAACCCGCTGCAATTCTTCAAGGATTATCGCAGAGCCCGTTGGAAGGCCGGTTTCATTGCTCAGCAATCTCTTCCAGGCCGGTTGATTTTGAGATTGGTGAAGTTTGCACAGTTAGAACAGATTTTCGACCGGTTCGTAGTCTGGTCTCGTATCTCGCAATGATTTTGCAATGGTCTGTACGATGGTCTGTGCAATGATAGTTCTCACACGGAAACCTCAAATCAAAATGTCGAACATGGGTTCCGGCTGTCACAAGTGTTGTTGGCAAAGGAGAAGGATATGAGCGCAGTCTGGAAAGCGGCAGACGCGAAAGACACTCATTACCCACAGTTGCAAGGCGCGATAGACGTCGATGTCGCGGTCATCGGTGCGGGGGTAACCGGGCTCGCCACGGCACTGCATCTTGCTGAGTCTGGACTCAAGGTCGCTGTTGTTGAAGCGCATCGTGTCGGCAGCGGCAGTACCGGGGGTTCAACGGGTAACCTCTACGCCACTTTATCACAGGGTTTGGCGGCGGTTCGCAAAAAATGGGACAACGGCGTAGTCGGGCAAGTTGTTGGTCTGCGGGCCAGTGGTATCGATACCCTGGAAGAAATCGTCAATCGTTATGCCATTGAGTGTGAGTTCGCCCGGCGACCTCTGTACTTCTGTGTCGATCAACCGGATCAACAGCAGGTTGACAACCTGACTGCAGAGTACGATGCCACCAGAGCTTCCGGCCTGAGTGCAGAGTTGGTCAACCGAGTGCCGGAGCTACCATTTCCAGTACATCGTGCACTGCGTATTGAGAACCAGGCACAGTACAATCCGATGAAATTTGTGCAGGGCTTGGCGCGTGCGCTGACGGAGTTGGGTGGATTGATTTTCGAGTCCAGTGCGGTGTGTGACATCGATGCCGGGCGCGGCATTGTTTCCACTGTCCACGGGAAAATTGTGGCGCCGCAAATTGTGCAGGCAACCCATACGCCCAAAGGCATAAATTTGCTTCAGGCGGAGATGGAAGTCTATCGTGAATACGGCGTCGCTGCGGAAATTGAAGATGCCTGCCCCGAAGGCATTTTTTGGATGCGCAGCGATTCGCGGTCTGTGCGGACCTATTCCCGCGCGGGCAGGCATTACCTGATTGTTGTTGGCGAAAAACACAAAACTGGCCACAACAAACCGGGTGAAAATTACTATGACAACCTGCGTGCATACAGTCGCACACAGTTCGGCGCCACGGAATTCACTCACGCCTGGTCGGCGCAGCAGTATCGCGCGGCGGACCTGCTGCCATATATCGGGCGCAGTGGTCACCACAATGTCTTCGTAGCCACCGGTTACGCGGCAGACGGGCTGACCTGGGCTATGGTTGCTGCGCCCCTCATTTCCAACCAGGTTCTCGGTGCAGAGGCGGTTGCGGGAAGTGAACTGTTTAATCCGCGACGCTTTACACCAATCAAATCCGCGAAAAACTGGATCAACGAAAATACAAATGTTACCCGGCATCTGGTACAGGATTACCTGACAGGAGAGCAACTCAGCGGGCTGAAACAAGTTGCGCCCGGGGAGGGAAAAATTTTGAAGTTACACGGCGAAAAACTGGCCGTGTTTCGCTCCGCTGACGATGTGGTTTCAGTATTGTCGCCAGTGTGCCCGCATATGAAGTGTATGGTTCATTGGAATGCAGCTGACATCACCTGGGACTGCCCTTGTCATGGAAGTCGCTTTGCCACCGACGGTAGTGTTCTGGAAGGTCCGGCTTATCTTCCCTTGTCAAAGCGAACGCTCAAAGACTGACGCTTCGCGAAGAGTTGTGGAGGGTGGAGAGCATGGAGAGCATGGAGAGAGGGCAGTAGCCTTGAATCGAAAGGCCTCGCAGAGTATCCTAGCGCACCCTCGTAGTGTGGTTAGTTCCATCATGGTTTTTATTCAAATATTCGACAGTTTTGAGCGCACGTCTCAAACTGCCACTCACATCAGTCCGCCCTGAGTTAAGCGTCAGCGCGCCTGACGGCACCTTGTCTACTTCTTCCCAATCGCTGGTGGCGCATTTCGCCAATCCGGCAAACATCTCTTTGTATCAGGATTAACATGCTTTTCTTATCTGAAAAAGCCGACTGGTTCGGCAATATTCGTGGCGACTTGCTCGCCGGTATGGTGGTTGCTCTCGCGCTCATACCCGAGGCTATCGCTTTTTCAATTATCGCTGGTGTTGATCCCAAGGTGGGGCTCTACGCGGCATTTTGTATTGCAGTGGTCATTGCATTCGTTGGCGGCCGGCCGGGCATGATATCCGCCGCTACGGGAGCCATGGCTTTGTTGATGGTGACATTGGTTCGTGAGCATGGATTGCAGTACCTGTTGATCGCCACCATGTTCACCGGCGTACTGCAGCTTTTAGCCGGCTATCTTAAACTCGGCGAATTGATGCGCTTCGTATCGCGCTCGGTGGTGACGGGGTTCGTCAACGCGCTGGCCATTCTTATTTTTATGGCGCAGCTGCCGGAGCTTATCAATGTGAGCTGGCACGTCTACGCGATGACGGCGGCAGGACTGGCGATCATTTATTTATTTCCGTTGATTAACAAAACCATTCCGTCGCCTCTGGTTTGCATTCTGGTATTGACCGGCATTTATCTGTGGTTGGGCATGGACATTCGTACGGTGGGCGATATGGGCGAGCTGCCGGACACTTTGCCGATTTTCCTCTGGCCAGACGTGCCGCTGAACTTCGAAACACTCCAGATAATCTTCCCGTACTCCGCTGCTATGGCAGTTGTCGGGTTGCTCGAATCCTTGATGACCGCCACTATTGTGGATGATCTCACCGATACGCCAAGCGATAAAAATCGCGAGTGTAAAGGACAGGGAGTTGCCAATATTTCTGCCGGTCTGTTGGGGGGCATGGCCGGTTGCGCCATGATTGGCCAGTCGGTGATCAACGTGAAGTCCGGTGGACGCGGACGCCTGTCGACCTTGACTGCGGGTGTGGTTCTGTTGACGATGGTGGTGTTTCTGAGCGACTGGGTGTCGCAGATACCGATGGCAGCCCTGGTTGCCGTGATGATCATGGTGTCTATTGGTACATTCAGCTGGAGTTCTATCCGAAATTTGAAACGTCATCCACTTTCCTCCAATATTGTGATGGTGGCGACGGTTGTCATAGTGGTTTGGACACATAACCTGGCATTTGGCGTGTTCATTGGTGTTCTGTTGGCTTCGCTGTTTTTTGCCAATAAAGTCAGCCACTTTATGTTCGTGGAATCACACCGGGATGATCTTGCCGATACACGTCGCTACACGGTCGTTGGCCAGGTATTTTTCAACTCAGCGGATAAATTTATTGCCGCATTCGATTTCAAAGAGGCCGTGACCAAGGTCGTTATTGATCTCAGCCGCGCCCATTTTTGGGATATTTCCGCTGTGAATGCATTGGACAAGGCCGTTATCAAATTCCGCCGTGAAGGTGCGGAAGTCGAGCTGATAGGGTTGAACGAGGCCAGCGAAACCATCGTCGATCGCTTTGGTGTGCACGATAAGCCGCAAGAGTTGGAAAAAGTCTTGGGAGGACATTAGGCATGAATAAAGAAGAACCTATGGTCGTGGCCTGTATCGACGGATCAAAATACAGCGCTGCGGTATGCGACTACGCCAGTTGGGCCAGTCAGCGAATCCAGGCACCACTCAAGCTGTTGCATAACATCGAACTGCGCGATGCCGCAGTTCCTGGAGATCTTTCCGGTGCCATTGGCCTGGGCAGCCAGGAAGATCTGCTCAACCAGTTGGCGGATCTGGAGCAGCAGTACAGCAGGTTGGAGCTGGAAAAGGGGCGCCGAATGCTGGAGGCGGCGAAAGAGCGTGCACATAACGCAGGTGTAGACGAGCCGGTGCTCAGACAGCGCCACGGCAACCTGGCGGAAACATTGATCGAGTGTGAAGCGGATATTCGTCTGTTGGTTCTGGGCGTTCGCGGCGAAGAGCATGAAGATAATGCGAAGCGACTCGGTAATCATCTGGAAGTCGTCGCGCGTTCACTGCACCGCCCGATTCTGGCCGTGAATCGGGATTTTTCAGCACCGCAACGCATCATGTTGGCCTACGATGGCAGTGAAGGTGCCCGCAAAGCACTGGACATGATCACACTGAGCGATTTATTCATGGGCTTGCCCTGTCACATTGCCTATGTTGGCCCGGAAGACTCGGCCAATACGCTTCTGGAAGAGGCGGCAAACAAACTCGAGTCTGTCGGGCGGGAGGTTGTCACCGCGCGTCTTACCGGAAAGGCGGGCGAAGCATTATGTCAATATCAGTCCGAACAGGGAATCGACCTGACCTTGATGGGCGCTTTCAGTCACACGCGCCTGCGGGACATGTTCCTCGGCAGTTTCACTGCCCAGATGTTGCTTGCCGCGCGCCAGCCGTTATTGCTGTTGCGCTGATCACCCAGCCCGGCTTGTCCTGCGTGCTGGCCTTCATGCTGATTTCAAACTGATGCACTAACGACTTGTCCGCTGTCGTTCTTAATCACCAGTCCTCAATCGCTTATAGTTATTCATGTTTATTCCATTTAACTCGGCATGTGCTGCCCGTTTGTCATCGGGATAGCTCTTTCGAAAACGCATAAATACATCCCTGTAGCTCCCCCGCGGCATCCCTGCCGCGAGGGTTTCGAAAGAGCTATCCCGACGACAAACTCGTCTGGCGGCTTTGATATAGATTGACTCTGATTTTTTACCCTGACTTGACGCAGTTCATAAAAACGCATCCGGGTGCGGCAAATGGTCTGCGACCGGTATGCATCGTGCACTCTTCCCGATGCTGAAACACAGGCCGACAAACCGGGAAGCCGATTGTAAGAATGAGGGTGCTATGAAAGAACTTACAAGCATTCATTACCTACGCGCACTAAGCATGTTGTACATTGTGGGTTACTGGCATCTGTTCGATTACAGCTCCGCCGAGTTCGGCCACTCCAGTGCCATTATATTTCACTTCACCAATGTGGTACTGGCTCTATTCGTTTTTGTCTCCGGTTTCCTCATTGGTGGTCGTCGTCATGAGCCAATGACTGTGTGGGGTTTTTACAAAAAACGGCTGTTGCGTATCTACCCGCTTTATGTGTTGGCGCTTGGGCTTTTCTATGTGTACGGAATCAATGACGCCTGGGTATCTGTCAAAGCACTGTTTGGCGTTTCAATGTTCTACCAGCCAGCACCCTTGACGCTGTGGTTCATCACCATGCTGCTGGTGTTCTATTTGCTTGCGCCATTGTTGCTCGCATTGGTGAAAAATACCGTCCTCTTTATTGCGGTCACCTCGACAATTTTTTGTGCAACACTGTTGTTCAAAGTGGTTGGTGACACTCTCGACCCACGCATTTTGCTGTATTTTCCAGGCTTCTGTCTCGGTATTTTTTGCGCCTACCATGGGCTTGCTAACAAATTCATGAATGTGAAGCTGGCGGTGATCGGGCTGGTGGCCGGCATTGGTTTTATGACCTTCGATTTACGCGTGGAAACACTGAATATTCTGAAAGGTATTCCGGTGTATGTATTCGGCTGCTACTTGATTTTTTACATGGTTATCAAACGGGAAGAACAGTTGGTGCCATACCGGTGGATTTCATTCCTGAGTTACAGCAGTTTTGCCATGTATCTGTTCCATCGTCTGGTATATACCACGCTGATTGACACCTATTTTCCTGAACATCCCTGGTGGCAGATTGCATACTTGATGACAGTCGGAGTTGCGCTGGCTGCACTGGTTTCATGGACTATGCAGAAAGCCTATGATCGCTGTTACAGCGCGGTGGGGAAATATTTTAAGCCACCCGAAAGGGTTGCTTTGTAATTTGCGGGGAGTGACGTGACGGGAAAGCGGCGGTGCCATCAGCGCGCACCGCGTTCCCGCCGGTTCAGATTTCGTGCTTCGGCACGGCTTGCAGCTCTGCCAGCAATTTTTTGCCTTCCTCGGCGCGGGTGCTGTGGAAACGACCCAGCAGCAGGTAAACCACGGGGGTTAGATACAGCGTAAACAGCCCGGCCAGGCCCAGCCCACCAAACATCACCCAGCCGATGGCGCTACGGGCTTCGGCACCCGGACCGGAACTCAAAATCAACGGCAGCCCGCCAAGCACGGTGGAAAGCATGGTCATGGCAATGGGGCGCAGGCGAACCTGTGCCGCGGTGGTGACAGCGCGGTGAACGCTGTAACCCTGGTCCCGCAATTGATCCGCAAATTCCACCAGCAGAATGCCATTCTTGGCCATGAGTCCGATCAGCATCACCAGGCCGATCTGCGAGAAGACGTTGACGCTGGTGCCGGTCAGGAGCAATGCATAGACCGCCGCCGCGAGGCCGAAGGGCACGATCAACACAACGATCAATGCACTGATGAAGCTCTCAAACTGTGCGCAAAGCACCAGAAATACCACGGCCAGCGCAATCAAATAGGTGATTGCGACCTCCTGGGAGGTTTCATTGAGTGCCTCGGCTTCACCGAGGAAGATCAGCCCCACATCCGTAGGTAATATCTCATTGGCCAAGGCCCGCAGTTCTTCGACGGCATCTGCCAGGGCATAGCCTGGTGCGAGATCGGCATCAATGGAGATGGCGCGCCGCTGGGCGTGCCGGTCCAATTCCGCAGCGACACTTTCCTCGTGCATGGTGACCACGCTCGACAGCGGCAGCAACTGCCCCTCCCGGGTGCTGACGTACAGGTTGACCAGGTCCGCCGGGTCGCTGATCTGGGTGTTGGCAGCCTCCAGCATGATGGGAACGGCCTGATCGTCCACATTAAGGTCGGTCAAATCATCACCTTCCACTACGGCACGCAGTGTCGCGGAGATGTTGCTCAGCGGAATACCCAATTCCGCGGCCCGGCGTCGATCGATCTGTAAAGAAATTTGTGGCTGTGTGGGCCTGTAGGAAATGTCCGGTTCCACAACGCTGGGCACGCGCTCTTCTATGGCGCGTGCCATGGTCTTGGCTGCTTCGTAAATCGCGGGATAGTCGTTGCCGATGAGCGCGAATTCCACACCACCGGCACCGCGCAGGTCCAGACTGTTGGGCCCCGAAACGCGCACCGTGGCACCAGGAATGTCTGCCAGAGGTTCGCGCAGTTCGTCCATAATCTCCTGTTGTCCCCGTTCGCGTTCGTCCCAGGGCGCCAGAGGCGCGATGACGCGGCCACGGTTGGGGTCATAGCGCCCCACGATGGTATACAGTGAGGTCACTTCGCCGCTTTCGAGCAAGGGTTGCAGAGCCGCCTCCATTTGGCGGGTTTGCCGCTCCACGTAAGTCAGGCCAACGCCATCGGGGCCATTCGCGTCCACATAAATGATACCGCGGTCTTCCGGGGGCATCAGTTCCTGATGCAGAAGGGGATAAGTGAGTACCGCACACAGAGCTACCAAGGCGGCGATGCCGATTGCCAGCAGTGGGTGTTTGAGCGTATGCGCGAGACTGCGGTCGTAAGCGTGCCCCAGCAGGTCACCCCAGTGGTGCAGCTTACCGGTGAGGCCGCCGGGACGCACCGGTTCCGGGCTGAGGCGTGCCGCCATGGCGGGTACCAGAGTCAGGGCAATGACCGAGGAAATGGCCACGGCGGTCGCGAGCACCAGTCCGAACTCGCGGAACATCCGTCCGGCGGTGCTGGGCAGGAACGCAATGGGAATGAACACGCTGATCAGCACGGCGGTGGTGGCGATCACGGCGAAAATAACCTGTCGGGTGCCCAATACCGCGGCCGCGCGGGGCCCCAGCCCCTGGCCACGGCGCCGCTGAATATTTTCCAGCACCACAATGGCATCATCCACCACCAGCCCCGTCGCCAGTACTATAGCCAGCAGAGTCAGAATATTGATGGAAAAGCCCATTAGCCAGATAGCGGCCACGGTGCCTATCAAGGCCACTGGAATTGCCGCGCTGGGGATCAGGGTGGCGCGCAGGGAGCCGAGGAACAGCCAGATAGTCGCCACCACAATCAGTACACTGTAAAACAGGCTGGTGATAACTTCCTTGACCGAACCTTTGATGAAGATGGCGCTGTCTTCCGTCACGCTCAGTTCCAGGTTGTCAAAGCGCTGGTTGAGTTCGGCGACGGCTTGCCTCACGCGGTTGGAGATATCGATAGTATTGGACTGTGCCTTGCGCACCACGCCCAGGCCAATCACTGGTCGATTGTCGAGATATACCAAAGAAGACGCATCTTCGGGGCCGAATGACACATAGGCTACATCGCCGATGCGTGTATCGCCGCTCACAATGATGTCGCGAATGGCTTGTTCTGTAACAACCGAGGCATCGGCCCGTACCAACAGCTCCTGGTCCGTGGAGCGGAAACTGCCGGATGGCACATCAAAGGGAGCATCCATCAGTACGGCGGAAACATCGGTCACAGAAAGCCCGTAGCTGGCCAGACGCATGGGGTCCAGTACCACCCGCAAGACACGCTGGCGCTGGCCGAAGAGCGGCACATCTGCCACGCCGGGTATCGAGATGAGGTTCGGCACTATGTCCTTTTCAATAACTTCAGTGAGTGCTTCCTCGCTCAGTTCCGCACTGGTCACGGCGATGTTGATAATGGGGTTGGCATCCTGATCCGCCTTGACCACGGTGAGCCGCTCGACATTGTCAGGCAGTTCGCGCTGTACCTGGTTGACCGCTTCGCGCACGTCAGATGCTGCGGTGTCCAGGTCGATACCTGGCGAGAATTCAATATGTACACGAAAACCGTTTTCCTCGCTGCCGGACCGGATGTTCTTGATGCCGGAGACGCGGGCGACCGCCCCTTCCACAATACTGGTGACTTCGGTGTCCATGGTTTCCGGTGAGGCACCGGGAAACTCGCCGCGCACGGACACTACCGGGCGGTCCACATCGGGTAGCTCACGCACTTCCACCGCCGTAATGGCCGCCAGTCCTGCCAAGGCGATCAGCAGGTTGAGCACAATGATGAGTACCGGTCGACGAATGCTCAGTGACGCCAAATCATCCTTCTCGATATGGCTTTCGCCTTCTTCCAGCGCCGGTGTGGGTTGATCGGTCACGGAGCCAACTCCTGGCCGACTTCTCGCACGGCCAACCCTTCACGCATGCTCTGCACGCCTTCGGCAACTACCAGCGTCCCTTCGGGCAAATCTGCATCAATCAAAATAGTGCCCTGGCGGCGCTGCACGATGGTGGCTCCCACGCGCTTTGCGCGGCCGTCGACTACCGACCACACATAGGCACCATCACCACCCCATTGCAGAGCCACTTCCGGAACCACGGGATAACGGCCGCCTTCCAGCGTCAGCAGAATTCTGAAGCTCATGCCCGGGCGAAGCTGATCATCGCGGTTGTCGACATGGGCGCGCACAGTGAAGGTGCGAGTGGCGGGATCAATGCGGCTGTCGATTTCACTGACGGTTCCACGGGTTGTCACGCCGCGGTTGGACCAGGTGGTCAGGGTAATCTCCGAGCCGGTAGTCAGCTGTCCCATCAATATTTCCGGCAGTTCAAAACTCACCAGCAGAACACTGCGGTCGTCCAGGCTGGCGACTGCGGTGTCTTCGCTGATACGGGCACCCGGGTCAATTGTCGTCAAGCCAATATGGCCGGTGAAAGGCGCTTCCATACTGCGGTCATCCAGGGCGACCCGGGCGCGCTGCAACACAATCTCCGCCCGGTCTACCGCGCTTATGGCATCATCCAATGCGGACGGCGTAATAGCCCCGGAGCCTTCTGTGCGACGGTAGCGGTCGAGAAGGCGGCGCGCATCGGCCAGGTCAACCTTGGCCAGCTCTACCGCCAGGGTCTCGTCATCCGCCTCCAGCTGAAGCAGCGTCTGGCCGGCTTTTACCCGGTCTCCGGCCTTGAACTTGACGGCCACCACCTCGCCCGCAGCCTCGGGATAAAGCACGACAGAATGCCGGGCCCGGGAGGTTCCCACAGCCTCCACCGGAGTTTGCGCCTGTTGCCATACTACCGGTGCAGTGATGACCGGTTGGGCGGATCTGGCGGGAGATTTTTTTGGCTCGGAGGTCTGTTCGGCGCAGGAAGCGACAAATATGGAAACGAGAGCGGTGGAAACAAGAGTGGCGGTCAGACGGGTCAGCCGCCATCGAATGTGTGATGTCATTGTGTTCTCTTGGTAAATGGTTCAAAACAGCAAGCAACCATGAACCTGCTAATTCAGAAGGAAAGGGTAGATTATGGATTACTGCGGGTAAAGAAAAGTTCGCAGGGACTATTAGTGGCGGAAAAACTCGTCTTGCACATTTTTTCCTTATTCAGACTGCCTGCGCGCCCTTGATTGAATGTGTTCCAGACACATTGATCGAACTGGGAGTTCGAACCAATTATCCGGGTGCGCCATCCATAAAAAAAGCCCTACTCTTGCGAGCAGGGCTTTTTTTATGGATGGCGCACCCGGAGAGATTCGAACTCCCGACCAAGTGGTTCGAAGCCACCTACTCTATCCAGCTGAGCTACGGGTGCGTGTTGCGTCGGACCGGCGGTGCCGGGCGTCAGAGGCCGGCATTGTACCAGACATTTTCGAAAAGTGGCGAGGTTCCGATGGATTTCTGCTGCAGACTTCCCTAGCTTTCCATATCGAAGTCGTAGCTCATGTCTGACGTGGGGCCTTGCAGATAGTAGCCCTGGATATAATGCACGCCGGACTGCCACAGTTTCGACAGCACGCTGGCATTTTCAACAAACGGCACAATGGTGATTTTGTCTTCCTGATGTAGCTTTCCCACCAGATCGCTCAGTGCGCCGGGTTCGCCACTGCCGTTCTGCAGTTCCTGGGTAAAGGAGCCGTCCACCTTGATGTACTGGATATCGACATGGGTCAACGCATTGAACGGATTCAGTGCACAGCCGAAGTGGCTCAGGCTGCAGGCCGCGCCCATCTCCACCACTTGACGGGTGAAGCTTTTGGCCAGATTCAAGTGATCGTTTACATCCATTTCACTCACTTGAAAAATCAGTGAGTCCGCAGGAAGTTTGGCGGCTTTGAAGGCCACCGCCAGCCAGGGTGCCAGCGTCGTGTCGCACAGGCTTTCCCCGCTCAGATTGATGATGAGCCGGGTCTGGTGGCCTTTGGAACGATGTTCGGCGAGTATCTTGATCGCCTCGAGAATCACCCATCGATCAATCTTGGTGGTGGCGTTGATGCTTGCCGCGGACTCGAGAAAATCTGCCGGCGAAATCTCTGCATCATTCTCGTCGAGCATACGCAGGAGCACTTCGTAGTGTTCCTTATCTGAACCACGCAAGCTGAGAATGGGCTGAAACAGCAGCCGGAAGCGGCCTTGATCCAGTGCCTTCTGCACCGCAGCCGCGGTGTCCTTCGCGGATTTCTCCTCTTTGCTCAGTTCCGGTTCATAAATGCGCGCGATAACTTCCTCGCCCTTGGCGATATCCGCACGAACCAGTTCGAGCGCCTTCATGGCGTGCCCGATGGGGGTATCTGAATTGGCTGTGGTTTCGTTAATGAAGGCGATACCCAGAGCGTAGTTGAACTGCAAGGTGGAGCCGTCGATATCGACAATGTAGTCGCGCAGTTGCTCGCCCAGTGTTTCCGCCTTTTTCAAGGCTTTGGACGCGTTAGCCTGTGATGTCAGCAGCATGAACGCGTCATCACCAAAACGGCACAGGATGTCGTCGTCATCGATGAGCGTCAGTGCGTGATTGGCAATGGTTCCCAGCACGATGTCGATGGACGACACACTGAGCTTGGCCTGCACGGTTTCCAGAAAATCGTCGATGGCAATATAGAGGAGGGCGCTATTGGCGCGGCCGCCGACGGCCTGGTCGACGCGCTCTTCTAGCTTCTCGACCAGGTAATTCTTGTTGTACAGACCGGTGGCGAGATCCTGATGCTTGATCTGCTGCAGATGGGCTTCGAGCTCTTCGCTGTCAACGGTGTTGGCCCGGACGAGGAACTGAATGCAGACTTCTTCGTCGTAGCTGGCCTTGCGCACCTCAACTTTCAAATCTTTGGTGCTGCCATCGGCGGTGACAACGGCAAAATTGAGATCGGTGGTATCGACATCACTGCCTTTGATGGTGAAGTCCTTGAGAAAGCCTTTGACCTTGGCCTGATCGGCTTTCGAAATCAGGTCGATAACGGGCATACATTCCAGCTCGTCCCGGTCACTGTGACCGAGCAGTTCGGCGAACGATTCGTTGACATACAGGAACATGCCATCCTGTACGAAGGTGATCGCGTCCCGCGAGCTGTCGAGCAGTTGCTGGTTGCGCCGTTCCAGTTCCTTGTGACGGCGCTCGGCAATGCGGCGCAGGTTGCGTTGTTCGCGGTTGTCGATCTCCCGCTGAATCACCAGCAGCAGGTGCTGATCCTCATCAAGCCGTATGACGTCTGTGGCACCCAGCTTCAGGCCTTCGACCACTGGCTGCGCTCCTTCATCGTCAGTGAGCAGAATAAGCGGTACGTCTTTGTTCAAACGCCGGATCTGCTTAATGGCCGTGATCGGCGGCAGATTCTTGGTTGTATCGAGACCGATCATCAGATCCCAGACTTGTTCCTCCAGCAGCTTGACGAGGGCCTCGTCACTTTCCACATGCTGGGCACGAACAGGTCGACCGGCATTGTGCAACATGCTGATCAACCGCTCGGCTTCTGAACGGGAATCGTTGAGGATCATCAATCGGACGGTATTGAGGCTCATACTACTCTTATAGTCAGTCTTATAGTCGGGTGGCGATGGCCTCGCGGGTACTACTGCAGGAAACCACGCCAAAGCATGCCAGTCTACTGTAAATTGCCATACCAGCCCTAGTCGCTGAGGGTCTTCGCGTTGTTTGAACCGCCAATATTTACGTTTTACGGCCTAAATTGTCAATTTTTTAATCCCAATTGGAATCAAAGTCGGCATTTTTGCTGGAAGAGCCGCTAGGCGGGCGGGCCGTACTTTCAGCATCGCTGCTCAACAGGTGGTACTTGAACTGACGCAAACTGCTGGTGCTGAAAATGCATTCGTCCAGCTTTGCGGTCAGGCGCCGCCCGCCGCTTACGAGTTGAATCCGACCGGATTCCTGAAAAGGTGCGGCGGCGGTAATGAGCGTTGCGGCGGTTGCGCCGTACTCATCCGGCGCAACTTGCAAAACCCGCATCACGTCGGAATAACCACCCATATCATAGATAATGGCTGCGCCTGCCGGTTTGGCATTCAGTGCCACCACCTGTACGCCCATTTGCGACGCATCGCGCAGCTGCCTGATCCAGCGGATCACGCCGAGATGCCATTCCGATTGACCGACATCGCGAATCGCCAACAACTGCCCCGCTGTCGCTTGAATCGGGATCTTTCCCTGCCACAGCAGACAGTAGCCGCCGGCACTGACATCTTGAACGGTAACGCGCGTGGGGGCATGAGGATTTTCAGTATCCGGCTTTGCCGCCCGGTCTCTTGGCGTGAATCCCGCCAAGGTTGGGAGGCCGGGCAATTCCGCCCAGCTTTCGTCGCCGGTCTCGCCGATGAATGCCATGAAATCTTTGCCGTCGGCCAGTTGATAGTGACTGGCGCTCAAGCCAATACACACATCCACCAGGGTTTTTACCTTGCGTCGGTGCTGCTGGCGATCCACCGACTCTGCCCAGTTGTGCAGCAAATGATTTACCAGTGACGGGGGCATCTCCCGGGGCATGTGCAGCGCGTCGCTGGTGCCCTGAGGCTGTGTTTTTTGCCGCTCTAACGCGGTGATCAACCGGCTGAAATCAACCCCCAGGGCTGGTTCATTTTCGACACAACGCTCCCGATCCATGGGCGGTTTGTCTGTGAAGGGGTTGACTGCAAAGGTGTCGCGCTCGCTAAGCGGGCCAAGGCGCACCAGATAGCTCCAATCGGCAAAAGCATGAAAAGTCACGCCGAGATCCTGCTGGCTGAGCTGGTTGGGGTTGGCACAGGCGAGCATGATGATGCGCAGATATTCCGCTTGGCTGCTACTCGACTGTCGGCCTTCAATCAATGAATCCGGCACCAGAGCGGCGGCGAGTCCCTGATCTTCGGCGAGTCGGTACAGATGGTGAAGGTGTAGCCACAGGCCGGCGGGGAGCTGCGTGTAGATCTGGCAGCTGCGCAAGTACAGCAGGCCGATGCCGGCAATTGCGCGGCACAGGGACTTGGCCAGATTGTCGCGGCCCTGATTGTTCAGGTTTTTCTGGCCGGACAAATCCCGCGCGCAAATGCTGTAGCCATTGATCAGAGCCTTTTGCAAAGCCTGGGCAACGATGGCTGTTTTCTGTAGTTCCTTGGGTAGGATCGCCGGTTGGCCGAGGAATTGGCTCGCAAGACCGGCGATGCTGCTCTGCACGCTGGGGCGCAATGCTTCCAGCATATCGAGACGGGTTTTCGCGTCCGTCTGCAGCCGGTTGATTTCTGGGAGGTTCTTGTACAGCTGTACGCCGGTATGGGTAATGCGAGTCGCGGGCAAATGGTTGACCCAATGCTGGACATGGGACAGCTTGCTACCGGTGCAAAAGCCGAGCTTGGGCAGATCCTGTGGCGGCAAATTCAGGTCGGCAAACGTGCTGGCGCTGGAAATATTCGGCATAGATTTGATGACTGTTTCCCCGGGTGCCACACACGCCCGCTGGTGGGACTGTGCAGACTGACAAGTGGAAGAATTGGCGGCACGATTATCTGTGCATAATGTGGATTATAGACGCAATATATCACCGCGGCCTCTTGCGCCATTGACCCGTCTGTTTGCCGTGTGGTGGGTGGCGCGGGGCTGCAGTTAAAGCAGCGGCGTTTTGGATCCGGCAGAAGGGTCTTCCCGCACCAGTTTTGGCACCAGGTAACCCGGCAGCAGGGTCAGCAGCTGTTGATACATTGCGGAGGCTTGTGCCTCACCCACGCAGAAATGCGCTGCGCCGGCCACCTTGTCCAGCAGGTGCAGGTAGTAGGGCATAACGCCGGCCTCAAACAGGGTTTTGCTCAGCTGTGCCAGCGTTTGACTATCGTCATTCACGCCTTTCAGCAGGACGCTTTGGTTCAGCAGCGTTACGCCAGCGCCGCGCAATTCAGCCAGGCCCTGCACGACGGCATCATCAATTTCGCGGGCGTGGTTGCAGTGGATCACCATAATTGTCTGAACGCCGGGCAGGCTGAGCCATTCGAGGCACTGCGTGGTAATGCGACTCGGTGCGACTATGGGCAGGCGCGTGTGAACCCGCAGACGTTTGACGTGGTTTATCCCCGCAACCTCCTGGCTGAGCCATAGCAGTTGCCGGTCCGCCAGAACCAGAGGGTCGCCGCCGCTGTATATCACTTCTTCGATGGTGTCGTCGGCGCGAATGTAATCCAGGGCCGCTTGCCATTGGGAGCGGCTCGGTGAATTGTCGCCGTAGGGAAAGTGGCGGCGGAAGCAATAGCGACAGTTGATCGCGCACTGAGGCGCGGCGATAAACAGCACCCGGCCGCGATATTTGTGGATCAGCCCCGGCAGCGGGTTGGCATTGGCCTCCTGCAGCGGGTCCTGGTTGTAGCCCGGCACCGTGTCGAGTTCAATACCCAGAGGCAGAATCTGTTTCAGTAACGGGTCCTGGAAATCGCCGGGCCGAATGCGCGCCGCGTAGGCGCGGGTGGTGCGCAGGGGAAACTGGCGGCAGGCGAGGCGGGCTTCATCCAGCCGGCTGACGTCCAATTGCAGCAGCTCAAACAACTCATCTGGCGAGGTAATTAAATCGGCCAGTTCGTCTTGCCAACTTTTGCTCTGCCATGTTGGCAAGGTTCGAGTTATCATGTGCGCCTTTACTTTATAGAGTGTAACGAGTTAACAGACTTCGAGGGCATAATGGCGAGCTATTCTACCAGTGAATTCAAGGGCGGGTTGAAAGTGATGTTGGACGGGGATCCCTGCTCCATCATCGAAAACGAATTTGTGAAACCGGGCAAGGGGCAGGCGTTCAACCGCGTGCGGTTAAAGAACCTGAAGTCCGGCCGCGTATGGGAACGCACGTTCAAATCCGGTGAAAGCCTGGAAGGCGCTGACGTCATGGATATGGATATGCAGTATCTGTATGACGATGGTGAGTTCTGGTATTTCATGCAGCCGGACAACTTCGAGCAGGTTCAGGCGGACAAAGCCGCCGTGGGCGACACAGTGAAGTGGCTGAAGGAGCAGGAAACCTACGTCATTACCCTGTACAACGGCGCGCCGCTGGCGGTGACCGCTCCTAACCACGTAGATCTGGAAATTGTTGAAACAGACCCGGGCCTCAAGGGCGATACGGCTCAGGGCGGCACCAAGCCGGCGACCCTGTCAACCGGCGCGGTTGTGAAAGTTCCTCTGTTTCTTTCCACCGGTGAGATCGTTCGCGTGGATACCCGCACAGGTGAGTACCAGGGTCGCGCGCCCAAATAACTTCCGTTACCCATCACCCGCACCCGTTGGCGGTGCCAGATGAATCCGCAGCCACGTTATCGCGGGCTGCGGGGTCTGTTTTTATTTTCTCTGGAGCTTGACGCTTGACGCAGGATTGGCAGCCTTCAGCCAGCATCGCGACATTAAAAAGGCGCGCACAACTACTGGCGGATCTGCGCGCATTTTTCGCGGAGCGCAATCTATTGGAAGTGGACGTGCCTGTCCTGAGCACAGCGACGGTGACGGACCCGCACTTGCAGGCTATCAGTGCCCGAGTCGGCGCCCGCGATTGGTTTCTGCAGACCTCACCCGAGTTTTACATGAAGCGTCTGTTGGCCGCCGGTGTTGGCTCCTGTTTCTATTTGGGCAAGGCTTTTCGTCAGGACGAGCAGGGTCGCCGTCACCGGCCGGAATTCACCATGCTTGAATGGTATCGCACTGGTTTTTCTGACCGGGACCTGCGCGCCGAAGTCCTGGAACTCATGATGCTCCTTACCCACAACGGAAAGCATCGCCAGGTCAGTTACGGCGATATTTTCACTGAATACCTGGCTGTTGACCCTCATCGTGCAACGGAAAACGAACTGGCGTCACTGGCGATGAAACACCTGGACTTGCATGGCTTTGGCAGCGATGGCGACGGTCTGGACAAGAGCTCCTGGCTGGATTTGCTATTCAGTCACTGCATTGAGCCGCACTTGGAGGAAATCGTTCTGGTCTATGACTATCCCGCCTGTCAGTGCGCCCTCGCCAAGCTGGGGCAAAACGAGCAGGGCCAGACAGTGGCCAAACGGTTTGAGCTCTTCTGGAACGGAATGGAACTGGCCAACGGGTACTGGGAGTTGAGCGATGGGCGGGAGCAGGCGCTGCGTTTCGAGCGCGACAACACAATCCGGCAGACGCTGGGGCTGCCAGAAATAGTACCGGACCACCGCTTGTTGGCCGCGTTGGATGCGGGAATTCCCGAGTGTGCCGGCGTGGCATTGGGGGTTGATCGATTGTTGATGGGGCTGACCGGTGCCAGCGCTATTGATGAAGTGGTACCGTTTTAGAAGAGGCGTGTTAAAAGTATTTTAATACCGCTAAGTAGTTTGTCATCGGGATAACTCTTTCGAAACCCTCGCGGAAGGGACGCCGCGGGGGAGCTACAGGGACGTATTCATGCGTTTTCGAAAGAGTTATCCCGATGACGAACGGGCAGCACATGCGAAGCTTGCTTGACGTATTTTTTCAACAACCTGCGAATGCTCGACAGCGTGTCGAGTATCTCGGACGCGAAGCCGCTCGGTGTTTATACTGTTAAACGTCGGACCGTTTGAAGTTGCCTGCCCAAAATAACAAAAACTAGCAGTCCGTTGACAGAGTTTGAGTGGCACCACCATCTGATCACAACAGCAAGCGCCGAACTCGCTATTTGGATTTTGCGGGATAGTGAACTATAAAAATATAACAACAGGAGCGTTATCAATGCAGGTCAGACCAGCCTTGCGGGGCTTATTGTCATGGGCGTTATTTATCGGTTTATCGTTCACGTCGCTCATGGTTTTCGCGCTGGGGGATTTGCGTTTTCAGCGCCTGCCCTTCACCGGCGATAGTGCCAATAAAAACGACAACCTGAGCGCTGTGCGGGTTACTGTCAAGGATCACCGGGGATTTATCTGGTTTGGGGGTGAGAACGGCCTCGCTCGCTACGATGGTCACGAAATTGTTATCTACCAGACCGACGCCGATGACCCCAACTCCCTCAGCGGCAACTTTGTTTGGGCCCTGGCGCTGGATCACGATGGCGTACTCTGGATCGGCACCGGGCGCGGCCTCAGTCGCTACAATCCACTGACCGATGACTTCCGCCGAATTGAAGTAGCCGGCGACGGTCAGAGCAGTATCAGTAACAACAGTATCAAGGCGCTCGCCGTCGACCGTGACAATAACCTGATCATCGGGACCGGCAATGGCCTGAATATTCTCAATGCAGACCGGACAACATTCACCATCTACCGCCACGACCCTGAGTACCCCGGCAGCCTGAGTCACGATTTCGTGCGCAGCCTGTTGGTCGACAGTCAAAACCGCATTTGGGTGGGCACCAGTGAGGGCGGCCTGAACCGGTTCGACCGGGAGACACAAAGCTTTACGGCGTTTCAGCATGATCCTCAGCAACCGAATTCACTGATTGATAATGATGTTTCGGCCATTGAGGAAGATCACCTGGGGCGCTTTTGGGTGGGCACCTATAACCGCGGCATCAGTCGGTTGAACGAGGATGGACAGACCTTCACGCATTACCGTCATCAACCATCGGATCCGGGCTCCCTGGGCAGCAACAATATTTCAGATATTCACGAGGACCAGCAACACAATCTCTGGGTAGCAACCGATCACGGCGGGTTGGCGCTGTACCTTCCACAGACGGGTTCCTTTCGCCGCTACTCCCACAGCGCCTACGACATCAACAGTCTAAGCACCAATCATCCGCGCCACATTTATGAGGATGAGCTGGGTGATCTGTGGATCGGCATGTTTCCCACTGGCGTTAATTTTCTCGACCATTCCGCATCCATGTTCACCAACTATTTCCATAAACCCGATGAAGATAACAGCCTGAGCAACAACGGCATACTCAGTTTTCTTGAAGACAGCGACGGCATACTCTGGATTGGCACCGAGAACGGATTGAACGCCTTTGACAGGCAAGCCGGCACTTTCACTCGTTATTACAGCAACCCCCAGGACGAGCACGCGCTGCGCTTTGGATCGGTACTTACGGTTGAAGAGGATATTACCGGCGAGCTGTGGGTGGGCACCTGGTCCGGCGGATTGCACCGTTTTAACAAGAAAACCGGACAGTTCATCAATTATTTTCCCGATGAGAATGATCCTAACAGTTTGAGCAACGAGTTCGTCTGGAAAGTGTTGCGTGATAGTGACGATGTAATCTGGGTAGGCACGGAAACCGGCGGGCTCAACCGGTACAACCGCGACACGGATGATTTCGAGCGCTTTCAGGCAGATCCGAACAACCCGAATTCCATCATCAGCAATCAGATCTGGAACATGCTGGAAGACAGCAAGGGCTATTTATGGATAGCGACCTTGGAAGGTCTGGATCGTTTCGATAAAACCACAGAGGGATTTACTCACTATCTGCACGACCCGAAAATTGACAGCTCCCTCACCAGCAACCAGATTATTTCCCTGTTCGAAGACAGTCGCGGGCGGCTGTGGATTGGCACCCGCGACGCGGGCGTCAACATACTGGGCACTGACGGCAAGTTGTCGTCCCTGGGTACCCATGACGGCCTGCCCTCGGCGAGTGTGTCCAGCATTATCGAAGACGACCACGGCAACATCTGGCTGACAACAGTTAATGGCATCGCGCGTATTCACCCCGATAGTTTCGCCATTACCACATTTAACAGAACCCACGGTTTGAGTTCGAATAATTTTAACCGCGACGCTACCTTCAAGGACAAAGACGGGAATTTGTATGTCGGCGGTATTCACGGCTTCAGTGTGTTTGACCCCATCAAAGTTGTATCGGATTCGCTGCCGCCACCGGTTGTCATTACCGGGTTTCGCATTTTCAACCAGCCGGTACCGATTGGGGGTGATTTGTTGCCGCAATCAATTTCCGAAACCGACGCGCTGACTTTGGGGCATGAGCACACCATGTTCTCCTTCGATTTCGCCGCGCTCAGTTATCGCTCCTCATCCAGTAACCAATATGCGTACAAGCTCGAAGGCTTCGACCAGGATTGGAATATGATCGGTAATCAGACCTCGGCCACCTACACCAATATCAGCCCCGGGAACTATGTTTTCAGAGTCAAGGCGGCAAATCGGGATGGCGTCTGGAACAATGAGGGCGCTTCCATTGCCATCGAGATTACGGCACCGCCCTGGCTGTCCTGGTGGGCTTACCTGGGCTACGCGCTGGTGTTGGCTGTGGTCATTTTTATGACCAGCAAATACAAAAGCCTGCGAATCAAATCAAACCTTTACCGTGCCCTGTCAACCACAGATCCTCTGACGGGAATACAGAATCGCACCGGCATGGCTCAATCCGCCGAGCAGTTATTCGCACGCAAGGAAATTGAAAGCGGTGTGGGTTTGCTGGTTATGGACATTGACCACTTCAAATCCATTAACGATATTCGGGGGCACGATGCCGGTGACAGGATTCTCAAGGACTTCACCCGGCTGATTGGGCGCAGCGTGCGCTCTGGTGACAGTTTTGCCCGCTGGGGCGGAGAGGAGTTTGTGCTGTTGTGTTCCAATATCAACCGGGACGGCGCGGTAGCGCTGGCCGAGAAAATTCGCACCGTTATTGCAGAGTATGTGTTTGAGGAGAATGTGGAACCGCTCAAGCTGACGGTCAGCATTGGTCTGGCCTGCGCAAGGCCGGACGACACCTACGAACGCGTATTCAAGCGCGCGGATATCGCGTTGTACGAGGCGAAATCCGCCGGCCGCAACTGCGTCAGAATTGCTGATTGACGTAGGGCGTGCTGTCGACCTTCAGATCACCGGCAGCAGGCCCTGACTGCGCAGTGCCTGAATGACCGGCTCCAGGCCGCTGAGCCCCTGAGGTGTCGGCTGGCAAGCGGGCACAGGTAATACCGATAAACCGGGAAACGCCTGAGTCAGCTCAAGGCTGACGCTCAAACCCGGCTGTAAGACCCGGTTGACGATAACCGCGGGAATGGCCATGCCAGCTTGGGTGAGTGTATCCCGCGCACGAACCCCTTCGCGAACGCTGAGGCGGTCATCATTAACCACCAACACGAAGCCGGCCTGGGTGGGGTGGCTCAGCAGAAGACGGCAGCGTTCGAACAGTCCGCGCCGGGCCTCCAGCACTTCCCGCGCGCGGCGCCAGCGATCGGCTGCCTCGGGCGCCAGGTGTGTGTTCTGTTCCTGCCTTTTGAGCAGGGCGTCGGTCCACGCTTGCATCGATTGAGGCAAACTGAGCAAGTGCAGAGCGTGGCCGGTGGGCGCTGTGTCGATAACAATTCGGTCCCACTGGGTCGCCATATCCAGCTGCCGGCACAACGCCTCGAACAAGGCCGATTCCATTACCCCCGGGTGCTGCCCGCTCAGCTCGACCTGGCGCTCCGCTTCCTGAAGAAACTCTGGCGCCGAGAATTGACGAATATTCGCTTTCACGGTCGTCAGATAATCTTGTCGCGCGCGATCCGGATCCAGTTCCCGCACGTGCAGCCCGGGAGATACTTCGACGGGATCATCGCCGAGATGAACGTCCAGCAGGTCGCCGATGGAGTGGGCGGGGTCCGTTGAAATCAGCAGCGTGCGCAATTGGCTATTGGCGAGACCTGCAGCGGTTGCCGCAGCAAGCGTCGTCTTGCCAACGCCGCCCTTGCCACCGAAGAACAGGATCTTCGGTACACGCAGTGGGTGAGTTTGCAGCGAGGTTGTGTCTGACAATCGTGACATCAGCAGCAGCCGAAGCCATGGACCGGTGAGTGCTCCATGCCCATGCGCAGGTGCCACTGGTGAAAGTCTTCAAGCAGGAAGGGCATCAGCTCCAGGCAATACCAGCCGACGGGATTGGGAATGCCCAGACTTTCGGAAAGCACCATCAGGCGAAAAAAATCATCCCGCCGGCGTTGTTCGAGCGCGACGCTGCGGCGCAGTGGCTGCTCACAGAGTTCCCGGTAGAGCTTGCCCCAGCGGCGCAGGCGATCACGCACAGCGGGTTTCCGTATTTTTGTCGCCGAAGAGTTGCCGCCGCATGCCCAGCAGCCCTTCGAGAATCAACCAGATATTGAGTGCAAAGATACTGCCGCCCAACAACAGGAGCAGCCAGTTGCCTTCGCCCAGGTAAATTATCAAATTGTTAAACATCGCCCAGGCGGTGACAGTGGAAACCAATATGAACGGAATCAGGGTGTAGATAATCGGGCGGCGCATTTTCCACAGAAGCAGAGTGATGACCAGCAGCGACAGACCGGCGGTCAGTTGATTGGTGGTGCCGAACAGTGGCCAGAGCAGCATACCGCCGCCACCGGGATTGTCCGGATCGGCACCGAAGGCGAGTCCGCCGCAAACAAGGAAAGTGATCAGCGTTGCCCAGTTGACGTTGGTGAGTACCGGCAAGCGGTAGTCCCGGCCAATTTCCGCAAGGATGAAGCGCTGCAGCCTCATTGAGGTGTCCAGCGTCGTGGCCGCAAAGGCCACGACCATGGTCGATACCAGAGTGGTACCGATAACGACTGGCAACCCCAGATTGTTGAGCAGGTTGCCAGCGCCGGTAACAAATGCGCCAATACCGCCGGCACTGGCTACAGCCCAGGAGTCGTAGTGGGTTTGCCATTCGGCCATGCCGGAGAAACCGGCGGATACCGCCAGAAGCGCGGCTAATGCCAGCAAGCCTTCGCCGATGGCGCCGACGTAGCCGACAAAGCGTGCGTCGGTTTCGCGATCCAGCTGGCGGGATGAGGTGCCTGAACTCACCAGGCCATGAAATCCGGAAATCGCACCGCAGGCGACGGTGACGAACAGCAGGGGAACGATCGACGGGGTACCGGCAGGCACGTTGGTATTGAACATGGGTGCGGCGAAGTCGGGTTGGCCAATGAAAAGACCGGCATAAATGGCAACCAAGCCCACCAGCAGCAAGTGGGAATTAATGAAATCCCGCGGTTGCAGCAGCAGCCAGACCGGCAGGCGTGAGGCTATGGCGCCATAGGCGAGCATGATGAGTACCCACCAGGCTTCATCGGATACTCCGACTGCCTCCTCCGGCAGGCTTAGCGGAACTTCCGCGCCCAGAAAAACCAGTCCAATCAGCAGGACCAGCGCGATCAGGCAGGGCCACAACAAGGACATGCGAAAACGGTAGGCGACGATGCCAATGGCAACGGCGATGGGGATCTGCAGCCAGTAAGGAAGCAGACTGCCGGGGAATTTGACGAACAGGGTCGCGATGGCAATGGCGAACACCGCGTTGACCATCAGCAGTAAAAAGAAAATGATCAACAGAAACAGACTGCGCGCCCGGGGGCCCAGCACTTCTGCGGTAATGCTGCCAATCGATCGCGCCTTGTGCCGTACTGATGCCCACAGCGTCACTATGTCATGCATGCCGGCCATGAACACGGTGCCGAGCAGGATCCAGATAAGCGCTGGCAACCAGCCCCAGATGACAGCAATGGCCGGACCGATAATCGGTGCGGCGCCGGCAACCGAGGTGAAGTGATGGCCCCAGAGCACGAAGCGGTTGGTCGGCACAAAGTCCAAACCGTCATTGAATTCATGGGCGGGGGTCTGAAAAGCCGGGTCCAGTTCCAGCAGGCGCTGCCCGATAAAACGGGAGTAGTAGCGCCAACCGAGGAAAAAGATAAAGAAGCCGCCAAGGGCCATCAGGACTGGGAACATGTCGTTTCTCGCTTATTTGATATTTATTATGGGCTTACTATTTATGGACTTACTATCTCAAGTTTCGGAGTTCGTGGAAACTTTTTCATAATCAAACAGGTAAAGAAGACAACAGGTGGATACGCCACAGTGGTGATGCAGGGGAGAGTTTCTAAAACCGTCACAAGAGGGACCTTGTGCCGGAGCCTACAGGGACGTATTCACGGCGTTTTTAGAAACTCCCCCTGTAGCACCACACCTTGCTTACGAAGCGATTAACTTCAAAGCATAATAAGCTATAACCCAACCCCGAAACTTGAGTTACTATCGATTGGCGCCCGCAGCAGTATCGATGCCAGCGGGCGGGCGTGGCTATTGAACTGGCCCATGCTTATTTTGGCGGGCCACAGTCACAGCTGATTTCGTGGTTCATATCCAGAGCGGGATTGTCCGATTGCGGTCGCCCGACAACGACGGCGGGAACTCCCGCGACAGTGGTATGAGCTTCTACAGGCTTGAGTACCACACTGCCCGCGCCAATCTTGGCGCCCTCACCAATTTCTATATTGCCCAGTATTGTGGCGCCGGCGCTGATCAAAACCCCGCGCCTGACTTTGGGGTGGCGATCGCCGCTGACCTTACCGGTGCCACCAAGCGTGACCGACTGCATAATCGAGACATCATCTTCCACGATGGTGGTCTCGCCGATCACGATACCCGTGGCATGGTCGAGCATAATGCCCTTGCCGAGCTTGGCGGCAGGGTGGATATCCACGGCGAAGGTCAGTGCGATATGACTTTGCAGGAAGTTGGCCAGCGCGTAGCGCTTGCGCTGCCACAGGCAGTGGGCCACGCGGTAAGCCTGCAATGCGTGAAATCCTTTGAAATACAGAAACGGCACGGAATAGGAGTCGCAGGCGGAATCGCGTTCGTACACCGCTTTGATGTCCGCTCGCACGGAGGTAGAAATGCAGTCGCTGACCTGCATCGATTCCTCGATAATCTCGCGAACCTGCAAAGCGGAAATGGCCGGACTGGCCAGTTTGTTGGCCAAATGATAGCTGAGCGCGGATTCCAGCGTGTCATGATTGAGGATCGTCGCATGATAAAAGCTTGCCAGGGCAGGCTCTTCCTCGGTTTGCTCGCGCACTTCGCGGCGAATGGTCTGCCAGACAACATCACTGTCGTCGACGGAGGAAAGCGGACTGTGAGCTTGCATAAGGCTGGCCCTGCGGATCGAAAAGCGAAGCCTACATTATTGGGGTTTAGTGGTGCTGCTGCAAGCGAGAAGCTCAGATTGAAAGCTGACAATCCAGCGATTTGTGGCTTACGGCTTGCAGCTTGGAGCTTTTCCACTTGCTTTTCAGCGTCTTCCCCCCTAACATACGCCGCCCTAATCCCGCCTGGTTGAAAGTTAATCAGCTCGGCGGATCTCCTTGCCTTACTGAATACTCGGGATCTGAAGAAACTGAGAGTTGGAAGGCTGCTAACCCGTAAGGAGCTACAATGCGTCATTACGAAATCATCTTTTTGGTCCACCCGGATCAGAGCGAGCAGGTGCCCGGCATGATCGAGCGCTACTCCGCAACTGTTACCGGCGACGGTGGCAAGGTACACCGCCTGGAAGACTGGGGTCGCCGTCAAATGGCATACTCCATCAACAAAATTCACAAAGCGCACTATGTTCTGATGAACGTGGAATGCACTGAAGCTGCGATGGAAGAGCTGGATACCGCTTTCCGCTACAACGACGCTGTGCTGCGTAACATGGTCATCCGTTGTGATGAAGCGGTCACTGAAGAGTCGCCGATCATGAAAGCCGAGAACGAGAGCCGTGAGCGCAAGAGCCGCGAGCGTCCAGAGCGTTCCGAGCGCCGTCAGGAGTCCGACTCCGACAGCAACTCTGAGAATAACTCCGAATCCGGAGAAACCGCGTCTGCTGAGAGCTCCTCCGGTGAAGACACACAAGATACCGACAAGAGTGAGGAGAAGTAACCATGGCACGCTTTTTCCGTCGTCGTAAGTTTTGCCGTTTCACCGCCGAAGGCGTGAAGCAGATTGATTACAAGGACCTGGAAACACTGAAGGCATACATTACCGAAACCGGTAAAATCGTGCCCAGCCGTATTACCGGGACCAAGGCTCGTTACCAGCGTCAGCTGTCAACAGCAATCAAGCGTGCGCGCTACATTGCCCTGTTGCCATACACTGACAGCCACGAGTAAGAAGTTATAGATTGAATTCCGCTGGTTAGGCAGTATCGGGTCGCCCGGCACTGCAGTGATAGATTGCTGCGGAAGACCCTAACGGATAGTAGCGAGTTTGCTGGTTATGATGCAGGCAGTGGCCCAGTTCATTATGCGCGGGCGCTGGCAGGCAGCGACAGTGGCTTTGCTGGGCAGCTGGTTTCCGGTTGTGACGCCTGCCACCGTAGGTCTGGTGGGTTTGCGTCTCGGCGCAGTAGAAGGGTTTCTGGTGCTGCTTTGGGCTATTTTGCCGGCGATGGTGGCTCTCTGGGCCAGTGATGTTGGCGTGTTGATGGCCTCTTCGACAGTCGCGGTAATGATTGTCGTTCTGCTGAATGCGGTCTATCTGCGCGCCTGCATGTCATGGGGGCGCACGAGCATGCTGCTGGCTGCCACCAGTACGCTGGCAGCGCTGGGAATATCCATGATGACACCGGACTTGGCCGCTTCTCTGACCGAAACACTCGGAGAGCTGGCCACACCCGCGGAGCAGGGCCCATTGGATCAGCCTGAAGCGGTTGATGCCTCTCTGGCCTGGAGCAACACAGCGATTGCTGGTGTGCTGGCTTACCTGGTGGCACTGAGCAGTCTGATGGCATTGCTGGTTGCGCGTTGGTGGCAGGCGCTGTTGTATAACCCGGGCGGCTTTCAGGTCGAGCTGCACAACCTGCGATTGACCCCGCTACCTGCGGTGGTTTGTGCGGGTGCAACGGCATACTGCCTGCTGGTGAATGCGGAATATCAGGCCTGGGCCAATGTGTTCAGCTTGCCGTTACTGCTGGCAGGAATGGGGTTGGTCCATCACACCGTCAAGAATTACCGTTTGGGTTTGGCTGTGTTGATAGTGTTGTATGTGGCGCTGGTGCTGGTTCGCCCGACGGTATTACTGATAGCGGCATTGGCTTTTGCCGATGTCTGGTTGAATTTGAGAAACCGATTAACATCGACGCAGTGACCAATCACTGCGGGACAAGAGGGTAAGCGAGATGGACGTTATTCTGCTCGAAGAAGTAGGTAAATTAGGTAACATCGGCGATAAAGTCGCTGTGAAATCCGGTTATGGCCGCAACTATTTGTTGCCACAGCGCAAGGCTGTTTCCGCTACGGCGGAAAACCTGGCGGACTTTGAAGCGCGCCGTGCAGAGCTCGAAGCCGCTGCTGCCGAGAAGAAGCAAGCCGCTCAGGCTCGCGCAGACAAGCTGGACGGTCTGGTGATCAACATCAAGGCCAATGCCGGTGACGAAGGCAAGCTGTTTGGTTCCATCGGTACTGCGGATATCGCTGACGCTATTACAGCGACTGGCACCGAAGTGTCCAAAGCTGAAGTGAAGCTGCCGGAAGGCACTTTGCGCGAAGTGGGCGAGTTTGAAATTGACCTGCAGTTGCACTCCGACGTATTCCAGACTATCAAGCTGTTTATTGAAGCGGAATAAAGTCTGAGCGGCGGTATTGCCAATCGCTCATGCTAGAATAAGGCACGGACAGATTACCTGTTCGTGCCTTTTTCATTTCCGACACCGCGTTTTTTCCTGTTCGACCTTCCGTTGATTGCAGAACCTTATGTCAGATTACGAACCGCAAGATACCACGGCCTTTGATCTGGAGCCGCTGCCAGTCGAGCAGGCACCGTCGGCTATGCCGCATTCGGTGGAGGCCGAGCAGTCGGTGCTCGGCGGCCTGTTGCTGGATGCCAGTGGCTTCGATGCTGTCGCAGAAGTGTTGTCCGACAGTGACTTCTACAAGGCGGGCCATCGCAAGATTTTCCGCATGATGTCCCGACTGCTCGAAAAAGATCAGCCCATAGACGTGATTACAGTGGCCGAAGGCCTCAGTGTTCACGAGGAGCTGGACGAAGTGGGCGGCCTGAGCTACCTCACAGAACTGGCCGCCAATGTCTCCGGCAGTGAGAACGTGGTGGCTTATGCGCGCATCGTTCGCGAGCGGGCCACCTTGCGCCAGCTGATAGCGGCGGCCACAGAAATCAGCCGTGCCAGCTTCAATCCTGCGGGTTTGGGCTCCAACGACCTGCTGCAGCTGGCCGAAAAACGGGTTCTGGAAATTGCCGAAGACCGGCCCAAGGAGGGCGGCTTTGAGTCTGTCAACGCGCTGCTGAAGGAGACGGTCGAGAAGATCGACCAGTTGTTCCGCGCAGACAGCAATATCACCGGCTTGCCGACCGGGCTGACCGATCTCGATGAAAAAACCTCCGGCTGGCAGCCGGGTGAACTGATTATTCTGGCGGCGCGTCCCTCAATGGGCAAAACCGCCCTCGCGTTGAACTTTGTCGAAGCGGCCATTCAAGGTTCGGCTAAACCTGCACTGGTATTCAGTATGGAAATGCCGGCCAACTCGCTGGTTATGCGGATGCTGTCTTCCCTGGGGCGCATCGATCAGGGGCATATCCGCAATGGCAAGCTGACCCAGGAGGACTGGCCCAAACTCGAGGTCGCCGCGCGCAAGCTCAAAGACAAGCTGTTGTTCATTGACGACACCCCAGGTTTGACGCCCAACGAAATTCGCGCTCGGGTGCGGCGGGTGGTGCGGGAGCACGGAAACCCCAGCATGATCATGGTGGACTACCTGCAGCTGATGCATGTGGCCGGCGCAACGGAAGGACGCACCCAGGAAATCTCCGAAATCTCGCGCTCGCTCAAGGCGCTGGCGAAAGAATATGAGTGTCCGGTGATTGCACTTTCCCAGCTCAACCGAGGGGTCGAGCAGCGCCCCAACAAGCGTCCGATGAACTCGGACTTGCGTGAATCAGGCGCCATCGAGCAGGACGCCGACGTGATCCTGTTCATTTATCGGGACGAGTACTACAACGAGGAAAGTACCGAGAAAGGCATCGCCGAATTGATCATCGGCAAGCAGCGCAACGGGGAAATTGGCACCTGCCGCGCCGCCTTCATGGGCAAGTACACCCGTTTTGAGAATCTGGCGCCGGAATACTTTCAGGATCACTGATTCGTCATGATCTGCTATCGCAAAGTCTGGCGTCTGCGCGGCTCGAGCGCTACCGCTGGACGCTCACACTGCCTCACAACCGGTTTGCCGAATTCGGCTGGAGCCTTATAATGCAGGTTTTTCATCAGGTCGCCTCGCTGCGCAAAACCCTCGACAGCCATCGCGCGAACGGCAAAAGCATCGCCTTTGTGCCCACCATGGGCAATCTTCATGACGCGCATCTGGCGCTGGTGAAAATTGCGCAACAGCATTGTGATCTGGTGGTTGCCAGTATCTTTGTCAATCGCTTGCAGTTTGGTCTTAACGAAGACTGGGACAAGTACCCCCGCACATTAGCGGCGGATACCCTGAAGTTGCGTGGGCAGGGCTGCGATTTCCTGTTCTGCCCCGATGAAAGCGAGATCTACCCCAACGGTATGGACCAGCAGACCCGGGTTGTGGTGCCGACCATGGCCAACGTCCTGTGTGGCGCCAGCCGGCCCGGTCACTTCGACGGCGTCACCACCGTTGTGAACAAGCTGTTCAACATCGTACAGCCGCAAGTGGCGGTATTTGGCATCAAGGACTTCCAGCAACTGGCTATCATCCGGCGTATGGTAGAAGATCTGTGCATTCCCATCGAGATAGTGGCCGGGGATATCGTCCGTGAAAGTGACGGCCTCGCCATGAGTTCCCGTAACAGCTATCTGTCCGAGCAGGAACGTCCCGGAGCGAATCAGCTCTATAAGACATTGGACTGGATGCGCCGGCAGATCGAGGCCGGGCAGCGAGACTACTTGTCACTGGAGGCCCAGGCCCGTGAGCAGATTGCGGCAGCGGGCTTCAAAGCAGACTATATTAGCGTGGCCAATGCCAAGACGCTGGAGCCGGCGGCGGACGACGATGTCGAGATCACCATTCTCGGCGCTATGTACACGTCCCGGGCCCGGTTGATTGACAACATTTCGCTGACAGTGGCTGAGTGAGCTTAGGAGTCTGCGCGGTAGAAAATTATCCTACTGCGAAAGCGCCACAACGGTCCATTTTCTCGCTCATTTTTGTTGCATAGAACCACTATGCGCCTCAAATGACCGAAAAAAATGGCCTCGTTGTGCCACTCTCTCGCGACGGACATTTCTACCGCGCAGACTCCTAGGCAATGCGCCTGTGGCGGTTTAACGTGTGATTCAGGAAAGGTACATTCAAGAAGGTAAATTCATGCAGATTACAATGCTCAAAGGCAAACTCCATATGGCCAGCATTACCCAGGCCGAACTCTGGTATGACGGCTCCTGCGCGATAGATGCGGAACTGGTCCGGCTGGCGGGCATGCGCGAATTCGAGAAGATTCACATTTATAACGTCGACAATGGCGAGCGCTTCTCAACCTACATTATCCTGGCGCCAGCCGGCTCCGGCACATTCTCCATGAATGGCGCGGCCGCTCGTCGGGTTCAGGTGGGCGACCGCGTGATAATTGCCGCCTATGCCGAAATGAGCGAGGCGGAAGCGGAGAATTTCAAGCCGCGACTGGTCTACCTCAACAAGGATAATACCGTCGAGCGCACATCCAACAGCATTCCTGTGCAAGTTGCCTGATTGCCGTTCGAAAACCCGATGGCCGGACGACCTTCGGCCATTTTTCCGCTGCTGGGCCCGCGTGGAATCGCTACAAGTGCGGTGGTGCTAGTGTACTGTCTCAAATAGCTTACACATATAGATGAAGTGCGACCTGAGGTGTTGCGGAGCGTCAAGATGTTTGATTTGTCGCACCTCACTCTTCGAGAAGCCCTCTAAGCGCCCACAGCGTCGTAGCGACTTTTGACAAGAGGGCCCGCTATTGCCTGCAAGCCGCGCCTAGCTGTGGACGCATAGAGGCGCTTTCTATATATGCAATCTATCTGAGACAGTACACTAGAGACGAATCCATATCTATCGTTATAATGCTGGCCCAATCTCCTCAAAATAATTGAAAAGCTGGAGGCTTTGTAATGTCGGAACATCCCGTGTATCCCGTGCCGCCTGAGGTGGCTGAAAACGCGCTGATCAACAAAGAAGACTACCAACGCATGTATCGGCAGTCTGTGGAAGACCCGAACACCTTCTGGGCGGAGCAGGCCGAGCAGTTTCTCACCTGGAGCAAAAAGTGGGACAGCGTACGGGAGTTCGACTTCCACAAGGGCACTGCCAGCTGGTTTGCCGGCGGCGAACTGAACGTCGCCTACAACTGTATCGACCGCCACTTGCCCGAGCGCGCCGACAAAGTTGCGCTGATCTGGGAAGGTGATAACCCCACCAGCGACACCAAAGTCACCTATCGTCAGTTACACGAAAACGTCTGCCGGTTTGCCAACGTGCTGAAAAGCCGTGGCGTCAAAAAGGGCGATCGCGTCTGTATCTATATGCCGATGATTCCCGAAGCCGCCTACGCCATGCTGGCCTGTGCCCGAATCGGCGCGGTGCACTCAGTGGTGTTCGGTGGGTTCTCACCGGAAGCTTTGAAAGACCGCATTCAGAATGCCGAGTGTGAAGTGGTGATTACCGCCGACGTCGGCATGCGTGGCGGCAAGCGCATTCCACTGAAAGAGTGTGTGGATACCGCTTTGAAAAGTTGCCCTGGCGTGCACAGCGTGTTGGTGGTGAGCCTGGCGCACAGCAACGTGTTGCAGGGCGACGATGAGTTCTGGAATCACGATGACCTGGATATGTCCCTGATGGAGAACGGTCATTGGCATCAGGGGCGCGATATTTGGTACCACGAAGTCTGCCAGACCGTGGATGCCGATTGCCCGGCGGAGCCCATGGGTGCGGAAGACCCCTTGTTCATCCTTTATACGTCCGGTTCAACCGGCAAGCCCAAGGGTGTGCTGCACACCACTGGTGGCTACCTGTTGCAGTCCGCAATGACGCAAAAGTATGTGTTTGACTGCAAAGACAGCGATGTCTTTTGGTGTACCGCAGACGTTGGCTGGGTAACCGGCCACAGCTACATCGTCTACGGTCCGCTGGCCATAGGCGCCACCAGCCTGATATTCGAAGGCGTGCCCACCTATCCCACACCATCGCGATTCTGGGAGGTGATTGACAAGCATCAGGTGACTATCTTCTATACGGCACCCACCGCGATCCGCGCGTTAATGGGCCAGGGCGACGAGCCGGTCAAGAAAACCTCGCGCGCGAGCCTGCGCCTGCTCGGCTCTGTCGGTGAGCCTATCAACCCGGAAGCCTGGCAGTGGTACTACCGCGTCGTAGGCGATTCCCGCTGCCCCATCGTCGATACCTGGTGGCAGACCGAGACCGGCGCGCACATGATCACACCTTTGCCCGGTGCCATGGATTTGAAGCCCGGTTCTGCCACCTTGCCATTCTTCGGTGTGGAACCCGCGCTACTGGATACCGAGGGCAACGAAATTGACGGTCCCGGCGAGGGCAACCTGGTGATGAAGGCTACTTGGCCGAGCCAGATTCGCACCATTTATGGTGACCACGAGCGCATGGTGCAAACCTACTTCAGCACTTATCCCGGCTATTATTTCAGTGGTGACGGCGCTCGCCGAGACGAAGATGGTTATTACTGGATTACCGGCCGCGTGGATGATGTGCTCAATGTATCCGGCCACCGCCTGGGCACCGCGGAAATCGAGAGTGCGTTGGTGTTGCACCCCAAGGTGGCCGAAGCCGCTGTGGTGGGTTGCCCGCACGATGTCAAAGGCCAGGGCGTATATTGTTATGTCACTCTGGTGGCTGATGCCCAGCCGGACGAGCAACTGCGCCAGGAACTGATTGGCCTGTGTAATTCTGAAATCGGCCCCATAGCCAAACCGGATTGTATGCAATGGGCGCCGGGGCTGCCGAAGACCCGCTCCGGTAAAATCATGCGGCGCATTCTGCGCAAGATCGCCGCCAATGAGATTGATAACCTGGGCGACACATCCACACTAGCCGATCCATCGGTGGTCGATGATCTGATTGCCAACAGGTTGATTCGCTAGCTTTCCATGGCGCCCGGCCGGCACCGTATTATCCGGTGCCGGTCCCGTTGCGCGCCGTGTCCGCAGCCAGTGAACCCTCAGCCTGTGTCACCTCGGCAGCTTTACATTCGCACTGAACTTACTTAGGGTAGCGCCCCTCATACTTCCTTATTACCTACAAACACTGCCAATTGGACAGTGAGGAGATTCTTTTGAAAATCGCAGACAACACTGTCGTATCCATCCACTATACCCTGACCGACGCGGATGGTAATCAGCTGGATTCATCAGCCGGCCAGGAGCCGCTGAAGTATTTGGCGGGTGCCGGCAATATCATTCCGGGCCTGGAAAAAGAGCTTCATGGCAGTCAGGCAGGCGACAAGAAGCAAGTGGTTGTCGAGCCGGAAGAGGGTTATGGCGAAATCATGCCGGACCTCATTCAGCTGCTCCCTCTTGAAGCTTTCACCGGTGTGGATGAAGTCAAGGTCGGCATGGAATTCCAGGCACAAGGGCCTGATGGCAGCGCCCAATATGTGGTAGTCAAGGACGTGGGTGACGAAGGTGTTACCATCGATGCCAATCACCCATTGGCTGGCCAGCAGCTCAATTTCGATGTAACTATTGAGGATGTGCGAGAAGCCACCGAAGAAGAACTGCAGCACGGACATGTTCACTGATCACGTTTTGGTTAAGTGAAGCTCAAGATCAATCCGGCGGCATTCTGTTCAGAAGCCGCCAATCTCTCTTCCCCGGCAGCCGACGCAAAACCCGTTACTGAACTAAACTAACTCGTGTAGCCCGACGACCGACCTTCAGATCATAAATGGACCGATTCGCGATGGCGCGGTGCCTGTGATGCCGAACCTGTTACAGCGGATCCTTAATTGACGTGGTAATGAATGTGGAAAAAATAAACGCTGAAAAAATGCCATTGGTGCGTGTGACACCGGAAAACAGTCTTGAAGTTCTTTCTCAACTGGAAGTTTTTCGCCTGGCGGATTCTTCCGGAACTGCGCTCCATGAAAACCTGCGTCGTTGCGCGCTTGCGGTACTGAACACCGGAGCGGTCACCGATAATACGGAAGAAATTCTGGATGCCTACAGTGATTTTGATATCAAGGTCATCCAGCAGGAGCGGGGTATCAAACTGGAAATTGCCAATGCGCCGGCTTTGGCCTTTGTTGATAACCAGATGATCAAGGGAATCAAGGAGCATCTGTTTTCGGTGCTGCGGGATCTGATTTACATTAACAATGAGCTCTATGAAAACCGCGATATCGATTTCGCGACCTCGGCCGGGCTCACTAATGGTGTATTTCATATTGTGCGCAATGCCGGATTGCTCCACTCCCACACGCAGCCCAATCTGGTTGTCTGCTGGGGTGGCCACTCCATTGGCGAGGAGGAATATCAGTACACCAAAAAGGTCGGTTACGAGATGGGCCTGCGCGGCCTGGATATCTGTACCGGCTGCGGGCCGGGCGCCATGAAAGGTCCGATGAAAGGGGCCACTATTGCCCATGCCAAACAGCGCGTAGCGGGGAGATATATCGGCATCACTGAACCGAGCATCATCGCAGCCGAGTCACCCAACCCCATCGTCAACAAGCTGGTGATCATGCCGGATATCGAGAAACGTCTGGAAGCCTTTGTGCGAACAGGCCATGGCATTGTGGTGTTTCCCGGCGGTGCCGGCACAGCGGAAGAAATTCTGTACCTTCTGGGGATTTTGCTGCATCCGGACAACGAGCACTTGCCGTTTCCACTGGTCTTCACCGGTCCGGAATCTGCGCGGAGCTATTTCGAGCAAATCCACGAATTCATCGGTTTGACCCTGGGGTCCAAAGCGCAATCCTGTTACCAGATTGTTATCGATGATCCGGTCACCGTAGCGCGCATCATGACCCAGGGCATGAATCAGGTGCAGGCATTCCGCCGGGAAGCCCAGGATGCCTATTACTTCAATTGGGTGTTGAAGGTGGATCAGGATTTTCAACAGCCGTTCAGCCCCACGCACCACAATATGTCCAACCTGGATCTGCATGCAGATCAGGAACCGCATCAGCTTGCGGCGCATCTGCGCAAGGCTTTCTCGGGCATTGTGGATGGTAACGTCAAAGCTCACGGTATTCGTGCGGTGGCGGAAAAAGGGCCTTATGAAATACGCGGTGAAAAGCGCATCATGGATCCTCTGGAGCGGTTGTTGCGGTCCTTTGTGGCGCAAAAACGCATGAAGATTCCGACTCGCGAGTACGTGCCCTGTTATCGCATTGTGAACTAGAGAAAACGCATGTCAGATGATGAAGTCTTTCGTCAGCTTCTGGGCGACGACGTCAAGCCGCTGGCCCAGGAGAAGCGCGTCCGTCTTTCCCGTCAGGAGCCGGCAGCGCCGGGCGCACTCGAGCGCCGCAAAGCGGCGGTGGAAAGTACCCTTGCTGCAGCGGATCCGCTGGCCAGTGAACCCCTGGACATGGTGGACCCGCTCGACGTCTTAAGCTTCAAGCGCAGCGGCGTGCAAAACGGGGTTTTCCGCAACCTGCGGCTGGGCAAGTATCGCCTGGATGCGCGTCTGGACCTGCACCGCATGACGGTTGAGATCGCGCGCAGAGCGATTTACCAGTTCATCACCGACTGCGTGGCTCACGATGTTCGCGCCGCGCTTATCACCCACGGCAAGGGGTTGGGGCGTGATAATCCCGCCGTTCTGAAGAGCTGCGTCGCCCATTGGCTCCCGCAAATGGACGAAGTGCTCGCTTTCCACACCGCGCAGAAACAGCACGGTAGCTACGGCGCCACCTACGTGCTGTTGAAAAAAAGTGACCGCAAAAAACTGGAAACCCGCGAGAAGGCGAGCCGGCGTTTATTGTAGGTGTTGGCGCGCTCCAACGAGGCAAATCTGGCGCGTGTGTCGCTATGGTCTACACTGCAATACGGGGCACGTGTATCTCAAGGGCGGCCGAATTCACCCAATTCCTATCAGCCAGCCCTTCAGGATTTCGCTTCGCCGCCGATAGATTTCCTGTAAGGCACTGCCGGATATCCGGCTTATCCCGCTCGGACCGCCGCAGTTAACGAGTGGGGGATATTGTTGACTCCACAGACAACCCGCGCTGAGTGATTACGAGTAGAGACTTATGATCAAGAAATCATTGAATACCAAATTGATGCTGTGGCTGATGATCATCATGGTCGTAGTGGCTGCGCTGGTGTTGTTCATCAATTACCAGCTCATTGCTGCCAAACAGGAAGACAAGTTTGCTGCAGATATGAAAGCGCAAATAGAGCTGGCCAACTCGGCATTGATGGAAGCGGTGTTCGCCTATGACGTACAACAGGTAGAAGCCATTACCCAATCCCTGGTGAACACCTCGCTGGTGACGGCGATTTCTGTGACTGACCACCGTGGCAAGGCTCTGGCCAGTGCCAAAGGTCAGGTAGCCGATGGTGCCAACCTGGTTGTGCGGGAAGATGTGAAAGTTGTGCGTGACGGCAATGTGATCGGGCGCTACAACATCACTTTCTCCAAGGAAGAGATGCAACAGCTGCTCAGCAGCCAGATGACGCTGAGCAGCAGCATTATCATCATGCTGCTGATCGCCAGTCAGGTGACGGTGTTTGTGCTGGTGAAACGGATGATTGTTCATCCCATCGCTGAGGTTTCGCAATTGCTGGATGGCATTGCTGAAGGGGGTGGCGACCTGACCCGCCGGTTGCCAACAGACAGCGGCGACGAGGTGGCAGAACTGGCCAACAACTTTAATCGGGTGATGGAACAGATTGCCGGCATTATCAAAAACGTCATCGTTGTGACCGGCAAGGTCAGTGGCAACGTTCACGCCATGTCAACCGCCACAGAGAATACCGTGACCTCCACCAGCCAGCAATTGCGCGAAATTGAACAGGTTGCCACCGCGTTGCAGGAACTGTCGGCCTCCGCCGACGAAATTGCCCGACACGCCGGTGATACCGCAGAGCGCACCATGGAAACCAGCCAGTTCGCCAAAGAGGGCACGGAAGTGGTCAGCTCCTCTCGGGACAACTATCAGCGTCTGACTGACCAGATTGACGCCACCGCCGGCAAGATTCAGGTGCTCAAGAACAGCAGCCAGAACATCGGTTCGGTGATGGAAGTGATCCGCTCCATTGCGGAACAAACCAACCTGCTGGCCCTCAACGCAGCCATTGAAGCCGCCCGTGCTGGTGAACAGGGACGCGGGTTTGCCGTGGTCGCCGATGAAGTGCGTTCCCTGGCCCAGAAGACCCAGGCGTCCACGGAAGAAATTGAAGCCATTATTGTGGAACTGCAGCGTGCCGCAGATGAAGCACATCTGTCGATGAATACCAGCAAGGCATCGGTACAGGAAACCATCGAAACCTCCGGCAGAGTCGGCGATGCCTTGAGCCGTATTAGCGGCAACGTCGCCACCATCAATGACATGAACCATCAGATTGCCACCGCGTCCAGAGAGCAGAGCTCTGTAGCCAACGAGGTCAGCAAGAATATTACAGCCATCTATTCGCTGTCTGAAAAGGTCTCGGAAAACGCTCAGGTGGTGGGCGAGAACGGCGTACAGCTGGAAAAGGAAAGCAGCGAGCTGAAAAACCAGATGGATAGTTTTAGGACTTAAGTTAGAAGCCGCAAGCTGCAGGCCGTAAGCCGCAAGCGATAAGCAACAGCAACAACCATTACTGCCGCCAAACCTCGAGAACGTGGATTCGGTGTTTACTGTTGTGACCGTCGCCAGCATGGATGCTGGCGGCAGCTGCGCTGTGTAAATCGGTTTTCCTGCCGATTTGCCACGGCGTGTCACAGCAGTGAATACCGGATCCATGTCTGCCACAGTTCTTCGCGCCTCCAAAAGCTTGGTTCGTCAGAACAAGAGAGAAGTGGAGAATCACCTGATATTCTTCCTTCCGCTTCTTCTCTCCTAACATCCCCGTAAAACATTTATACTGTCTCGCTTGCAGCTTGCAGCTTGCAGCTTGCAGCAGCTTCGCTGCCCCTTGTCCTCAAAATAAGTCATTCTGGTAGTTTATGACCAACACAGCCATTCCCGACGAAGCCGAAGAGCAGGTCCCTCTCAAACAGTTTACCGAGAAGGCCTACCTCGATTACTCCATGTACGTCATTCTGGACCGTGCCTTGCCCCACGTCGGTGACGGGTTGAAGCCGGTGCAGCGGCGCATCATCTACGCCATGAGCGAGCTGGGCCTCAAGGCATCGGCCAAATTCAAGAAGTCCGCGCGCACTGTCGGTGACGTGATCGGTAAATTTCATCCTCATGGCGATTCGGCGGCCTATGAAGCCATGGTATTGATGGCACAATCGTTCAGTTACCGTTATCCGTTGATTGACGGCCAGGGCAACTGGGGCTCCCAGGATGATCCAAAATCCTTTGCAGCCATGCGTTACACGGAATCCCGCCTCACCGGCTATGCGGATGTATTGCTGGGTGAACTGGCTCAGGGCACGGTGGCCTGGCGGCCCAACTTTGACGGCACCTTGGATGAACCGGAAGTGCTGCCGGCGCGGGTCCCCAACGTGCTGCTCAATGGCACCACCGGTATCGCCGTGGGTATGGCCACCGATATTCCGCCCCACAACCTGCGGGAAGTGGTGGATGCGACCGTGCATCTGCTGGAGAATCCGAATGCATCCGTGGCTGAACTTTGCGAGTTCATTCAGGGGCCGGACATGCCCACGGAAGCGGAAATCATCACACCGAAAGACGAACTGGTGAAGATGTACGAGAGCGGCCGCGGCAGCCTGCGGATGCGCGCAGTCTGGACCCGTGAAGGCAACGATGTGGTGGTCACCGCGCTGCCACACCAGGTGAGTGGCTCCCGGATTCTTGAGCAGATCGCCGCACAGATGCAGGCCAAGAAGCTGCCGATGGTCGCGGACCTGCGGGACGAATCCGACCATGAAAACCCCACTCGACTGCTTATTGTGCCGCGCTCCAACCGCATTGATGCCGATGCCCTGATGAACCACCTGTTTGCCACTACGGACCTGGAGCGCAGCTACCGCGTCAATATCAACATGATCGGTATCGATGGGCGCCCCGGCGTGCGCCCGCTGGACAAGGTGCTATCAGAATGGCTCAGCTTCCGTACCGTTACCGTACGGCGCCGCCTGCAGCACCGGCTCGACAAGGTTTTGCGCCGGCTGCATTTGCTCGATGGTGCCCTGATCGCCTATCTCAACCTGGATGAAGTGATCCATATCATCCGCACGGAAGATCAACCGAAGCAGGTGCTCATTGCCCGGTTCGGTCTCAGTGAAGAACAGGCGGATTACATTCTGGACACCCGTCTGCGCCAGTTGGCGCGACTGGAAGAAATGAAGATTCGCGCTGAGCAGGCCGAGCTCGAGAAAGAACGGCAGCAACTGGAGCAGACGCTCGGGTCGGCACGCCGCTTGAAAAGCCTGGTGCGCAAAGAGCTATTGGCAGCCGCTGACGAATTCGGTGACGAGCGGCGTTCGCCCATCGTATCCCGACAGGATGCGCAGGCCTTTAGTGAAAGCGAGTTGATGACCAGTGAGCCGGTGACCGTGGTGCTGTCGGAAAAAGGCTGGATCCGCTCGGCCCGGGGGCACGACATCGACCCCACCGCGTTGAGCTATAAAGCCGGTGACAGCTTCAAGCTGGCGGCGAAAGGCAAGAGCAACCAGTATGCCATTCTGCTCGACTCGACCGGACGCAGCTATGCCCTGGCAGCCCACAGCCTGCCCTCGGCCCGGGGGCAGGGCGAGCCCGCCACCGGGCGGTTGAACCCAGCCAGTGGCGCAACCTTCGAAGGTTTATTGATTGGCGACGACGCGCAGCGAGTGCTGCTGGCATCTGATGCGGGCTACGGTTTTGTCGCTCGGCTCGGCGAGTTGTTCACCAAGAACCGGGCCGGCAAGGCGACATTGTCACTGCCTAAAGGCGGGCTGGTGTTACCGCCGCGCCTGATTGCCGACCCGGATAATGAATGGCTGGTTGCCGTGACCACTGAAGGGCGCATGCTGGCGTTCAAGGTGGGCGAGTTGCCGGAACTGGCACGAGGCAAAGGCAACAAGATCATCAATATTCCGGGTGCCCGGGTACAAAATCGCGACGAGTACATGGTGGGTGTTGTGACCATGAATGCACAACAGACCCTGCGGGTTTGGGCCGGCAAACGTCACCTGGCGATGAAGTACAAGGATATGGAACATTATCTCGGGGAACGCGGTCGGCGCGGCAATAAACTGCCCCGAGGATTTCAGAACGTTGATTCCATGGAAGTAATTGATTGAATGCGTGGCGCAGTGGCTGAGCCTGCCGCGCCATTGGAGGGCGACTACTGGTTGTGAATCAGCAGGGCTTTTGCGACACTGACAAACCCGCTGTGACCGTTCCAGTAGTTCATCCAGATAAAGATAATTGGATTCGATAATTGTATGACCGAGTTCCGTAAGTACGGCCGCAGTCCGCTCGCCGGCAAGGTCAAGTTGACCCACAGGGATTTGGGTGAGTTTTTTGCCGAGGACGGTGATATTTCAGCCACTGGCCTGTTTCTGAAGCTCCAGGCTGTAGACCAAACAAGCACAGCTGGGCTGGCGATTGGCGATGAACTGGCCGCCGAGCTACCCCACGCTCCTGACGAGCCAGGCGCCGAGACATTGTTGCGTGTTGTTCGTGTGACAGATGACGGTGTTGGTATGGCGTTTGTGTAATTCGACTTGCTGTATAGAGACTGCATGCAATCCATTGCACGCAGCCTCATGACGACAGGGGTTTATTGGCAGGATACTTTGCCGAGCCCCAGAACATAATATATATCACCCGCCAACGGTGAGTTGAACGGTAGTTCGCCGTCCGCACCGGCAGTGGCGCTGACGTAATCCACCAGATTCTGACCGGCTGCTATCTGTTGCGTATTTATGGTATTTCGCGACGCCTGTGAATATTGCTGCGTCAGGTCACCCACACTGCCGGATGCTTCCACTATTGGTGTTTGTGTAGCAGTGTTCAGGTTGCAAGCGCTGTCGGAGAACCACAAATACACGCCTTCACTTCGAAAGTTGCCGTCGTCAACGTCGCGCATGAGGTTAGCCTGCAGTTCGGCGAGAGAGGCCTCCACCGAGCTTTTCTCCTGATGACTCTGGTTTACCACAAACATATTATCTTCCCAGAGTACTGACGCACCTACGCGAACACTGAGAGTATCCTTGCGGTAGTTTACGAACACATTATTGAACATGTGCGACGTGCCGCGGCGTATCAGGGGGACCCGGCGGCCGGTATTACCCAATGCATCGTAGGAATCGTCGGTGGTTACAAACGCGTTGTGGTGCATGGTGGTCGTGATTTGTTCGTTAATGGTTCGGCTATCGCTGGATCCATGCAGCGAGGCGCGCTTCACGTTGAGCACTTTGTTGAACGACATGGTGATGTCATAGGCACCCACTTTAACGTCGAACGCCGAGTCTCCGGTGGTATCGAAGGTATTCTTGTGAATCCAGATGTCGTGTGATGCACCGGTAGAGCGCAGCATATCCGGGTCGAGACCGTGGTCCTCGGTATGGCCCGCACCGCGGAATTCCAGGTGGGTGATGATCACGTTATTGGCCGTTTCAACGGGTTGGCCCGAGCTGTCCTTGCCGATTGCGAAGCCGCTAAAGCGGAAGTAGGCATGGGCGCCGCGGCCATCAATGGTTGTATTGGAAGCCACCACAGGGTTGCGAATTGGTAGGTCCTTATCGTTCAGTTCCTCGTTGAAGAAACGGTCCAGACACGCCTGGCCGCTGGATACGCCGTTGCTGGAACACCACTGCTGATAGTCGATACATTCTGACTCGGAGGCACCCAAGTGGCTGAGCACATCGGGATTGCTGCAGTGAGTGCGGTACATGGCAACTTCGGTCTCCTGAGAGAAGTCCTCCTTGTCGAACACGATCCAGTTGTGGTCATCGGTAGAGATCGCATCCAGAATCTGCTGTTCAACGGAAACCCCGGAATTCTTGGAAATAACCACCAGGTTACTGTTGCCATTGGGATCATATCCTCCCAGCGCATTCTCACCATAGCCGACTGCGCGGCCCAAAGTCTGGGACAGACAAGCGACAATTTCCTGGTCAGTCTGCAAGGCGGTTTCGCGCCAGTTGACCGAGGGGTTGGTCGCCAGGTTGTAGCAGTCGTTGCTGATCGGTCCGGTGTTGCCGCCAGAGGAGCTGGAACTGCTTCCGGACGTGCTGCCACCGGAAGATGAGCTGCTGGAGGAGGACGACGAGGTTCCGGAACTGCTGCTTGAGGAGCTACTGGACGAGCTGCTGCCCGAGGAACTATTACCAGACGAACTGCTGCTGCTCGAAGAGCTGGAGCTGCTGACGTCACCGGAAGCGTCATACACCTCAAACTCGGCGATTTGGGGAGCGGCGCTGGCGGCATCAATCATCAGGTTGACTTTGTACAGCGAAATATCCCCAAAGCCGGTGATGACCCGTTCACTCCCCAGAGTCGAGCCCGATGCCAGTACCGCGCCGGTATCGTGATCCGTCAAACGCCAGCTGGTGGTGGCGCCGTTCAGTTCCCGAATCACAACGGTATTGAAACTGGAGTCCAGGTTTTTAACGGCGATGCGCTCACCGCTGGTTCCGCTGGGTTGCCAGTAGCTGCTCAGGTCGCCATCGTTGACGTTGCCATAACTGGTGCCGTTACCTTTACTGCTGCCATCTGCGCCGGCACTGAGAGCCAGGTTGGTACCCAGGTCGCCGGTGCCGCCCGAAGAGCTGGAGCTGCTGCTTGAGCTGGACGAACTGCTGGATGACGACGAGCTACTTGATGAAGACGAGCTGCTTGATGAAGAGCTACTGGATGACGACGAGCTGCTGACATTCCCCGAGGCATCGTATACCTCAAATTCAGCAATCTGTGGTGGACTACTTGCCCCGTTGATTATCAGGTCCACTTTATACATGTCGATATCACCAAAACCGCTGATGATGGTTTCCGCACCCAGAGTTGAGCCAGATGCCAATAGCGCACCGGTATCGTGGTCTTCCAAACGCCAGCTGGTGGTCGCATTGTTCAGTTCGCGAATGATTACTGTGTTAAAGCTGGAATCGATGTTCTTGACGCTGATCCGTTCACCACTGGTTCCGCTCGGCTGCCAATAGCTGCTCAGGTCGCCATCAACCACATTGCCGTAGCTTCCCGCACCCTTACTGCTGCCGTCAGCACCGGCTCCCAACGCGAGGTTGATACCCAGCTCACCCGGCTCGCCACCGGATGATGAGCTGCTGGACGAGCTGGAACTTGATGAACTGGACGAGCTGCTGGAGCTGGAGGAATTGGAGCTGGATGAGCTACTGGAACTGCCGCCGGAAACGGAGCAGCTGCCATCCGATGTTGCCAGTCCGGTACCGGAACCTGCGCTGGCCATGACAATGGCTTTGACACAGGCCGCGTCATCCAGTGTATAGGGATAAGCAATATGCACGGAGGTGGTGGATGTCGGGTTGGGCCCGGCGGGGTGGTTATCGGAGCCCTCACTGGTCCAAGTGACACCGGATCCGAAAATATTTCCGCTGATGTCCCAATAGCCCATGTCGTCGGTATAAAAAGTCCCGAGCGGATCTTTGGCATTTTCGAAGTGGTTGTTTTCGGCTTTAATCTGCCCGCCGATACGGGGGTTCATACCGGATTTGTAGATACCGTTAAAGTAGTTGTTGAACGAGTGGGCGGTGCCATGGCGCAAAAGTGGCATACGCGAATCAATGTCTTTGTAGTAATTATGGTGAAAGGTGACGAAGGTGTTGGTGTCATCACTGTCACTGGAGCCCATCAAGCCGCCGCGACCGGCGTCGTGCAGGTAGTTATACGAAACCGTGACATATTGCGTGGTCGCTTTCATGTCGATCAGGGAGTCATAACCCTCGTCTTCGCCACCGGATGCCTCGAGCTCATTATGGTCAATCCACACGTTGAAGACATCGCTCTCCATGCCGATCGCATCGCCGCCGTTGGAGGTTGGTGAGCCGGATTTCTTCACGTTGCGAATGTGCAGGTTCTGGATAATGATGTTTGACGTGTCCCGGAGGTGGATGCCTATTTCATCGAGAAGCGCATTGTCGCCCACACCAATCAGCGAGATATTCGAGACGCCTTTGAACTGAATTTCATCAGCTTGTGTGTCACAGCTACCGGACACTTTTGAGGTATTGCCGTGGTTAATCGTGCCATCCACATAAATAATCAACGGCGCATCCTCGCTGCTTCGTGAGCACATGGCCTGGTTAATCTCAGTACCCGTGCTGGCATAGGCCACCGCACCACCGGCGCCGCCGGTAGTGCCGCCGTTCATTGATGCAAAGCCAACGGGGCCCGCATGGGCAAATGCTGCTGTTAGGGTTCCGCTGATTAGCAGTGCGCCCATGTTGACGCACCTGGGTATTTTTATAGTCATAGCATTGGTTCCTTGATTCTGTTGGTTTGGGTAACCAGCCACGGCTTGGCGTACAGATCAATAACACCGACTGATCACAGGCGTGAACAGCTTGGTCGAGCGAAAACCTGAATCAGAAAGTAGGGCGGGCGTAACTTGCGGGCGCGGTACATAAAGTGACGAATAAATCAAATGGATTCCTTCCCGGAAGCGTTTTGCGAACTTCCCTTTCCAATACCGTCCGCGTGCTGATACTGGACAAACATGAATATACTCGCGGCGAAGTGGAGTTATCCAGTCGGTATCAGGAGCCAAAACCTTGCGAGCCACTACATCTGAAAGATTGCCTGAAAGTGTTTATTGTTGCGCTGCAATTTTCAGGTCAAACCAAGCTTGTATATATTGGTCTGTCCAATATACGAGATAGACCCTATCCGCATCGGTTTATTGTGTAAATCCAATTTTGCTGAATTGGTTTCCGGATTGCTAAAATTGGTAACCATTTCGCAAAATAACGTAGATATGACCGCCAAGCCCAGGTTTGACCTGATCGGAATGCAGAGGTTTGACCCGGTCGGAATAGAGTCTCAGGAATTGCTGAGGGCGACGTTGGGATATTGAACCAACATCGCAAGGCAGTATGGGGGGAAGTGGGTAACAGGTAGAGGGCGGGTTTCGCCGGCTACTCCAAATTATTGCCTCGAATAATCAACCGCAGCTCATCAATGTACAGCTGCCCGCGCTGGGAATAACTTCCCAGTTCGCCCACCAGCGCTGAGCCCGTCACCTTCTCGCCAGCTTGCTCCAGCGCCAGGCGTTTATCGCGCAAGGCGCGATAGGCGTTGTGGGTGTTGATATTGAGAAAGTAGGACCTTACCGAGCCCACTGGTGAATCGAACTTGCGCACTTCATGGGCCGCGCCGGTACTGCGTTGTCGCGGCACCAGCCCACAGCCGGGTGTGTAGCACCACTGGCCGAAATAGTTGTAGGCATCCCGAGCAAAGCGGGATCGACCCCAGCCGGATTCTGCGGCGGCCTGGGCGAGAACCATGGCCTCCGGCAGGGTATTGAGGCGTCGTTGCAGCATCGCCAGCTTTTCCTCAGGGCTGAGCTCTGCCGGCACGAACAGCTTTTCCGACCAGGCGCGCAGCTTGCGCAGATCACTGGGCGACAGCTCGTGACCGTTGTTTTTCTTGTGCACAATCTCCAACAGGCGCTGGCGCTCCTGTGCGTACAACGAATTGTAATGAGCAACCAATGGCCGCATGAAATCGAAAAATGCTTGTTTGCGTTCGCTGACTACGGCGATCTGGCGGAAGTCCGGGGGGATCAGTTGCAATTCTGGACTGGGCGGATCATCAAGCGTTACGCCCGGTGGCTCTGTGATCGGAAACCGTGGCGCCACCAGGACGAATGCAAGCAGGAGAGACAAATAGGCAACAACTACCACTGCCAATAGCAGGTTGGCCCGAGAGAATGACTGGGTCATGGAATTCCTTGCATGGTGTATCAGAGGTCGAGCTGTGCCCGAAGAGACGCCAGACGTTCGGCGTTTTCAGCCTTGTCTAGCGGTTGTTCCGTGTCCGCCGGCAGCGCGATATGGCGCGGCGGGTCCAGTTGCGCGCCAGCGCGAACCTGAGTGCAGATTTCTTCGTAGTGACTCTTGAATATCGGAAAAGCCACAGACTCCGGCGTCGTCTGCAGAAAATACCAGTCACTGGCGCGGCCGGCGTGATAGACCGCCGCATGGCTCCAGTTCCAGTCTGCCTTGGGTGACGGTGCCCGGCAGGCTTCAATATAGGCGCTGTGGGCGTCTGGCAGGCCGACGCGGTCGCTGAACTGCTCGCAGTACTTGATCATGGTGCGCAGCGTCGGCAGATATTCACTGGCTTCAATAACCGCCTTCGCTGCGCGCAATATGACCTTGGGCTCGAAGTGGCCCAGCATTTCCAGCCACAGGCGCTTGGCATGGTTGAGGTTGGAACCGGTGCCATAGGCTTTATGGTACTGGTTGTGGTAGTTCAGCTGGAACAAGGCGAACGCCTGATTGATCGCGTCAATCAGTGCTGCGGGCTTGTCATTGGACCGGCCTGCGGGCGGCGTTTCAGGTTGCCCAGCTGCGGTCGTTAAGTTGTTCTTCAAGCGATAGATCCCGGGTTGATTTGCTGTTGATATCCGTGGCGGCGCTGTTGCCCAGTGCGTGGCGCTTGGCCCACTGGCGTTTTACCTGCTGCAGGAAGCGCGTATTCCAGGATATATGCAGCTGATTGCTGTCTCGCCAGTAGAGCACAAACTCCGGCAATACCTCCCGCGCGAACTGCAGATCAATGTTGGCCAGGCGCAAAACGTCATAAACGTCGTCGGACGGCCGCCAATCCACAGGGATGCGACGTGGCTCGGTGTCGTGCTCCAGGGCTGAATGATACCTCAACCACTGACGTCGAACATGCTGAATGAACTTGCTGTTCCAGGTGCGCAGCACGTCGCCGCGCTCTTGCCAGTAAAGTACGAACTCCGGTATGGCGTCCTCTACAAAATCCTGGCTGATGCCCGCGTGCTTTACCAGCATGTCCAGGGCGTCCTCGCTTGGCCGCCAATCGAGCGTCATTGGGATTTCCTGCTCGCGCCGCACCTGAAAAGTCTCGTAGTTGCGCCACTTGTGAATCACGTGTTTCAGAAACTTCGAGCCCCAGGAGCGCTGGGGGTCGCCGCGCTCGCGCCAATAAGTCACAAACTCAGGCACCTGCTCCTGCGCGAAGTGCGCGGGGATGTTGTGTTGCGCCAATTGCGCCAAAACTTCCTGGTTCGGCTGCCAGTTGGGCGCGATAAAGTTCTTGCCTGCGGTACTGCCGGTGGGCGCCTCAGCAAAGGGTGAGCGTCCAAAAGCGGGTGTGGGGGAATCCTGAGTATAGGATGCCCCGGTGTACCCGTGATGGGATTGCGCGGTGTGTGCATGAGCCGCCGGGGAAGGCGAGGTCACGGTGCGCACTGGAGGCTGGGAGCCTCCCCGGCTGACGGTTCCAGCGGTAGGATTGCTATGCGTTTCGGCTTTTTCATTGAAGGCAAACTTGAGCTCACCATAGGTGCTGTAGGGTGCGGAGGCGATCAGCACGATGCCCTTGTCGCGCAAGTTGGTGCTCACACGCTGCACATCCTGAGCAGCCCAAAACGGCATCGCGCGTTCGACAGCTTCCTGTCCCAGGGTATACCAAACATAACCATTGCTCATGGTGCCCGGCAGCTGCTCGGTCAGGTCCGCCAGAAGCGACAGCATAGTCGCCTCCTCCAGCCCGACAGTTGCCGCCAGCGAAGGGTAAACCAGGAGAGGTTTTTCAGGAATGAGAGAGCTTTTCATGGGGAGCACTTTAAAGTGGCAGGCAAGAAGCCGCAAGCTGCAAAATGCTAGGGAAAAGGGAAAAGGGAAAAGGGAAAAGGGAAAAGGGAAAAGGGAAAAGGGAAAAGAGGAACCGCCGTTTTGCACAGCCGCAGGCTGCCCGAAGGGTGAAGGCCATGGATGGCCTGAGTGAAAAGGGAAAAGTAAAAGCGGCAAGCCGCAAGTTAAAAGAATTCGGCTGTAGGGTGGGCACTGCCCACCAAAAGGAAAAGGGACAAAACGACCGTGAGAATTTTCCGGGTGGGCAGCTTTAGCTGACCTAGATTGCGAATTGGCCGTGGGGTAAGGCTCCGGCGTGGAGCCTTGTGACAAGAGTTCTAACGGCCGCCGATTTGGCGAATGGCTCTCGCGGCGAGCTCGTAGGCGCGGCGCGTGAGGGTTTCCAGCAAAAAGCGGAGAAATGCGCGGGTTAAGCTCGTGCCGCTGGGGATATTGATGCTCAAAATTTGGGCGACTTTCCTCAAAAAGAGCCGGACGTACTCGCTACATTTGTCCTCTATCTCAATACCTCGAGCCAGCACCCACGCGACCTTGTCCACAAACGTGTGGATTCCCATGGCGGTCCACTGCAGGCCATAAGTGAGCGCCGCGAGCGGCTTGGTTAGCAGCCACAGGAGTGCTCGCTCCAGCCATTCGAAGGTTCTGGGGTCGCTGGGGTTGCCTTGAAATTTCGATTCAAGCCACTGCTTAATCGCATCTTCATGAGTGCTCAGCGGCGGAGCGAGGGACAGGTCCGCCCATTTTTTATTTTTCATGTTGTTGGCATATAACCCCATCCTGTGAGCTTCAGCGCTGATAATGGGGTTTGCGCTCGGCACTTGCCGACCGTACCCCGGCAGGGGCGCGTGGAGGTAAGGAAAGACAGGTACCATAGGTACCGGATCAGTTGTGTGGTATACTCGGTGTATGTTGTCCGGACCGAGTTTTTTCGTGAGCATCAAGGAGAACATGCTCAGTCCAACGCGAGGTTGGCCGAAGGTATAGAGTTTTACAGGGCTTGAATGTTTACTTGCAGCCCAGTCTGCCGCCAGTGACGCTACGGCCCCGCCCAGGCTGTGGCCGACGCAGTGGATGGTGCCGGTGATCTTTTCTTCTGCAACCGCACGTTGTATCTCCGGAAGCATGGCTTTAAAGGCATGATTGAAGCCGACGTGAACCGGCCAACCCGTTTTCGAGCGCTCCAGACCTATTCGCGCATCGGTTACAAAATCCGCCTTATTATTAGCGTCTGTTGTGCCGCGGAAAACGAGAATGAGGTCGCCAGTCCGAACGCCTGTTCCGTAGGCGCATACTCCGAATGCGTCTTTCGATGCCCGAAATATGCGGCCTCCTACCTCGCTACGAAGAACGCTCGTGCTCTTGGTGCCTTGCGAAAATAAGCGGTTGCCCAGGAATGCCTGGAGATCCTTTTGGTCGCCCCCAATGACGGTCTACACGCCTTGAGCCAGTTCGGCAGCCTCAAGGGGAGATAACTGATTGTTCATGATTGTGTCCCTACTGAAATCAGAGTTAATAATTATTCTGGCATGTTGCTCCAGCGGCATTTGGTAAGGATGGCTGTCGGCCCCATGGGAACAGCTAGCTCCTCGTTATGAATGTCGCAGGTGAGTTGTTCGAGTGCTCCATCAGTCTCGGCATGAATTTCCGGCGAAAGCTTGCTGCTATACCAAATCTCGTGGTTGCTTCCATCATGGTCGATTTGGAGTTCGGTTTTAGCTACGAACTGATTCAATATCCCCAACGCTAGAGACTCTTCGTGAATCGGCAGTGAAAAGAATCCCTCGTCATCGGTGTAGAATTCGGAAACAAATCCTTCATCATTCCCATTCCACCTCAGCTTTCTAATGATTTTTGCGTTCGGCAGCGGCTTTCCATCTTTCATCAAAATGCCCTCCATGGGCGAGGCAATAACGTAGGGTTCTGCATCGGGTTTTGAGAACATGTCAGGCTCCTTACTTGGTGCATTGGTGGGTTCACAGCCAACCAAAATGATAAAGCTGGAGAAAAATATTTTTGTTATGAATTTCATTACTTTGGCCTCGGCGGCTCACGGCGTACCTGTATGCGGCTGTTGCATGGTTGCGCACAATACTTGAATGAGGTGGGTAGCACAGAGAAGGGTTGTTCTAAGTATGGAATCCCTTCCTGATCGCTGCTGTTAGCTTACAGCGTAATTCCCGAATGATGAAAAAGTTCCACGATTCGATGCGTACAAAACGTGATGTTTGTCACATAAGGAACGAGGAAAAAGGGAAAAGCTGCAAGAGTTAGGGAGAAAGGGAAAAATGGGTGGATGTTATCGCACAACTGGACCCGGCAGTCTGGTTAATAGAAAATGTGGACCTAATGAGAACGGAATCTTTTCCCTTTTCCCTTTTCTCTTTCCACTTTGCCTTATGTCCCCCAGGAGCCTCACTTGGCCAAAATGAAATCCGCCTTTGTTTGCACCGACTGTGGTGCCGATTCCACCAAATGGGCCGGGCAATGTGCGGCTTGCCACGCGTGGAACACCATGCAGGAGGTGCGGTTAGGCGCCGCGAAAGGCGCAGTCAGCGGTACCGCGCGCTTTGCCGGTTATGCCGGGGGCAACGCCAGTCAGCAGGTGCAGACGCTGGCGGATATCAGTCTGGAGGATTTGCCGCGTTTTTCCTCCACCATGGATGAATTTGACCGGGTGCTGGGCGGTGGTTTTGTGCCGGGCTCGGTGGTGTTGATTGGCGGCCATCCGGGTGCGGGTAAGTCGACCTTGTTGTTGCAGGCATTGTGTCATCTGGCGCGCAATCGCCCGGCGCTGTACGTTACCGGTGAGGAATCCCTGCAGCAGGTGGCGATGCGGGCACAGCGTTTAAAATTGCCCACGGATCAACTGAAGATGTTATCGGCCACGGAGACCGAGGATATTGTCGCCACTGCCCAGCAATTGAATCCGGCGGTGATGGTGGTGGATTCGATCCAGGTGATGCATCTGGCCGATGTTTCTTCCGCGCCGGGCAGTGTATCCCAGGTGCGGGAATGCGCCGCCTTCCTCACCCGTTTTGCCAAGCAGACTGGCACTGTGTTGCTGCTGGTTGGCCACGTGACCAAGGACGGCAGTCTGGCCGGGCCCAAGGTGCTGGAGCATATGATTGACTGCTCGATCATGCTTGAAGGCTCCCACGACTCCCGTTTCCGCACTCTGCGCGGTATCAAGAACCGCTTTGGCGCGGTGAATGAGTTGGGGGTGTTCGCCATGACCGAGCAGGGCATGCGCGAGGTAACCAACCCCTCAGCTATTTTTTTGCAGCGTTCCGATGAAGTGTCATCGGGCTCAGTGGTGATGGTGGTGTGGGAGGGCACACGGCCGCTACTGGTGGAAATTCAGGCGTTGGTGGATGACAGCAGCCTCGGTAATCCCCGGCGGGTCGCCGTGGGGTTGGAGCTGAATCGCATGGCGATGTTATTGGCGGTTCTGCACCGCCACGGCGGCCTGATGGTCGGAGATCAGGATGTCTTCGTCAACGTCGTTGGCGGCGTCAAGATTGTCGAAACCAGTGCGGACCTGGCGCTGCTGTTGGCGGTGGTGTCGAGCTTTCGCGATCGCCCTTTGCCCAGAGACCTGATTGTGTTCGGCGAGGTGGGACTGGCCGGCGAGATCCGGCCAGTACCCAGCGGGCCGGAACGGCTGCGTGAAGCGGCCAAGCATGGTTTCACTCACGCCATTGTGCCCCATGGCAATGCGCCGAGAGAGGCCGTGCAAGGGCTGAAGGTGACTCCGGTGCGCAAACTGTCCGACGCGCTGACGGCGTTGGATAGCTTATAACTCAAGTTTCGGCGTTCGCGACGCTCCTACGCCGCCCGTTAATCGGTTTTAGCGCCGGCCCGCTTCGGGGTAGGGCTTTTCAAGACACGCCGAAGCAAATCGGCAGGATTGCCGATTTACACAGCCGCAGGCTGCCCATAGGGCGAGCCACATGGACGTGGCGAGTGAAACCCGTCCCTCGGGGCTCCTCGCCCGAATCCCGCGGGCCAGGGTCTTGGAAATCCCTACCCCAAACCGAACCTCACTGCGTGCCAAGCGTTAAAATGGAACATTGAACTCCGAAACTTGAGTTATAACGCAGGTTTCGAAGTTCGCGGCAACTTTTTTCTTAACCAAACAGGTAAAGAAGGCAACAGGTGGATACGCCACAGTGGTGATGCAGGGGGAGAGTTTCTAAAACCGTCACAAGAGGGACCTTGTGCCGGAGCCTACAGGGACGTATTCACGGCGTTTTTAGAAAACTCTCCCCCTGTAGCACCACACCTTGCTTACGAAGTGCTTAACTTCAGCACATAAGCTGTAATCCAACTCCGAAACTTGGTTTATAAGGCCGCAACCGGTTTGATCACCTATTCAGCCTCGTGTGAGGTTGCCGTCAACTGATCGACAAGGCACTGGATTTTCGTTGCATCCGCTTCTGTCGCAGGCGCACAATCCAGACCGAGCAGGTGTTCCCGAACATGGGCGATATGGCCCTCCATCAGCAGACTGTCACCGCCGGGCAAATCAATTTCCAGGTTGACCGCCTCGCCGGCTGCCAACTGATGCGGTTCGATGATGGCAACCAGTGCGCCCGTTTCGGAGATGTTGAGCAAGTGGGCCGTGCAGGCACCGTCAGCAGTGGTCAGGTTGCTGTAACTGCGCAGCGTCACGCGTAAGTCGCGGCGCCGATCATTAATGATGTCGACCATAGTTCCGTTAGTTCTCGCTTGGTGTTGTTGCGGAGGGTTCGGCGGGTTGTTGAAGCAGCTCTTCGAGCACGCGTTCTGCCGCATCGGGGCTGTTCAGGTTGAGCTCAATCAGGCGACGGAGGTGGGCGGCGCTGTCTACATCAATACTGATGCAGCGAAAGCCGAGGGTCTGTGCATCGCTGTGGATCAATTCCACTGTCATTTCAATTGCGGTGCCGTTTGCCAGCGCGATGGCCAGCGTCGCCGCCTGTGTGTCAGGTCGCAGTGTTGAATCAGCCTTGGCCAATACGCCTTTGACAGAAAGATCCAATATATGAACCGGATGTGCATGGCCTCCTTGAATCAGCTGTGCTTCACCATCAAAGTTGACGCGACTGAAGCGGCGGCGCTCGGTTTGTGCTGCTTCCATTGTTTACCACTCCCGATTATCTTTTCTGAAGTGTAGTCCGTCTTGATTCCAATATCGACCCGTTGACATGTATGGCTCCGGCCTCATAATTGAATGATGGCGCAACCGGCATCTGGCACTTAAGAGTTGTTGTAATTCGAATAGCCGGTTCTGGTTGTCTGCCAAAGAAGTTGCATGATTCCGTCGGCTTGGGTGGCCCAGCGTCTGGTGGGCGTCTCGTCGGCAAATATGCGTTTATCCGGAATTTGTTCGGCAACACATAAAGTAATAATGACAAAATAGGGAAGCAGGATGAAAAAAATTATTGGGGTGGTGTTGGTTCTATTGGCCATGGTCGTGTTGGGCGGTCCGTTTATCGGCGGGCTCAAGGCGGAAAAGGAACTGCAAAAGATCGTTCAGGCAATTGACGAGTATCCCGGCTATCAAGTGCAGTGGCTGGAATATGACCGGGGCTGGTTCGCGACCGAAGCGACTTTGTCGGTGGGCTTCGACGCGGCGCTGTGGCCTGTTGTGGGCAATGAAGGGGTGGACAATGAAGAGGCGGATGACGAAGCGGCGCAATTGCCGTCACTGCCGCTGAACATTCATATCGATCACGGTCCGTTGCTGTTGAGCGAGCAAAGCGCACTGGGCTGGTATGCCTGGCAGCTGGATCTGACTCAGGAGCAGACTCAGTGGCTGGAAGAGCGCCTTGATGTGGCGAGCGACGAGCAGCTTTATCAGGCCCAGGGGCATGTGGGGCTGTTTGGTTCCATTGAGTTCAGCGATGAACTGCAAGCGTTCACCGTCAGTGACGAGCAAGGCAACGTCTTTGTCCGCACCAATGGTTACAGTGGCTCGGGCACCGTTGATATGGCAGGCATGCTGAGTTATTCCGGCGTCATCGGCCATATGGATTTCACCTCGGAAGATGCACTCTTGTCACTGGGTGATACCGCTATTAGGTCCAATGGCGACTTGTCGCGCATGGATTGGGAGCACTTCCTCTATCCTTCCGACTTCTTCATGAATGTTTCCACTGTGCATGTGCAAGGCGGTGATCGGGAGCTGTCAGTCACCAATGCCGTGTTTGAAGGGGCATTGGTCATGGCTGAAGGCGAAAACTTTTTTGACCTGATTGCCACGGTAAGTGCGGGAAATGTTGAGAGCAGTGACGTTAAAGTCGAACAGGCTGCAGTGACCTTTGCCTATGAAAATATCAGCGTCTCGGCGTATGAGGCGTATATGGACATGGCCGCTGCCATGGTCGAAGCGCCGGATCAGCAGGTGGACTATCAGCAGTTTTTCACTCCCGAAATTATGCAGGAGTTTATTGCGAACGGACCGGCATTCGGATTGCGCAACATCAGTTTCTCCACGCCGCAAGGCGACCTGAAAGGTTCATTCCGGCTGGGGTTGAAGGAGGATTTTGTTATGCCTCCACAGATGACGAATCCGCTGATGTTGATTCAGGCCCTGACTCTGGATTCACTTCTGGACGTTGATCGCCCGCTGGCAATGGTTTTGCTCGGCCAGTCGTCGCGCGCGCAGGTGGAGGAGTCGATGGCCGGCGATCCCGAGGTGACCGAAGCCGATATCGACGCGGCGGTGCAGCAGCAGGCACAGCAAAAGCTGGATATGCTGATAGCCCAGGGCATTGTTGTGGAAGAGGGAGATAGCTTGCAGGCGCAGGTCGAATTTGCCAACGGCGAGCTGCTATTGAATGGCACTCCAACGCCATTTCCGCTGGGCATGCTGATGGGCGGCCAGGGCGCTGCGCAACCCTAACGTTTGGTTGTCAGCCGGCAATTAACATTGCCGGCTGGTAGACGCATGATACTTCGTGAGGCGGGACGCCGTTTGTCATCCAGGATCATTGCTGTTCGATAAACAATGGACGGAACTTCCACAAAATCTTTTCTGTTAAGGGATAGGACGTTTGGTATCGGGGAGGACATAAATCCGGTCTTCACTGCTGTGACACGCCGTGGCAAATCGGTAGGAAAGCCGATTTACACAGCGTAGCTGCCCGAAGGGTGAGCCACAGGGACGTTGCGAATGCATACGTCCCTGTAGGCTCGGCGCCAGCATCCATGCTGGCGACGGTCACAGCAGCAAACACCGAATTCATGTCTTTGGAGTTTGTGGGGTACAGCTACATAAGTCGAAAAAAAACGGGGCCAAACTTGGCCCCGTTCTAATTAACATTTCTTGCAGCTTGCAGCTTGCAGCTTGCAGCTTGCAGCTTGCAGCTTCTAGCTTCTAGCTCTTCAACTTCTTATACCTGACTCGCTGCGGCTGCGCATTTTCACCTTTGCGCGCGACAAAGTCCTCGTGGTATTCCGTATAGTTGCCCTCAAAAAACACCACATCACTTTCACCTTCGTAGGCGAGAATGTGGGTGGCAACCCGGTCGAGGAACCAGCGGTCGTGGGAGATGATCATGGCGCTGCCGGGAAAGTTCTGGATGGCTTCTTCCAGTGCGCGCAGTGTTTCAATGTCCAGGTCGTTGGAAGGTTCATCCAGCAGCAGCACGTTGGCGCCTTGCTTTAGAGTGTTGGCCAAATGCAGTCGGCCTCGTTCACCGCCGGATAGTTCACTGACGCGTTTTTGCTGATCGCTGCCCTTGAAGTTGAAGCGGCCAAGATAGTTGCGCGAACCGACCTCGTAGTTGCCAATTTTCAGCACATCCTGGCCATCGGACACCGCTTCCCATACTGACTTGCTGCCGTCGAGATTTTCCCGTCCCTGCTCCACGTAGGCGATTTTGACGGTTTCACCGATAACGATCTCGCCGCTGTCCGGCTTCTCAGTGCCTTCGATCATGCGAAACAATGTCGATTTACCGGCACCGTTGCCGCCGACGATTCCCACGATTGCACCCTTGGGGACAGTGAAGCTGAGATTGTCGATCAGCACCTGATCGCCGAAACCTTTGTTCACATTGTGAAACTCGATCACTTTATCCCCGAGGCGTTCACCGGGCGGAATGTAGATTTCGTTGGTTTCGTTGCGCTTCTGGAATTCCTGGGACTGCATTTCCTCAAAGCGGGCCAGTCGCGCCTTGTTTTTGGCTTGCCGTCCTTTGGGGTTCTGCCGCACCCATTCCAGTTCGGCTTTGATGGCCTTCTGTTGTGCCGCTTCGCCGCGAGATTCCTGCTCCAGGCGCTGTTCCTTGGCCTGCAACCAGTCGGAATAGTTGCCTTCGTAGGGAATGCCACGACCGCGGTCCAGCTCCAGAATCCAGCCGGCGGCATTGTCGAGGAAATAGCGGTCGTGGGTAATGGCGACCACTGTGCCGGAGAATTCTGTCAGGAAGCGCTCGAGCCAATAGACGGATTCGGCGTCCAGGTGGTTGGTGGGCTCGTCGAGCAGCAGCATGTCCGGGCGGGACAGCAGTAGGCGGCACAGGGCCACGCGGCGCTTTTCACCGCCGGACAGTTTGGTCACATCCGCATCCCAGGGCGGCAGGCGCAGGGCATCGGCGGCCACTTCCAGGGTGTGCTCAAGATTGTGAGCGTCCCAGGCTTCAATGATGTTTTCCAGTTGCCCCTGTTTTTTCGCCAGCGCATCGAAGTCCGCATCCGGTTCCGCGTAATCGGCGTAAACCTGCTCCAGTGCGGCCAGAGCATCCACGGCTTCCTGCACGCCCTCTTCAACATTGCCGCGTACGTCCTTGTCCGGATTCAGTTGTGGTTCCTGAGGCAGGTAGCCGACATTGATGTCGGGCATGGGGCGCGCTTCGCCGAGGTAGTCCTGATCGATGCCGGCCATGATCCGCAGCAATGTGGATTTACCGGCGCCATTCAGGCCCAGCACGCCAATCTTTGCGCCAGGAAAAAAGGAAAGGGAGATATCTTTCAGTATTTCGCGCTTGGGCGGTACAACCTTGCCCACGCGGTTCATGGTGTAAACGTATTGCGCCATTGGGCGAAAACCTCATCATCTACGGGATTGCGAATGGCCGCAAGTTACCGAAACTTGCGGGGGAATACAAACTGCGGCGGCCATTATACAGGTGCCTTCCGTACCGGTACCTCCGGGTGCGCAGATGGTGTACAATTCCGCCTCTTTTTTCCCAGTTTGAGCCCGCGAGGAAGCCGATGTTTGACAAGTCATTGACCATAGCTGATTTTGACCCGGAAGTCTGGAGTGCCATCGAACATGAAGGCCGCCGGCAGGAAGATCATATTGAATTGATTGCCTCTGAAAACTACACCAGCCCGATGGTGATGGCGGCTCAGGGCACCAAGCTCACCAATAAATATGCGGAAGGTTATCCCGGCAAGCGCTATTACGGTGGCTGTGAGTATGTCGATCAGGCGGAAGCCCTGGCCATTGAGCGGGCTAAACAGCTGTTCGGCGCAGACTACGCCAACGTGCAGCCCCACGCGGGCTCCCAGGCAAACTCCGCGGTTTATCAGGCGCTGCTGGATGCGGGCGATACGGTGCTGGGTATGAGCCTGGCTCACGGTGGTCACTTGACTCATGGCGCCAAGGTCAATTTTTCCGGCAAAATGTACAACGCGGTGCAGTACGGCCTGAACCCGGAAACTGGCGAAGTGGACTACGACGAAGTGGCCCGCTTGGCGCGTGAACACAAACCGAAAATGATCGTTGCCGGCTTCTCCGCGTACAGTCAAATCATGGACTGGCAAAAATTCCGCGACATCGCCGATGAGGTGGGTGCTTACCTGTTGGTCGACATGGCTCACGTGGCCGGATTGGTGGCCGCGGGCGTTTATCCCTCGCCGGTTCAGATTGCTGATGTGACCACTTCCACCACCCACAAAACTCTGCGCGGTCCACGGGGTGGTTTGATTCTGGCCAGGGCCAACGAAGCCATCGAGAAAAAGCTCAACTCTGCGGTTTTCCCCGGCGGTCAGGGCGGCCCGTTGATGCATGTGATTGCCGCCAAGGCTATTTGCTTCAAGGAGGCCATGAGCGACGATTACAAAACTTATCAGCAGCAAGTGGTGAAAAACGCACAGGCCATGGCGAAAACATTCATTGAGCGGGGTTTCAAAATTGTTTCCGGCGGCACAGAAAACCATTTGATGCTGGTGGATCTGATTGGCAAGGAATTTACCGGTAAAGATGCCGACGAGGCACTGGGCCGCGCCAACATCACCGTCAACAAGAACGCGGTGCCCAACGATCCCCGTTCGCCGTTCGTGACCAGTGGTTTGCGCGTAGGCACGCCGGCCATTACTACCCGCGGTTTCGGCATCGAGGAAACGGTGCAGCTTACTCACTGGATGTGCGATCTGCTGGACGCATTGGAAAAGGGCGACGCCGAGTCGACAATCGAATCGGTGAAGGCGAAAGTATTGGATATCTGCGGCAAATTTCCCGTCTACGGCAACTGATCCGTCGCTAGCGCATCTCCGACGTCTCCGAAAAGGCAGCCAAGTGAGCTGCCTTTTTTATTGTTCGGCGTGCGGCCTACCTTTGTGCTGATTCCCGCGCCGGGCGTGCATTTATGGTAAGATGCCGGCATTTTACGGGCTATTGAACCTGTTCAGCGGCATCTGCGGATGCCTGTTGCTGATAGCTGTGTTCCCATCAGAGTGCGCCACTTATGCATTGCCCCTTTTGTAACCAGGACGACACCAAAGTCATTGATTCACGTTTGGTCGCCGACGGCTCCCAGGTGCGGCGTCGGCGGGAATGCCAGAACTGCCGGGAACGTTTCACCACCTTTGAAACCGCCGAGTTGCTGATGCCCCGGGTGATCAAGCAGGATGGTACGCGGGAACCTTTCGACGAGCAGAAGCTGCGCAATGGCTTTCAGCGGGCGTTGGAAAAGCGACCGGTCAGCGTAGAGGATATAGAAACCTCTATCAGCAGCATCAAGCATTTTCTGCAGGCTCTGGGCGAGCGTGAGGTTAAGTCTCTGGTAATCGGCGAAAAGGTCATGGAGCTCTTGCGCAACATAGATACCGTGGCCTACGTTCGCTTTGCGTCGGTTTACCGCAGCTTCAAAGACCTGAGCGAATTCCGCCAGGAAATTGATCGGCTGGAAGAAACTCCGTCCAGCAAGCGCTCCTCCGAAGTAGATAAAGAAGCCGCTTCATCCCAAGAGTTTGAACCCTAGTGTAGGCCGTCATTCAGTTTGTAACTTATAGCGAGTGCATTTTTTCGTCAATCGAGGCGCTTTTATGCAGGCATAGTGGGCCTATGTTAAAGAAAAGCAACGTGGAGTGGCGGGAAAAGGTGCCGTTATAAGTTGCGAAATGAGTGGCGGCCTACACTGGATCGGTCGTTTCCGGCGCGTTTGCTGAGTCCTGTTTATGACACCGATATCTGCCAACGATAGAGCTTATATGGCCCGCGCACTTCAGCTGGCCGAGGGTGGGCTTTACACCACCACGCCCAACCCCCGGGTGGGTTGCGTGTTGGTGAGTTCGGTGACGGGCGATATTGTCGGCGAGGGATTCCATCGCAAGGCCGGCGAAGGCCACGCTGAAGTCAACGCGTTGCAAATGGCGGGCGGCAAGGCACGCAACAGCACGGCTTACGTGACGCTCGAGCCCTGCAGCCATACCGGGAAGACCGGGCCCTGCAGTGATGCGCTGATGAGCGCCGGCGTCAGTCGCGTGGTTTACGCTATGCAAGATCCCAATCCGGTGGTCGCTGGCCGAGGGGTTGCCCGTTTGCGTGCAGCAGGTATCCGAGTGGACGGGCCGGTTCTGCAAGAGCAGGCTGAGGCCTTGAACCCCGGCTTCGTGAAACGCATGCGCATTGGGCTGCCCTGGGTACGCTGCAAGCTCGCCATGAGTCTGGATGGGCGCACCGCCATGGCCAGCGGCGAAAGCCAATGGATTACTGGCCCCTGCGCCCGCGCCGACGTGCAGCGCTTGCGCGCCCGTAGCTGCGCGATTGTTACCGGTGTACAAACCGTGCTGCAGGACAAGCCGGCGCTCACGGTGCGCGACCCGGCCATTGACATGCTCGGGCGGCAGCCTCTGCGGGTTGTGGTGGACAGCCATCAGCGCACACCCGCGGACGCCACACTATTCCAGCAGCCGGGCCGCAGTATTGTTGCGAGCCATTCGGTATCCGCCACAGATCCTGCTCGTTTCGGTGACGAGGTGGCGGTCTGGTTACTACCGGGCAAAAACAACCGCGTGGACCTGCGAGAGTTGTTGCTCAAACTGGCTGCAGAAGAGCAGTGCAATGAAGTTATGATCGAAGCGGGCCCAGGTCTCGCCGGAAGCTTTGTGGCGGCCAACCTGGTGGATGAACTGCAGATATATATGGCGGGTGTTTTGCTGGGAAGCCTGGCAAAACCCTTGCTCGAATTGCCCCTCGCGGCTATGTCACAGAAACACGCGCTGAAGCTTAGCGATATTCGCGCGATCGGTGACGACTGGCGTATTACAGCGCGCCCCGTTGTCGCCCCTTGATTGGAGGTGAAATCACAGCCGATGTTTACCGGTATCATTGAAGCCGTTGGCGAGATTGCCGCTACAGAGCAACGTGGTGGGGATTTGCGACTGCGGATCGTCGCGCCCGGTTTGGGCTGGCGAGACGTGCAAATGGGTGATTCTATCGCCACCAACGGCGTCTGTTTGACCGTCGTCGGTCTCCCCGGTGACGGTTTCTGGGCCGATGTGTCCAACGAGACGCTGGCGATGACAACTGTCGGCCAGTGGCAAGCGGGGCAGCGCGTTAATCTGGAGAAGGCGTTAATGCCGAGCTCGCGTCTGGGTGGTCATATTGTCAGCGGGCATGTCGACGGCATCGGTGAAGTCGTTGAGCGGCACACGGATGCCCGCTCCGAACGTTTCCGCATCAAAGCACCCAACGGGCTGGCCCGCTATATTGCACACAAGGGCTCGATCACCGTGGATGGCACCAGCTTGACTGCGAATGTCGTGGACGGCGCTGCCTTCGAACTCAATATTGTGCCTCATACGCTGGAGCATACGGTGATTGGCAGTTACAGTGTGGGCTCGCGGGTCAATCTTGAAGTGGACGTGATTGCCCGCTATCTGGAAAGGCTACTGTTGGGTGACGCTGCTGCGGAAAAAGTCACAGGCGGTGCCAGTGCAATCACCCAATCATTTTTGTCCGAGCACGGGTTTTTCAACAGGTGAACCTTTTATTGGCCGTAGAGCGACAGGCTCTTTAAAACTGACAGGTTGTAGATAATCGATATGGAATTAAACAGCACCGAAGAGATCATCGACGAAATCCGTCAGGGCAGAATGGTGATTCTGCTGGATGACGAAGATCGCGAAAACGAAGGTGATTTGATTATGGCCGCAGAGCAAGTGCGAGCCGAAGATATCAACTTCATGGCGCGTTACGCCCGGGGTCTGATCTGTCTGACGCTGTCAGTCGAACGCTGCCGCCAGTTGGACCTGCCGTTGATGGTGCAGGACAACCGCGCCGCACATGCCACCGCGTTTACCGTATCCATTGAAGCCGCCGAAGGGGTGACCACCGGTATTTCTGCCGCTGACCGCGCCCGTACCGTGCGCGCCGCTGTTAACCGTGACGCAGCACCCACAGACATTGTTCAACCGGGCCACATCTTTCCGCTGATGGCACAACCCGGCGGCGTGCTCAGCCGCGCTGGTCACACCGAAGCTGGATGCGATCTCGCACGGCTGGCAGGGTTTGAACCGGCCGCGGTGATCGTTGAAGTCATGAACGAAGATGGCACCATGTCACGCCGCTCCGATCTCGAAGCCTTCGCGCAACAGCACAACCTTAAAATCGGCACTATCGCCGATTTGATTCACTATCGCGCAGTCAATGAAAAAACCGTCGCCTGCATCAATGAGCGCCGGGTCAATACCCTGCACGGCGAATTCACGCTGCGCACCTATCAGGATGAAGCCCGGGGCGAATATCACTTCGCGTTGGTCAAGGGTGAGATAGTGGCGGATGAGCCCACATTGGTCAGGGTTCACGTCGGCAATACTGCGCGTGACGTCCTCGGCATTCTGCGCGAAAGCGACGGCCACTACACAAACTGGACGTTTCAGAATGCGGTCCAGCGGGTCGCGGAGGAAGGCAAAGGTGTGGTGGTATTGATCTGCCACAGCGAAACAACCGAAGATATTGAAGAAAGCATCGACTGGCTGCTGTCCGGCAAGCAACGACGACCAAGCCAGGATTTGGTATACAAGCAAACCGGCGCCGGTTCCCAAATACTCAATGACATAGGCGTGCGCAAGATGCGCTTGATGAGTACGCCGCTGCGGTACAGCGCCATTTCGGGTTTTGATCTGGAAGTGGTTGAGTATGTGGAGAATGGTTAGGTTAAGAACTACAAGCCATAAGCTTCAAGCTGCAAGCTGACGAAAGGGAAAAGGGAAAAGGTTAATCGAGTGCACGAAAAGAGTTTGTTGTCAGGGGAAGATCTTTTGAAACCCTCGCGGCAGGGACGCCGCGGGGGAGCCACAGGGACGTGTTTATGCGTTTTCAAAAGATCTTCCCCTGATGACAAACGGATCGAAGCCCTGAGCTAATTTTACGGCGTGCGGTTTCTTTAAAAACAGAGCGAGAAGACGATGAAAAAAATTGAAGGTGATTTCAAGAAGGCGGGTGGCAACTATGTGTTGCTGGTGAGTCGCTGGAACAGTTTTGTTGTTGAGCACTTGAAAGAAGGTGCGTTGGACACGCTGCTGCGCCACGGTGTAGACGAAAAGAATATCGACGTGGTCTATGCGCCGGGCGCATTCGAGTTTCCGCTGGTGGCGCAAAAACTGGCCCAGCTAGGCAAGTACGACGCGATTGTGGCATTGGGTGCGGTTATTCGCGGTGGTACTCCCCACTTTGATTATGTCGCGGGTGAATGTACCAAAGGTCTCGCCCAGGTGTCCCTGAACGCCGGTATCCCCGTCACCTTTGGTGTACTTACCGTGGACAACATTGAACAGGCGATCGAACGGTCGGGTACCAAAGCCGGCAACAAAGGCGCTGAAGCAGCGACAACCGCCATTGAAATGGTGTCCTTGCTGGGCAAGCTGGTTTAGTTTTTTGGCTAAACCATAAAATCGAGAGTTTTATTTTATGAGTCTTTCCCCCGCTGCACGCAGCAAAGCCCGGCACTTCATTATGCAGGCATTGTATCAATGGCACATGTCCGGTAATTCTCTCAACGTGATTGAGGCAGAATTCCATACCGACAACAACATGGCCAAGGTTGATACCGAGTATTTCCACGAAATCCTGCACGGCGTGCCGGCCAACCTTACGGAGACGGAAGACGACTTCAAGCCTTATCTTAAAGGCATGAGCATCGACCAGCTCGACCCTATTACCCTGGCATTGCTGCGGCTGGCGACCTACGAAATGCGTCACCGGATTGATGTGCCATACAAGGTTGTGATCAACGAAGCGGTCAATCTTGCCAAAAAATTCGGCGCAACCGATAGCCACAAATTCATCAACGGCGTGCTTGACCGCGTTGCTGACAAATTGCGCGATGTGGAAGTGCGCGCAGTGCGTGCCAAAAAATAAACCTGACTTCAGGTTTATGACATCGAAAACGATGACCCCAATGACATGACCGAATTTGAACTCATCAAGCGCTATTTTTACCACCGCAGCGGTGTCCCCAGCGTCGTGCTCGGTGTTGGTGACGACTGCGCTCTGCTGCAGCCGCCGGAAGGTGAGCAACTGGCCGTGTCCATTGATACAGTGGTTGCCGGTGTGCACTTTCCCGCCGATGCCGAGCCCGCGCTGATTGGTGAGCGAGCTTTGCGGGTCGCCTTGAGCGATCTGGGGGCCATGGGCGCCAAGCCTCTGTGGTTTACCCTGGCGTTGACCCTGCCCAAAGTCGATGAAGCCTGGTTGCAGGCATTCAGCAGTGGCCTGATGAATGCTGCCGGCCTCTATCGCTGTAGCCTGGTTGGCGGTGACACCACCCGTGGCCCCCTGGCAATTACCATTCAGGTCCACGGCAGTGTCACTCCTGGTCGCGCTCTGCGCCGGGACGGCGCCCACGTAGACGATCTGGTGTTTGTCACCGGTGATCTCGGTGATGGTGCGGCCGCGCTGGCTGTGATCAAAAAGGAACTGCAGGTAGGCCACGCGGCGAACGCCTATTTGATGGACCGCTTTTATCGGCCCCGGCCCCACATACGCACGGGCGAATTGCTCTCAGGCGTGGCCTCTTCGGCGATTGATATCTCCGATGGCTTTCTGGCTGATCTCGAGCATATTTGTACCGCCAGCAAAGTGGGCGCAGCCATTGACGTAGGTCGGCTGCCTGTGTCCGAAGTGGTCATGGCCAAGGCCTCGCCCGCTGAACGCGAAACCTGGATGCTGGGCGGAGGGGATGATTATCAGCTGTGCTTTACCGTTCCACGGCGCAAAGCGGGGCTGGTACAGACCTGGATAGACAACAAGGCGCTCAATGCCACACTGGTTGGCAAGATTATCAAACGCAGCGGCGTGCATTGTTTCCGGGACGGCCATCCATATACACCACGAGGCTCTGCACCGGGCACTAATTCTATGCAGGGCAAGGATTCGGCTGCGCCGAGTCCGGCAGTCAAAGGGTACCAACACTTTGGAAGTGATTAGCAAACTCAATTTTCGTTATTTGCTGAAGCATCCCGGCGCATTTCTGGCGTTCGGTTTCGGCAGTGGGTTATCGCCGGTAATGCCGGGTACGCTGGGTACACTGGCAGCTATTCCCCTATACGTGGTCATGGCGCAATTGCCATTGGCGCTTTACGTCGCACTCGTCGGGGTCGCGGCCTTTGTCGGGGTTTATCTCTGCGGGCGCACCAGCACGCAGCTTGGGCTTCACGACCATCCTGGCATTGTTTGGGACGAGTTTGTCGGCTTCTGGATTACCATGGCACTGGCTCCGCAAAGTTGGCACTGGCTGATTACTGGCTTTGTGATTTTCAGAATTATCGACATCGTCAAACCCTGGCCGATCAGTTTGGCGGACAAACACGTCCACGGTGGATTCGGCATCATGCTGGACGACGTACTGGCGGGCTTCGCCTCTCTGGCCTGTCTGCAGGCGGCCATCTTTTTTTGGAGCGCAACGCCGTGGGCATAGCGCCTTTTGGGATAAATGGAAATGTTTTCCTGGCTGAAAACTAAAAGCATCAATCGTAGCGCGCGCGGGCCGCGACGGGCCAAGCCAAGCAAGCAGTGTCCTGGGTTTTTGCTGACAGTGCTGCTTCTGTCAACCCACAGCTGGGCGGCTGAGAGCTTACTGATCAAAGCCCTGTTCAAAGACAACGCCATTGTTGAAGTGGATGGGAAGCAGGAACGGCTGAAGGTGGGTGAAACCATCAGTGGTATCACCCTGCTCAGTGCCGACAGTAAACAGGCGGTGGTCGAAGTTGACGGCCAGCGCAAGACCCTGACTGTTGGCCGGCGCATTGGTGCACAGTACCGCGCACCTGAGAAAACCACCGTGCGCATCGCGAGTCAGGGCGGTGGCCACTATTTTACGCCGGGCCGGATCAACAAACGCCCGGTTACCTTCCTGGTGGATACCGGCGCGACCACGATAGCCATGAACTCCCAGATTGCCCAACAGCTTGGCATTGACTACAAATCCGGGAAGCGACACCGGGTGCAAACCGCCAGTGGCACTGAGACCGCGTACCGAGTGACCCTGCAGAGTGCGGCGGTAGGCGCATTAACTATCAACAACGTCGAAGCCAGTGTGTTGGAAGGGGCTTTTCCAGCCCAGATTCTACTGGGCAATAGTTACTTGAGTCGGGTTGATCTACAGGTCGACGAAGGTGTGCTCGTGTTACAGGCCAAATTCTGATGTGCGTTCAACGCTGGAGTTATCAGTGACAGTAAAATATGTCGAATCGTCCAAATTGCCGACATCCATGGGCATGTTTGCCATGCATGGATTTTGTGAAAGTGAAACGGACAAAGAGCATGTGGTGCTCACCATGGGTGACGTAAGTTCCGACGCGCCCTTGCTGACGCGCATACATTCGGAATGCCTGACCGGAGACGCCTTGTTCAGTTTGCGCTGCGATTGCGGTGCGCAGTTGCAGGCGGCGATGCACAGAATTGCCATTGAAGGCCGCGGCGCGATTTTTTATCTTCGTCAGGAAGGGCGTGGCATTGGCTTGATCAACAAAATCCGCGCCTATCACCTGCAGGATAAAGGTGCGGACACGGTTGAGGCGAACGAAGAACTGGGTTTTGGTGCCGACATGCGCGACTACGGCATTCTCAAACCCATGTTTGCCCATTTCGGTATTCGGCAGATCAAACTCATGACCAATAACCCGCGCAAGGTCAGCGCGCTGGAGGGTTTGGGAATCAAAGTGACCGAGCGCCTGCCCCACGCATCGGGCCGCAACCCCCATAACCAGCACTACCTGGACACCAAACGCGGCAAGCTGGGTCATTTGTTCGACATTATTGAACAGGATGATGATGTTGAATAGGAAAGCTGCAAGCTCCAAGCCGTAAGCGGTAAGTTAAAAGATAGGGAAAAGGGAAAAGGGAAAAGGGAAAAGGGAAAAGGGAAAAGGGAAAAGGGAAAAGATATGCCGCTGAACCTTGTAGGGCGAAAAGCCTAAGCGCCTTCCGCCGGAATGTGCAGGAAGCACATTGTGAATTAGCATCGTTGTACCGTCCGATTGAAGTTCTGCAAGGAGGGCATTGCCCACCGGTAGCGCTGGTGAGTGGGCTTTCAGGTGAAAACTGGGGAACAGTTGGTGCGACTTGAGTTCTGACTAAGAACTGCGCCTTTTCGGGAGAACCTCCATGCCTTATTCCTCCAATCACGACTTACCTGCCAGTGTTGAAAATAACCTGCCGGACCATGCTCAGTCGATTTACCGTAAAGCCTTCAATAGTGCCTGGGATGAATACCAAGATCCCGACGACAGGCGAGGTGATGGCAGCCGGGAGGAGACTGCGCACCGGGTTGCCTGGAGTGCGGTAAAGCAGGAGTACCACAAGAATTCCAAGGGTGACTGGGTACGCGACAAGCATTAGACCGCGCATCACCACAAATGGAGTCACTCATTTAGCTTACGTGAACGGACTGAGGGTTTAATCTCATGCGAACCATTCTGATTGTCGCCATCTTTGCCATGCTCGCGGGTTGTAATGGCTCCGAGACCACCAGTAAGGAAGACAGGCCAGTGGAGAGCCCACCAGCGGACCCCGCGCCGGTCGCCGAGGAGCAAGCAAGTGCGGATCCCGTGCCGACACCTCCCCCCAATGCAGAAGATCAGGAACCCGCTTTTGCGGGACAGACTCGTGCGCCCGAGGCGTCGTCCGGCGTCAGCCTCGCGGTGGCTGAGGTTGTAACGGGGCTTTCACATCCCTGGGCGATTGCGTTCCTGCCCGATGGCCGGCTGGTTCTGACGGAGAAATCCGGTGACCTGCACATTGTGTCTCAGGATGGAGAGATCTCTGAACCCATTGCCGGCCTTCCGGAAGTGGATGTGCGCAGCCAGGGGGGGCTGTTGGATGTTGCGCTGAGTCCGGACTTCGCCAATGACCGTTTGCTCTATATCAGCTATGCCGAGCCCCGTGCCGAGGGCAAGACGGGAACGGCAGTCGCACGGGGGCGCTTGTCCGACGACGAAACTGCGTTGGAAAACGTAGAAGTCATCTTTCAGCAAATGCCCTCGTGGGACTCCACCATGCACTACGGATCTCGACTGGTTTGGGGCACTGACGGACTGCTCTACGTGACTCTGGGAGAACGCTCGAAGCCCGAGCCGCGTAAGCTGGCACAGGACCTGGGCACCCATCTCGGCAAGGTGGTGCGCATTCATGCCGACGGCAGTGTGCCGGAAGACAATCCCTTTGTTGGTCAGGCTACCGGACTCCCGGAAATTTGGTCTTACGGTCATCGCAACATTCAAGGGGCGGATTTACACCCGGTAACGGGCCGTCTGTGGACGATCGAACACGGCCCCAAGGGTGGGGATGAACTCAATATTCCCGAGCCAGGCAAGAACTATGGCTGGCCGGCGATTACCTACGGCGAAGACTATTCCGGCGAAAGTATCGGCGAAGGTATTACCAGTCAATCCGGTATGGAGCAGCCGCTCTATTACTGGGACCCAGTGATTGCACCCGGTGGAATGCTGTTCTACGAGGGGAATCTGTTTAGCGAATGGCGGGGAAACCTGTTGATTTCGTCGCTTAACCCGGGAGGCCTGGTGCGCGTCGTGCTGGAGGGAGATCGGGTGATCGGAGAAGAGCGGTTTTTGCCGGATGTCGGCCGGGTGCGAGACGTGGCGGAAAGCCCCGATGGTTCTCTCTGGATAGTGACTGATCATGATGATGGTCGTTTGCTGCAGGTGACCAAACAATAGTCATCCAGCACGCAGCCGCGGGTTGCGTGCTTCTCCAATTGATGCGGTCCTAGAACACCTGCTCCGCTTGGATTAACCATTGGACCGTATCTGCGTCACCTTTTTCTGCTGTCGGAAAAGCCACATCAATATGCACAATGTGGCCGATCCGTGCCTTGCTGGAACTGACGCGCAGCCCCACGCCAACGTTTGACAGGTGTGATGCGTCGTCGGCATTTTCACTGTCCCAGGCTCTGCCTGCATCGAAAAACGCGACGCCTCCAATCCGGAACAGATTGAACAAGTGAATATCGGAAAAATAACGTTTTTCCAGGGAAAAGACATAGCGTTGGTCGCCCCGCTGGAAGTCCAGCGGATATCCGCGCACTCCGACCATTCCACCCACGGTCAATTTTTCATGGCGTTGTAAATCCTTCCCAGCGTCGTAACGCAGCCGCGCATACCAGCGGTGGTTTCGACTCTGCAGCAGATGGTAGGCAAACTCCCCACCGGCCACGGTGCTGCTCATGTTCGCGAGGCTGGAATACTGGCGACCGTCAACATGGGCCGAGAACTTGAAAATGTGGTGGTCGTTGACCGCCAGGACATCGGTATATTCGCCGCTGAACCGGAAGGCGTCGTCGGCATTGTCGAAAGCCTCGCCCGCATAGCCCACCCGCAATGTCAGGCTCTTGCCCATGGCAAGGTCCTCCACCCGTTGAATTTGGTGTATGTTGCGATACACCGAAAATTCATCCTCGATAAACTGATATTCGAGCCAGGGGTAGGTCAATTCCCGGTCCGTGGGCAATGCGCCGACGGTGTCCTCATTTTGCTCAAAACCGTCCCGTTCATCGGAAATACCGATCAACAGGCGATGGGTGAAGTCGCCGAGGTTGATTCCCTTGCCGAAGAAAACCTCGTGGCGCTCAATTTTGTGTTGGTATTCGTCGATGGTTTCACCCCGTGAACGTATGAGTTCCACCTGGGTGAGCTTTTCGCTTTTGAGGCCAAACGATGTCGGTGTATTCAAAGAAAAAAACGGGTAGGTTATGTTGACGACGCTGTCTTCCCCATCGCTGTTGTCGGAATAGCCGATGCTGGCGGCCAGTCGGCTATTGAGAAAGTGCGGACTGCTGAAGCTGTAAAGAATCCCGGACCGGTTCGCGTCTTTACGATACCCGACGGCAACCGAGTTGCCTGAGCCGAGGAAGTTGCCTTCGGACAAAGCAAAGCCTGAACTGGTTTCACCACCGGAATGACCGAAAGAAACCTGGGGTTCCGTCGTCCAGGAATCCTGCGTGTGAATCTTCAGGCTGACCGAGTTGGCGCAGGCTTCGGTCAGGGTAATGTAGGCGTTCGCCAGGTAGTTGCGCGAGCGCAGGAGTCGCTCTGATTCTGCGATCTCACCGGGGTTCAGGGGATCTCCCACCCGGAATAGCAGCTGGGAGGCGATAACATCTTCAAGCGTGTGGATGTGCAGCTTGTTCAGGAAAAGGTACAGCCGGTTGTTTTCTTCTTCGTTGGTCTCATCGAAAATATTGAAGTTCTGGTAATCAATGGCGCGGATGATCTTGCCCTGATGTTCACGAAACAGTTGGTACTGGCGGTGTTCCCGTTCGATCGAGGTTCGCGCGTCAGCGCCATTGTCCAGCGTGATGCATTGGGAGCTTGAGCCGTCGGATGCCGGCAACTCCGCAGCCCACATCCCGCCTGCGAACAAGGTCAGCACTAGCGCCCCGAGTAGTCGCTGAAGGATCCATCGTCCCACAAGAGTTCGTCCGGTACGCAACAGGTAATGTCGGGGACTTCTCATGTCAGGGGCGGTCATTTCCATAGGTGCAACTGTCAGCGTTGTTGCGAACCATACTGCGGGTAATCTTCTTCAGCTCGGGGAGTGGTAACTAGGCCGGGCTGATTTATTCGCAATTAACGGCTCGGTGGCGCCCGGAATGAGTACGGGCTCGTATTTCTCGTATTTATAGTATGGCAGAGCAATCAGGCGCAGCGATTCGCATGCGGGTGAGGCTTCTCATTGGACGGGATTCAACGCAAGTTCCGTGCCGTATGCTCGAGCTACACCTGGCGCTGATGAGCGACTGAATGGGTTTCCAATCAATTGGACTTATTATTGTTTTCCAGTTTCTGGACATGGGCCAGAATGCGTGACTCGATTTGCGGTGCGTTCAAACCGGCCTGTGCCAGCAGTTCATCGCGCTGCCCGTGTTCGTAAAACGCGTCTGGTAGCCCCAGTTGTAAAACCGGTGTGGTCACCGCTTGTGCGTTGAGAAGCTCGGCCACAGCACTGCCGGCACCGCCGGCCACAGCGTTCTCTTCCAGTGTGACCAGCAGTTGATGGCGCTGGGCCTGCTGCAGCACAAGATCTTCATCCAGTGGCTTCACCCAGCGCATATCGCAAACGCTCCAGTTGTGGCGCTCGGCGACCTCCATGGCCGCCGGCAACAGCACACCGAAGTTCAGCAGGCAAACTTGTGCGCCCGAGCGCAGCTCGTGACCCTTGCCAATAGCCAGTTGCTCATCGTCGGTGTTGATGGCAGTGCCGCGTCCTGTGCCCCGGGGATAGCGCACGGCGGCGGGACCGGGATGCCGGTAGGCGCTGTTGAGCAGTTGATGGCAGTCGTTTTCGTCACTGGGTGTGGCGATAACCATGTTGGGAATACAACGCAGGAATGAGATGTCGAAGCTGCCAGCGTGAGTCGGACCATCCTCACCAACCAGTCCGGCGCGATCAATGGCAAAGGTCACATCAAGGTTCTGCAGGGCCACGTCGTGAATCAGCTGGTCGTAGGCGCGCTGCAAAAATGTTGAATAGATGGCGACCACTGGCTTCAGGCCCTCGCAAGCCAAGCCTGCAGCAACCGTGACCGCGTGCTGCTCGGCGATAGCCACGTCGTGAAAACGCTCGGGGAACCGCTCGGAAAATTCCACCATTCCCGAGCCTTCACACATGGCCGGCGTTATGGCGACAAGCTGCTGATCCCGCTCTGCGGTAGCGCATAGCCAGTCACCGAAAACCTGCTGGTATTTTTTCTTGCTGCTTTTGACCGGGCTGGCGTGTACCGCTTTGGGCTCAATCTTGTTGAGTGCGTGATAGCCAACCGGGTCATCCTCAGCGGGTTTGAAGCCTTTACCCTTGCGGGTAATGATATGCAGCAACTTGGGGCCTGGAATACGGCTGAGGTTGCGCAGGTCGTGCACCAGTCGCGGCAAATCATGGCCGTCGATGGGGCCGACGTAATAAAAGCCAAGTTCTTCGAACAGTGTGCCCGGTGACACCATGCCCTTCATGTGTTCTTCGGTTTTGCGCGCCAGTTCCCAGGCCTGCGGAATCTTGATCAATACGCGTTTGCTGCCTTCACGCATTGCGGTGTAGAGCTTGCTGGCCCAGATGCGGGAAAAGTAAGTCGCCAGCCCACCGACGTTGCGGGAGATCGACATATTGTTGTCATTGAGCACGACCAGCATATCCGCACCTGTGTGAGCCGCGTGATTCAACGCCTCGAAAGCCATACCGGCGGTCATGGCTCCGTCTCCGATGACGGCAACAGTTTTGCGATTGGCTTCGCCCAGTTCACTGCCCAATGCCATACCCAAAGCGGCGCTGATGGAAGTGCTGGAGTGGCCGACACCGAAGGTGTCGTAGGGGCTTTCGCTGCGACGCGGAAAGCCGGAAATGCCGCCCAGCTGCCTGATGCTGTGCATCGCCTCGCGGCGGTTGGTCAAGATTTTGTGCGGGTAAGTTTGGTGGCCAACGTCCCAGACCACGCGGTCTTCGGGGGTGTTGAACACGTAATGAATGGCGGTGGTCAGTTCCACCACGCCGAGACCGGCGCCGAAATGCCCCCCGGTCTGGCCCACGGTGTAAAGCAGATACTCGCGCAGCTGGTCCACCAGCTCCGGCAGTTGCTTTTCATCGAGTTCGCGCAGGTCCGCCGGGCTGTTAATAGTGTCCAACAGGGGGGTGTGCGGACGTTTTTCTGGAATTTCATCAAACATCTTGCGCGATAGAGTCTCTTGGCTGGGTGGCGGAGCGCCAATGCATTCAGGGGAGCAATTGTATTGGTATGCGTGAGGGTTGGAAAGCGCTGAGGCAATCCGCTCGGTAATTCAGGCGATCCGTTCGACGATATAGGAAGCGAGGTCACGCAGGTGATTGGCGCTGGAGCCAAAAACATCCAGGGCAGCCAACGCCTGATCGTGCAACTGGCGCGCCTTGTTGGTGGCCTCGTCCAGGCCGAGCAACGCGACATAGGTGGGCTTGTTGCGCTGTTGATCCGCGCCTTGGCGCTTGCCCAGCACTTCCGTCTCGGCGGTGACGTCGAGAATGTCATCCTGTACCTGAAAGGCCAACCCCATAGCGCCGGCGTAAGTGCGTAGCGCTTGCAGTTGTGCCTCGCTGGGGTGGCCGCCACTGATGCCACCCATGATGATGCTGGCTTCGATCAGCGCGCCGGTTTTGTGACGGTGCATATGCTCAAGCTGCGTCAGGGACAGATGGTGATTGACTGCCGCCAGGTCAATGGCCTGCCCGGCGACCATACCGCGTGCACCGGCCGATTTTCCCAACTCCCGAACCAATGTCAGGGTCTTTTGAGGGTCACCCTCTGATGCTGCCAATATCTCAAACGCCAGGCTTTGCAAGGCATCACCCGCCAGTATGGCCGTGGCTTCGTCAAAGGCAATGTGACAGGTGGCTTCGCCTCGACGCAGATCATCATCATCCATCGCCGGAAGGTCGTCGTGAATGAGGCTGTAGGCATGGATGCATTCCACGGCACAAGCGACTCGATCCGTGGTTGCGCTTATCTCACCCACGGCTGTTGCGCTGGCGTAGGCCAGCAGGGGCCGAACGCGCTTGCCGCCGCGCAGCAGGCTGTAACCCATGGCATCCCACAGGCGCGCGCTGCCCGTAGTGCGGGTGTCTGCGGTCAAATGCTTCGTGAGTTGGCTGTTGACGCGGCGACTGTGCTCGCTGATAAAGGTTTCGAGTGTGGGGGTCATTGACTGTCAGTGTCTCCACTGTCGAAGGCTTCGGCGCGCAATTCGCCATTTTCGCTCAGTAGAATCTGTACTTTCTGTTCTGCATCGCGCAGGGATTGTTGGCACTCGCGGGTGAGCCGCACCCCGGTTTCAAAGGCCGCGAGAGAGTCTTCCAGACTGAGTTCGCCTTTTTCCATGGTGGCCACCAGGGCCTCCAGCTCACCGAGCGCCTGTTCAAAATCAATGGGTTTTTTCTTGCTGGCCATGGGCACCCCTTAATTAAAGCCGCAACACTACCGGACGCGTGGGAAGCGGTCAATTGGCAATGGGTTGGCGCATGTATCCTTCTACATGTTTCCGCTCAGGTGCCGATACAGACACAGTGACTGGCGGCACGGATTCAAGTTGATGCAGATGAAAGCTGCGCCGCCCTTTTTTTCATAACAGCTTCTTGCATATTCTTCAGCCCTTTAGTCTTTTTGGGTCTAGAATTACCACATTGTTAGCGGCCATAAATATCGAGGAGTTTTTCCGGTGGATTTAGCGACCATAGTCGGGATTATCGGCGCATTGGCGCTCATCATCATTTCCATGTTGATGAGTGGTGAAATGGGGATGTTCATCAACATGCCGTCGATAGTGATCGTCGTGGGCGGAAGTGTTTTTGCGGTGATGGCCAAGTTTGGTTTGGGACAATTCCTGGGCGCGTTCAAAGTGGCCGCCAAAAGCTTCAGCTCCAGGCTGCCTGATCCCAATGATTTGATTGATGAAGTGGTAGGTTTGGCCGATGAGGCGCGCAAAGGGGGGCTTTTGTCCCTGGAAGGCCGCGAAGTCAGCTATGACTTTCTGGCCCGCGGCATTCAATTATTGGTAGATGGCCACGACCCCGAGGTTGTTAAGGGTTTGCTGGCAAAAGACCGCAACCAGGCCGGACGCCGACACAGAATTGGCGCGTCAATATTTTCTGCCCTGGCCGATGTGGCGCCATCCATGGGCATGGTCGGCACCTTGATTGGCCTGGTCGCCATGTTGGCCAACATGGATGATCCCAAGGCCATTGGGCCGGCCATGGCGGTGGCTCTGTTGACAACCTTGTACGGCGCGCTGATTGCCAGTGTCGTCTGCGGGCCTATTGCGGACAAGCTTAAACTGCGCGCTGATGAGGAGTCTCTGCTCAAGAGCCTGGTGATCGACGCCCTCCTGGCGATCCAGAATGGTCAAAATCCGCGCATCATAGATGCCATGCTGCGCAACTATCTGCCGGAAGCCAAACGCAAACTGGAGGAGGTCGGGTAAGGGTGATCCCTGACCTGATGAGTGGCCATGAACGCTGACGACGAACACGATTGCGACTGCCCGCCGCCCGGACTCCCGCCGTGGTTGTCGACTTTCGCTGACCTGATGGCACTGTTGATGTGCTTTTTTGTGCTTTTGCTGTCGTTCTCGGAAATGGACGCGATGAAATTCAAGCGCCTGGCTGGCTCCATGGCTCAGGCGTTCGGCGTGCAGAGTCGGTTGGAGGTGATCGAGGTTCCGCGCGGCACCAGCATCATTGCGCAGGAATTCAGTCCGGGCACGCCACAACCCACGCCGATTAACCAAATTTGGCAGAAGGCGGACAATTCTGCCGCACTCTCACTCGATGTGGAGTGCTCTCAGGAATTTGAGCTGGAGCGCGGGGAAGAAGGCATGGAAGACAGCGTTCGCCAGCGCATTGCTCAACGGTTGCGGGAGCTGGTGGAAGAAACCCGCAGCGACGCCTACGAGCTGGCGGCAGCATTGAACCAGCAAATAGCCGATGGCGAGATTGAGCTTGAAGCCCGCGGCCGAAAAATAATTGTGCGCATTCGGGAAGAAGGCTCATTCAGTTCTGGCTCCTCGCAGTTGTCTCCGGCGTATCGGGAGGTGATGGGCGAGATTCGCGCGGTGCTTGCGATGAAACCTGGCCGAATAGAAGTAAAAGGTCACACGGATGATGTGCCTATTCACAATGCGCGTTTCCGCTCCAATTGGGAGCTGTCATCCGCGCGTGCTGTATCCGTTGCCCACGAGTTGATGGCCGGCGGCTACATTGATGAACAACGCTTCGAAGTGGCGGGCTATGCCGACACCCGGCCGTTGGTGCCCAATGATTCACCGCAAAACCGTGCGCAGAACCGCCGCGTGGAAATTGTGATTCAGCAGGGTTTGCAAGACGATCTGACAGATAAGGACAAAAAACTGTTGAAGGAAGACGGGCAAGATCTATTGCGAGAGTTGAATATTGCCCCTGAGTATCTTTTTGATCTTGAGCCGGAAGAGATTTTTTAACGGCCGTTGATGAGCGCAAAATATGAGTAAAGAACGACGCCGCTATTTTCGTATTAATGAAACCTTGGGGATTACCTATCAGATCGTTGAGCTGGCGGGAAAGGAACAGCTTTCGCCTACGGAGCCCGCGGCGGACCTTCTGGATAAGGTGTTTGAGCAGGATTTGCGCATAGAGAATTTACTCGCGGAAGTGGCCCAGACCCACCCGAAAGTTGCGGAGCTGGTGACGGTATTCAATCAAAAGCTGGAGCGCGTTGTCAGCCAGCTGGTGATGGAGAATCGCTTAATGGATCGAATTGCCCGGCGCGTCAAGGAGGCCAATATCTCCGCCTGTGGCATCGCCTTCACCAATGACGAAGCCATTCCGGTTGACTCCCGCCTGAAAATGGAGCTCAGCCTGTTTCCCGGCGACGTGAAACTGGACGTTTCCGGTCGTGTGGTGGGTTGCGATCCGTCGAGCGACCAAGTCGGCTTTTATTGGCGGATTGAGTTTTACGGCATGAAGGAGCAGGCGCAGGAACAACTGATTCAGCATATTGTAAAGCGGCAGAGCGCGCAGCTTAAAAGCCGCCATATGGAATAATCTGCGAGCGTGCAGGTGATTATCCGTCACCCGCTGTAGCCAATGTCGCACACGCATTGGTGAGAAAAGCCACTGGTGAGCGGCCTGGGCTTCTTTAGAATAGGCACCTGTCACGGAAGCATGCATAAGGACATGGGCAAGGGAAAAGACGGATCGTGCCACAATAGTGCCTAAAGGAGCTCCTCTGGGGGCAAGGTAACCTGTGAGTCACCGCAACAGCGGAGTCTGTTGCGGTGTTTTTTTATGTGCGAAACATTCTCAAGAGACCGTAACCGATTACAACCCCACAGCGGTTTGTCGCCATCATGAACTTGTGCCACTATGCACGCCCTGTGCTGTGCGCAGCACACAATTATCGCGCTCTAAATCTATTCAAGCTGAAAAGAGGCACTCATGAAACAGGCAGAACTTGCGCTGGCAGCCGGCGCCAATCTGGGCGAATGTCCGCGCTGGGACGAAAAGACACAGTTGCTGTACTGGACGGATATCAATGCAGGACAGCTACACCGGTTCGATCCGGCAAAGGGGACGGATGAATTTTTACAATTCAACGAAGAGCTGGGTTGCTTCAGTTTGCGCAAGGAAGGCGGATTTATTCTGGGCATGCGTTCGGGTTTCTGCTCGATCGACGGCTGGAATACCGACGTGCGCGTAATTGCCGACCCCGAAGCGGATTTACCGAGCAATCGCTTCAATGATGGTCGCTGCGATGCTGCTGGTCGTTTCATTGCGGGAACCGTCTATCCACCCAAAGATCGCGACGGCGCGAGCCTCTACTCGCTGGGAACTGACTTACAGGTCACCAAACTTAAAGACAGCCTGCTGACGTCCAACGGTGTGGCATTCAGTCCGGATAACAAAACTTTGTATTTTTCCGACACGCCCAAACACGCCATTTACAGTTACGACTATGACATTGACACTGGTGCCATGAGCAACGGCCGTGTGTTTCACCAGTTTCCGTTTGGCAACGGCCGCCCCGACGGCGCCGCTGTGGATGCCGAGGGTTATTACTGGACGGCGCTTTACGAAGGCGGCCGGGTGGCACGTTTGAACCCTCAGGGCGAAATCGTTGAAGAAATTGCCGTGCCGGCAAAATGCCCGACTATGGTAGCGCTGGGCGGCGCGGATATGAAAACCCTTTTCATTACCAGCGTGGCCAACCGCCCCGAAGCAGAGTTGAAACAGTATCCGAACTCCGGCGGAATTTTTCAGGTGCGTGTCGATGTGCCCGGCCTGCCTGAACATCGGTTTGGGTGATAGAGCTGCAAGCCCCGAGCTACAAGCTACAGATAGGGAAAAGGGACAAAACGGCAGAATTGCCGTTTTGCACAGCCGCAGGCTGCCCGAAGGGCGAGGGCCAAGGATGGCCAGAGTGAAAAGGGAAAAGCCCGGTTTTTCATGTTGTATGTTTGTAGGATAAGCTTTAGCGCCATCCGACATTTTCGTCGGATGGCGGCGTTCGCAGAGCTCACGTCTTAGCCGACCTACCAAATGAGTAATTCCTGTTCACCATTTACTGATCACTCATTACCCATCACCATTTACAGCTTGAAGCTTGCCGCTTAAAGCTGCCCCCAATCTCTCTCGCAAGTTTTTCGCAGCGCTTACCATATTTTCCAAAGCCGGTCGCACTTCCTCCCAGCGACGGGTTTTGAGGCCGCAGTCAGGGTTGATCCACAGGCGTTCGATTGGGAGATCCTGACTGGCTCGGGTAATCAGCTTTTCTATTTGCTCTGTCGTGGGAATATTTGGCGAATGGATATCATAAACACCAGGGCCAACTTCATTGGGATAATTGAAATTGGCGAAGGCCTCCAGTAATTCCATATCCGAGCGGGATGTTTCTATGGTAATAACGTCCGCATCCAGTTCGGCGATGGATTCAATGATGTCATTGAACTCCGCGTAACACATATGGGTGTGAATCTGTGTGCTGTCCGCGACGCTGCTGGTGCTCAAACGGAATGCGTCCACGGCCCAACGGAGGTAAGCGTTCCATTCCTGTTGGCGTAGCGGTAAGCCTTCTCGCAGGGCCGGTTCATCAACCTGAATAACGGTAATGCCCGCATCTTCCAGACCCTGGACTTCATCCCGCAATGCCAGGGCGATTTGTTGCGCCGTTTGCGCACGGGGTTGATCGTCCCGCACGAAGGCCCATTGCAGCAGGGTGATAGGGCCGGTGAGCATTCCTTTCATGGGTTTGCGGGTCAGGGACTGCGCATAGCGGCTCCAGTTGACGGTGATGGGCCGCGGCCGGCTGACATCGCCATAAATAATTGGCGGCTTAACACAGCGGCTGCCGTAGGACTGTACCCAGCCGAAGGTGGTGAAGGCATAGCCGTCGAGCTGTTCGCCGAAATATTCCACCATGTCATTGCGTTCCGCCTCGCCATGTACCAGCACGTCCAGGCCGCAGCGTTCCTGCTCTTCCACCGCAAAACGTATGTGGTCGCGCATGGTGCGCTGATATTCCACCTCGGACAAATTGCCTTGTTTGAACGCTTTGCGAGCGACACGTATGTCATCGGTCTGAGGGAAGGAGCCGATAGTGGTGGTGGGCAGTAACGGCAGCTGCAACTTTTCCCGTTGAGCTCGGGTACGCACGGCATACGGCGAATGCCGCACAAGATGGTCGCCAGTGACTGCGCGCAAACGGGATTTAACCTCAGGCTTGTTGACGCGGTTGGAGGTGCGCCGGCGCTCAATGGAATCCCGGTTTTCCTGTAACGCTGAAGCCACGGACGCGCGGCCTTCGTTCAGCGCTGTTTTCAGAATCTGCAATTCCTCCAGCTTTTGGCGCGCAAAGCTGAGCCAATCGCGAACGTCCGCGTCCAGTTGGTTTTCCACGGTCAGGTCCACGGGCACATGCAGCAGGGAGCATGAAGGTGCAAGCCACAGGCGATCCTGCAGTTTGTCGTGAAGCGGCTCGAGCCAATCCAGCAGTGCCGTCAGGTCACTCTTCCAGATGTTCCGACCGTCAATCACCCCCAGGGACACCACTTTGTGCGTTGGCAGAACGTCAAGTAGCCGCAGCACGTCGTCCCGCCCTCTTACCGCATCAAGATGAATGCCTGCCACCGGCAGCCGCGCAGCCAGCGCGAGGTTGTCCTGCAGTGGCCCGAAATAAGTGGCCAGCAGCGTCGAAACTCCTGGCGTCTGCAGATGATGATAGGCCCGTTCAAATGCTTGCCGCCAAGCATCGGGTAGATCCAGTGCCAGTATCGGCTCGTCAACCTGGACCCAGGTTGCACCGGCGTTTGCCACGGTTTGCAACAGTTCGCGGTAGACCGCTAACAGGTCATCCAGTAGCGCCAGCTTGTCAGCATCCGCATCGATCGCGCCGTCGCTGTCGCGGGCTTTGTACTTGCCCAGCCATAAATAACTGAGCGGTCCAAGAATAACCGGCTTGGCCGCGGCACCCTGCTTCTGTGCCTCTTGCAGTTGTGTCAGCAACAAGTCCGCATGGAGAGAAAAGCGGGTCTCTCCACTGAATTCCGGCACCAGATAATGGTAGTTGGTATCAAACCATTTGGTCATTTCCGCTGCATGTTGCGGTTCACCGGTGGGCGCGCGGCCTCGGGCCACGCGGAAGTAGTCGTCAAGCCGATTGGTGGCTGCACCAGTGGCGTAGCGGCTGGGCACATTGCCCAACAGAAAGCTGGTATCCAGAACGTGGTCGTAAAAAGAAAAATCGTTGACGGGTACCCAATCGAGTGCCGTTTCCTGCTGCAAGGCGGTGTGATCCTGGCGCAGCTCCCGGCCCTTGGCCAGTAACTGTTCCTGGGACAGGGTGCCATTCCAGTATTGTTCGTTCGCAAACTTGAGCTCGCGATTTGCGCCGATGCGTGGAAAGCCGAGGTTGTGGGTGAATGCCATGTGTGTGATCTCCAATAATGATGCCGCGACTTTACTTGTTACTAAACATGAATAAAAATGATCATTTTTCTCCTATTTATGAGCAGTATTCATGTTAGAGCCGATTCACTTGAAGATATTACAAGCCTTGCATCGCCACGGTAGCTTGGCAGCCGCCGCCAGCGCCCTGTGCCTGACCCAATCTGCACTGTCCCACTCCATCCGCAAGCTGGAACAGCATTATGATCTGCGTATATGGCACCGGGAGGGGCGTAAACTGCGACTGACCCAGGCGGGCCAATACCTCCTGCGGGTGGGCGAGCAGGTGTTGCCGCTTCTGCAGGAGGCGGATGACGTGTTGCACGCCTACAGCCAGGGTTGGCGTGGCAAGTTGCGCATCGGCATGGAATGTCATCCCTGCTATGAATGGCTGCTGACAGTGGTTGAGCCTTTTTTACTGAAGTGGCCGGACGTTGATCTGGACGTTGTGCAGCGCTTCCGCTTCAACGGCCTGGAAGCTCTGCAGCATCACCACATCGACATGTTGATCACCAGTGACCCGATCAACGATGATGGCCTTATCAATACGCCAGTTTTTGATTACGAGTTGCAGCTGATTGTCAGTCGGGAACACCGACTGGCGCACAAGCAATGGGTGGTGCCGGCGGATTTGCAGGTGGAGAAGCTATTTACGTTTCCGGTCGAGCGGGATCGTCTTGATGTCTTCACGCAATTTCTGGCTCCTGCCGGCATTGAGCCTCGCCAGCAGCAAACACTTGAGACGACCGAAATCATGTTGCAGTTGGTGGCTGCCGGGCGCGGCGTTTGCACCTTGCCCGGCTGGCTGGCGGCGCGCTTTGAGCAGACGTACGACATAACAGGTTTGGCCCTGGGTAAGACCGGCGTGCAGAAAAAGCTGTATCTGGTGTATCGCGCTGCCGATGCCGGCACTACGTATCTGGAAGATTTTGTGGAATTGGGGCAGGGTACATAGCTGCTGTGACCCCGGTTTTTTGACGCAAATGAGGAGTCTTAATGTTCAAACATCTGAAAGCCGCAACGCGGCGGGTCGTCAAGCTTTGTTTGCAATCACGTGCGGGATTGGGTTTAGGGCTGGTTTTGGGGCTGGGCCTAGGGCTGGGCTTGCTAATGTCTTCGGGAGCGCAGGCTTTGGTGGTACTTCAATACCACCACATCAGCGAAGACACACCGCAAAGTACCAGCAACACGCCTGCGCAATTCGAGGCGCACCTAAAGATACTCCAGCAGGAAAAATTTTCCGTGATTGGGCTGGATGAACTGGCCACATTGCTGCGCGAAGATGAGGTGCATTCTGACAAAGCCTTGTCCGATAAAATCTTACCTGACAAAACAGTCATCATCACGTTCGACGATGGCTATAGGTCCGTCTATGAAAATGCCTATCCGCTGTTGCAGCGCTACGGTTTTCCATTTGCGGTGTTCATCAATACCCAGCCCCATGATGCTGAGAACCCCAACTTCATGAGCTGGGCACAGATGAAGGAGATGTCCGCGCAGGGTGTGATCTTTGCGAATCATTCAGTGAGCCACCCACATCTCATTCGGCGGTTGCCGAACGAAACTCAGGAAGCTTGGGAAACCCGGGTCTGGGGGGAAATCAGTAGCGCTGAAAGAACCATTCAAAAGAGGCTGAAACAACATCATCGCCTGTTTGCTTATCCTTTTGGCGAATATGGAGCAGACCTCAAGCAGCTGCTGCGAGAGGCTGGTTATCTGGGTTTTGGGCAGCACTCCGGCCCTGTCCCCTCCACCAGCTCCCCAATGAGTGATCCGCAAGCATTGCCGCGTTTTCCGGTGGGCGGCGTCTATGGCGAACTTGAAGCATTCAAAACGAAGATCTATAGCCTCCCGATGCCGCTGTCCAGCGTGACGGTCACCGATGAGGCTGGTGATACTCTACACGAGCCCGAACTGCCGGCGGGTGTGTCGCGGCCCCGTTTGACTCTGGAATTTCAAGATGAACGCCTTGTGCAGCAGGTCAATTGTTTTGCCTCGGGGCAGGGGGCTATCCCTGTGGTTGGCGAGGATAGTCGCCTAATAGCCCAATCTCCAAAGCCCCTCAGTGTCGGGCGCAGTCGCTACAACTGCACGGCGTCTTCCGGTCAACGGGGCCGGTTCTACTGGTACTCAGAGATGTTTATTCGCCGTCAGGAGAGCGGCGTGTGGTATGACGAATGAACGGTGAGGAATAGCGTACGAGAAGTAGGGAATAAGAAGTAGGTGAGCACATACTTCTATTGGAACGCGTCAGCGGCTCGCCAAAAAGCAAGGAAGGAGATTCAGCCGGAATCGGTTAATGGCAACGTCAGGGAATAAATGGTAGATCTTGCAAAAACGTCGTGGCCAAACTGTTGACAACGCTGTCAATGAGGTTTAATGTCCTACGCAACCATCGCATCATTGGCTCAATCGACAGCCTTTCAGGGTTAATAAAATCGAGCGCCAGCGTTGCATGGAGACCAATCGGAGTACTGGTCGAATAATAACCGCTAATAACCATTGTGAAACAATAGGGGAAACACATGTCAGCGAATTTAAAAAATGCAATTCGTGCAATTAACAAATCAGCTCTTCTTTACGGCTCCGTCAGTGCTCTTGCGCTTTCTGGTATGTCTGGTGCAGTTCACGCTCAGCAGGAAAGTGCCGTTCTTGAAGAAGTTATGGTTACGGGTATTCGGGGTTCGCTGCAAGCTGCTCTGGATATAAAACGTAACTCTACCGCCATTGTTGATGCCATTAGTGCAGAAGATATTGGTAAATTTCCAGATAAAAACGTCGCCGAATCCCTCTCGCGAATTACCGGCGTTGCGGTAAGTCGCGAATATGGCGAAGGCGAAAAAATCACGGTTCGGGGTGCAGCGCCAGCGAACAACCGCACTTTGCTGAATGGACAGACGATAGCATCTGCCGACTGGTTTATTCTTGATGAAGCTTCTCGAAGCTTTAACTATACGCTTCTACCATCCGTTCTTGTGGCTGATTTGGAAGTCTACAAAACACCTGTTGCGAGTATGGATGAAGGGTCTATCGGCGGCACTGTGGTCCTGCGCACGCGTCGCCCGCTGGATCTTGATGCAAATACAGTGAACGTGGCTATCGAAGGGCAATACTCAGAAACATCAGAGGAAATTGATCCTCAAGTTGCTGCACAATACTCGTGGAAAGACAGTTCCGAGCGGTTCGGTGTGTTGGTGTCTGCCGTTAAGCAAGACCGAACACTAGTACGTGAAGGGGTAGAGATCCTTGGTTGGCGTACTAACGGCGCTGAAAAGACGCCGAGTCATATCGGCGTACCTCGCTTCGAGCAATCTCGTGAACGCCAAACATTGTTCCTTTCGTTGCAGGCTCAGCCGACGGATGAATGGGATATCGTATTCAATGCGTTGAATTCTGAGTTGGAAGCAAACAACAAGAACCAGAACCTTCTTATCCTTCCTAATAACCAGGCTGCTGCTGATTACGCCAACAGCCTGAATCCGGACCCGCTTTACGTTCAGCAGCTGGTTAACAAAACGGTTGTGAACGGTAGTGTTGTTGCCGGCGAGTCTGCGAATGGCACGGCGTTGTACAATTATATCAATCGCATTTCTGAAACTGAAACCGAGTCCTATGACCTTGATGTTACGTATACTACCGATGCATTCGAAGTTCATGCGCAGTTAGGCACCACTGAGGCAAGCGGCGGTACTCTCAGAGAAACGTCTTGGGAATACGGTGCACCAACAGGTTATTCATATGACCTTACAGACGGCGTATACGCGAATCTCACGGATGTTAACCCCGCTGATGCGAGTGCATTTGGTGCTGGATGGATATGGGGCGGTGAAAAGCCTGGGGCTGATGAAGAGACTTACGCTCAGGTAGACTTCACGCTGCCGGTAGAAATGGGTGCTTTTGTCGCTTTCAAGGCTGGCATCAAACTTCGTGACCATTCACGGTCTCAAGGCCGTAACGTATACAGTTGGCATGGGCCTGAAACTATGCCTGCAGATCATGCTGTTGGTGATTACCTGAGCCATATTTTTGCAGAATGTCCAACATTGGCTGAATGTGGTCTGGATGCTGAAGGCAGCGTAAATATCAACACTGTCGCTAGCGGGAATCTGACTAATCAAGTTGGCCACAACCGTACAGCAATGGAGTCAATGGCGTTTGATAGCCTGGATGGCGTGCCTGCAGGCTACGCTATATCAATGGTTTTAGCCGAGAATTGGAAAGTCGATGAAGAGCATAAGGCTTTTTATGTTCAAGGCGACTTCGAAGGCGATAACTTCCGCGGTGCGTTGGGTGTTCGTTACGTACAGACTGATCAAACCTCCTATGGATATGATTTTTCCACGGATGGTGCGACGGGTTTGGTAACTACTAACACTGAATGGTTAGAGCCAGAGTATTACGAATGGGTGGCAGACAAGAACGACTATAGTGAGATCTTGCCGAGCTTCAACATTTCTTTTGATCTTAGTGAAGATCATATTCTGAGATTCGCTGCTGCTCGAGTAATGTCCCGCCAAAACTTCGCTGCGATTTCTCACAGCGAAACGTATGGATCACTTAATCAGGCTGCACCGGCTGGGACCAGAAATAATCCGTATATGGACCCAATGATTGCGAACCAGTTTGACCTTTCTTGGGAATGGTACTTTTCCGATACATCATTGCTTTCTGCTGCATATTTCTTCAAAGAAATCCAATCTTATCCCACTCGTAGTAGCTCAGTGGAACCACGCTTCAATGAAGACACCGAAGAGTGGGTAGATGTGAATTTCTTGCAGCCTAACAATGGCGAGGGCGGTCAGACTGATGGTCTCGAATTAAGCTTCCAACAGGATTTCGGTAACGGATTTGGTGTTGTCACGAACTATACTTATACTAACGTTGATAGTTATCAGGAGCGTGATGAGCTTGTTCCTGGATCGGGACTGATAGAGGGTACTTCCGAGCATATGGCCAACCTCACAGGGTACTACGAGAATGACCTGTTAAGCGCTCGCCTGATGTATAACTACCGTACGGAATGGTACAAAGGCATCCACTTCAATGGAGATGAACTGTGGAATGATAAATTCGGACAGATGGACGCCAGCTTGACGTTCAATGTCACCGATAGTATCAGCTTGTCTTTGGAAGGCATCAACCTGCTGAACGAAGAGGTTGTGGAGTACAATACAGACGAGGTTCGGGTGATGTCGATATATGAAAACGGTCGTCGTGTAGTGGCGGGAATCCGTCTGGATTTCTGAGTCCATCGATGATCGAAAAGCCAAGCGATACTGCTTGGCTTTTTTTTGCAAAAAAAGCGAGAACCGGAGTTAATTCTATGATAATGAGATACTCGATATCTTCTTCAATTGAGAGATAAGGTTAAGGTTGTCGGGGAATCGAATGAACAAAATCAAAGAATGGTATGACGTTGATCGCTCTATATTTGAGACAGAAATAGCTACATCTTATAAGCCAGCTATTATGAGGGGGTTTGTTAATGAATGGCCTGCTGTCCAAGAGACGGTGAGATCTAATGATGCTATCTGCGATTACCTTAAGAGGGGCTATGAAGGGGGCTTGGTTGACACAATATTGGGGCCACCATCATCCAAAGGCCGAATTTTCTATGAAAACAGTCTTCGCGAGTTTAATTTTTGTAGGAAAAAAGAACCTTTTGAAACCTTCTTACAGCGTCTATTGGACCACGTCAGCGATCCAGAGCCACCGGCTATAGCTCTTCAGAGTGCTCCTGTCCGCACACACTTTCCTAAGTTTTCGGACACCAACAGCATGGCGCTCTTTGATAGCGAGGCTACCCCGCGGATATGGATTGGAAATGCTGTAACGGTTGCGGCGCATTTTGATGATGCTGATAATATTGCATGTACGGTGGCCGGTAGACGTCGGTTTACGTTGTTTCCTCCTGAGCAAATTTCTAATTTATATGTGGGACCATTAAATTATACCCCAGGAGGGGCGCCAGTCAGTTTGGTGGATCTGGAGAGCCCAGACTTGGAGCGCTATCCAAAGTTTAAGGATGCATTGGCGGCTGCCTTAGTGGGAGAATTGCGGCCTGGTGACGCTATATTTATTCCGAAGTTGTGGTGGCATCACGTTGAGTCGTTAGACGCCATAAACGTTCTCGTGAATTTTTGGTCTGGTGGATCAATTGGCGTTCCGAATCCCGGCCGATGTAACAGCGCGTTTGATAGTATGCTACATAGTTTGTTGACAATAAGAGATTTGCCGCAGGCTCATAGAGAGGCTTGGCGCGCCTTCTTTGATTACTATGTATTTAGAATGGGCGAAGATCCTGCGGCGCATTTGCCGCCGGGCAGTCGTCATGTTTTGGGCGAGATTACACCATCAATCAAGAAGCAACTAACGGCATGGCTAATCCATAAATTAAAGGATTAGCGCATGTGAGACCGTAGATGTTTTGCCCATTGACCATCTCCGCTGGAGTGCTGATGCAATGTACCAAGGCACAAAAGAGTACTTTGTATAATCAGCAGCGTATATTCGTCTCTAAATGACACGCTAAGCTCCCAGGAGATTGCACTTTTCGGGTTGGACCAAAAAATCGAAGACAATGTTTATGTTTATGGTGGTCGTGACTTCGGCCAAGAGCTGAAATCCCACCTGGCAAATCTTTTTGAAGGAGAAAGTCTAAGTATTAAGGTTGACGGTAAGAATTATACATATAACGGTCAGAGCAGGATGTTGGGAAATGTTGAAATTAGACTTTCTAACAATATTTTTATTCGTTTTATAGATGACCCAAAACTAACTAATCGCAAGCTATTCCGTATGCAAGTTGGTGGTGGTGCAAACATTGAATATACAAAAGCTCAAGCAAGGCTACAGTTCATTAGCCGCTATCCAAATGTCGACGTTAATACTATTTATGTCGGTTGCTCTTACCAATCTTACGGTCCACCGATGATGTGCGATGTCACCGGCTACGAAATCTACGGCTACCATGATATTCAGCTTTTCCAGAGCATTACCCAGGGAGGGCCGTCAAACTTAGCTATCGCGAAGCAACAAGCGATTGAATCGTTAATCTTAAGTAATCCAGATGTCGTAAACCCCCAAGCTGGGTGTAGCTATAACAACTACGGTTCACCAACGACATGCTCTGCTAGTGGATTCCTGAACAAAACTTTTTATTACACGCCTGTCAATTAATTACTAGGGTAAGAGTCACTTGAGTATGTAAAGCGGTATCAAGTGACTCGGTTGCCAAGCGCAGGCTGAATTACTACATTGCAGAAATAGATATTGGGTTGATAATGCTTCCTCCAAGAAGGATATCATGCTACCGCACGAGACTTGGTGAGTAGAGCGCGTTAGGCTGAAGTGTTTTTGACAGATTTACTGTCGCTCCAAGACCGAATCTTGTGCCCCTTAACCGCATAAAACAATATGAAAAGATAGCACGGAACCATTAGCCAATAGCCGGACTGGGCGGTGCCCACGTTGTCGGACAGGTAACCGTAAAGCAACGGAATGACGGCACCGCCGGAGATACCCATGATCAAAAGTGCTGCGCCGGAGGGGGTGTGTTTGCCCAGGTCGGTTAGTGCGAGTGGCCATATCGCGGGCCACACCAGTGCGTTTGCCAGACCGGCTAACGCGACGAACATGACGCTGTCGGGCACGGTGGAAATACCTGTCCAACCGAATAATACGTTTGCGATCAAATGGCTTTCAGTGGAGCTAAGAACGATTCCCAGCCCGAAGACTATGCCGGACACGGCAGAGATCAGCAGAGCCTGTCCCTGGCTGATCAGTCGGGGTATGGCAATCATGCCGAGCACATAACCGATGACCATGAACGCCATGGTGTAGGAGGTGAGAGAACCGAAATTCTCAACGCCGACTTGTTTGCCATAAAGCCCGATGGTGTCGCCGGCAATGACTTCCACTCCAACATAGAAAAACAGCGCGATGGCGCCCAGCACGGCTTGTGGGTATTGCAGAATGCCCCAGTGATTGTGCTTTTCCAGGGCCTCTTCTTGTGGCGATTCTTCTTCATCTATTTCTGGAAGCGGTGAAAACATTACCGCAGCTGCCAGTGCGATCAGTATCAGTGCCATGCCGATGTAAGGTGCGACCAAGCGGCTGGCCAATTCGCTCAGTTGTTCCTGTTGTTCCGCCAGGTTCAACGCGGCCATTTTTTCTTCCGAGAACTCGCTCATACCGCTAAGAATCAGCGCGGTGAAAATCACCGGGCCCACGATTCCCGCACCTTTGTTCAGCAGGCCCATGATGCTGATACGCACCGCTGCCGTTTCATGTGGCCCGAGACGTACTACATAGGGATTGGACGCCGTTTGCAGCAGCGTCAATCCCGTGCCCATAATGAACAGCCCTGCCAAAAATAATGCGAATACACGCGTGTAGGCGGCGGGTATGAACACCAGGGCGCCGACTGCGATCAGCAGAAGGCCCACCATCATACCCTTACGGTAACCGGTGCGTTTGAGAACTCCGGCTGCGGGCAGCGCCATCACTGTATAGGCGATGTAAAATGCGAAAGTAACAAACAGCGCCTGGAACTGGGTCAACTCCAGCACGATCTCCAGGAATGGAATTAGGGATCCATTCAGCCAAGTGACAAAACCAAAAATGAAGAACAGTATCCCGATGATGGTCATGGGAATAATGTAACCGCTTTCATGTGGTTGTTTCGATGTCATTATGGATACTCGCAGGTTGTTATTGTTAATGCCTGTGATGTTATCACAAGAAAAGATCACCGTGACAGACTGCGCGCTTATGCAATGGTTTAACTTCATTCATGTGATGGCCTGGCTTCCGCTCCTTATATAGCTACTGTTCTCATTATAAACAGCTACTACAAATAGTCTCTCGAGATGCGCTTGTCCCAGTTCTTGGACAGAATCCGTTTGTCATTCTCATAGGCATCCAGCTCCGCCTGTAAATAAAAGCTGCTTTCATCGGAGCGTAGCACGGTACGCGTAGTAACCCGCGCGTGCCAATCGCCACGTTTGAATCCGCGAACGGTGCGTGTCTCTCCTGTTACCGAGTTATAGTCGTTGTCTTGGGAGCGATACCATTCATAGGTGGCGCTTTCAATTTCGACGCCGGTTTCGTCCAGCCGCTGCACGCCTCGGTCGTTGATGACTTCCAGCTCCGAAGTGCCCGCGGCCAGGTCGCGATGCACATACCAGTTGTGTTTGCCCGATTGGAGTAGCGTGGTCTGCAATGGCGTTGCACCTTCCGGTGGATTGAATTTACGCAGTTCGTCATCCCGTGGGCTAGGCGTGCGAACCGGGAGTTGCAGCTGACATTCTTCCAGACGCAGCTTAAGTTTCACCGGCGCCGGGGCAGGCCATGCCAGCGGCCAATAGGAGGTGGATAAAGCCAGGCGTATGCGGTGAGTAGCGGGGAAGCTCTGGGCGATGTTGTTGAGTCGAACCCGTGCGTTATACCATTGCCCCGGCTCCAGAAATTCCGGCGTTTCGTTCGAATTGCGGTGGGTCAAGTTGAGCAAACCATAAGTAATTCGCGTGGCGCTGCCATCCCCGTTGACGTCAGACAACCGAGCCGCCACTTGAGCAACCGGTTGATCCACGCTGAAACAAATTTCAAGCACCGTGGCACCTAGAATTTCAGTGGTTTGCGCCAGCGGTTCTGAGTCGAACACCAAGGCTCCGCCATCTTCCTGGCGTTGGTCATCCGGCAAGTCCGGCGCCGCCGCGTAGGAACACCATTTTCCGGCAAAATATCCCAGCACCAGAGGTGATTGCAAGTTTACTATTGGTTCGCCGCTTTCAGCCGGCATTGCCATGTCCGGGGCCATTAAGCGGCTCTGAGTCAGGGACCAGTTCTGCCACTCGACGCCCGGCGCCGGCCATGCGTTCTCTGCTACCCATCGGCCGGGACGATTGGCATGCAAGGGGGTGGGCGGCACGCTGTCCTGCATCCAGCAGCGCAACATGGGCTCGTTCATGGTTCCCGTTTCTTCGTCCTTCAGCCATTGGTCGAACCAGCGGCGTGCCTCTTGCAAAAATCCGATGGCGGGGCCGGGAATACCCAGGTGTGGATACTTGTGACCCCAAGGGCCAACCAGGCCCTTGCGCGGCACGTCCAAATGTTCCAGCAAACGAAATACCGCGTTGGTATAACCGTCTGCCCAGCCGGAGACCGCAAATACCGGGCACTTGATGCTGTGATAGTTTTCACACACCGAGCCCGCTTTCCAGAAATCCGTACGGCGCTGTTCACGCAGCCAGATGTCCAGCCAGATGCCGCTTTCCTTAATGCGCTGCAACCACATTTCCCGCCATTCGAGGCCTGCGGTGTCGGGATCCGGCGGACAACTGTTGAAGGCAAACATGGTGGTGGATTCGGACAGGTTGTCCGCCAGCAGGCAGCCGCCCATGTAATGCATGTTGTCCGCATAGAGGTCATCAGTGGCGCAGGCGGCGATGATTGCTTTCAGTGCCGGCGGTTGGCGTGCAGCTATCTGCAGTGCGTTAAAGCCGCCCCAGGAAATGCCAAGCATGCCCACATTGCCATTGCACCAGGAGCGTTCGGCGACCCACTGGATGGCATCAACCCCGTCTGCCTGCTCCTGTTCCAGGTATTGGTCACGCAGAATTCCATCGGAGTCCCCACTGCCACGCAGGTCAATTCTCACGCAGGCATAGCCGTGGCCGGCCAGGTAAGGGTAATTGATGGTGTCTCGCTCCCGGGTCAGATCCCGCTTGCGGTACGGAATATATTCGACGATTGCGGGAACCGGTGTTTTTTCAGCAGTCTCCGGCATCCAGATACGGGCTGCCAGACGTTCACCATCGGGCAGTTCAATCCATTGGTGTTCAATGGTCTTAACCTTGTGTGGAAACTCGGCGACAACGTTGAACGACGACTGACTCACTCAGGGCTCCTGATATTCCGGATCCATAGCTGGATGCATGTCTGTAGGGCATGAAGCAGGACACTGTATCACCCGCCTCAATTACTGGATAAGGGCGTAAAGTCGAACGGCAGGGATTGAGCCGCTTGCTGATACTTCTGCTCCAACTCCTGACGGCTTTGCGCCGCAATCAGAATGTCCGCAATCACATAGCTGTAGGGGTCCTGCTCCTTCATATCCGCCAGCTGCATGCCCTGCTGCAGGCGCGGGTACACCAGCGTGTCTGGCTGCATTTCCTGAAAGGCTTCGATATCCGGTTGTTCCGGCACCTGAGTGGCGATCATGTTGCGCTTGTCGTAGCGGCGGTGCAAAAATTTGGCTGCACGTTGGTAGGTGCCATTTTTTTCCCCGAACCGGGGCGTCTCGCCGAGAGCGACGGCAATCGCCACTTCATGGTTGGATAAGCCGTTCACCTTTTCAAACAGATACGAGTGGGACTGCGAGATGCGCGGATTGATTTCGATAATCCAGAGCTTGTCGGTTTCCTGGTTCCAGAAAAATTCGATGTTGAAACAGCCATTGTCAAAACCGATCTGCTTCATAAGCTTTGCGGATACTTCCGTCGCTCGTGCCTGTATGGCCGCCGGGATGGTGCTCGGGTATTCATAGCGTTCGAAGCTCTTTCCGTTGGGACCAATGACCATATCGATCATTCCATGCACATGACACTTTCCCTGTTGAACATAACCCTCGGGCGCAAATTCAATGCCGCCGATATATTGCTCGGCAATCATGGTGTTGCCATCAATACCCTGCAGTTCATTGGGTAGTTCTACACGCTGCAGGATATTGTTGAACGGGTCGCCCAGGGTTTCGATGGACTTACGCGTTTCTTCTATCGCTCTATTGAAATCATCTGCATTTTCAATCTTGAAGCCGAGCATGGAGCCGTAGCCTTTCACCGGCTTTATCCAGAAGGGAAAATCCAGCGTGAATTTTTCCAGTGCTCTGTCATCGAACGGGTCCACAGCGCAGAACGCCGGCGTATTTTCGGGCACTGCTTTTTTCTGCTCAATGCGGCTCCAGTATTTGTGATCGCATTTCAATAGTGACGTTAACGATGGGGCGGGCAAGCCGTATTCCGCACAGAGGATGCTGTGCATGGAGGTGACGGGGAAATCCCAGTGACAGACCATGCCATCGACGCTGTCAAATTTATCCAGCACGTCCCGCGCCTTGTCGAGCAGCGCATCGATATCGTAGTCGTCCTGATTGATCAGTTCTTCGGAACCGAGCAAGCGATGAATGCGCACTCGGCACGCGTCGTGAATATCGACAACGTCCTGTTGATGTTTTTCATCATGGCCCAAAACAAACACGTTTTTGCGCGGCGAATGGATGTCGCGGTTTTCACATGTGGGCATTTGCTCAACTGGCATAGCGCCTCCGGGTAGGACATAGCGATATACATCCGACCCTGCACCTAACCATCAGTTCCTGTTCGCGGCGGTGTGCGGTTTGATGGGGTGCCGGACAACCGTTTACCTGCCGGGCGGCTGAAACTTTGCATGGCAGTATAAATCGTTCTGTGATCCGGAGGAGCAGCTCATCGTCATCCGCCCGTTCATAATCCTCTTAATTAAAGCCACTTTTCTATTCGCTTTTTTCGTGGGCGGCTACGCGAGTGCTCAGGAGGAAACCGTCACTGAAGGCGCTGCAGCGATTGCCGAAAAAGATCCGGCGGTGGCGGAAGAGGTCCAGCAAAACGCAAGGCAGGATCGCGTGATAGTGGAAAAGCTCAACGGACGCTATGCTCGTGTACAGGGCCTCGACAAAGTGGAGGTTGATGTTGCTGCGGGGCTGGTGATTCTGCGCGGGGAAGTGGACGACGATTCCTACCGGCAATTGGCGAATCAGCTGGCAGAAAGTGTGGAGGGCGTAGTCGCGGTACACAATCGTCTGCAGTTGGATACCGCGCTGGATCGTCGCCTTGCACCGGTGCTGGCTGACGGATTGGCGCGCCTGAAGCGCCTGGTCATGGCATTGCCGCTGCTGTTGATTGCCGGGCTTATTGTGTTTGTTGCAGCAAAGTTGGCGCAATGGGTTGTACGTCGCCAACGGCCATTTTCGCGGTTTGATAATCCATTCCTGGCGGAACTGTTGCGCCATGCCTCCAGCCTTTGCATTGTGGGTATCGGCATATTGGTCGCGCTCAACCTGCTCGGCGCCACCGCATTGGTGAGCGCCGTGCTGGGCGCGGCAGGCATTGCCGGTTTGGCATTGGGTTTTGCGTTCAAGGACTTGGTTGAAAATTATATTGCGGGCATATTGTTGAGCTTGCGTCAGCCCTTCGCACCGAATGATCATGTGGTTATTGAAAGCCATGAAGGTCGGGTGGCGACTCTGACCTCCCGGGCAACTTCATTGATTACTCTCGACGGCAATCACCTGCGGTTGCCAAACTCCCTGGTATTCAAAGGTGTAATCACCAACTACAGCCGCAATCCCACGCGCTTGTGCAGCTTCCAGATCACTGTGCTGAATGGAACGGACTTGCGTGCGGCCCAACAACTGGCGCTGGAGGCGCTAACGGCGACACCGGGCCTGCAGGGTTCTCCGGCACCTGCCACGCTGCTGGTTGATTTTGCTGTAACGGGCCCCGTGCTTGGCTGCAGTGGATGGGTGGATTTGCGTCAATCCAACTTCGATAAAGTCAGAAGTGCCGCCCTGCATAATGTGATTGCGGCGCTGAAGTGCATTGGCGCCTTCCCGGGCCAGGTCCAGGAAGTCAGGGTAAGCGATGGCGACCCGGCTACCATCGAAACGAGTATCGAGCCCAATGTCAAAACGAACGCCGATGCCGATGTTTCAGCGGAGTTGCCAATCGGCGGCCAACTCGAAACCGAGCGCCGGGCAGCAGAGGGCCATAACCTGCTGCGACCGGATGCACCGCGAGAATAACGCCTTTACCGTTGCAGGTTTTGCAATTCCCGCGCAGCGTGCTTGGCAAAATAGGTCAGTACGCCATCGGCTCCCGCGCGTTTGATGCATAGCAGGGATTCCAGAATCACCTGGTCGGACAGCACGCCTTGCTGAATCGCCAGCATGTGCATGCTGTATTCACCACTCACCTGGTAGACGAAGGTCGGCACCTTAAATTCATCTTTCACCCGCCGCACAATATCCAGATACGGCATGCCGGGCTTCACCATCACCATATCAGCGCCTTCCTCCAGGTCCATGGCCACTTCCTGCAGGGCTTCATCACTGTTGGCGGGGTCGATCTGGTAGGTGTATTTATTGGCACTGCCCAGATTGGCGGCTGAGCCCACGGCGTCCCGAAACGGCCCGTAGTAACTGGACGCGTACTTGGCGGAATAGGCCATGATCTGCGTATTGATAAACCCGTGGCCATCCAGCTCCTGACGAATGGCACCGATGCGGCCGTCCATCATATCCGAGGGCGCAATCACATCGGCTCCGGCCTGGGCGCATACCAGCGCTTGCTTGCGCAGCACTTCAACGGTTTCGTCATTGAGCACGTAACTTCTGTCGTCGATAATGCCATCCTGACCGTGGGTGGTGTAAGGGTCCAGCGCGCCGTCACAGATGATGCCCATCTCCGGGTGCTTGGCCTTGATGGTCGCCACCGCACGGGGAACCAGGCCTTCAGGGTTGAAGGCTTGTTCGCCCTTCAGGGTTTTCAGCGAGGGATCAATATTCGGGAAAATGGCGATAGCCGGAATGCCCAGATTGTGCAATTCGTCCACCTCCCGCTCGAGCTCATCGATGGTCATGCGTTCTATGCCGGGCATGGAGGCCACCGGCTCGCGCTTGTTTTTACCGTCGATGATGAACACTGGATAGATAAAATCACTGGTGCTCAATTCGTTCTCGCGCACCAGACGACGGGAAAAATCGGCATAGCGGTTGCGCCGCATGCGGGTAGTGGGAAAGCTGCGAGTCATGGAAACTCCTGGTTATGCTGTTCGGTTGCCTAGGGAACCTCTGATTAAGTCCCTGCGGTCTCTGGCTTACAGGAATTTTTGCTGGCAAGGCGCGCGACTGAGTCGGGCTGGTTGCCCGTCGAATGAGCGCAACGCCGCCAGCGAGAATTCCTGCAAGCCCCGAAGGGCGCTGCCTGGCGCGGGCACTCTCGGCGTTGGCAATCTTACTAAGGGCTACGGCCATAAGCTGCGATTGCCGCCTTGAGATTGCCTCGCGCCAGATTGCGCAGAGACCACAGGGACTTGATCAGAGGTTCCCTAGTTTAAGGCGCGGAGCGCGTACAATAAAGCGTGGTTTGAAAAACCGATTCATGATTCTGGCTTTCGGCGGTGCTGAACCAAGAGGCCCGGTTGCCGACTAAGTGGCTTCAGCGCCGAATTTGCAACAGGTAGGGGGAGAGAAACAATGGGTTTGCTGGTGAAGGGTCAATGGCAGGACCAGTGGTACAACACTGAGAAGAGCGGCGGTGAATTTGTGCGTGAGGATGCGCAATACCGCAACTGGGTTACTGTAGATGGCAGTGCCGGCGTCACGGGCGAGGGCGGTTTTAAAGCCGAAGCCAACCGCTACCACCTGTATGTGTCCTACGCCTGCCCCTGGGCCCACAGAACGCTGATCTTCCGCAACTTGCTTGGTTTACAGGATGTAATTGGTGTAACGCCGGTTCATCCACATATGCTCAACAACGGCTGGGAGTTCAAGGCCGATGACACTTTTGGTGTGACCAGCGATCCCCTTTATGGCCTCGATTACCTGTACCAATTGTACACGCGCAATAAAGCGGACTATTCCGGCCGCGTAACCGTGCCGGTGCTTTGGGACAAGCAGCGGGAGACCATCGTCAATAACGAATCTGCGGATATCATTCGCATTCTGAATTTCGGATTTGCGGAACTGGCGAAAACGCCGCAGGATTTTTATCCCGAGTCGCTGCACGACCAGATCAATGGGATTAACGACAAGGTCTACAACAACATCAACAACGGCGTTTATCGCGCGGGTTTTGCCACAAAGCAGGATAAATATGAAAAGGCGTACCGGGACCTATTCGCCGCGTTGGACGAAGTGGAAGCCATTCTCGGCCGCCAGGCGTTCCTGGTGGGAAACCAGATTACCGAAGCCGATTGGCGACTCTTTACCACGCTGTTGCGTTTCGACGCGGTTTATTTCGGCCATTTCAAATGCAATCGTCAGCGCATTGCGGATTTCCCCAATCTGTCCAACTACCTGCGCCAGCTGTACCAGTGGCCGGGCGTGGCGGAAACGGTGCATATGGACCACATCAAACACCATTATTATTACAGCCACGACACCATCAACCCGACCCGCATTGTGCCAGTCGGCCCCGAATTGAAGCTTGAGGAGCCGCACAATCGGTAGGCAGGGTGAAGCCTAAAGGTTGCTACGGTGCAGGCGCCTGCCGCACCTGCTCCAATTGCGCACACAACATCTCAGCGCCCTGTAACAGACGCAAGCTATGCCGCTGGATAATATCCGGTGGAATGAAAAACACATGGCCGTTCTCTACGGATTGCAGGTGCGGCCACTGCTGCCATTCATCAAGCCATAACGGCGGTTCATCGTTCGACCCACTGGCAATAATCGCCTGGGGGTTTTTCTCCAGCACAGCCTCAATGCTGACGGTGGGCGCAAGGTTGGATAATTCTGCAAACACGTTGTGCCCACCGCATAGCGCCAACACATCGGAAACGATATGCTCGCCGTTGAGCGTCATTAATGGTTTATTCCAGATCTCATAGAACACGCTAACGGGGCTGGCATTGCGGTGGCGCAGTGCCAGCTTTTGCAGGCCATCCCGGAATGGCTGAACAGCGCTGTGTGCCACAGCTTCGGTGGCTGTCAGCCGAGCCAGGGTTTCGACACCGTCGGCGATGTCCGTCATAGTGCGCGGTTCACTCAAAAATAAGGCAAAGCCCAATTTATCCAGATGATCCAGTGCCGCCTGGGGGTTGCCGCTCTTCCAACCGATCACCAGGTCCGGTTGCAGTGCGGTGATGCGCTCGAAGTCCAGATGCTGCGAACTCCCGATTCTGGGAATATGGCGGGCGGCGACAGGATAATTGCTGAAATCGACCGTGCCCACAATCCGCTCGCCGGCACCGGCGGAAAATAGCATCTCCGTAATATGAGGCGCCAGACTCACAATGCGTTGCGCTGGCCGGGCAAGTGCCACGGTTCGTCCGGCATCGTCCACCACCTTTATTGGCGCGTCGGCTTGCGCTGAAAAAATCTGAAACAACGCAGCCGACAGCAGTGCCAGGCAGCAGCACTGCCTTAAGAGCTTCCATATTTTTTTCTCCGAAAACATTACCATCCCACGCCAACCGTTAATAAACACCAAGCGCGCATGTTACACAGCCAGAGCCTTGGTGTCCTCACTGTGTCCACTGTCGTTCATGCTTGCAGCTTGCAGCTTGCAGCTCCATACTCCCTTCTTTTACCTTTTACCTTTTACCTTTTACCTTTTACCTTTGCCCATCACCCATGAACAAACCCCTCTTCCTCATCCCTGGTCTTATTTGCGCCGCGCTGCTGGCGTTACTGGTTTCGTTGACCACCGGGAGCCTCTCCCTGTCGTGGATGGACGTCGTGACGGCGCTCATGGGCGAAGGGAATAGCATTCATCACAGCGTTGTTTGGGAGCTGCGCTTGCCTCGTGCGGCGGCTGCATTTGTGGTGGGTGGCTTGCTCGCCTTGGCCGGTGCGTTAATGCAGGTTTTATTGCGCAACCCATTGGCGGATCCTTATATCCTGGGTATTTCCGGTGGTGCCGCCGTCGCGGCATTGCTGGCAATCTCCGCAGGCCTTGGTGGTTTTTGGATGTCCGGCAGCGCCTTTGTTGGCGCAATCCTTTCCATGTTACTGGTCTTCGGTCTGGCTCACGGGCGTGGCGGTTGGAGCACGTTACGATTGTTGCTGACCGGCGTGGTGGTGGCCGCAGGCTGGGGTGCAATCATCAGTTTTCTGTTGGCCACCAGCCCGGATAACCATTTGCACAGTATGCTGTTCTGGTTGATGGGGGACCTCGCCAATACCTCAATGCCCCGCTGGAGTGCATTGGTGTTGTTGCTGGGGTTGATAGCCAGCTTGGCCGTTGCGCGGCATCTCAACGTATTGTCCCGGGGCGACCTGCAGGCGCGCGCGTTGGGCGTGCCAGTGCAGCCATTGCGCCTGGGGCTGTACTTTCTTGCATCACTGCTCACCGCCAGCGCTGTAACCTTGGCCGGTACCGTCGGCTTTGTCGGCCTGGTGGTCCCCCACATGCTGCGCCTGTTAGGTGCCGCGGATCACCGATTACTGCTGCCGGGTTCCGTGTTGTTGGGCGGCAGTCTGTTGATGTTTTCGGATACCCTGGCCCGCACTCTCATTGCTCCTCAACAACTGCCGGTGGGTGTGGTCACCGCTCTCATCGGTGTTCCCCTTTACCTGTTTATTCTCAACCGGGGAGCGCGCAGTGTATGAGCCTACTTTGCTGTAGCCGCCTGACCCTGAATATCGGCGGCAAAAGCGTCTGTCGGAATCTCAGTCTTGCATTCGAGCCGGGCCAGTGCTGGGGCATACTCGGCCAGAACGGCGTTGGCAAAACCACGCTTCTGCACACACTCGCCAATCTTCATACGGCCGAAAAGGGCGTGATCACCCTACAGGGTAAGGATGTTGCTTGCTGGCCCCGACGTCAATTCGCCCAAACCTTGGGTGTACTTATACAGGATAACCACGATTCGTTTCCCGCTACAGTGTTGGAAACCGCACTCATCGGCCGTCATCCTTACACACCGGCCTGGCGCATGGAAACGGATGATGATGTGGCGCAGGCCATGGAGGCGTTGCAAGCTGTTGCCTTGGAAGGCCTCGCCGAACGCCAGGTCAATACGCTTTCCGGCGGTGAACGTCAGCGATTGGCGCTCGCGAGTATTCTCACTCAAGCACCCCGAGTGATGTTGCTCGACGAACCCACCAACCATCTGGACCTCCATTTTCAGATCAGCCTGCTGGACAAGTTCACGCAGCGGACCCGGGACGCCGAAGGCTTGCTGATCATGACGCTGCACGACATCAACCTAGCCGCACGCTTTTGCGATCACCTGATATTGTTGCTCGGCGATGGTGAGGTGGTTTATGGCACAACTGACGAAATGCTTTGCGAGGATTATCTGCATCGACTGTACAGGCACTGCATTGTGCAAATCGAACAGAACGGGAGGCGGGCCTTCTTGCCGGGATAAGAGGGGCATCGCAAGCCTAAAGGTGCTGACGGTGGGGGATTTTGCAATGCATTAACGAATGCGCACGTGGTTAACATTCGGTAGTTCGCGTCGTTGACAAACCGTATCACAGTCATAACATCACGCCAAATAAATGCAAACGCGGGGCGATAGGAAAGGTGCCCGGGCCTGACATCACGGAACGATCTGAATGGATTTCTCACCACTCTGCATTCCTTTCATTCCTCATTTGCGGACGTTGATATTCGCGTGTCGGGGCCTTCATGCACTTTTCCGCATCCAGGGTAAGTCGAAACAGGCGTAAGGGCATCCAGGGAGGGCTCGAGCCACAATTGAGTTTATGGTCTACCTCAGCCGATGGTATGGAAGTTGCTTTTTCATCAGCTCACTCGACCTACGCAATAAAATAGGCAGTTCTTAGCGTGAAAGCGGTAGTTTTTTTCGGTTGAACAATAAGTTGTATGTCAGCTCGGTGAATTCAAATTTTGTCCTTCACAATATTCGAGTCGGCGCAGGGAGAGTGTGAAAGTTCTATCATCAGCGATGTAATCCATTCACAATTTCGAACTCATACAGGCTTCAAGGAGGGTAGTAATGAGTATCGCCACGCTTTACGTCAGCACACGCCAGCACATTGACCGGGTAAGCCCCATCTCCGAGAAGAAAAATAACCAACAGCGCCTCACCGAGAAATTTCTGCAAGAATGGGCAGCGCGCCGCGAAGTAGCCGCCGACCAACTACTGAGTGAATCCTTGGCCTATGCCATGGAAAGAGTGCCGTATTACAATGACTACTTCAAGAGCAATCCCTTCCTCAATCCACAAAACCTGAGTCACTGGCCCATACTCAACCGCGACCATATTCTCAGTGCAGGCGACAGGTTGAAGGCCACAGGTTGCGAGCGCTGGAAGACCTGGACCCACGCCTCTGGCGGGTCGACGGGCAAGCCCGTAACTGTGGTGCATGATGAGCACTTTGCTGCTAAAGCCAGTGCGCTTCGCAAGTTGTGCGGGCGAATGTTTTTCGATGGACCTCACTACAATAAGCTGATCCTCTGGGGCATGAACAAAGAGGTGATTGCCGGCGAGGCGAAGATCGGTATCCAGGTTAAGGATTTCATGCGTGAACTCATTGGCCTTCGCACGCGTCACATTAACACCTTTGAATTTTCTGATGGAAAGTTCAGGGAGTGTGTACGCATCCTGCGCAGACAGAAGCCGCAGTTCATCTTTGGTTACGCCGGGTCGGTATACGAGTTGGCGAAGTATCTGGATGAGAACAGGATAGAATTCCCCAGACACGTCAAGATGATTGGCACTACGGCGCAGACTTTACATGGCTTTATGAGAGAAAAAATTGAAAAGGTATTCAACTGCCGTGTGTGTGATCACTACGGCTCCAGAGAAGTTGGACCGCTGGCGTGGCAACACAAAAATGGCGACATGTACTTCCCCGAATTCTTCGCCAAACTGGAGGTAGTGGACGAAGATGGAAAAGAGGTGGCAGTCGGCGAGAGGGGCAGGATTTTGGTTACGACCCTGCACAACTTCAGTATGCCGCTTATCCGGTACGACATAGGAGACACTGGTATCCTGGGGAAGAGTGTGGAGCGGGATGGTTACCCGTTTGCAACGCTTAAAAAAATTTCCGGACGGGAGACCGAAGAGTTCATAAACGTCCGAGGCTCCCGGGTGTGCGGCCCCTTCTTTATTAACCTGTTTTATTACCGGCCTTGGCTGGACCAGTTTCATATTGTGCAGAAAGACTATGACCGTATCGAAATCAAACACGTGCTCAAAGAGGGCTACAGTGATGTTCCCACGCCTGATCGTGACGAAATTGAAGGTCGTATAAGACAGGTTATGAGCGAAAATTGCAGCATTACCTGGACGCCGGTGAAGGAGGTGCCTACCACTAAAGCGGGTAAACGCTTGTTTATTCGCAGGGAAATGCTAAAGCCGGCCGGGACTCCAACCCTTTGCGAACAAACATCCGTAGCTGACATGTATGTGGATCCGGAATCGGTTAACACGGAAGCGCAATAAGAAGCAGGAATACAGGTTTTTGCCCGCCGCCGATGCGGCGGCCTTTGCAGAGCAACGTACATAGATTCTCCTATCTCTCCGCGAGGCGTCCAGCGCCTCGCTTTCTTTTCGGGCATATTCGCAGATCAGATGTTGGATGGGCGGCGCTTGCTCATAAATGCGATATATATGATATATTGAGACGCTAAATTCCCATCGCATGACTGGCATCACTTCGGTTGAGCGGTTCATGCGGCCTCTGTCGGTAAATGAACATGTCCGTGAAGACCAAAACAAGCCTGATCGCACCTTTAATGATGGCAGTGGTGCTGATGATGTCTGGTTGTAAACCCATTGATACCGCTAAAGAGCCGGTTCTCCGGTCATCCCAACCCAATATTATTTTCGTTCTTATCGACGACATGGGATTGGGCGACTTGGGCAGCTATGGCGGCACTCTGGAGCCCACGCCCAATATCGATCGCTTGGCTGCAGAGGGCATACGCTTTACGGATTTTTATACGGCTTCCCCCATCTGCTCCGCGTCACGCACGGGCTTCACTACTGGCACCTTTCCTGCGCGCTGGCAAATCACCAGCTTTTTGCAAAAGCGCGCGGGTAATCGCCTGTCCGAGCAGGCGGATTATCTTGATCCCGAGGCGCCTTCCATCGCACGCCAACTGAAATCGGTAGGTTATGTGACCGCGCATTTCGGCAAGTGGCATATGGGTGGCGGTAGAGATGTGGACGATGCCCCCGCGCTGAGCGCTTATGGTTTTGATGAAAGCGTCAGTACCTGGGAGAGCCCTGCACCGGACCCGGCAATCACCGCGACCGACTGGATCTGGAGCCCGAAAGATCCGGTCAAGCGCTGGGACCGGACGGCTTATTTTGTGGATAAGACACTCGATTTTATGGCACGCCATAAGCATCAGCCCATGTACATTCAGCTCTGGCCGGATGATGTTCATACGCCTTGGGTTTTAGAAGAGGTTTTAGACGAGGTGCCAGAAGGGCATCAAGACATCAGCATGCGGAAATCCGCGCAGAACCTGCGCCCGGTGATTCGGATTCTGGATCAACAAATTGGCCGCTTGGTGAAAGGCGTGCGGGAACTGGGGTTGGCTGACAATACGTTGATTATCTTTTCCAGTGACAATGGCCCGCTTCCCTCCTTTGACGGGCAGCGCACGCTGGGTCTTCGCGGTAGCAAATTGAGTTTGTACGAAGGTGGATTGCGCGTGCCATTCATTGCCTGGTGGCCTGGCACAGTACCCGCCGGTGAAGTGGACCAGGAGACATTCTTCACGGCCGTCGATTTGTTGCCGAGCCTCGCAGCCCTGGCCGGCGCGCCCGTTCCAAGCAAGCACCGGCTGGACGGCCAAGATCTCAGCGCCGCCCTCCGGGGTAAGAATGCCTCTCACCAGGGGCCGGTTTTCTGGGAGTATGGTCGCAACGACAAGGCTTTTAATTACCCTCCTGCACCAGATCGCAGCCCCAATCTGGCGATACGCGAGGGCGAATGGAAGTTGCTGGTAAATGACGACGGCAGTGCCGTGGAGTTGTACAACCTGTCTGACGACCCCAATGAAACGCGGAATCTGGCCGGCGAAAATGCGGGCGTGACGCAGCGACTTCGGGATCAGCTTCTGCAATGGCGCCGGTCTTTGCCTTGATAGGCCTCAAGTTCGCAAGCCGCAGAACGCTAAAAAGGTGCGCGCCAAAAGCGCAAAACAAAAAATAATCATCAATCGGAGATTGGCATGCGTTTACGAACATTCGGCATAGGTGCCTTGGTGGTTGCAGTTGCGCTGGGCTGTGGCCGAACGCCTGAGACGCGGTTGACAGCTGCATCCACAGCGCAACCGATGGCGCAATCCTCCCACTCCCGCCCTAACATCGTCGTGATCCTGGTCGACGACATGGGCTTTTCAGATATTCAGCCCTACGGCAGCGAGATTCCAACCCCCAATCTGGAAGCGCTGGCGAACCAGGGGCTCAGATATTCCCAGTTCTATAATACGGCTCGTTGTAGCACAACCCGAGCGTCCTTGCTGACGGGCCTGTACCCCCATGCAGCCGGTGTGGGTTATCTTGTAGGGAAAATGGACGATCCCCAATCCCAAGGCTTGAGGGGACGGCTTCTGCCGCGGAGCGTCACTCTGGCCGAAGTTCTGCGGGATTCCGGCTATTACACAGCCATGTCCGGCAAATGGCACCTGGGGCGAAAAAAAGACAGCACGCCCTGGGAGCGGGGCTTTGACCACAGCCTTACGGCGCTCGTGGGAGGTATCCACTTTCCCGCGCAGCAGGGCAAGAACCAGCGACTGTTTATCGACGGCAAACCGGTAAAGAGCAATGACCCTGTGTTGGGGTCTGATTGGTATGGCACCGACCTTTACACCACCTGGGGCTTGAAATACATCGACCAGGCCATCGCCGAGAAAAAGCCTTTCTTTCTCTATTTATCCCATACGGCTCCCCATTTCCCCTTGATGGCACCAGCCACCGAGATCGACAAATTCAAAGGCGAATACCTGCAAGGCTGGGACGCATTGCGCACCGCACGCTATCAACGGCAGGTGGACATGGGCCTGATTGATAAACAATTCACGTTAACGCCTCGTCTGGCGACGACGCCTGCCTGGGCGAGCCTGACTGAAACCGAGCAAAAACGGTACGACGAAATGATGGCCGTTTACGCCGCGATGATCAGTTCAATCGACCGAAGCATCGGCGATCTGGTGGCGGGTTTGGAGGCGCGCAACCAGCTGGATAACACGCTGCTTTTGTTTATGTCCGACAATGGCGGCAACGCTGAAACCGGAGTGCCGGGTATTGCGAAAACGGCTCCAGGCGGCCGCCTGGGGGACAAAAACTCCACGGTTTTTATTGGTCAGACTTGGGCGACGCTCAATAACACGCCGTTTACCTTGTTTAAACATTTTACTCATGAAGGCGGCATCGCCACGCCATTGATTGTCCATTGGCCCAACGGCATCGATAAATCCGCAACAGGCTCGACCGTGACCAACCCGGGTCATGTGATTGACGTCATGCCGACGGTACTGGATGTCACAGGTGCGCGTTATCCCCAAGAATATCGCCAAAGCGATGTTCTGCCTTTCAGCGGCGTAAGCCTGACGCCTAACTTTAAGGGCGATACCCTATCCCGCAGGGAACCGATTTTTTGGGAACATGAAGGCAATCGCGCGGTGCGCGATGGTAAATGGAAGCTGGTCTCCCGGTTGAGCCATCCATGGCAGCTGTTTGATATGGAGCATGATCGCACGGAGTTACATGATCTGGCTGCCAAATACCCACACCGGGTAAACGACATGAGCGCGATGTACCGTGCCTGGGCCACAAATAACTACGTTGATGTATGGCCCGAAACCCAACCGCGCACTGATTCAGGTGGGCACATAAAGAAAAAATAAGGGAATAACCGGGACCAAATCAAAAAGACGAAAAATTTAGATTGATTCAGGGGAAGCCTTGTCCTATTGTCAGGTTGAGTTTGGAGGCAAGCCGCTGAATCTCGGGCGACATCAGCAGTTTGCGTGGCAACAGGTAGGCAACGTGAAACTGAGAATAAAAACGACGCTCTTTTTAAGGTATGCTGTTTCGTTATCGGATCACGGGTCATTATCGCTTTGTTCCGGATGGGTTAAAAAACTAAGCCCGTGTTGACTCATGCCAGGATAAGAGAGAAATCGATTATGAATCTAATTGCAAAGTTGCAGCATCAGAGCACCTGGAAACTGCTTTTTCTGGGCCTGATTACCTACGGTGTTTACTATGCCTTTTATCTGGATCGGCAAACAAAAATACTGAATTCGGAGCTCGAGGAGGGGCAGCGCGTCTCGGGCGGGTTTATCAAGGCGTTCTATGTTATCTCCTACGTTTCTGTAGCTTTGTTTGTCCTGTATCTTTGTGTGGACACTGGCCATCCCATAGAGAGCGCGAGTAATGCAATGGACATGGTTTGGTCGATTATGCTCATTATCTGGGGTTTTCAGGTAAGAAACCGAATTAACAGTGTGTGCGGGTTTTCCAACAAAAGTGACGACTGGTTTCATGGGCTCTGGACATTCCTGTTCAGCCCGCTGTATTTTAACTACAAACTCAACGTGCTGAACGAGAAAGCAAAGCAAATCGACTCTGGCGTGGATGAGACTTCTGACAACGAGTAGAGGGTTTGGCAATACTTCTGTTGGCGGGAGTATTTCTGAGCGGCGGAAGGCCGTTCTTGAGCATCCATGTCCTCACGGCATTAGCGCTTCCATGCGCGTCGCGCTTGACGCTTTTTCGCCCTACGACGACTGCGCTTTCCACTATTCACTCTTTACTCTCACCTAGTCTTGCAGCGTGCAGCTTGCACCTATATCATACCCGCACATTTTGCAGGTGCCTGAGTTGCTGTCCAACGCTCGGGTTAAACGGGAAGTCTGGTGCGCATGCCACAGTTTGTGACTGCAAACCCAGCGCTGCCCCCGCAACGGTAATTGGTCAGGATCGCAACATTACGCCACTGTGTTGTTCAGCAACATGGGAAGGCGTTGCGGTCGTGGTTATCGGGTTCAGTTTTGAATCCAATAACTGCACACCAAGAGCCCGGAGACCGGCCTGCGGAATTGCACGATGTTGCGGTGGGCGACATCAGCGATTGCTGTTGTCTCTTATCCCGCCGCAATTCGCTTTTCCTGCCTGTAGCATCATATTTTAACCTCTCATTGATTTCGCTTTTTTCTGAAAAGCGCTGGGGAAGATATGATTTTGCACAATAAAATTCTCGGCCGAAGCCTGGCCCTGATCACTGGTTTCACGTTTGCCAATACCCTCTCGGCTCAAACAGCTGAACCGACTCTGGAAGAAACCACCATCATAGCGAGCCGCGTTGAAATGCCTCTCCGGCAAATTGGTGCGTCCGTTTCTGTGTTGACCGCTGAAGAGCTGGAACAAAAGAATTTTCCCGCACTCGCAGATGCTCTGCGTACGTTACCCAGTGTTAGTGTTGCCCAGAGTGGTGGCTTGGGAAAAAGTACCGGCGTGCGAATCCGCGGTGAAGATGCATTTCGAACGCTGTTATTGATCGATGGCCTGAATGTTTCGGATGTATCTGCGGTTCAGGCCATGCCCCATTTTGGGCACCTGCTCAATAACCAGTTCGGTCGTCTGGAGTTGTTGCGCGGTCCGCAGGGCATGATGTACGGCGCGGATGCGGGTGGTGTCGTCAGCATTACATCCAAACAGTCGGATGAGCCCTTTGAGGCCGATCTGGGTGCGGAAGCAGGCCGCTTCGACACCTATCAGTTGAATGGTAATGTCCGCGGTACGGTGGATCGCGTCAGCTATTCGCTCACCGGCTCCAGCCTTGCTACCAATGGCTTCAACGCGCAGGTAGCTGATAAATCCGGCGAGGACGATGGCTACGATAATACTACGCTGCACGCTGTGGCCGACGTTGCCGTAACTGAGAATTCCGGTGTTGGTGTGGTGCTGCGTCGCGCGTCTGGTGAGAGCCAATACGACGGGGCGGATACGGCGGACTATCGCGAAACATACGAACTGCGCAGCGGTAAACTGGATTGGCACTACCGCACCGAAGAGCAGAGTCATGAATTGGCTTACCTATACAGCAGCACCGAACGGGAAGATATTGTCTGGGCCTCTGAATTTGATGGTGAGATTCAACAATGGCAGTACGTCGGCAGCTATGACGTCGCCAGCGATGTTGGTTTGGTGTTTGGGGCAGATCATCGCGCGGATAGCTACACCAGTAACTACACCCTTGGTGAATTCGAACGGGATCAGACGGGTGCGTTCATTGAAGGTCAAATCGGTTTCGGAAATAATTTTTTCTATACCGCAGGTATTCGTTACGACGACAACGAAGATTTTGGTGAGCACACCAGCTACAGGTTAACTGCGGCTTATCTTGTACCTGTGGCTGCCGGCGATCTGAAGCTTAAAGGCAGTTACGGGACGGGTTTTCGGGCTCCCTCGCTCTATGAAATCGGCCACAACCGCAGCCTGGCGGGTTATGATCTGACCGGGTTGAGCGAGGAGCAAAGCGCGGGCTACGAGCTGGGCGCCGAGTGGCACTTTGCTGCCAACTCCTTTGTTGAACTTGTCTGGTTCCACAGCGAAATTGAGGATGAAATTTACTGGATTAACCTCGGCGGCTATGACGGCGGCTATCTGCAAGTGGATGGTGAAACCACATCTGAGGGTGTGGACTTGAATGTTTCCGTTCAGGTGCTGGACAATCTTGTGCTGGCGGGTAACTACACCTATAACGATACTGAGCTGAATGAAAATACCACCTTGGTGGGTGCTGGCCCAGGTGATCAAAGACCGCGTCGGCCCAAGCATACGTATAACCTGTCTGCCTCCTACGATTTTTGGCAGGACCGTGTAAGCTTGAGCGCCTTCTACCGCAATTCACGCGATGTCATCGACTATGTTTATGGCGAGGGTCCCGTGCTACTTGACGATTACGATGTGCTGAATGTCACCGGCTCCTGGAAGGTGGTTGACGAGTTGGAAGTTTACCTGCGCTGGGAAAATGTGCTTGACGAGAACTACGAGGAGGTGCGCGGTTACAATACCACTGGCAGCGCTGCCTATGCGGGCGTGCGTGTTCATTTTTGATAACTCAGGTGTAAGAGGCGGAAGCTGTGACAAATCATGATCGACCGGAAAACCGCAGCGATGCAGAGCACAAAAAGGCCATGCAGGAAACGCAAAAGGATGTGCGCGAGGCGATAAAGGCCGCCAGGGAAATGCGTGGCATCATTGTGTACTTGTATGGCGAAGGTAAAGGCAAGAGCAGCTCCGCGTTTGGGACCCTGTTGCGCGCTGTGGGTCACGGGCAGCGCGCGGCTATTGTGCAGTTCATCAAAGGTAGCTGGAAAACCGGCGAGCAACTGTTTTTTGCCGACCACCCACTGGTGACCCATCACGTGATGGGAACCGGTTTCACCTGGGATACACAAGACCGTGAAAAGGACATTGCCGCAGCCACAGAAGTTTGGCGCCAAGCGGAAATTCAGTTGCAGAACCCGGAAGTGAATCTGGTGCTGCTGGATGAAATTACCTACATGTTCGATTTCGGTTATTTGTCTCTGGATGCCTGCCTGCAATGTTTGCGCGACCGACCGCGCAACCAAAACGTGATAATCACCGGGCGCAGTGCAATTACGGAACTCATTGAGCTTGCGGATACGGTGAGCGAAGTCAGGGATATCAAACATGCGTTTCGTGCAGGGGTTCGGGCGCAAAGGGGAATTGAGTTTTAGTTGTGAGCCGCAAGGCATAGCTTTAAGCCGCAAGCCGCAAGAGGAAAAAAAGGGAAAAGGGAAAAGGGAAAAGGGAAAAGGGAAAAGATAGCATTTTGGGGCAGCCGCAGGCCACCTGAATGAAAAGGCCATTCCTGGGCATCCATACCGCGGCGCTAGCGCATTCATGCGCGTCGGGACAAAGCAGCAGTGGAAACTCCTATTTCGCTGGTCTTGTTCTTGCTTCGCTCTTTTGTTCCATTGCTGCAGGCCGTTTCTGCTCTTGTTTGTGGGACTCTTAGTCGCCAAGGTGTACACTGGAATAACGTTAACGGTCGAGTTGGAATATTTCGCAGTGTTTTCAGCTTGTGCTGGGGAAATCGTATCAACAGGAGGCTATAACATGAGCAACAGCTTTGGTGCATTGAATGATTTGCAAGTGGGTGGTGAAACTTACAAGTACTACAACCTGCAGGCTTTGGCGAAGGACTGTTCACTGACGCGGCTTCCGTATGCGCTGAAAATATTGTTGGAAAACCTGTTGCGCAAGGAGGACGGTGTCAATGTCACCACTGACGACATTCACGCACTGTGCAGCTGGCAGCCTCGCGAACACTCCAATTATCAAGTTGGCTTTACCCCTGCGCGAGTCGTTTTGCAGGATTTTACCGGTGTGCCTGCAGTGGTGGATTTGGCGGCAATGCGCGCGGCAATGAGTGACTTGAATGCCGACCCCGCGCTGATCAATCCAACCAGTGCCGTGGATCTGGTCATCGATCACTCGGTGATGGTGGACTATTTCGGATCGCCGGAATCACTGAAACTGAACACCGACAAGGAATTCGAACGCAACAATGAGCGCTACCAGTTTTTGCGCTGGGGGCAGAAGGCCTTTTCCAATTTCCGCGTGGTGCCACCGGGCACCGGCATTGTTCACCAGGTGAACCTGGAATATCTTGCTGACGTGGTTATGGTGCAGGAGCAGGACGGCAGCAAAATTGCGCTGCCGGATAGCCTGGTGGGCACGGATTCGCACACCACCATGATCAATGGCCTTGGCGTGCTCGGTTGGGGTGTGGGCGGTATCGAAGCCGAGGCGGCAATGCTCGGTCAAGCCATTACCATGCTGATTCCCCAAGTAGTCGGGTTTAAATTTACCGGCAAGCTGCCCGACGGCGCGACGGCTACCGACCTGGTACTCACGGTGACAGAGATGCTGCGCCGCAAGGGAGTGGTTGGCAAATTTGTTGAATTCTATGGCGACGGCCTCGACAACCTGCCGCTGGCGGATCGCGCCACTATTGGCAATATGTCTCCGGAATACGGCGCGACCTGCGGTATCTTCCCGGTGGATAAGGAAACCATCCGCTATCTGGAGCTATCCGGTCGAGACAAACAAACCGTGGCGCTGGTGGAGGCGTACGCCAAGGCTCAAGGGCTCTGGCGTGAGACCGGCTCGCCGGAGGCTGAGTACAGCGACCTACTGGAGCTGGATCTTGGCGACGTGGTGCCGAGCATTGCTGGCCCGAAGCGACCCCAGGACCGAGTAGCGCTGGCCGATGCCAAATACGCCTTTTTCAACGTATTGGAAAAGGAGTTGGAGTTGAACGGCAAAGCCCCCTGCTGCGACCAGGAAAGCCGCTTCACCGGTGAAGGTGGCCAGACCGCGGTGGGCAATACCGATTTGCACGAGCAGGGTGCGGTGGAGCTGGAAATCGACGGGGTAAAGCACCGTCTGCGACACGGGGATGTGGTCATCGCCGCTATCACCAGCTGTACCAATACCTCCAACCCGGACGTCATGATGGCGGCCGGCTTGGTGGCGCAGAAGGCCCACGCGCGGGGCCTGAAGGTCAAACCCTGGGTCAAGACCTCCCTGGCACCGGGTTCCCAGGTGGTGCCTGCCTATCTGGAGGCCGCGAACCTGCTGGCGCCCTTGCATGAATTGGGCTTCGACATCGTCGGCTTTGGCTGCACCACCTGTATCGGCAACTCCGGCCCTTTGCCGGACGCCGTGCATAATGCCGTCAAAGCCGGCGACCTGGTGGTCTCGTCGGTGCTGTCCGGCAACAGGAACTTTGAAGGGCGCATTCATCAGGACGTGCGCACCAATTATCTCGCATCGCCACCTCTGGTGGTGGCCTATGCACTCGCGGGCAGCATGACAGTGGATCTGTCCAAGGAACCGCTGGGCAATGACCGGGACGGCAAGCCGGTTTACCTGTCCGACATCTGGCCGTCTCGGCGCGAGATTTCCGACCTGGTAACCCAAACGATTTCCTCTAAAATGTACCGCGAAAAATATGCGGATGTGTTTGCCGGTACAGAAGCGTGGCGCAACCTGCCGGTGCCGGAGGACAAAATCTATTCCTGGCCGGAATCCACCTATGTGCGCAAACCGCCTTATTTCGAAGGCATGACCATGGCCTTGCCGGAGATCAGCGCAGTGACCAATGCCCGCTGTCTGGTGAAGGTTGGGGACTCCATCACCACGGACCATATTTCCCCTGCCGGGGCGATCAAGCCGGACAGCCCGGCAGGTAAGTATTTGCAGGAGCAGGGCGTGAAGCCGCTGGACTTCAACAGCTATGGCTCCCGGCGCGGCAATCATGAGGTGATGTTGCGCGGTACCTTTGCCAATGTGCGCTTGCGCAACCAGCTGGCGCCGGGTACCGAGGGCAGCTGGACCACCCATTTCCCCAGCGGCGAAAAAACCAGTATTTACGACGCCTCAGTGCGTTATCAGCAGGACGGGGTGCCGCTGATCGTTTTGGCTGGCAAGGAGTACGGCACCGGCTCTTCCCGGGATTGGGCCGCCAAAGGCACAAATCTTCTCGGAGTCAGGGTGGTTCTTGCAGAAAGCTATGAGCGCATTCACCGTTCCAACCTGGTCGGCTTCGGCATACTGCCCCTGCAATTCATGGCTGGTGAATCGGCACAGACGCTAGGGCTCACGGGTGAGGAAGTTTTTTCTTTCGAAGCCATTGAGGGCGAGCCGGAAACCATCAAGGTCAGCGTGCGCAAAGAAAATGGCAGTGACACCAGCTTCGACGCCAATGTGCGCATTGATACGGCTGTGGAATGGGATTATTACCGCCACGGCGGTATTCTGCAGTACGTTTTACGTAGCCTCGCCCAGGGCGGTTAATTCGCCACCTCCCGGCAGATGCTGCAGCCTTTCGTAGCATCTGCTTCCTTGACTATGTGCCTTAGATTGGCGTCCGATACATCTATGTGCTATAAAATGGCTTTCAAGTGTGCCGGACCCGATATCTCCATCAACGCATGACAGCGTTGTCGTAATGTCGGTTGGCCACCTGGGGTTGGTGCGCTCAGCCCTGATTCAAATAAACGAGCTTGCCGGAAAACCGACACCAGACGTTTCCAAGTCACCCGTAGCTGGACATAATTTCGCCGTCGGCTCTGCTGCGGCACAGGTGACGGCGGCCACAGACATTGATGAGGAGTACCAAATGCGAATCTGGAGATCATGGTTAATGACTGCCATGGCAGTCACAATGTTCGGCTGCACCGATACGGAAAACAACGATAAAACCACCATGCTGCCCGCAGTGAACCAGGAGAATCTGGAGACAATAGCGGCACAGCTCGACGTTACCTACAGCGTGAACGAGAACCGTCCGGCGGGCGGTTGCACGGCGGCCGGTGAGAAGACTCCCTGCTACCTGGCGACTCTCAGTTTGACGTCACCGGTGGCACTGGACTTTACCGGTTGGAGTCTGTACTTCAGCCAGGTTGATCCGGTTGCGGAAGCCACCAGTGAGGAATTTGTGGTTGAGCATCTCAATGGCGACCTGCACCGCATCTCGCCCACCCCGCAATTTAGCGGATTCGACGCGGGAGAGACCAAAACCATCCAGTTGGTTGGCCGCGGTGTGGTGCTGTCGGAATCCAAGCTCATGCCCAATTACTATGTAGTGGCAAATGATCTGGAACCGGAGGTGATCGCGAGCACACAGGTCCAGGAAGATCCGGAAACTGGTCTGGAAATTCGACCCTACGCCACCTCGCTGACTGATCCGGCTCAATTCAAAAGTCACGCCCAGGACCAGACTGAATGGGCGACGAGTGAACGCATTTATGAAGCCAATGCCGGCTTGTCCGCGGTATCCGACGGGCTTGATGGCGTGATTATTCCTACGCCGGCTGAAGTCACGCCAGGAGCCGGTAGCCTGGATCTTGCCAAAGGCATTCAGCTGCAGTTGACGGGCGTGGATCAGGCCGCCCTGCAGCCTGCTCTGGATCGGCTTGAGTTGTTCGGCGTTCCACAAACGGCGGATGGTATCCCTCTGGCCGTCACTGTCGACGATGCTGGCCGCGACGGTGTCTGGACCGAATCCTACACGCTGAATATTACGGATAACGAAATAAATGTGACCGCGGCCGATTCCGCCGGCGCATTCTACGCACTGCAATCCATTGCCTCTTTGCTTGTGCCCGGCGTTACTACTGTTCCACAGCTCCGCGTAGTGGATCAGCCACGCTACAGCTTCCGTGGTGTCCATATCGACGTCGCGCGGAACTTCCACAGCAAGGAGCTGTTGCTCAACATCCTGGACGAAATGGCCGCGTACAAGCTCAACAAACTCCACCTGCACCTGGGTGACGATGAGGGCTGGCGACTGGAAATTGCCGGCTTGCCGGAGTTGACCGACGTTGGCAGCCGCCGCTGTCATGACCTTACCGAGAGCCGTTGCCTGCTGCCGCAACTGGGCAGTGGGCCACACGGCAACAGCCAGGTGGACGGCTACTATTCCATTAAAGAATATCAGGACATCCTCCGCGCAGCCGACGCGCGCAACATCCAGGTGATTCCGTCATTTGATATGCCCGGCCACTCCCGTGCCGTTATCAAAGCCATGGAAGCGCGTTACCGAAAACTGATGAAAGAGGGGAAAGACGAAGCCGCGCGGCAGTACCTGCTTTCGGATTTTGAGGATAAAACTGACTATGAAAGCATTCAGTTTTACGGCGATAACACCATTAACGTGTGCATGGAATCCACTTACAAGTTTATCGATAAGGTCATGGACGAAATGCAGGCGGTACATACAGCGGCCGGACAACCATTAACGCTCTACCACATCGGTGCCGATGAAACGGCGGGGGCCTGGGTTGATTCGCCAATATGCAAGCAATTCCTCGCTGACAACAACCATGGTGTCGATAGCGTTGATGAGCTCGGTGCTTACTTTATTGAACGGGTTGCCAATCTACTTGCCGACAAAGGGATCAAAACCGGTGGGTGGAACGATGGCTTGGGCGAAACCAATCCCGACCAAATGCCGGAAGGCGTGCAGAGCAATTTATGGGCGCTGTTGGGCAGCGAGGCCCATCACGTAACGCACCAGCATATAAACAACGGCTGGGATGTGGTGCTGTCACTGCCGGATATTTTGTATTTTGACTTCCCACAGTCGGCAGACCCCAAAGAGCATGGTTACTACTGGGGCTCCCGGGAAACCACCGCGCGCGACGTGTTTGATTTTATGCCGGACAACCTGCCGGTCCATGCGGAATTTCGCACCAATCAGCTGGGCCAGCCCTATACGGCAGATGACCGTGTTCAGCGCGATGATGCTGGTAATGTGATACATAGCCCCCGCGCAAAAAACACTCGGGTTGCCGGTATCCAAGGGCAGATCTGGAGCGAAACCCTGCGCAGTGACGAGGTGGTGGAATACATGCTGTTCCCACGGATGGTGGTACTGGCCGAGCGCGCGTGGCACAAACCCGAGTGGGCTGTGCCCTATAACTATGATGGTGCCGTTTATAGTCAAACCACAAATGCCTTCACCAGTGAAATGCGCGCACAGCGCGATGCTGAATGGAATCGTTTCGCGAACAGTTTGGCTCACAAGGTGTTTCCCAAACTCGACCGGGTGGGTATGGAGTATCGTTTGCCAACAGTTGGCGCCAAGATTGAAAATGGCATCTTGAAGGCAAATATCAGCTTCCCGGGGCTTGGCATCGAATACCGAGTGGACGGTGGCGAGTGGCAGCCCTATACAGACGAGGTGAAAGTCAATGGTAAGCAGGTCGACGTGCGCGCGGTTGCACCAGACGGCAAACGCAAAGGCCGCAGCTTGCGCGTTTCATAGCAAAGTAACCGACTGAACCTGAAACAGAAAGCCGGAGATTCTTCTCCGGCTTTTTGTTTTGACAGTTGCTATATTTTCCTGAGTATTTTTAATTCGTCACCGCCCTTGGCGGTTACGCAGCTTTGGTGATTCCCTGAGCGGCCTCAGAAGCCATCTTCGCCTGGTTGTGACGCAGAATGTCGCCCAGAGTGATCACGCCGCACAGGCGTTTGTTATTCGCCTTGCTCACAACCACCAGGCGATACACATGCTGATCCCGCATGCTCTTTGTAGCCGAGTCCAGGCTATCTTCTTCGTAGCAGTAGAGAACCTTGCTAGTTTCGATTTGCTCCACCTTGGTTTTATTCGGATCCAGCCCTTTTGCGATGCCGCGAATCACTATGTCGCGGTCGGTCAGAACGCCCTGTAATTTATCCTGCTGGGAATCACCGATGGGCAGGAAGCCACAATCCAGATCCAGCATTTTTGTCGCCGCCTCTGTCAGGGTCGTGCTCGGTGAAATATATTCACAATCTTTAGTCATCACATCTTTAACTTGCATTGCTTTTTCCTCCATCCGCTCAAAAGTAGGAATTGCAAGAGGTCGAGTGAAAAGTTCGACCATTTGCGCTTTTCCCTTCATCATTTTCTGCAATAGGTCACTCAAGACCTCGGTATTCACCAAGCTACAGAAAATTTGCTCGCTATGCGTGCAGCCATGAACAACGACGCAATATTCATGCAACTTGCAAGGTCATGACAGGGTTCGACTTCGCACCCGCCGTCATGTACCTTCGCCACGGGGAAGATGTTAGACTCGGCAATTCTTCGATACCGACTTTCACCCCAGCATGAACCTGCAGACGTGGTTCATGCGCAACACGTTGCCTCGCTTATGCCTTACTCCCTTAGCAAAACCGATCACGACGCCGTACTGAAGCTTTCTGCGGAAGAGCGCTACGACTATCTTATTCACCAGGTAATGTCCACCGGTGAGATCTGGAGTCTGGCCAATGAAGAAGGCTGGGTCGCCTTCTCATCGGACGGTGACGCCTGTTTGCCCATCTGGCCCCACCCCGATTTTGCACGCCTCTGGGCCACCGGAGATTGGGCCGACTGTGAACCCGAAATGATCGCATTGGATACCTGGCTCGAGCGCTGGATTCCCGGAATGGAAGCCGACGGTACGCTGATTGTGGTTTTTCCTGATGATCAGGAAGAGGGCATCATTGTCAGCCCGTCGGAGATGGGGATGGAGTTGTAAGCTGCAAGCGACAAGCTAGGGAAAAGGGAAAAGGGAAAAGGGAAAGGTAAAAGCCGCAAGCTGCAAGCCGTAAGCTACAAGCTAGGGGAAAAAGAAAAACCAGGAGCCACAACATTTACTGCATATAGCTACAAAAAGACTTGACGCGACCACACAGGCCGTCACGATTTAGCTTGCAGCTTGCAGCTTGCAGCTTGCAGCTTGCAGCTTGCAGCTTGCAGCTTG
>CAYQQJ010000009.1:0-126491 GCA_964419935.1 uncultured Cellvibrionaceae bacterium
ACGGTCTGCGTTTCGCCATCCGTGAAGGTGGCCGCACAGTCGGCGCGGGTGTTGTTGCCAAAGTTATCGCTTAAGCGTTAGCTAACGGCTAGGCAAAAGGTTGGTTGGGGTTTTCCTGTGCCAACCTTTTGTCGTGTGTGTTTTTAACGCTCCGCCTGAACCGGGAGCGAGTCAGAGTTTTACAGGCCAGTAGTTCAATTGGTAGAGCGTCGGTCTCCAAAACCGAAAGTTGGGGGTTCGAGTCCCTCCTGGCCTGCCATTTTAATAAGTTTTGGTTCACTGTTACCGGTGAGTGGGAATGCTGCAATGAGTACAAAAGTCGAAGCCAGAGAGTTCCGCATGGACGGCCTGAAGTGGCTGTTGGTTATACTGCTGGTTGCCGGTGCAGCTTTCGCTAATTCTTACTATGCAGGCGATGTGGCGCTGCTGTATCGCGTGTTGGTGTTGCTGGCAATCGGTTTGCTGGCATGTTTTGTGGCTGTTAATACTGCCAAAGGGCACAGTTTTTGGTCCCTTATGAAGGCCGCGCAGATCGAAGTTCGCAAGGTTGTTTGGCCGACACGCAAGGAAACGAATCAGACAACTTTGATGGTGATCGTGGTCGTCATAATTATGGCCATTATACTTTGGGGTCTGGATACGCTTCTAGGCTGGGCCGCTTCTCTTATTATTGGTTAAGGTTTTCCTCATGGCAAAACGTTGGTATGTAGTGCACGCCTACTCGGGCTACGAGAAGAAGGTGGCTGCGGCGCTGAAAGAGCGCATCGAGTTGCACAACATGCAGGATTCTTTTGGTGATGTGCTGGTTCCCACCGAAGATGTCGTGGAGATGCGCGGCGGCCAGAAACGTAAATCAGAACGCAAGTTTTTTCCGGGTTACGTGTTGATTCAGATGGAGCTCAGTGACGCTGCCTGGCACCTGGTGAAAGAAACACCTCGCGTAATGGGCTTTATTGGTGGCAAGGCAGACAAGCCGGCACCGATTACCGAGAAAGAAGCCCTGACAATCCTCCAGCGAGTGGACGATTCGGTAGATAAGCCCAAGCCGAAAACACTGTTTGAGCCCGGTGAGATGGTGCGTGTTGTTGATGGTCCGTTCAATGACTTCAACGGCGTTGTGGAAGAGGTTAACTACGAGAAAAGCCGGCTTCAAGTGGCCGTTCTGATCTTTGGCCGTTCAACACCGGTCGAGTTGGAGTTTGGTCAGGTCGAGAAGGCTTAGATAGCCGGAAAAGATTTTCATGCCTTCTTTTGCCGTAGCAGGAGAGGGCTTTTCGCGTCTCTGTGATAACCGCATTGCGTTTTACCACAGGGACAGGGGGAGCCAACGACGAGCGGTTTTGCCACTGTTCGGAGGCGTCAGACCCATTCAAAGCTTAGATATAGGAGCTTACACACCATGGCAAAGAAGATAAATGCCTACATTAAACTGCAGGTCGCTGCAGGCAAGGCAAACCCAAGCCCACCGGTTGGTCCAGCACTGGGTCAGCACGGTGTCAACATCATGGAATTCTGTAAGGCATTCAACGCGCAGACTCAGGATATGGAAGCTGGTGCTCCCGTTCCTGTGGTTATCAGTGTATACAGTGACCGCAGCTTCACATTCACCATGAAAACCCCTCCTGCAGCTTACTTGTTGAAGAAAGCTGCTGGCATCAAGTCTGGCAGCGGACGTCCCAATACTGAAAAGGTGGGTACGATCACCCGCGCCCAGTTGGAAGATATCGCCAAAACCAAGGATGCGGACCTTACCGCAGCCGATATGGATGCTGCCGTGCGCACTATTGCCGGCTCTGCCCGTGCAATGGGCCTTAATGTGGAGGGCCTGTAACATGGCAAAGCTAACCAAGCGCCAGCGTGCAATCAATGAAAAAGTTGACTCAACCAGGCAGTACAGCATCGACGAAGCAGTGGCACTGTTGAAAGAGTTGTCCAAGGTAAAATTTGCGGAAACCGTTGATGCTGCAGTCAATCTCGGCATTGATCCGCGTAAGTCTGATCAAACAGTTCGTGGTGCGACCACTTTGCCACACGGCACCGGTAAAGAAGTTCGCGTTGCTGTGTTTACTCAGGGCGCAAATGCCGATGCAGCCAAAGAAGCGGGTGCTGATCTTGTAGGTATGGAAGATCTGGCCGAGCAAATCAAAGGCGGCATGATGGATTTCGACGTGGTCATCGCTGATCCTGCTGCGATGCGCGTTGTTGGTCAGTTGGGTCAGGTACTCGGTCCGCGCGGCCTGATGCCAAACCCGAAAACCGGCACTGTAACGCCTGATGTTGTTACTGCAGTTCGCAATGCCAAGGCCGGTCAGGTGCGTTACCGCGCCGACAAGGGTGGCATCATCCACGGCGGCATCGGCAAATTGTCATTTGACGCCAAGGCTATCAAGGAAAATCTTGAAGCATTGATTTCGGATTTGAAGAAGTCAAAGCCTGCAACATCCAAAGGTGTTTATCTGAAAAAGATATCACTCAGCACAACCATGGGTCCTGGTTTAACCCTGGATCCATCATCGCTGGAAATCTAGGCTAGTGATGAGTTGGCCGCTGCATGCAGCGGCCGAAGTTTTGGGGGTTCGAGTTCGCAGTTTGAATTCGAGCTGTCAAAGACCGTAGGTGGGGTGAGAGCTGCAAGCTTCAAGCTAAAGATCAAACCCTTTAATAAGTTTTTTGACTTGCCTACGCAGACGGTGTGACCCACTCAGTTTTTATACTGGATGTGATCACCGATTAATCGGTTCTGGTTTTCCAGGACTATTTGTCAGATCCAGGAGATAGATATAGTGGCTATTGGACTCGAAGACAAGAAGGCGATTGTTGCCAATGTTAACGAGACCGCTGCCAACGCGTTGTCACTGGTTATTGCCGATGCTCGTGGTGTCACGGTCGGTAAAATGGACGCTTTGCGTAAGCAGGCGCGTGCCAATGGCGTGCAGTTACAGGTTATCCGTAACACGCTCGCCAAGCGCGCTGTGCAAGGTACTGAGTTTGAGTGCGTGGAGAACGTACTGGTAGGCCCCAGCATTTTCGGATTTTCCATGGAAGATCCAGGTGCTGCGGCTCGGCTGTTCAAAGATTTCGCGAAAGAAAACGAAGCCTTTGAAGTTAAAGCTCTGGCTGTCGGTGGTAAATTGCTCGAGGCGAATCAGATTGACGCCTTGGCCAAGCTGCCTACTCGTCAGGAAGCTTTGGCAATGCTGGCGAGAGTTACGCTTGCTCCGGTCACCAAGCTCGCTCGTACTTTCAACGAAGTACCTACCAAAGTTACACGTGTTGTCGCGGCCGTTCGCGATCAAAAGAAAGATGCTGCGTAATTTTTCAAGCGACTACTGCTTGGCCTATTACCGCGTTTAATCAATGAACTTTTAATCTGGAGATTGAGTGATGGCTCTATCCAAAGAAGATATTTTGAATGCAATTGCAGAGATGTCCGTAATGGACGTGGTTGAACTGGTTTCAGCAATGGAAGAGAAGTTTGGCGTTTCTGCTCAAGCTGCTGTTGCCGCTGCTGCGCCTGCTGCTGGTGGTGACGCTGGTGGTGCTGCTGAAGAGCAGACTGAGTTCAACATTATCCTGGCTGCAGCCGGTGAGAAGAAAGTTAACGTGATCAAGGTTGTACGTGCCTTGACTGGCCTGGGCTTGAAAGAAGCCAAGGCTCTGGTTGACGAAGCACCGAAGCCAATTAAAGAAGGCGCTTCGAAAGAAGAAGCCGAAGATGCCAAGAAGCAATTGGAAGAAGCCGGCGCTACTGTCGAGATCAAGTAATTGCATTGTCTTGGAACGCTGAACAGGTAGTTTAGCGCGAGGCTGGCAGGCGTTTGTCTGCTGGCCTTTTTCCGTTTGCGGTAGGTCGCTATTGTGACGGAATGCAAGTCGAGTAGAAATGATAGCTGAGCAGATCTGGCTCCATGCAAGACGCTACGAACCTTTGTAGCGAAAGACAACCCGCAGAAAAGAAGGTGCTCCTAAAAATTGTATTTTGCAGTAACTACCACCCACGTCATTCATTGTTGACAAACAATGAATGGAAGCACAACCCATTATTCAACCCGAAAGACAATTTTTAGCGGTGCCTTAAAAGGAAGTGTAGACCCTTCCCGTCTCAATAGACACCGACCCGTGAACAGGCTGAGGAATACTGATGGCTTACTCATATACTGAGAAAAAACGTATCCGCAAGGATTTTGGCAAATTGCCACACGTCATGGACGTGCCTTTCCTTCTGGCGATTCAGTTGGACTCTTATCGGAAATTTACACAATCAGACCTGCCTCCCGATGGGCGCGACGACATCGGTCTGCACGCGGCATTCAAATCGGTTTTCCCAATAGTCAGTTACTCCGGCAGCGCCGCGCTGGAATACGTCAGTTACAACCTGGGCAAGCCTGCGTTCGATGTTAGCGAGTGTGTGTCTCGCGGTGCAACATTCAACGTGCCTCTGCGCGTGAAAGTGCGTTTGATCATCTACGATAAAGAATCGTCCAGCAAGGCGATCAAAGATATCAAAGAGCAGGAAGTGTACATGGGCGAAATTCCGCTCATGACCGACAACGGCACCTTTGTGATTAATGGTACCGAGCGCGTGATCGTGTCTCAGTTGCACCGTTCACCTGGCGTATTCTTTGAACACGACAAAGGTAAAACACACTCCTCCGGGAAGCTGCTTTATTCCGCACGTATTATTCCCTACCGCGGTTCATGGTTGGATTTTGAGTTCGATCCGAAAGATCTCGTGTTCGTTCGAATCGACCGTCGCCGCAAGCTGCCTGCCACCATTTTGATGCGCGCCTTGGGCTATAGTTCGCAAGAAATGCTGGAAATGTTTTTTGAAACCAACAAATTTACCGTGCTCAGTGATGGGCAGGTGAAACTTGAACTGGTTCCATCACGTTTGCGTGGTGATGTGTCTACCTTTGAAATCAAAGATGACAACGGCGAAGTGATTGTTGAGGAAGGCCGCCGCATTACAGCACGCCATATTCGCAGACTGGAAAAGGCGGGTATTAACGAATTGACAGTGCCTCGCGAGTATCTGATAGGTCGTGCGCTTGCACGCGACATCATTGATACGGACACCGGGGAAGTTCTGTTCGAATGTAATACTGAAATCACAGAAGAAGTTCTGGAAGGTCTGTCCAAGGCCGGTGTCAGCGAGCTGGAAACGCTTTACACCAATGAGCTGGATCGCGGTCCTTTTATTTCCGATACGCTGCGCAGTGACCCCACGAAGACGCGTCTTGAAGCACTGGTGGAAATTTATCGCATGATGCGTCCCGGCGAGCCGCCGACCAAGGAATCTGCGGAAACCCTGTTCCAGAATCTGTTCTTCAGTCACGAGCGTTATGACTTGTCGGCCGTCGGTCGCATGAAGTTCAACCGACGCCTTGGACGCGACGAAGAGAAGGGCGAGGGCACTTTGTCGAATGACGATATCGTCGACGTGCTGAAGACTCTTATCGGTATTCGCAACGGCGAAGGCGTGGTGGACGATATCGACCACCTCGGCAACCGTCGTATCCGCTCTGTTGGCGAAATGGCGGAAAACCAGTTCCGCGTTGGCCTTGTACGTGTTGAGCGCGCAGTCAAGGAACGCCTGTCCATGGCGGAAAGCGAAGGCCTGATGCCACAGGATCTGATCAATGCCAAGCCGGTTGCTGCAGCGGTCAAGGAGTTTTTCGGCTCCAGCCAGCTGTCTCAGTTTATGGACCAGAACAACCCGCTGTCCGAAGTGACCCACAAGCGTCGTGTGTCGGCCTTGGGCCCAGGTGGTTTGACTCGTGAGCGTGCCGGCTTCGAAGTGCGCGACGTGCATCCGACACACTATGGTCGCGTATGCCCGATCGAAACGCCTGAAGGTCCGAACATCGGTCTGATCAACTCATTGGCAACTTACGCCCGCACCAATAGCTACGGCTTCCTGGAAAGCCCGGTGCGCAAAGTGGTGGACGGTAAGGTTACTGATGAGATCGAGTATCTGTCAGCTATTACCGAGTCCCAATACATTATTGCACAGGCCTCCGCAACGCTGGACGATCAGGGTCGGTTGAATGAAGAGCTGGTATCGGTTCGTCACCTGAATGAATTTACGCTGAAGGCGCCGGAAGATGTCCAGTATATGGATGTATCACCGCGTCAGGTGGTATCGGTGGCAGCGTCGTTGATTCCATTCCTGGAGCACGATGATGCTAACCGTGCACTGATGGGCTCGAACATGCAGCGTCAGGCTGTACCTACACTTGAGGCCGAGAAGCCTTTGGTAGGTACGGGGATGGAGCGCAACGTGGCATCGGATTCCGGTGTGTGTGTGGTTGCCAAGCGTGGTGGTGTCATCGAGCGTGTTGATGCGGCTCGCATCGTTGTTCGCGTAGCTGATGAAGAAGTGGTCGCTGGTGAAGCGGGTGTGGATATTTACAACCTCACCAAGTACACCCGATCCAACCAAAATACCTGCATCAACCAGCGTCCAATCGTGCGCACCGGTGATGCGGTTGCCCGAGGCGATATTCTTGCCGATGGTCCGTCGGTGGATCTGGGCGAGTTGGCGTTGGGTCAGAACATGCGCATCGCATTCATGCCCTGGAATGGCTACAACTTCGAAGACTCGATTCTGGTTTCCGAGCGTGTCGTACAGGAAGATCGCTTCACCACCATTCACATTCAGGAACTGACCTGTATTGCCCGGGATACCAAGTTGGGTGCCGAGGAAATTACAGCGGATATTCCCAACGTGGGTGAGGGCGCACTGTCGAAACTGGATGAGTCCGGCATCGTTTATATCGGTGCGGAAGTCGGTCCTGGCGATATTCTGGTAGGCAAGGTTACACCGAAAGGTGAAACCCAATTGACACCGGAAGAAAAGTTGCTGCGTGCGATCTTTGGTGAAAAGGCCTCGGACGTAAAAGACACATCCCAGCGTGTGCCTTCCAGCACCAAGGGCACCGTCATTGATGTTCAGGTTTTCACCCGCGATGGTCTGGAAAAAGATCAGCGTTCTCTGGAGATCGAAAAAGCACAGCTCGATCAGGTGCGCAAGGACCTGAACGAAGAGTACCGCATTGTTGAACGCGCAACTTATGAGCGTCTTCGCGCAGCATTGGTTGGCCAGAAGGCTGCCGGCGGCAAAGGCGTCAAGAAGGGTGCTGACATCACTGATGAAATGCTGGACGGGCTCGAGAAGGGCGACTGGTTCAAGATCCGTATGAGTGAAGACAGCCTCAACGAGATGATTGATGCTGCCGAACAGCAGTTGGTTGAGCGACGCAAAAATCTTGACGATCGTTTCGAAGACAAGAAGCGCAAGCTGGAAACCGGCGATGATTTGGCTCCGGGCGTGCTGAAGATTGTAAAGGTTTACCTGGCAATCAAACGTCGCATTCAGCCCGGCGACAAAATGGCCGGCCGTCACGGTAACAAAGGTGTTATCTCGGTCATCATGCCGGTTGAAGACATGCCCTACGATGAGAATGGCGAACCGGTTGATATCGTGCTCAACCCGCTCGGCGTTCCTTCGCGGATGAACGTGGGTCAGGTTCTGGAAACTCACCTGGGTCTGGCGGCGAAAGGTCTTGGCAACAAGATCGATCGTATGATTGAAGAGCAGCGCAAGGTTGCAGAAGTACGCGAGTTCCTTGAGCAGATCTACAACAAGACTGGCGACGTCCAGGACCGCGAAGACCTGGCCTCTATGAGCGATCAGGAAATCCTGGACATGGCGCATAACTTGCGCGGTGGTGTGCCTATGGCGACACAGGTATTCGACGGTGCCCAGGAGCATGAGATCAAGTCCTTGCTGCGCCTGGCTGACATGCCGGAGTCCGGTCAAATGCAATTGTGCGACGGCCGCACAGGCAACCCGTTTACGCGCCCGGTCACGGTCGGGTACATGTACATGCTGAAGTTGAACCACTTGGTTGACGACAAGATGCACGCGCGTTCAACCGGTTCCTACAGCTTGGTAACGCAGCAGCCGCTCGGTGGTAAGGCGCAATTCGGTGGCCAGCGTTTTGGTGAGATGGAAGTGTGGGCACTGGAAGCTTACGGCGCGGCTTACACCCTGCAGGAAATGCTGACGGTGAAATCCGATGACGTGGCTGGCCGTACCAAGATGTACAAAAACATCGTGGATGGTGACCACCGCATGGAACCTGGCATGCCGGAATCCTTTAACGTGCTGGTAAAAGAAATCCGTTCGCTGGGCATCAACATCGAACTGGAAGAAGATCAGTAAGCAATTTGCCGGGGCTCGGGTTACCGAGCCCAAGTCGCATTAATACCAAGTTAACGGTGGTGGGCCTCGCCCACTGTGCAGTAGAGCACCCACTGGAGGAAAGGCCTTGAAAGACTTACTCAATTTGTTGAAGAACCAAGGACCGTCAGACGAGTTTGACGGTATCCGTATTGGCCTGGCATCGCCGGAAATGATTCGTTCCTGGTCGTTCGGTGAAGTGAAAAAGCCGGAAACCATCAACTATCGTACATTCAAACCGGAACGTGAAGGTTTGTTCTGTGCCAAGATCTTCGGCCCGGTTAAAGACTACGAGTGCTTGTGTGGAAAGTACAAGCGCATGAAGCACCGCGGCATCATCTGTGAAAAATGTGGCGTGGAAGTGACGCTTGCCAAAGTTCGCCGTGACCGTATGGGTCACATTGAGCTGGCAAGTCCTACTGCGCACATTTGGTTCCTGAAATCCCTGCCGAGCCGTATTGGTCTGCTACTGGATATGACGCTGCGCAACATTGAACGCGTGTTGTATTTCGAGTCCTATGTCGTGGTGGACCCGGGCATGACGACTCTGGAAAAAGGTCAACTGCTGACTGATGAACAGTATTTCGAAGCCATGGAAGAATTCGGTGACGAATTCGAAGCCAAGATGGGCGCCGAAGCCATCAAGAAATTGATGGGTGATATCGACCTGGAAAGTGAAGCCCAGGCGTTGCGCGAAGAAATTCCGAATACCAATTCTGAAACCAAGATCAAGAAGTTGTCCAAGCGTTTGAAGCTGCTGGAAGCCTTCCTGCACTCTGGCAACAAACCCGAGTGGATGGTGATGGAAGTGTTGCCGGTACTGCCGCCGGATCTGCGTCCACTGGTTCCACTGGATGGCGGTCGTTTCGCTACATCGGATCTTAACGACTTGTATCGTCGCGTCATCAACCGCAACAACCGCCTCAAGCGATTGCTGGATCTGAATGCGCCGGACATCATTGTTCGCAACGAAAAGCGCATGCTGCAGGAATCGGTCGATGCGCTGCTTGACAACGGTCGTCGCGGTCGTGCCATTACCGGCTCCAACAAGCGTCCGCTGAAATCCCTGGCCGATATGATCAAAGGCAAGCAGGGTCGATTCCGTCAGAACCTGCTCGGTAAGCGTGTGGATTACTCTGGCCGTTCCGTTATTGTGACCGGGCCGACTCTGCGTCTGCACCAGTGCGGTCTGCCCAAGAAAATGGCTCTTGAGTTGTTCAAGCCGTTTATCTTCAGCAAGCTGGAACTGCGTGGCCTGGCCACCACAATCAAAGCCGCCAAGAAAATGGTTGAGCGCGAAGAGCCCGTTGTATGGGATATCCTCGACGACGTGATCCGCGAGCATCCGGTGCTGCTGAACCGTGCACCGACGTTGCACCGCTTGGGTATTCAGGCGTTTGAACCCGTATTGATTGAAGGTAAGGCGATTCAGCTGCACCCATTGGTTTGTGCAGCCTATAACGCAGACTTCGATGGTGACCAGATGGCGGTTCACGTGCCTCTGACTCTGGAAGCTCAGCTCGAAGCCCGCGCGCTGATGATGTCCACCAACAATATCCTGTCGCCAGCCTCCGGTGAGCCGATTATCGTGCCGTCCCAGGACGTGGTACTGGGGCTTTACTGGATGACACGCGAGCGCATTAATGCGCGTGGTGAGGGCATGGCGTTTTCTGATGCCAAGGAAGTGTCCCGCGCTTACTACGCCGGTCAGGTGGATCTGCAAGCTCGTATCAAAGCGCGCATCAGTGAAATCGTTCTGCGTGAAGACGGCGAGAAAGAAGAGAAGATCTCTGTTGTTGATACCACTGTGGGTCGTGTGCTTTTCTGGGAGATCGTGCCCGATGGAATGCCGTTCGACATCATCAACCGACCCATGGTCAAGAAGGCCATTTCCGGTGCAATCAATTATTGCTACCGCGTGGTGGGGCTCAAGTCGACGGTGATCTTTGCCGACCAGCTGATGTACATGGGCTATGACTTCTCGACCAAGTCCGGCTCTTCCATTGGTGTCAACGACTTCGAAATCCCTGCCGGCAAGGCGGAGATGATCGAGCGCGCCGAAGCGGAAGTCAAAGAAATTGAATCCCAGTACTCTTCCGGCCTGGTGACCCAGGGCGAAAAGTACAACAAGGTGATTGATATCTGGTCTCGCGCCAATGATTTGGTGGCCAAGTCCATGATGGAAGGCATCTCCAAAGAATTCGTGACCAATAAACAGGGTGAGCAGGAAGAGCAATCCTCCTACAACTCGGTATTTATGTACGCGGACTCCGGCGCCCGGGGCTCCCCCGCACAGATTCGTCAGTTGGCGGGTATGCGGGGTCTGATGGCGCGTCCGGACGGCTCCATTATTGAGACGCCGATCACCGCGAACTTCCGTGAAGGCCTGAACGTACTTCAGTACTTCATCTCGACCCACGGTGCACGTAAAGGTCTGGCGGATACCGCATTGAAAACAGCCAACTCCGGTTACCTGACCCGACGTCTGGTGGACGTTGCTCAGGACGTGGTTATTACCGAAGTGGACTGTGGCACTGACGATGGTTTGTCCATGACGCCGGTTATCGAAGGCGGAGACATTATCGAATCATTGGGTGATCGTATCCTCGGTCGCGTTGTGGCTCGTGACGTGGTGCGTCCTGGTAGTGAAGAGATTCTGGTTCCGGCCGGCACCATGATCGACGAAGCCTGGGTCGAGCGTATTGAAGCCATGGGTATCGACGAGGTGTTCGTGCGCTCCGCGATTAGTTGTGAGACTGCTCATGGTATCTGCGCCCAGTGTTATGGCCGCGATTTGGCCCGAGGTCATCGCGCCAACCGCGGTGAAGCCATCGGCGTGATTGCCGCGCAATCCATCGGTGAGCCCGGCACCCAGCTGACCATGCGTACTTTCCACATTGGTGGTGCGGCGAGTCGTGCTTCCGCCGTGGATAACGTTGAAGTGAAGCAGGACGGTACCGTGCGTCTGCACAACATCAAGATTGTGCAGCGCGAAAGCGGCGAATATGTTGCGGTATCGCGTTCGGGTGAATTGGCCGTGGCTGATGCCGCTGGCCGCGAGCGCGAGCGTTACAAGATACCTTACGGTGCGGTCATTTCTGTAGAGGACGGTGCCACTGTAGCCGGTGGAACTGTGGTCGCCAAATGGGATCCGCACACTCACCCGATTATTACGGAAGTGGCCGGTAAGGTCGCCTTCTCTGGCATGGAAGAAGGGCTGTCCGTGCGTCGTCAGACCGATGAGTTGACCGGCCTGTCGTCGATCGAAGTGATGGATCCGACTGAGCGTCCTTCTGCGGGTAAGGATCTGAAGCCTGCGGTCACGCTGCTGGATGAAAATGGCGATGAGCTGACTCTGGCCAACTCGAATCAGCCAGCGCATTACATGCTGCCGGCTTCGGCGATTCTGAGCTTGAGCAATGCGTCCCACGTGGGTGTGGGTGATGTTATTGCCCGTATTCCCCAGGAAGGCTCGAAGACGCGCGACATCACCGGTGGTCTGCCGCGTGTTGCCGACTTGTTCGAAGCGCGTAAGCCAAAAGAGCCCGCCATCCTCGCGGAAATCTCCGGTACCGTCTCCTTCGGTAAGGAAACCAAGGGCAAGCGCCGCCTGATCATTACACCAACCGGTGGCGAACTGCTGCCAGACGGTTCTACTCACTACGAAGTGCTGATTCTCAAGCATCGTCAGTTGACAGTGTTCGAAGGTGAAACGGTACAGAAGGGTGAAGTGATCTCCGACGGCCCCAGCAACCCCCATGACATTCTGCGGCTGCAGGGTATCGAAGCGCTTGCGCGATACATCACCAACGAGATTCAGGATGTTTACCGTCTGCAGGGCGTGAAAATCAACGATAAGCACGTTGAAGTGATTGTCCGTCAGATGCTGCGCAAGGTGGAAATTACCGCCATGGGCGATTCGGAGTTCGTGAAGGGCGAGCAAGTGGAATATGTTCGCGTTCTCGAGGCCAACGAAAAGCTCCGCGCAGAAGACAAACAGCCGGCACAGTTTGAGCGTCAGTTGCTCGGCATCACCAAGGCGTCCCTGGCAACTGAGTCGTTTATCTCTGCGGCATCGTTCCAGGAAACCACTCGCGTGCTGACCGAAGCTGCCGTAACCGGCAAAATCGACCGCTTGCGTGGTCTGAAGGAGAACGTTGTGGTTGGCCGTCTGATCCCTGCCGGTACCGGCTTGGCGTATCACAGCGAGCGGCTGCGTCGCAAGCGTGATAAGGACGAGGCTTCGTTCGATGGCGTCAGTGCAGCGGACGTGGAAGCCGCTTTGACTGAAGCTTTGCGATCCAGCGCAAGCTGATCCAAAAGAAGGAAGAACAAGCGGCTATAAGGCCGTTGCGGGGCAGGCACTACTCAATTGATTGGGCCGTGCCCTGCCTTGACGACGGCGGGTGGTGTCTTTACAATGCGCCACCCGCTTTTTTCGTGGGAGGGTATTTATTACCCGCTTTTAGCTGAAACGCCTGTATTAGGCATATTATTTTGGAGTCAAGTTTCATGGCAACGATCAACCAGTTGGTTCGTAAGCCGAGAAAACGTAAGGTTCAAAAGAGCGACGTTCCTGCTCTGCAGTCTTGCCCTCAGCGCCGTGGGGTGTGTACACGTGTGTATACCACTACCCCTAAAAAGCCAAACTCCGCACTGCGTAAAGTCTGCCGTGTGCGTTTGACTAACGGTTTTGAAGTGTCTTCCTACATTGGTGGTGAAGGTCACAACTTGCAAGAGCACAGCGTGGTACTGATTCGCGGCGGTCGTGTAAAAGACTTGCCGGGTGTTCGTTATCACACCGTTCGTGGTTCTTTGGATACATCTGGTGTTAACAACCGTAAGCAAGGTCGCTCGAAGTATGGTACCAAGCGTCCCAAGTAAGGTTGTTTTGGTTGTCTGCAAAGACGGCCCGTATTACCAGTCGCCCGAGTCGGGTATTAACGTTTTTCGGAATTGAACCAGTAAGGCCGAGCGTGTGATCAAGTGGACCTGTGAGCGTATGTTATACGTGCAGGGCTGAATCAACGGCGTCTCGGATAATCCTGAATTATTAGGCGAATATATTATGCCAAGAAGAAGAGTTGTCGCTAAACGCGAAGTGCTGCCAGATCCCAAGTTCGGCAACGTGACGCTGGCGAAGTTTATGAACCACGTAATGATCAGTGGTAAAAAAGCTGTTGCAGAACGCATCGTTTATGGCGCGCTGGAAATTGTCCGCGAACGCCTGGGTAAAGATCCTGTCGAAACCTTTGAAGAAGCGCTGGAACACATCGCCCCCTTGGTGGAAGTGAAGTCCCGTCGTGTCGGCGGTGCAACCTACCAGGTTCCAGTTGAAGTTCGTCCTTCACGTCGTACTGCACTGGCAATGCGTTGGTTGGTGGAATATTCCCGTAACCGCGGTGAGAAATCCATGCCCGCGCGTTTGGCTGGTGAACTGATTGATGCATCGCAAAACAAGGGCGGTGCCGTCAAGAAGCGTGAAGATGTACACCGTATGGCCGAAGCAAACAAAGCGTTCTCACACTTTCGTTTCTAAGCTCTGCGCTATTAAATTGGTCAAATTTTTATTTGATCAAACAGGTGTAATAAAAGGCAGCCACTATCGCTGCCTTTTACCGTTTTAGAACAATGGCCTATAGGTCGAGCTCGTCCGGGACGACGGCGAACAATGGCAAGCAGCGGCAGATAAAATCGTTCAGCAAGCCGGACCGCGCAGGCAGCAAATGCCAGCGTAAGGATAATGGCGATGCATAATTTGAGTGTGTGGCAGGGACACAGCGACCGCTCTGGAATTTCAACAGTATCGGGGGGTCACTATCGTGGCACGAAAAACGCCTATCGCACGTTACCGCAATATTGGTATCTGTGCGCACGTCGACGCAGGTAAAACTACCACCACCGAGCGCGTACTGTTCTATACCGGCAGGTCGCACAAGCTGGGTGAAACTCACGACGGCGCGTCTACCACAGACTGGATGGAGCAAGAGCAGGAGCGCGGTATTACGATTACCTCTGCTGCGGTGACCTGTTTCTGGCCGGGCATGCAAAAGCAGTTTGACGAGCACCGTATCAACATCATCGATACGCCCGGGCACGTGGACTTCACTATCGAGGTTGAGCGTTCGCTGCGCGTGCTCGACGGTGCGGTTGTTGTATTGTGTGGTTCATCCGGTGTTCAGCCGCAGACTGAAACTGTATGGCGCCAGGCGAACAAGTATGAAGTACCACGCATGGTTTTCGTGAACAAGATGGACCGTTCCGGCGCCAACTTCAAAATGGTGGTTGAGCAGCTGCGCACGCGTCTGGGTGCCAATGCGGTCCCGCTGCAGATGACCATCGGCAGCGAAGACGACTTCAAGGGCGTGGTTGACCTGGTCAAGATGAAGGCCATCCTCTGGAATGAAGAAGACCAGGGTATGAGCTTCGATTACGGTGATGTCCCCGCAGATATGCTTGACCTGTGCCAGGAAATGCGGGAATACATGGTTGAGTCTGCAGCTGAAGGCTCCGAAGAGCTGATGAATAAATACCTCGAAGGTGAAGAGCTCACCGAAGAGGAAATCAAGGCCGGAATTCGCGCGCGCACTCTGGCGAATGAAATTGTTCCCGTGCTGGGCGGATCCGCCTTCAAGAACAAGGGTGTTCAAGCGGTACTGGATGCGGTTATTGATTATCTTCCCGCACCAAACCAGGTTCGCGCCATTGAAGGTGTGCTGGACGACGGCGAGACTGTCGCCACTCGTGAAGCAGATGACAACGCGCCCTTCGCCGCCCTGGCATTCAAGATCGCCACGGACCCGTTTGTGGGTACCTTGACGTTTTTCCGGGTTTACTCCGGCAAACTGAACTCTGGCGACAGTGTTTACAATCCGGTGAAAGACAAGAAAGAGCGTGTGGGTCGGATGGTTCAGATGCACGCTAATGATCGGCAGGAAATTAAAGAAGTCTTGGCCGGTGATATCGCTGCGGCGATCGGCCTGAAGGATGTCACCACCGGTGATACTCTGTGTGCAATAGACCACAAAATCACGTTGGAGCGTATGGAATTCCCGGAGCCGGTTATTGCGGTTGCGGTAGAGCCAAAGACAAAGGCGGACCAGGAGAAGATGGGTATCGCTCTGGGTAAGTTGGCTCAGGAAGATCCGTCGTTTCGTGTGAAAACCGATGAGGAAACGGGCCAGACGATCATTTCCGGTATGGGTGAGCTGCACTTGGATATTATCGTTGATCGTATGCGCCGTGAATTCAACGTCGAAGCGAACATTGGTAAGCCGCAGGTTGCTTACCGGGAGCGTATTCGCAACACCTGTGAGATTGAAGGCAAGTTTGTCCGTCAGTCCGGCGGGCGCGGTCAGTACGGTCACGTTTGGGTCCGCTTTGAACCTGCTGAAGATCCGGATGCAGAAGGGCTGGTATTCGTCAACGAAGTCGTTGGCGGTGCAATTCCCAAAGAATACATACCTTCGGTTGGTAAGGGTATTGAAGAGCAAATGAAGAATGGTATTCTCGCCGGCTATCCGTTGCTGGGCTTGAAAGCCACTCTTTATGACGGCTCGTTCCACGATGTGGACTCGTCGGAAATGGCGTTCAAGATCGCCGGTTCCATGGCGACCAAAAAGCTCGCTCAGCAAGGCGGTGCCGTTATTCTTGAACCTTTGATGGCTGTAGAAGTGGTAACGCCGGAAGAAAACATGGGCGATGTCGTGGGGGACCTCAACCGTCGCCGCGGCCTCATCCTTGGCATGGAAGAAGGCTTGTCCGGCGGTGGAAAAATCGTCAATGCGGAGGTTCCGCTGGCGGAAATGTTTGGTTACGCCACTGACTTGCGCTCAGCAACGCAAGGTCGCGCAACTTACACCATGGAGTTCAAACGCTATGGTGAGGCACCAAACAATATCGCCGAAGGCATTATCGCCAAGAACAGGTCTGGCGAATAATCTCGATCAGTTTGATCTGAATTTATCTCACTTTAAATTGGAAAGTTAGAGGGCAGTAAAGTGGCTAAAGAAAAATTTGAACGTAACAAACCCCATATCAACGTGGGCACCATCGGTCACGTTGACCATGGTAAAACCACTCTGACCGCAGCACTGACTCGTGTTTGTCACGAAGTCTGGGGCACAGGTTCCGCAATGGCGTTTGATGGTATCGACAACGCTCCGGAAGAGCGTGAGCGCGGTATCACTATCGCTACCTCTCACGTTGAATACGATTCACCGACGCGCCACTACGCGCACGTGGATTGCCCCGGACACGCCGACTACGTGAAGAACATGATCACCGGTGCTGCCCAGATGGACGGCGCGATTCTGGTGTGTTCCGCAGCGGACGGCCCAATGCCACAGACGCGTGAGCACATCCTGCTGTCTCGTCAGGTCGGTGTACCTTACATCGTTGTGTTCCTGAACAAAGCGGACATGGTCGACGATGAAGAGCTGTTGGAGTTGGTTGAAATGGAAGTGCGCGAGCTGCTCGACGCCTACGACTTCCCTGGCGACGACACTCCGATCATCACCGGCTCTGCGCTGATGGCGTTGAACGGCGAAGATGACAAGGAAATGGGTACCACCGCGGTCAAGAAGCTGGTTGAGACTCTGGATGTTTACATCCCTGAGCCCGAGCGTGCTGTTGATCAGCCGTTCCTGATGCCTATCGAAGACGTATTCTCCATCTCCGGTCGTGGTACTGTTGTGACTGGTCGTGTAGAGCGTGGCATCGTGAAAGTGGGTGAAGAAATCGAGATCGTCGGTATCAAAGACACCACAAAAACCACCTGTACGGGTGTTGAGATGTTCCGCAAGCTGCTCGACGAAGGCCGTGCGGGTGAGAACGTCGGCGTTCTGTTGCGCGGCACCAAGCGTGACGACGTTGAGCGTGGTCAGGTGCTGGCCAAGCCGGGCACCATCACCCCGCACACCAACTTCGAAGCTGAAGTGTACGTGCTGTCCAAAGATGAAGGTGGTCGTCACACGCCATTCTTCAAGGGCTATCGTCCTCAGTTCTACTTCCGTACCACAGATGTGACTGGCGCCTGTGAGCTGCCGGAAGGTGTGGAAATGGTTATGCCGGGCGACAACATTCAGATGAATGTGACCCTGATTCACCCGATCGCGATGGAAGACGGTCTGCGTTTCGCCATCCGTGAAGGTGGCCGCACAGTCGGCGCGGGTGTTGTGGCCAAAGTTATCGCTTAAGCTAAGTAAGTTATGACATCCGACGAAAAACCCGGTTCTGCCGGGTTTTTTTTCGCTTGCAGAGCATACGCTAGGGGTTAACTCCTATTGAGGTCAGTGCTGCCTCTCCTCCCCACATAGGTGCTTGATGTATGGTCGCCATATGGAGTCTGCCCCGCTTTTGGTGGCCGTTTTCGGCGATCAATCCGTCTGGGGGCAGCTAATGGTTATGGAGACGCCTTTGAGGGCGCTGCTGCCCCCTGGTTGAGTGGTACGTGCTGGCGAGCGCAGGTGAGTGCCCGTCGCAAAGGCCTTGGGTTGGCGCACAGGGGTAAGCTCGAGGCGTAAGTGGTAGTATCTTTAACCATAACCGCTGTCCATTGGATGGCGGCAGGTGATTTGTCCGTTCTTTGCCGCCTGGGACTGTGTACAATATCGCCTCAATAATAAGTGTCCGGCGCCCTGTGGGGTTGCACGAGACCGCGAGATAGTGAGCACACGTAGAGATAAATATAATGACTGCCCAAAAAAACATAGTGACGCCGGGTCTGCCCAAGGACCCAGGGATTCTTGAATCCACATCCATCGACTGCGTAATCTTCGGCTTGAGCGACGACAGCAAGTTGAAAGTGCTTGTAATCAGGCACGGCGAGGGTGTGAGTCAGGGGTTGTGGGGTTTGCCTGGTGGTTGGATTTTCCGCGACGAAGATCTGGATGGCGCCGCTTACCGGATACTTAAGGATCTGACGGGGCTGTCCAGTGTGTACCTGGAACAGCTCCGGGCTTTCGGTCGGGTAGATCGGTTTCCCTACGGCCGCGTCCTGACTGTCGCTTACTCTGCGCTTGTGCGGCAGGAGCATTTTGAGGTGGTGGCGGGCTCCACGGCTTCCGAGGTGCGTTGGTGCGATGCCGACTCTTGCCCCAGGCTTATCTATGATCACAATGAAATAGTGGCGTGCGGCCTGGCATCACTCAAGCATAAAGTGCGGCATGAGCCCATCGGTTTCAACTTGTTGCCTGAAAAGTTCACTCTGCTTCAGCTTCAGGAGCTCTATGAATCGGTTCTTTCGGTAAAGCTCGACAAGCCGAACTTTCGTCGGAAGATGATGAAAATGAACCTGTTGGTGGCTTGCAACGAGAAGCAGAAGCAGAAGGCCCACCGGGCAGCCGAGCTCTATCGGTTTGACCCCGACGTCTACGAACGCTTAACGGAACAGGGATTTACCTTCGAGGTTTAGGTTGCTTCAAGTCATTCTCCCGTGGGGTTTCGAGGCCCGGGAAAGAAACTTCCCCTGACACCTTATAAATAGTCGCCATTCCTGTTATAGTCCCGCGCCGCGATCTTGAGAGGGGTGCGGCCCTGTTCTGGAGCTGGCTGAAGGCCGGAAATTCCAGTGACGCCGGGCGATGTGGCATGGTTTGGTGGTGCGGTCGGAATTGTTACCGACAGTGCTTGACAGTCCTGTGGCCCCTCATTACAATTGCGCCTCCTTTTTGGCCGGATCCATTTGCGAACGGTCAATTGTTCTTTAAAAAGTATTTGGAGTTTTGGTCCACATGCAGAATCAACGCATTCGGATTCGCCTGAAAGCCTTTGATCACAAGTTGATTGATGCGTCAACGCAAGAGATTGTTGAGACGGCCAAGCGAACAGGCGCGCAAGTGCGCGGCCCGATACCATTGCCGACGCGCAAAGAGCGTTTTACCGTACTGATTTCTCCGCACGTTAATAAAGATGCGCGAGATCAATATGAGATTCGCACGCACAAACGTCTGCTCGATATTGTTGAGCCGACAGAAAAGACAGTTGATGCCTTGATGAAGCTAGATCTAGCTGCGGGCGTTGAGGTTCAAATCAGTCTTGGTTGATTGTTTCTGAGGCTGTTTGTTTCTGAGAAACTCCAAGCCGGACCCCTTGAATCGGCTGGCCGACTTGAGGGGCGTGTAACGCTCTGAAATGGGCGGCCATAGCGGGTGATAGCCCCGTACACTGAGAGGTTAACGTAATGACAATAGGTATTGTCGGTCGCAAAAGCGGCATGACGCGAATTTTTACAGATGATGGTTCTTCCATTCCTGTTACTGTGATTGAGGCGTCGCCCAATCGCATCACCCAGGTTAAGAATGAAGAAACCGACGGTTACTGCGCTGTGCAGGTCACCGTAGGGTCTCGTCGAGCCTCCCGTGTTACCAAAGCATCTGCGGGACACTTCGCCAAAGCTGAAACCGAAGCGGGTTCCGGCTTGTGGGAATTGCGCAACGACGCGAAAGAAGAGTTCGCCGTAGGTGGTCAAATCACCGTCGAAGCTTTTGAAGCAGGTCAAATCATTGATGTGACTGGCTCCTCTAAGGGGAAAGGCTATGCCGGCGTTATCAAGCGCTGGAACTTTTCCATGCAGGATGCCACTCACGGTAACTCCTTGTCTCACCGTGTTCCGGGTTCTATTGGTCAGTGCCAAACTCCGGGTCGTGTGTTCAAGGGTAAGAAAATGTCCGGTCATATGGGTGCTGAGCGTGTAACAACTCAGAACCTTGAGATTGTAAGGGTCGATGTTGAGCGGAATTTGCTGTTGATAAAAGGTGCTGTCCCCGGGGCTCCCGGTGGCAATGTCATCATTCGTCCTGCAGTGAAAGCACGCAACAACGGTTAAGTTTCCCAGGGGGTCGACCATGGAATTAAGTATTGCTACACCGCAAGGCGCAAAAGGTACTGTTTCAGTGTCTGATGTGCTTTTCGGTCGAGAGTTCAATCAAGATCTGGTGCACCAGGCTGTTGTTGCCTACATGGCAGGTGCGCGTCAAGGTACCAAAGCTCAAAAAACCCGCGCAGAAGTTTCCGGTGGCGGCAAAAAGCCTTGGCGTCAAAAAGGTACTGGCCGTGCTCGTGCCGGTACTATTCGCAGTCCTATCTGGCGTAGTGGCGGTGTCGCTTTTGCTGCAAAGCCTCGGGATTTCGAGCAAAAGCTAAACAAGAAGATGTATCGCGCCGCACTGCGTTGCATTTTGTCCGAGCTGGCCCGTCAAGAGCGGCTGGTTGTTGTTGAAGAGTTTGCTCTGGATGCGCCAAAGACCAAGAGTCTTGTTCAGAAGTTGGCCGAGTATAATGTGTCCGACGCGCTGATCGTTGCAGAAGATGTTGGTGAGAATCTGTATCTCGCCTCGCGCAATCTGCACAAAGTTGATGTGCGTGATGCGCACGGTATTGATCCGGTCAGTCTTATTCGCTTTGAAAAAGTGATTGTGACTGTTTCGGCGCTGAAAAAGCTTGAGGAGGTTCTGGTATGAACCAAGAACGCCTGTATAAAGTTTTGTTAGGTCCTGTTGTTTCCGAGAAGTCTGCCTCTGTGGCTGACACAGCTAACCAGGTAGTGTTCAAGGTTCTGCCGAACGCTGACAAGGCTGAAATCAAAGCAGCAGTTGAAAAGATGTTTGACGTGAAAGTGCAGAATGTTCGTGTACTCAACGTAAAAGGCAAAACCAAGCGCACCAAGTACGGTATCGGTATACGTAGCGATTGGAAAAAAGCCTATGTGCGTCTCGAGCAAGGTCAAGACATCGACTTTGCAATAGCGGAATAAGGAGCGCGTAAAATGCCAATCGTAAAACGTAAACCCACGTCGCCCGGTCGCCGCTTTGTTGTAAGCGTAGTAAACCCCGACTTGCATAAAGGCGATCCCTACGCGCCGTTGCTCGAAAAGAAATCGAAAACCGGTGGTCGCAACAATAATGGGCGTATTACAACGCGCCATATTGGTGGCGGGCACAAGCAGCATTATCGCGTGATTGACTTCCGTCGCAACAAGGATGGGATTCCCGCGAAAGTTGAGCGTCTGGAGTACGATCCGAACCGAACGTCTTATATCGCTTTGGTTTGTTATCTGGATGGTGAGCGTCGTTATATTATTGCCCCGAAAGGTGTGCAGGCTGGTGATGAGTTGTTGTCCGGCGATGCGGCGCCAATCAAAATGGGTAACACGCTGCCGCTGAGAAACATTCCGCTTGGTAGCACAATCCACTGTGTCGAGCTGAAGCCCGGCAAAGGTGCTCAGTTGGCGCGCTCTGCAGGTACGTCCGCTCAGTTGGTCGCGCGTGAGGGTTCTTACGCAACTCTGCGTCTGCGCAGTGGTGAGACGCGTAAAGTATTGTCTGAGTGTCGCGCGACGCTGGGCGAAGTATCCAATAGCGAGCACAGCTTGCGTTCATTGGGTAAGGCCGGTGCCAAACGTTGGCGCGGAGTTCGCCCCACCGTTCGTGGTGTGGTGATGAACCCGGTAGATCACCCGCATGGTGGTGGTGAAGGTCGTACGTCTGGTGGTCGTCACCCCGTAAGTCCATGGGGTACTCCGACCAAGGGCTATAAGACACGCAAGAACAAGCGTACCGACAATATGATTGTACGTCGCCGCGGTAAGAAATAAGCGACGGCTCACTAGCTAAAGAGGAAGATACAGTGCCACGTTCACTGAAAAAAGGTCCTTTCATTGATCACCACTTGCTCAAGAAAGTGGAAGTCGCAATGGAAAAAAATGACCGTCGTCCAATTAAAACCTGGTCGCGTCGTTCCATGATTATGCCCGATATGCTCGGCTTGACCATTGCGGTCCATAACGGTCGTCAGCATGTCCCCGTTCTCATCAACGAAGAGATGGTTGGACATAAATTGGGTGAGTTCGCTGCAACACGTACATATCGTGGTCATGTGGCTGATAAGAAGGCGAAGCGCTAAGGCGCTGCGGAGATAATGATGGAAGTAGCAGCAAAATTACGCGGCGCTGGTCTGTCAGCGCAAAAAGCGCGTCTGGTCGCGGACCAGGTTCGCGGCAAAAGCGTTGAACAAGCTTTGGACCTGCTGACATTCAGCCCTAAGAAAGGCGCTGCAGTCATCAAGAAGGTTCTGGAGTCTGCTATCGCAAACGCGGAGCACAACGAAGGCGCTGATGTCGACGAGTTGAAAGTGTCCACAATCTATGTGGATGAAGGTGTAACCATGAAGCGGATACGGCCGCGCGCAAAAGGTCGGGCAGACCGTATTTTGAAGCGCACTTGCCACATCACCGTTAAAGTAGCCGATCAATAAGAGAGCGGACGTTATGGGTCAAAAAGTACATCCGACAGGCATTCGTCTCGGAATCATCAAAAAGCATACCTCCACCTGGTATGCGGGAAAAGACGATTACGCAGACAAGCTGAATGCGGATTTGAAGGTGCGCAGTTATTTGCAGGATAAGCTGGCGCATGCGTCTGTCAGTCGTATTGATATCGAGCGTCCTGCAAACACAGCTCGTGTCACTATTCATACGGCTCGCCCGGGTATCGTAATCGGCAAGAAAGGTGAAGACGTAGAAAAGCTGCGTGCTGAGATCAGCAAGCAGATGAACGTGCCGGTTCATATCAACATTGAAGAAATTCGCAAGCCGGATTTGGATGCCAAGCTTGCAGCTCTGGGTGTGGCTCAGCAGCTGGAGCGTCGTGTTATGTTCCGTCGCGCAATGAAGCGCACTGTGCAGAACGCCATGCGACAGGGCGCTGAAGGTGTAAAGATCCAGGTAGGTGGTCGTTTGGGCGGTGCCGAGATTGCGCGCTCCGAATGGTACCGCGAAGGTCGGGTGCCCTTGCACACTCTGCGTGCAGATATTGATTATGCCACAGCGGAAGCGCTAACGACTTACGGCATCATCGGTGTCAAAGTGTGGATTTTCAAAGGCGAAGTGATTGGCGGCATCGAAGAAGTTGAAGCCAGCCAGAAGAAAAAAGGTTCTAAATAAGGGGTACGCAAAATGCTGCAACCGAAGCGTACGAAGTTTCGCAAGCAACAGAAGGGTCGCAACCGCGGGTTGGCTCAGCGTGGTTCGAAGATTAGCTTTGGTGAGTACGGTCTCAAAGCGGCTGTTCGTGGGCGCGTTACCGCGCGACAGATCGAAGCAGCTCGTCGTGCCATGACTCGCCATATCAAACGTGGCGGCAAGATTTGGATTCGGGTGTTCCCAGACAAGCCTATTACCGGTAAACCTTTGGAAGTACGTCAAGGTAAAGGTAAGGGTAACGTTGAGTACTGGGTTGCTTTGATCCAGCCTGGCAAAGTGCTTTACGAAATGGAAGGCGTAACTGAAGAGCTGGCGCGCGAAGCATTCGCGTTGGCCGCAGCCAAGCTGCCCATTAATACAACATTTGTGAAACGTTCGGTGATGTGATGAAAGCTCAGGAACTCAGCGAAAAGTCGGTAGAAGAGTTGAACAAGGAACTGCTTGGTCAGCTGGAAGGGCAGTTCAAGCTTCGCATGCAAGCGTCAACCGGTCAGTTGAATCAGACGCACTTGCTTAAGCAGACTCGCCGCGATATCGCGCGTCTTAAAACAGTGCTCAGACAAAAGGCAGGTAAGTAACAATGGCTGAAGCAGAAAAATTGGTCCGTACGCTCACCGGTCGTGTTGTGAGTAACAAGATGGACAAGTCAATTGTTGTGTTGATCGAGCGCCGTGTGAAGCACCCCGTGTACGGTAAGTACTTGACCAAGTCTTCCAAGCTCAAAGCACACGACGAGAACAATGAATGCAACAGCGGCGACTTGGTCACTATCGCTGAATCGCGCCCGCTATCTAGAACCAAGTCGTGGACATTGGTCAAGATCGATGAGCGCGCTGCTGAAATATAACCAGGCCACGTCATAAGGGTTTTCGGAGATAGACGATGATTCAAACGCAAAGTTATTTGGATGTGGCTGACAACAGCGGTGCACGTCGAGTTATGTGCATTAAAGTACTGGGTGGTTCACATCGACGTTATGCAGGTGTTGGCGACGTTATCAAGGTAACGGTTAAAGAAGCCATTCCTCGCGGCAAGGTCAAAAAAGGCCAGGTTATGAAAGCGGTCGTTGTGCGCACCAAAAAAGGTGTACGCCGTCCAGATGGCTCCCTGATTCGTTTTGACGATAATGCTGCAGTATTGCTCAATCAGCAGGAAGCACCTGTAGGTACACGTATATTCGGGCCAGTAACCCGTGAGCTGCGTGGTGAAAAATTTATGAAGATCATTTCTTTGGCACCTGAAGTACTGTAGTAATAGGTGCTAGCTGCGAGCCGGAGATTAGAGGACGGGTTATGCGCAAGATTAAACGTGATGATGAAGTGATTGTGATCACTGGTCGCGACAAGGGTAAGCGCGGTAAAGTCAGCAAAGTGCTGGCGGACGATCGACTGATCGTCGGCGGTATCCAGATCGTGAAGAAGCACCAGAAGCCCAATCCACAAATGGGTATGCCTGGTGGCATCGTTGAGAAAGAAGCGCCCATTCAAGCTTCCAATGTAGCGATTTTCAACCCTGCTACCAAGAAAGCTGATCGGGTTGGTTTTAAAGTGCTGGATGATGGGCGCAAAATCCGCGTCTTCAAATCTAATGGCGAAGCGGTAGACGCATAAGCGCACTGAGTGACTGATATGGCTAGGCTAAAAGAATTTTACAAAAACGAGATTGCTCAGCAACTAAAGCAAGAGCTGCAGTTGAGCAATGTTATGGAAATCCCGCGCATCACTAAAATTACCTTGAATATGGGTGTTGGTGAAGCGATCGGCGATAAGAAGATCTTGGAAAATGCTGTTGCTGACATGCAAAAAATTGCCGGTCAGAAACCAGTGATCACCAAAGCACGCAAATCCATTGCGGGTTTTAAGGTACGTGAAGAATGGCCAATTGGCTGTAAAGTGACTTTGCGTAGCGAAAAGATGTATGAGTTTCTTGACCGTCTGATTTCCATTGCAATACCACGTATTCGAGATTTTCGTGGTATCAGTCCCAAGCAGTTTGACGGCCGTGGAAACTTTTCCATGGGTGTAAATGAGCAGATCATCTTTCCAGAAATCGACTACGACAAGGTTGATAAGCTGCGTGGAATGGACATCTGCATTTCTACAACAGCACGTACGGATGACGAAGGCCGTGCATTGCTGAAAGCATTCAAATTTCCGTTCAAGGGTTAATCTGCGGGCTAGGGTAGAGTTATGGCTAAAAAATCAATGATTGCGCGTGAAGTCAAGCGTGTGCATCTGGTAAAAAAATACGCAGCAAAGCGCGTTGAACTGAAGGCAATAATCAGCAGCCCGGATTCTTCTGATGAGGAAGTTTGGGAAGCGCAACAGAAGCTGCAAAAGCTGCCCCGTGATGCAAGCCCGGCCCGTATTCAGCGCCGTTGCCGTATCACTGGTCGCCCACACGCGGTGTACCGTAAGTTTGGCCTCTGCCGTAACAAGCTGCGTGAAGCTGCCATGCGCGGAGACGTGCCCGGCCTTGTTAAGGCCAGCTGGTAAGGTCGGGAATTGTAGGAGCAGATTACTATGAGTATGCAAGATCCGTTGGCAGATATGCTGACTCGCATTCGAAATGCACAAATGGTTGGGAAAGTCGACGTTAAGATGCCTTCGTCAAAGTTGAAGGTAAGCGTTGCCAAAGTACTTAAAGATGAAGGCTTTATTGGTGACTACAGTATCAGCGAAGGCGTTAAGTCTGAGCTGAACATTGAGTTGAAGTATTTTGAAGGTAAGCCGGTGATTGCAGAGCTGGATCGCATCAGCCGTCCTGGGTTGCGCAATTACGCGAACAAGAACGCCCTTCCGTCTGTACGTGGTGGGCTGGGTATCGCGATTGTGTCGACCAGCCAGGGTGTTATGACTGACCGTGCCGCGCGAGCTGCCGGTGTAGGCGGCGAGGTTCTCTGCACCGTTTTCTAATCAGACGGGTGGACAACAGATTCAATTGCTTTTATTTTCAAGAAAGTTTTAGCGGGTATTCGTTATGTCACGAGTTGCAAACAGTCCGGTACAGCTTCCATCGGGGGTTAACATTACCCTGAATGGCCAGGACCTCACCGTAAAGGGGAGCAATGGCACTATGGCGCTGGATATTCACAGCAGCGTAGAAGTGAAGCAGGAAGACAATGTATTAACTTTTGCCGCCAAAGCTGGCGCCAAAAATGGTGTTGCACAAGCCGGCACTGTGCGCTCTTTGGTGAGCAACATGGTCATCGGTGTATCCCAGGGTTTTGAAAGGCGTCTGCAGTTGGTCGGTGTTGGTTACCGAGCCAAGGCTGCAGGAAAGAGCCTGAACTTGACTTTGGGCTTTTCTCACCCGGTCGATTACGACCTGCCTGAAGGTGTAACAGTTGAAACACCAACGCAGACTGAGATCGTACTGAAGAGTGCCGACAAGCACTTGTTGGGTCAGGTTGCGGCAGAGATTCGCGCTTTCCGTCCACCAGAGCCTTATAAAGGCAAGGGTGTTCGATATACGGATGAGCACGTACGTCGTAAAGAAGCTAAGAAGAAGTAGGGCATAGGTTATGAGCGTTAAGAAAGAGTCTCGTTTACGTCGTGCGCGCCGGGCCCGCAGCAAAATTCGCGAACTGGGAGTGTCACGCTTGTGCGTTAATCGCACTCCGCGTCACATTTACGCGCAAATTATTGGTGCAGAGGGCAATAAAGTTCTGGCTAGCGCATCTACTCTGGATAAGGACCTGCGTTCCAAGGCAACGGGCAACACCGACGCTGCAAAAGCGGTAGGTCTGTTGATTGCAGAGCGTGCAAAAGCGGCTGGTGTCTCCGGCGTTGCTTTTGATCGCAGCGGGTACAAATACCATGGTCGTGTTAAAGCCCTGGCAGATGCCGCCCGTGAAGGTGGTTTGGAATTCTAAAGGTTGAATTATGGCATTCAGTGATAAAGAAAAAGGCAGCGCGGAAGGTCTACAGGAAAAACTGGTTCAGGTTAATCGTGTAGCTAAAACCGTTAAAGGCGGACGCATATTTGCGTTTACCGCGCTGACTGTAGTCGGCGATGGCAACGGAAAGGTCGGCTTTGGTCGCGGTAAGGCTCGAGAAGTGCCTATCGCAATCCAGAAGGCGATGGAAGCGGCTCGACGTAACATGATTCAGGTTGAATTGAATGGTGATACCATCCAATACCCAACCAAGGGTCGTCACGGTGCTTCCAAAGTGTACATGCAGCCGGCATCTCAAGGTACTGGTGTTATTGCTGGTGGTGCCATGCGTTCCGTGCTGGAAATTGCTGGCGTACAGAACGTATTGTCCAAGTGCTATGGGTCAACTAACCCGGTGAACGTTGTACGTGCGACTTTTCAGGCACTGCGTCAAATGGCGTCACCGGAGTCAGTTGCAGCTAAGCGCGGCAAGTCTGTCGAAGAAATATTGAATTAACAGGTCTGTCTCACGACAGATCTGCCATAGCATAGCGATATTGAAAAGCGGAAATTGAGCCATGGCTAAGAAAACCGTAAAGATTACTCAAACCAAGAGCGCCTCGGGTCGCCTGGCTGCGCATAAAGGTTGTGTGGCAGGTTTGGGTTTACGACGTATCGGTCACACCGTAGAGCGGGAAGATACTCCGGCTGTTCGCGGTATGATCAACAGAATCAATTATATGGTTAAGGTTGAAGGAGCATAACATGCAGTTGAATACGTTGAGTCCTGCACCTGGCCATACCCAAAGCAAAAAGCGTGTTGGGCGTGGTATCGGTAGCGGCCTGGGTAAAACCGGCGGTCGAGGCCACAAAGGTTTGAAGTCGCGCTCTGGTGGTACTGTTAAGCCAGGTTTCGAGGGTGGCCAGATGCCACTGCAGAAGCGGTTGCCCAAGTTTGGTTTCACCAGTCGTATCAGCCGGGTGTCCGCTGAAGTACGCTTGGGTGAGTTGAACAAGGTTGACGCCGATGTCATTGACCTCGCAGCCTTGCAAGCAGCAGATATCATTAGTGTGAATATCAAACGCGCGAAGGTATTCCTGTCCGGCGAGCTGACTAAAGCAGTTACAGTTAAAGGTTTGGCTGTGACCAAGGGCGCTAAAGCTGCAATCGAAGCGGCAGGCGGCAAAGTCGAAGAATAAGTGAGGTTGCAATGGCGACGCCGGGTAATCAGCTGCTAGGCAGCCAGAAAGGGTTAGGCGAGCTTTGGGCTCGCCTTCGCTTTCTGTTGTTGGCGATTTTTGTTTATCGCCTTGGTACACATATACCCGTACCGGGTATCGACCCGGAAAGGGTTGCGCAGTTGTTTAACCAGAACGAAGGCACTATTTTGGGCATGTTCAACATGTTCTCCGGTGGTGCTTTGGAACGCATGAGTATTCTGGCTCTGGGTATCATGCCTTATATCTCTGCGTCGATCATTATTCAGATGATGACAGCGGTAACGCCATCTCTGGAGCAGCTGAAGAAAGAAGGTGAAGCGGGCCGCCGCAAGATCAATCAGTACACGCGCTATTTGACAGTAGTACTGGCTGCGGTTCAGGGTGTGATCATGGTCGCCGGTATGGCGAGCCAGGGATTTGCCTATGCCGGCTTGCCACTGTTCAGCTTCTACGTCATCGGCGTAATGTCGTTGGTTACCGGTGCAGTGTTCCTTATGTGGCTGGGTGAGCAGATCACCGAGCGCGGGGTCGGCAACGGTATCTCCATGCTTATTTTTGCCGGGATTGTGGCGGGCCTGCCAAGTGCTGTAGGTCAGGCGTTTGAAAGTGCGCGGCAGGGTGATTTACACATTCTGTTGCTGTTGTTGATCGGCGTCGGTGTTGTGGGTGTGGTTTGGTTTGTTGTGCGTATGGAGCGTGGCCAGCGCCGGATCACAATCAACTACGCCAAGCGTCAACACGGCCGTCAGGCCCAGACCAGCCACTTGCCGCTAAAAATCAATATGTCCGGCGTGATTCCGGTGATCTTTGCCAGCAGCTTGCTGCTGTTCCCCGCGTCTATCGCGCAATGGGCTGGTCAGTCAACTGAGAGTGCTGCCGGTGAGATACTGCAGGAACTGGCATTGGCTATTGGCCCGGGACAACCGCTGAACTTTGTTATCTTCGCGGCAATGATCATCATCTTCTGTTTTGTCTACACAGCGATGATGTATAACCCGAAGGAAGTAGCGGACAACCTGAAGAAGGGTGGGGCGTACATCCCGGGTATTCGTCCCGGTGAACAAACCGCTAAGTATATTGACACTGTCTTGACCCGATTAACCGTCGTCGGCGCGATCTATCTGGCCGGTGTATCCTTGATGCCCCAGTTTCTGGTGGTTGCGACAGGTATCCCGGTTTACCTGGGCGGAACCTCGCTGTTGATCGTGGTGGTTGTGGTGATGGACTTTATGTCCCAGATCCAGTCACACCTGATGTCCCATCAGTATGACTCGGTGATGAAGAAGGCGAATTTGAAGAGTTACGGCAGCGGTATCAACCACTGACGTTTCCTAATATTGAGGTAAAACGATGAAAGTGCGTGCGTCAGTAAAAAAAGTTTGCAGAAACTGCAAAATCGTCCGTCGCAAAGGCGTAGTACGCGTAATTTGCGAGGCGGAACCAAAACACAAGCAGCGTCAGGGTTGATTGGCGTTTTTGATAGGGGGCGTTAACTGTCGCCTGACGAGAAATCGTCAGGCTATTGCATTTAAGTGGTATTAGCGCTATTCTTGCGCGCCTTTTTGGCGGGAAAGAGTGGCTGGTGTCGCTGTTAACGCTGCAATTTTATTTATGTGGAGTAATGTGAATGGCTCGTATTGCTGGTGTAAACATACCAGATCATAAACACGCCGTTATCTCCCTGACCTATGTCTTTGGGATTGGTCGCACAAGTGCCAAGAAAATTTGTGCTGCCTCGGGTGTTGCTGAATCTGCCAAAATCAGCGATCTCAGCGAAGAGCAGGTTGATGCGATACGTAACGAAGTAACCAAGTTCACTGTAGAAGGTGACTTGCGTCGTGAAAGATCAATGAACATCAAACGTTTGATGGACCTCGGTTGTTTCCGCGGTCTGCGTCACCGTCGTAACCTTCCGGTTCGCGGTCAGCGCACAAAGACAAACGCCCGCACTCGCAAAGGTCCCCGCAAGCCTATTAAACGCTAGTCAGTCTAGCATTAGGTAACGGGCCGAGATTTCGAAAGCTAAAGGTTTAGGAAGAGATTGCTATGGCCAAGCCAGGTAATAAAACAGCACCGCGCAAGAAGGTCAAAAAGACCGTCGTGGACGGTATCGCGCATGTTCATGCGTCGTTCAACAACACCATCGTGACGATTACCGATCGTCAAGGTAATACGCTGAGTTGGGCCACTTCCGGTGGTTCGGGTTTCCGAGGCTCACGTAAGAGTACACCGTTTGCTGCACAGGTTGCAGCAGAGCGTGCAGGTCAAGCTGCACAAGAATACGGTTTGAAAAACTTAGATGTCGAAGTGAAAGGTCCTGGTCCCGGCCGCGAATCTGCGGTACGAGCATTGAACAATGTTGGTTATAAAATCACCAATATTACTGATGTGACGCCGATACCTCACAACGGCTGTCGTCCACCTAAAAAGCGTCGGGTTTAAGGGGGTAGAACAATGGCTCGTTATATTGGACCAACCTGTAAACTATCTCGTCGCGAAGGCACGGATCTGTTTCTGAAAAGTGGCGTGCGCCCACTGGAATCCAAGTGTAAAGCAGAAACAGCGCCGGGCATGCATGGTCAGCGTCGTGGTCGGTTGTCGGATTACGGTGTACAGCTACGAGAGAAGCAAAAAGTTCGTCGTACCTATGGCGTATTGGAAAAGCAGTTCCGCGGTTACTACAAAGAAGCAGCACGTCGCAAGGGTGCAACGGGCGAGAACCTGTTGCAACTGTTGGAGTGTCGTTTGGATAACGTGGTTTACCGTATGGGTTTTGGCTCTACTCGCGCCGAATCTCGCCAGCTGGTTTCCCACAAATCGATCCTGGTTAATGGTAGCACTCTGAACATACCGTCTTATCAAGTTCAGGCCGGTGATGTGATTGCAGTTCGTGAAAAAGCAAAGAATCAGCTGCGTATCCAGAACTCCATGGGCATTGCTGCACAGCGTGCAGATGTCGAGTGGGTGGATGTGAATGCGGAAAAGAAAGAAGGGACATTCAAGCGTGTTCCTGATCGTGCTGATCTGCCTGCAGACATCAATGAAAACCTGATCGTAGAGCTTTACTCCAAGTAAGTTTTGAAGGCGAAGCTGTATATAATCACGCAAAGTACTATTAACAGGTGTATCTATGCAGAGTGCTGTTAACGAATTTTTGACGCCGCGTCATATTGATGTGACAGAGATGGCTCCAACCCGGGCGAAGGTTGTCCTGGAGCCGCTGGAGCGCGGTTTCGGCCACACGCTGGGCAACGCCTTGCGTCGTATCTTGCTGTCGTCTATGCCGGGTTGCGCCATCACTGATGTTGAAATCGATGGTGTACAGCACGAGTACAGCGCCATTGAAGGTGTGCAGGAAGATGTGATCGAGATTCTGCTCAACTTGAAGAATGTTGCCATCGTGATGCACGGAAAGGACCAGGCATCGCTCAGTTTGAGCAAGAAAGGCCCTGGCGTGGTGACTGCTGGCGATATTCAGGTTGACCATGATGTCGAAATCAAGAACCCCGAGCTGGTGATTGCGAATATTACCGCGGACGTTGGCCTGAACATGAAGTTGACTGTTGCGCGTGGTCGCGGCTATCAACCTGCAGATTCCCGCGTTAAAGACGAAGACGAAACACGTGCTATCGGCCGCCTGCAGTTGGATGCGTCGTTTAGCCCCGTGCGTCGCTTGGCCTACACGGTGGAAAGTGCGCGTGTTGAACAGCGTACGGACCTTGACAAGTTGGTTCTGGATCTTGAAACCAATGGTACTATCGATCCAGAAGAAGCCATTCGTCGGGCAGCGACTATTCTGCAGCAACAATTGGCGGTATTTGTCGATCTGGAAGGCGAAAAGGAACTTGAGCCTGAACAGAAAGAAGATCAGATTGATCCGGTACTGTTGCGTCCGGTAGATGATCTTGAATTGACAGTAAGATCGGCCAACTGCCTTAAAGCAGAAAACATTTACTACATCGGTGATTTGATTCAGCGTACGGAAGTTGAGTTGCTCAAGACTCCGAATCTGGGTAAAAAATCGCTGACTGAAATTAAAGACATTCTGGCTTCTCGCGGTTTGTCACTGGGAATGCGTTTGGAAAATTGGCCGCCGGCCAGTTTGAGAAATAGCGACTAAAATAGAGGGGCCGGCGTCGTCGGTCTGTAACAGACTTGCTGTGATAGCAATCGGTTAAGGGTTTAGTGTCATGCGTCATCGTCATAGTGGCCGTCAGTTAAATCGGAACAGCTCACACCGGAAAGCCATGTTTCGCAATATGGTAACTTCACTGGTTGAGCATGAGTTGATTAAAACAACGTTGCCAAAAGCTAAAGAGCTCCGCAGTTATGCGGAGCCGTTGATTACTCTGAGTAAAAGCGACAGTGTTGCCAATCGCCGTCTGGCGTTCGACCGTCTGCGCAACAAAGCGACAGTCGGTAAACTGTTTAGCGAGCTGGGTCCGCGTTATGAGGGACGTCCTGGTGGCTACCTGCGCATTATGAAATGCGGTTACCGTGCAGGTGACAAGGCGCCAATGGCTTATGTTGAATTGGTGGATCGTCCGATCGAAGGTGATGTTGTCACAGGTGACGAAGCCTAAACAGCAAAGTCATATCAAGTACAAATGACGCCGGGCTTAGCCCGGCGTTTTTGTTTGTGTTTTCCGCCACGTCTATCCCACAAATTCCAAAGATATAGATTCACTGTTTGTTGTTGTGACTTGGAGCAGCATTTGGTCGCACTCGTAGCCTGGATAGGTGCAATGGAGTCCGGGGCAGTAGAGTGTCTGGTCTCGAAAGCGCGCTGTAATTCCTTCGGGGCGACAAGTTTGCGGCTGGGCTCCTTGCGCCAAGGGGTTAGCGTTGTAATCAGCTGTGTTGCGGATTGGTCGCTGACTTATCGAGGGGTACTTATCTGTTCTACAACACGCAAGTAAGGCAGCTTCGTCTTCCCGTATTGTGCTCGTTTGGGGGGAAGAGAGTCGACGAGTTTGATCTGGTAGGAATGTCAGCGCTGCTATATAGGGCAAACAAAAGCCTGGCGAGCTGCAAGGGCATCAAACTGCTCTGATGCGTCTGATGGGAGTTAGAGGTATTAGGTAGAGTGTTACAGGGAGAGGTTGCAGCGGACGGTCATCCGCTGCAACAAGGGGCAAGTTACCCTTGCTTGGACTTGAATACGCGAATAGCGCTGTTGAATTCATCAGCATACGCTTTCAGTGCATCGATAGCGTCCTTTTCCTCGCTGCGGCTCAGTCCAGCGCAAGCCAAATAGTCTTCGGTTGCTTTGACATATGCTTTGACTTCATTGTTCGCTTTGATCATTTGCGCAGTGACGGCTGTGTTGGGATCGGGAATGACGGGGATGCTCTCGGGTTTAGCGCACGCGAAAGAAAGGGAAGGCAGTGCAGCGACAGTAGCCGCCAAAGCGGTAGAAACAAACTTGTTCATTAAAAATCATCTCGTTGGGAGTTGTTTAAGGGAAAGGTTGGGCTCAAGCGTCCAGGGGTAGCTGACCGCCGGGGCCCTGATAAATCCGTTACAATTTGAACCGTCCCACCAGGGCGGTCATGCGCTCCGCAGCGTCAGATAAACTTCCTGTATTTGCCGTGATACGGCTTGAGCTCTCTGCGGTACTGGTTGCGACGGAAGAAATGCTGCCGATACTGGACTCGATCTGTTTTGTGGCAGCGCTTTGCTGCTCTGAAGCCGCAGCAATTTGGTTGGTTCTGTCACGGATGACACTGACGATACTGGTAATATCTTCCAGAGATGCCGTCGCCTCTCCTGCCTGAAGCACAGTAGCGCTTGCCTGAGCCGTGCCGGCGGTCATCATTTCAACGGCTTCTTTTGAACCTATCTGAAGGCGTTCGATCATCTGTTGAATTTCCGTTGTGGAGCTTTGCGTACGGGATGCCAGTGTACGAACTTCATCGGCGACGACGGCAAAACCGCGTCCTTGTTCACCCGCCCGAGCGGCCTCAATGGCGGCATTCAAGGCCAAAAGGTTGGTTTGCTCGGCAATGCTGCGAATAACATCCAGTACGGAGCCGATACTTACCGTCTCGGTGCGCAGTCGATCGATAACTTCCGAGGCGGTCTCTATTTCGTGGGAGAGGCTCTCGATCTGAGAGGTTGTTTTGGTCACAGTGGCTTTGCCCGAGTTAGCTGAGCTGTCTGCTTCCAGGGCCTTGGCTGCGGTCTCGGTAACGCTGTAAGACACGTCTTCCACGACGCTGGTCATTTCTCGCATCGCCTCTACGATCTGGTGGATATCAGATTGCTGAGTTTTGATTGCGCCTTCGTTTTCCCGTGATAGCAGTGACAGCATGTCGGCATTACTGCTCACCTCCTGGGCGGTCTCCGCAACGCTCTCGATGATGCTATGCAGTCGCTGAATGAATGTATTGAAACAGCTTGCCAGCACAGATACTTCATCATTGCCTTTGACTGGCAAACGAGCGGTGAGATCGCCTTCGCCTTCGGAGATGTCGCGAAGCGCTTTAACCACATCGTTGATGGGGCGGACAATGCTGGCCTGTACGACGTATGCGAGAACCACAGCAATTACACTGATAATGATGACCAGCCACAGTGCGTCGAACGCGGCGTCCACCACGAGCTCATCCACTTCGGTCATATCGACTTCCATTACCAGACTTCCGATACGGCTGCCGTCCACGTTTATGGCCTCTGCCACTGTCAGCTGGCCGTCTGAGCGATCCACTTCCAGAGCTGGTGGGCGCTCCGGGATTTGAGCGGAATCTTTGTTCCGGGAGTAGTGAGCAAATACCTGGCCGTCCTTATAGACTACCGCGCGCATTACTCGGGGGCTCACGGACAATGCCTGGAGGGTTGCAGTGACCGTCATGTCGTCGTCAAACGTCAGGGCGCCAATACTGGATTCACCAAGAACTTGAGCCAGCGTACGCGTGTCGTCGATGATGGTATTTTCGGCAGTATTTATTCCGGAACGAACCGTAACGACGGTCGTCACGATAACTGCGGCGACGCATGTGATGGTGACGCTCAGGAGTATCTTCCACTTCAAAGATAAATTGTTCACTTTAACCTCTGGGTTGGATTGCCATCGGGTGCAGCCGAGCCCAGTCTCGCAGGGCGAAATTGGTTGGCTAGTGTACCGTTCGGCAAGGATTAATGCATTCTGGCAATTACAGTGCTGCTCGTATATTTAAAAATAGTCTAAATAAAGGCAGAAAATGAGCCTGAGATCATAACCTCCGGTGGAGTTTGATCTCTGGCGCTTATATCTGTGTTTACTATAACGGCCGGGTGTGTCCAAGCTTGAGGAATGTCTCGGATTAACTCACTTGCAGCACTGCGTGCGCCATGGCGCGTAAGTGGGTACACACTCGCATCTGGGAGCAGCTGTTATCGTTTCTATCCCATTTAGTGAAACTCGTAAGTGTGGGAATAGTGGGAAATGGTTGAGTTGCGCTTCAGTTCGACCGAATGGCGCATAAAGTGGGAATATGCCCTTTTTTACGGGCTGGCAGAGGGCGTAAATCGGGCAAGCCCCGGCCCTGAGGTCGTTTCCGCAGAAATGGGACGACAGTCAATCAAAAATGGCGGAGTGTTCGATGTGCAGTAGTTAACCGCAAAGAAACGGACAGTCCCCCAACTCATGGACCGATTTAATAATAAGACATGGTCTGCATTCCCAGGAGCATTGATAGCTCGATTGCCAGGTAAAGCCTCGGTAATGACCGGTTTTGACGCTCGTCCTCCCAACTAACGGGCAAGGGAGCGGCGGAACGCGGTGAATGACAGATGACCGAATAATAATGACGACCGGAGTCCTGTATGAAACTAACCAATCCGAATGGCGGCAGTTGGCTGCGAGGAAAGAAAGCTTATCTCGCCGTCGCGTTGCTCAGTAGTGTTTTTGCGAGCGGAGCTGCTAGCGCTCAGCAAGTCGGCAATCTTCTTTGGGAGGAGAACTTCAACACACTCGATCCCGACATATGGAACGTTGTTGAAGGCGATGGCTGCCAGCATGGTCCCAATCTTTGCGGTTGGGGAAACCAGGAGTTGCAGTGGTACGATCAGAACAATGCCTATATCGACAATGGTGAGTTGGTACTCGAGGCCCGCCGGGAAGCGCATCTGAGCGGTGAACACAACGGTCGAATTTTTACGTCCGGCAAACTCGACTCGCAACATAAAGTGGCTGTTCAGTACGGCCTTATCGAAGTGCGCATGGCGCAGCCCGCTGTGGCTGGTGGGCTCTGGCCTGCTGCCTGGATGCTGGGGACCAGCCCGGAGACCTGGCCACGCAACGGCGAAATAGACATGATGGAAGCCGGGCACAGTGCTTCCGCACGGGCCGAAGCCGGTTTTCCGGGGGCAGACGTCAATAGCTACGTCGGTTCTAATGCGATCTTTCATGCGGAAGCGGCATGCTCTGATGGCAATCCGACTTGCGCAGCCATGACCGCCTGGCAAACCGATAATGCCTACGTAGCGTCTACCCCCTTAAGCAATCGCTTTGTGACCTACAGAACCTATTGGACCGATTCCCAGATTCGGTTCACCATCGAAGACAATGGCGTGGAGACTGAACTTTACAATGCACCCATCACGATCGGTGCGGACATGGAGGAATTCCACAAGCCTTTTTATCTCTTGCTGAACATGGCAGTGGGGGGCACTTTCACGGGTCTCACGAATAACAGCCAGATCACCGCTGCACTTCCGGGTCAGGTGCGGGTGGATTACATTCGCGTATACCAACTGGATGGCCAGGGCGAAGTCTGGCTCGGCGATCCTCCACCGCCTCCGCCCGAAACCGGGACCTTCGGCGTGTTTACTGACAATACGCCAACCAGCAACAAGCTCGAGCCCGGCGTGACATCCGATATCTATATCTGGAACACCGAGTCGGTAGGAGAAGGTAATACCCCTGCATATGAAGGCAGCAATGTCATTGCCTGGAATTACATGGCACCTGGCCAGTGGTTCGGTGGTGGTGTCCAGGCCCGGGGCCTGCCCAACATGTCCAACTTTGTGGACGGTACTGTCAAGTTCCGAATCAAGATTCCCGCCAACGTACCTTTCCGCGTGGGTGTTGCGGACGCTTACACCAATGAAAATTGGATAACTTTCCCGGCGAACGAGACCAAGTACGGCTTGGTGCGCAATGGTGAATGGGGTGAGGCGAGTATTCCTGTTGCAGACATTCGGGGAACTCTGATTGCCCTTCAAGCGATGAAAGGCATGTTCTATATTTCCAGTGTTGACGGCCAGTTTCCCTCGTCCAGCTTTCAGTTCGCCATTGATGATGTGCGCTGGGAAGGCGGTGGCGACTCCGGTTCAAGCAGCAGCTCAAGCTCTTCTTCGAGCAGTTCGTCTGGCGGCTTTGACATCACCAATTTGAGTGGTGCGATCAATTCCCAGTTCAACGATTCACCTCCGTCCGAGGGTGAGCTCAATCTCACGGATAACAACGTCAATACCAAGTACCTGACATTCAACCCATCGACCTGGGTTCAATATCAGGCTGACGACTCTTATATCGTTACCGGCTATACATTGACATCGGCCAATGACGCCGCAGAACGCGACCCGCGTAACTGGACCTTGCAGGGTTCCAACGACGGCAGCAACTGGGCGACTATCGATTCGCGCTCCAATCAGGATTTCCCGAACCGTTTTCAGACTCGCGAATTTTCCTTCGCCAATAGCGCGGCCTACCGCATCTACCGCTTCAACCTGAACAATAATAGCGGCGGGATTACTCAGCTGGCGGAATTCGAGCTGATTGGCACAGAAGCGGGCTCAAGCAGCTCCTCTTCAAGTAGCTCATCATCCAGCAGCTCTTCTTCGAGCAGTTCATCGTCCAGCTCATCATCAAGCGGTGGAAGCTGTACATCAACGCAATACAGCGCGGGCACTGCCTACAGCGCCGGCCAGCTGGTGCAGAACGAGGGCAATGAATACCGCTGCGACATTGCCGGTTGGTGTTCTTCCAGCGCCGCCTGGGCCTATGAACCGGGTGCGGGTTCCGCGTGGCAGGACGCATGGACGCTCATCGGCGCCTGCGGTTCAACGTCCAGTTCTTCCAGCTCCTCAAGTTCGTCCAGTTCCTCCAGCTCGAGCAGTTCGTCCAGTAGCAGCTCCAGCTCGTCATCCAGCAGTGGTTCTGGTACCAGCTCAGTGGTTTTGCAGGCTGAAGACTACGACAACTACTTCGACACCACGACCGGCAATACCGGTGGGGCCTACGGCAGCGACAATGTGGATATTGAAGCAGCGCAAGATGTCGATGGCGGGTACAACGTTGGCTGGATTGTGACCAATGAGTGGTTGTCCTACAACGTGAACCTCGACGCGGGCACCTATCTTGTCAGCGCTCGCGTCGCTTCCGAGATCGGTGGCGGCAGCTACTCTCTGTCACTGGACGGCAATCAGTTCGGCACCAGCAGTGTTGGCGCAACTGGCGGATGGCAAAGCTGGCAGACGCAAACCGTGGGTGAGATCTCCGTTGCCACATCCGGCAGCCACACATTGCGCCTCGATGTAAACACGGGTGACTTCAACCTGAACTGGATCAAGCTGGAGCGACAGGCCGGCTGTACTTCGCCGAGCTGTATGGATACTGACGGTGACGGCGTCAATGACGACATCGATCAGTGCCCCGCGACTGGCGCTGGCGTATCCGTTGATCAAAATGGTTGCCCCCTGGATGGCGACGGCGACGGTGTGACAGACAACAATGATCAATGCCCTGGCACGGCTGCCGGCACCGCTGTCGATGCCAACGGTTGCAGCCTGGACTCCGATAACGATGGTGTGAACAACAACGTCGACCAGTGTCCCGGTACACCTGCGGGAATCACTGTCGATAGCAACGGTTGCGAACTCGTGGTTGACGATGCCAATGTCGCCGTCTTTGCCGATGTGACCGCCAGCACGGCGGATTTGGCCGCGAGTGATGCAGTGGACGGAGACATGAGCACCCGTTGGGCTTCCGCAGCTCAGGTTGATCCTTCGTTCATTACGGTTGATCTTGGTGAGGCGCATAACCTGTCCAGCGTGGTCATTCATTGGGAAGCTGCAAACGCAGATACGTACGAGATTCGTGGCTCCAACGACAACACCAACTGGGACACTCTCGCATCGCGCAGCGGCGGCCAGTTCGGTAACCGCACTGATGAGATCTCGGTGTCCGGTTCCTACCGCTACGTCCGCATGTACGGCATTACCCGCAGTGCTGGCAACGCCTGGGGCTATTCCATCTGGGAATTCGAGGTCTACGGCACACCCGGCGGCGCTGTGTGTGAAGGGACTTGCCTGCAGGAAATCAGCAGCAATACCCTTCGTGCTCGCGTGACTGAAGGCGACACCGTCGATATTCACTACAGCGTCAATGGCGGTGGCCAACAGAATCTTCGCATGAATCAGGACAGTGACGGTTGGTATTACGATATAGCCGGTCTTGGCGCGGGCGACAACGTCAGTGTTTCCTTCACCATTATTACTGCTGGTGTGGGTCATACCACCGGTGTAGAAACCTACACGTTTGGCGGCGGAGGCTCATCCAGCAGCTCCTCGAGCAGCTCCAGTTCCTCCTCGAGCAGCTCATCCGGTGGTAGCGACATTACCAATGCCGGCGGTAGCATCAGCTCCCAGTACAATGATTCTCCAGCCGGCGAAGGCATTGCGAACCTGACCGATAACAATGTGAACACCAAATACCTGACGGTGCATTCGTCAGCGTGGGTGCAGTTCCAGGCCTCGGCCTCCTACATTGTTACCAGCTACAAGCTGACCTCGGCCAATGACTTTGCGGAGCGGGATCCAGCCAGCTGGACGCTGCAAGGTTCCAGCAACGGCAGCACCTGGACAACAATCGATACGCGCGCAGGCCAGGACTTCCCGAGCCGATTCCAGACGCGCACTTTCAACTTCAGCAATAGCTCGGGTTACAGCTATTACCGGTTCAACTTCACCAACAACAGTGGGTCAATCTTGCAGTTGGCAGAAATTGAACTGGTGGGCACGCCGGGTGGCAGCAGTTCCAGCAGCTCATCGAGCAGTTCTTCCAGCTCATCGAGCAGTTCCGGTTCCCTGGGCAGCATCGTACCCCTGTATAACTCATCTACGCCGCTGGAGCCGGTTATTCAGTATGACCGCGGTGACGCGCTGGTAACCCGCATCTCTGACCGGGGCCGTGACCGCCACGCCAAGGAAGATCAGTTCCAGGCTTACGATCACTATCTTTCCTTCTACTGGGAAGACCGCACTGCCGCCATCGAAATTGTGGACTATGTCGCCAAGGGTGGCAGCACCATTCGCATGAACGTGGTCACTCAGTTCAAGCTTGATGACACCGAAGCGGAAAACCGCTGGTTCTATCGCGGCATCAATACCGTGGCCGAGTTCTGTAACAACGGCACCATGAACGTGGTCGACGATCTGCATTACTGGAAAGAAGCCAGCTTCAACTGTCGACTCAACCGCGAAATTCGGGTTGGTGACAAACTCGAATTCGAATTGAGTCAGTTTCTGGCCCCTAACGTGCCTCATGGCCGCTCCAACTACTACGGCACCACATATTTGTACATCGTTGGTGAAGGCCTGGTGCCCTGGGACGTGGGCGGTGCAACCCCACTGGGTGGCATAGAGGACTCCGTCAAGATCGACGAAGTGGCCTGGCTCGGTGGCAAAACCACTATCCACGCCCAGACTGCCGGTGAAACCGATGGGCACTTCATGCAGATGGCCAACAACATGGGCTTCGACAACGCGCAGCCGTTCATGCTCGGCCGTCGTGTTCATCACTCCTCGTTTGTGGATGGCACGCACAATGAAAAGCCGATCGAGAACCCGGCGTTCGGGCCCGCGATGAACAAGGTCGGCCCCCACTACACCAACAACACCTGCGCCAACTGTCACGATCGCAATGGTCGCGCAGCACCTCCTGCGGTTGGTCAGTCCCTGGATAAGTGGGTCGTTAAAGTAGGCGACGCCAATGGCAACCCGCATCCGGATCTGGGGCGCGTGCTGCAGCCGCGCACTTCCGGTGGTGCGGTCAGCGAAGGGCAGGCATCCATCCAGTTCTGGTCCAACACTGACGGACGGCGCACACCGAACTACCAGTTCAGTGGCGTGACACCCGAGCGCTTCTCGGTCCGTGCGGCACCGCAACTGGTGGGCATGGGCCTGCTTGAAGCAATTCCCGAGTCAGCGATTCTTGCCAATGCCAACCCCAATGGCAGCGGTATCTCAGGGAAGGCCAACCGCGTGCTTGACCCGGTCACCGGTCAAACCCGTCTGGGCCGTTTCGGCTGGAAGGCGGGCACCAGCAGCGTCAAACACCAGATTGTGTCGGCCTTTAACAGCGACATGGGTGTCATGACCTCAGCCATGCCCAACCCCGATTGTGGCGCCAATCAGTCCGACTGTGGCAATGGTGGCTCCGAGTTGGCCGATAACCACGTCAACGATCTGGTGAAGTACATCTCACTGCTCGGTGTGCGCCCACAGCGCGATTACAACAACCCCGCAGTTCAAAACGGCAAAGCCTTGTTCTCCGACATCGGCTGTGCCGGCTGCCACACTCCGACTTTCCAGACCAGCCAGTACCATCCGCTTGGCGAACTGAGAAATCAGACCATTCACCCTTACACCGACCTGCTCCTGCACGACATGGGTCCAGGCCTGGCCGACAACCTGGGTGAAGGTGAAGCGAGCGGTGCCGAGTGGCGCACGGCACCGTTGTGGGGCCTGGGCCTGTCCGCCTGCGTGACCGGTGGTGTAGCCAACCCCACCGGTGGCCAGGGCAACGAGATATGCACCCCGGTGCACAGCTACCTGCATGACGGTCGTGCCGAATCCATTGAAGAGGCCATTCTGTGGCACGGTGGTGAAGGCGAAGCGGCGAAGAACAACTACCAGGGACTCTCCAGCGGGCAGAAGCAGAACGTGCTGCGCTTCCTGGAATCCTTGTAGGTTGAACCTTTGAGGGTGCCGCAAGGCATCCTGTGAATCAGAAAACCCCGAGGGCATGAGCTCTCGGGGTTTTTTGTTTTTGGGACAGGGTGCGAAGCGTATTGATGCATTCACACTATTCGAAGCGTGCCGTGAAAATAGGCGATAACTGAAAAAGCTGTGCTTACTCCGGTAGTTATCGCGGCAGCGTGGGGTTGCAGTTTTTGATGACGACCTTACCTTCCAATAGATTGCCCTTGGAGTATTCATTGAAGTAGCAGGTGTTGGTGGCCGGGTCGTAGTTTTCCACCCAGAGGTTGTCGTCCTTCCAGGTTGCGGCAATATGCACCTGTCCTTGGGGAACGCTGATGGTCATTACCCCGCCCCAGCGTTTGACGAATATCTGTTCGAAATGAAAGTAGTAGGCGGCCCACCCGACCAAAATGATCAGTAGTGCGGCGATAATACCGGGTTTGATCAGGTTCAGGCGCAGTGCGAGCAGAAAGACAGCAACCGCCAGCGCAATGACAACGAACCAATAAAAATAGGTGACCATGTGATTCCCTCCTGAGGTGAATAATCGAATCTGTTAATCGATGGGTCAAGGTCGCGTCGGGGCGCCAATCAGCGCAACTCAATCCGCGCCTGCTCGCTGGCACTGCGCTGGACGAGGTCTATCATCGCAATGACAACCAACGCCTGATCGGCGGTGACCAACAGCGGCTCTTGCACCGTCAAGTGACGGTAAATATTGTTGTAAAAGTCTTCGTAGGCGCCGGACGTGGTGGCATATGCCTGTCTGCCCGCGTCGGTATGCAGCAGCCCCCAAAGACTTTCATCCTCCTGCGCCCAGTGCGGGCTGACGGGCTGTATGCCTTCCGCCAGGCGCGCTTCCTGAACGTCCTGATTCCGCTTGATATAGGAACCCTTGTTGCCATGCAGGGTATACGCGGGTCCGGGCTCCCGGGCGAGCATACTGGCCTTGAGAATAACCTTGTGGCCGGTCGGGAATCCAGGTTCAACTGACGAATAATCTAGACGAATGTAAAAATAATCACACACCTTGCCGTTGGCGCGCTCAATTCGAGTGTCCGCGTATACCGCCTGGGGCAGGCCAAACAGTATCAAGGCCTCGTCCAGAAGGTGTGAACCCAGGTCGTAGAGCAGGCCGGCACCGGGATTGTGTTCTTCCTTCCACTTTTTGGGGCCGGGCTCGGGCCGGTACCGATCAATGGAAATTTCGCAGGTATTCAATGCGCCGATCAGCCCCTCACCAAGCAGTTTCCGTACCGTTCGAAAGCCCGATTGCAGTCGCCGGTTGTGATACACCGACAGCATCAGTTGCCTTTCCTGAGCCAGTGCGATCAGCTCACGCCCCTCATCCACCGTGGCCGTAAACGGCTTTTCGACCACCACGTGCTTACCCGCCAGGAGGGCGGCTTTAGTCATTGAGTAATGCAGCGGATTGGGTGTATTGACAACCACCAGGTCAATGTCCGGATCTTCAATGAGCGCGGTGTACTCCCGAACGATGCGCGCGTTCGGGTAGCGCTGTTGTGAATCCTGTTTATTTCGTTCCAGAATGCGGGTTAACTCCAGGTGCGGATGTGCTTCAATGAACGGCGCATGAAAGATACGACCTGACATGCCATAGGAACTCAGAGCGACTTTGATAGTTTGTGACATAGGATCCGCCAGAGAGTTGATGGAAAGAATATGACAGGTAGCCATAATTACACTGGCTGCGCAACCCGCCATCCCACTGTGGTATTTTGATCGAGCTGCAATGCCCTCCGTACACAGGGGGTGCATACACAGCAGTCATCCAGGGGTAGGATAGGGCCACTACCACTTCATAGATAATACCTTGCCATGGGTTCTGCGAGGACAAACCGCCAATGAGTTCAGAAACACTGCTCGATTTTGCCGGCGCCGCCTGGCTTTTTTTCTGCTGGTTAGGCTATACGGAGTTCGCCCGCCGTCGTGCCAAAACCCATAACTGCCTGTCCTCGGTGTTGCACGTATACCGCAAGCGCTGGATGCTGGCCATGTTGACCCGGGAAAACCGCATTGGTGACGCGGCACTGATTGCTAGCCTTGAACGCAATACCTCGTTTCTGGCGTCCACCTCCATGTTTATCATTGCCGGTCTCATCACCATTATTGCGTCAGCGGATCAGGTCTACATGGCGCTGCTGCGTCTGCCAATTGCCAATAATTCCATGAACGTGCTGCAATTGCAGCTCAAGATTGTTCTGCTGTTGGCGGTCTACGTCTACGCATTTTTCACGCTGACATGGGCGCTGCGCCAGTTTGGCTTTGCCTCGGTGCTGCTAGGTGCGGCACCCATGCATGATGATTTCAAAACGCCGCCGGAAGACAAGACGCAATATGCGATTAACCTCGCGCGCGTTATCGATCGAGCCGGTCATAGCTACAACTACGGTTTGCGCGCCTACTATTTTTCTCTGTCGGTGCTGCCCTGGTTCCTCAACAGCTGGCTTTTCATGGCCACCGTTGCTTCCGTTGTGCTGGTGCTCTATCGGCGCGAGTTTCATTCGCGAACCCTGCACGTTATGGCCGCTGACGCGAGCCGGAGCATGCTGGAAAACGAGGTCAAACAGCTGTGACAATCTGGCTCAAGTGAACCAATCCCGCCGCAAGCGACTCTCATGAAGTAAGCGCCTCTTAGACCCAATCACAGCGGTGGTGGTTTTGGAGCGCTGCCTTGGCTCAGGGAGAACTCGTATGCGACTTGCTAACAAAGTAGCTCTGATCACCGGCGGTACACAAGGTATCGGCTTGGGTATCGCCATCAGGCTCGCGCGCGAAGGCGCGGATATCGTAGCTGCCGGTCATGTTGAAGATGATACTGCTCGGCAAAGTCTGGAGCTCATACGCGCCGAGGGGCGCAGAGTTCATGCTGTTTTTGGTGATATCAGTCAGGTGGAAGTATGCCGGCGCCTCGTCAGCGAAGGGGTTGAACAGATGGGGCATATCGACATTCTCATCAACAACGCTGGTATGGAAAGATATTCCACTTTCTGGGATGTGTCCGAAGAACATTATGACCGCACTCTGGATGTTAATCTCAAGGGTACATTCTTCACGACCCAAGCCTTTGTCCATCATTGGCAGGAGCGCTTCCCCGACCAACCTCCCGAGCATAGCGGGCGCGTTATCAATACCAGCTCAGTACATGAAGAACTTCCATTTCCGCATTTCTCCGGTTATTGCGCCAGCAAGGGCGGGATGAAAATGCTGATGCGCAATCTGGCGATTGAACTCGCACCTCTGGGTATCACCGTCAACAACATTGCTCCGGGGGCAATCAAAACGCCCATGAATGCCAAGCTGCTTAACAACCCCACGCAGTTGGACGCGCTGATGAAGAATATTCCACTCAAGCGGCTGGGCACTCCCGAGGATGTGGCCGGGGTGGCGGCGTTTCTGGCGTCGGCGGATGCCGATTACATTACCGGTGCAACCTTTTACGTTGATGGAGGATTGTTGTGGAATTATACGGAGCAGTAACGCCTCTTCCGGAAGATGACACTCCGCCTGATGACTTGCAGGCGAAAGTTGCCGACGTATCACCTGCGGATACGCTGACTCCTGCAGATCGATACCAGGAATTATTTGTGGCCGTGCAAATGGACGGCGTGTTCAGCGATGGCAAGACCTTCGTCGATTGCATTCCCCGGCGCAACCCGCAAAAAATTCTTGAGGCTTACCGCAATAGCTGCTTTCGCGATGACTTCAACCTGCGAAACTTTGTTGACGAAAATTTCATGGCCGAAGAAGTGCCGCCGAACTGTTTTGTGTCCGACCCGGACAAGCCTCTGGCAGACCATATCGACAGATTGTGGACCGTGCTTACCCGCCATCCCAAGGAGCACCCAGTGAGATCGTCGCTGTTGCCATTACCTCACGATTACGTGGTGCCGGGCGGGCGTTTCAGTGAACTTTATTACTGGGATTCCTACTTCACCATGCTTGGCCTGCACGGTAGTGCGCGGCATGAACTCTTGGCATCAATGGCCAACAATTTCGCCTACCTGATTGATACCTACGGCCATATACCCAACGGTAATCGCACCTACTATTTGAGTCGATCACAGCCGCCGGTGTTTTGCCTGATGGTCGAACTGTTCGAAGATGCCGGCGTGTGCCGCGCAATTGACTACCTTCCACAGCTGCGCAAGGAATACAGCTTCTGGATGGATGGCTCAGACGAGCTGCGCCCCGGTGAAGCACATCGGCGCTGTGTTCACATGGATGACAATACAATTCTGAACCGCTATTGGGACGACCGGGACACACCCCGAGAGGAATCCTATTGTGAGGATGTGAATACCGCCCAGCGGTCGGACCGCCCGGTGCATGACGTTTATCGCGATCTTCGTGCCGGCGCCGAATCCGGCTGGGATTTCAGTTCCCGCTGGCAGTCCGACCCCGAAGATCTGTCAACCATTCGGACCACGGCGATACTGCCGGTGGATCTCAACGGCCTGTTGTACAAGCTGGAAATGCAAATCGCCCGTTTGTCGGAAAAGCACGGCGATCAGGAGGTCGCGGAGGATTTTTATCAGCGGGCGGAATCCCGCTGTGCGGCAATGCATCGCTATTTCTGGAACGACGCGGTCGGTGCGTATTTCGACTATGACTGGCAGCTGGATCGGCAGCGGGACAACCTGACCGCGGCGACTACTGTCCCTCTGTTCGTGGGGTGCGCCAGCGATACCCATGCCGAGCGGGTCGCGGAGGTGGTGCGGCAACGGCTACTGGCACCAGGCGGTATATCAACCACTGAGGTCGCTCACAGCGGCCAGCAGTGGGACCGCCCGAACGGATGGGCGCCACTGCAGTGGATGGCCATGCGCGGGCTCAGCCGCTATGAGCATTACGAACTCGCCGATGAAATCAAGCAGCGCTGGTTGCGCATTGTGTCAGAGCTCTACGAGCTCGAAAGCAAACTGGTGGAAAAATACGTACTGCGACCAACGGCCGAACACGCCACGGGGGGTGAATACCCGCTGCAGGATGGCTTCGGCTGGACCAATGGTATTGTCGCTACGCTGCTTCAGGACGATCCTGCCCATGAAGCCAATCGCTGCCGGGCTGGCCATCCGACCCTGCATTGCCACGAACAGGATCTTCGTCAACAGGATGCAAGGCAACCGCGACAGTCGCGTCTCCATTAAGCAGACACCCCTGCGCTGCGAATTGGCAGCACCTGATTCGATCACGCCGCTGGCATGCCAGGGGCGATACCGCTAAAATTGCCATCTGAACCTACATCAATAATGAGTGCCTCCAGATGGGAAGAACTTACGAAAATCGCAAAGCGTCAATGGCCAAAACCCAAGGCGCCAAAACCAAGGTTTACTCCAAGTACGGGAAAGAGATCTACGTTTGCGCCAAGAATGGCGGGGTCGATCCGGACAGCAATCTGTCACTGCGACGACTGATTGAAAAAGCCAAAAAAGATCAGGTTCCCGGCCATGTGATCGATCGGGCGATAGAAAAGGCACAGGGTGGCGGTGGCGAAAACTACGCACCGGTGCGTTATGAGGGGTTCGGCCCCGGCGGCTGCATGGTGATTGTCGACTGCCTGACGGACAATAATAATCGCACCTTTGGCGATGTGCGCACCGTTTTCAACAAGAATGACGCCAAGCTCGGCGGGCAGGGTGCTGTTGCGCATATGTTCGATCACTGCGCTATTTTTTCTTTTCGCCACGATGATGAAGAAACGGTTCTGGAAACCTTGATGATGGCGGACGTCGATGTCTCGGATATCGAAAGCAATGATGGCATGACCACCGTGCTCACTCCGCATACAGAGTTCTACAAAGCCAAGACGGCACTGACCGAGGCTATACCGGATGTTGAATTCGAGGTTGAAGAGATCACCTTCGAACCGCAGACGACAGTAAAACTCAGCGACGATGACCTGTCGGAATTTGAAAAATTCATGGCAATGCTTAACGACTGTGACGATGTGCAGGAGGTCTATCACAACGCCGAGTTGGAAGGCTGATCTGAAGCAGTTGTGTGCAAGTTGCTGGTTCATCAAAAAAGGGCCGGGGTGTAAACTCCGGCCTTTTTGTTTGTGCTGCTCTGGACTGTTTACGGGTATTCGAGGCGTTTCGGGTCTGGCAAGGTGAAATAGCGTCGGACATGCCACTCTGGTGAGGTGAGACGCCGGCAGCAGCATCCATTCTTTACTCTGGAAATGGCGCCGAAATTTCCAATTGCTTCTATACTTATCGATAGAATGCACCCGACTAAAGAATGTATGAATAAATCACCCTGTGGCATAACTGTGCTTCAACCCTGCGCCACACTGCTGCAGGTGATAACCGTGTTGCTCTTTACCGTAGTATGGGTGGCCAGCGCATCGTCTGTCGCGGCCACCCGTGGAACGGACTTGCAGTTTACCCGTCTGCTGTCAGAACAAGGTATCTCCGTGGGAGCGCTGGAAGCTGTTTATCAGGACAGCTACGGTTATATGTGGTTTGGCGGTGACGCCGACAGCGGCCTGGTTCAATACGATGGCTACAGCTTTACCATACATCGCCACGAGCCGGAGAATCCGCGCAGCCTGAGCAGCAGTATTGTCTGGGACGTTTATGAAGATCGTTTCAATGTGCTGTGGGTGGCCACCGATTCCGGCATCAACCGTTTCGACCGGGCGACCGGCGAGTTCACCCGTTTCAAGCCCAATAGCAAGGACGCGGCCACTGAAGCCTTCACCCGCGCGATTGTAGAGGATGACCAGGGCCGGCTCTGGGTCGCCTCATTCGGTGGAATACTGTGCTTCGATCGTGACAGTGGCACCTTCCAGGCCTTTGACACTGACCCTGATGACCCTCAATCGATCAGTTCCAACCAGATACGCAGTTTGTTGCCAGATGGCAATGGGGGGCTGTGGGTGGGTACCAACACCACAGGCCTGAACCATTTTGATATAAAGACTCGACACGTCAAACGTTATCCCTATGGCGAACACGCGAAGAACGGCACGCGTGGAAGCACTATTCTCAGCCTGCATCAATCCTCTGATGGCATTTTGTGGATTGGAACTGACGCTGGCCTCAGCCGTATGAACCCTGTTACCGGTGAAATCACAAACTTTTCGGAAGACTCGCAGGATCCTGACGCTTTGAGTCAGAATATCGTCGGTGCCATTGCTGAAGATCAAAAAGGTAATCTGTGGCTGGGGACGGAATACGGCTTGAACTATCTGGATCTCAAGACCGGGAAATTCACCGTTTACCTGCACAATCCCAATCGACCACGGAGTCTGGCCAACAACGTTGTGCGCAGCCTGTTTCTGGATGACCGGGACAATCTCTGGATCGGTAATTTCCCGGCCGGTGTCAATTTTCTCGACAGCGCCAACGTCGCGTTCTCGACCTATCGGCACGACCCGGGCGACAGCAACAGCCTGAGCCAAAGCTCGGTGCTCGCCGTTCACGAAGATGCTGATGGCGGTTTGTGGATAGGCACCGACGGTGGCGGCATTAGCCGATTTGACCGGAAGGAAAAGCGCTTCACTCACTACCCCTATCAGCCGGGAATAGCGGGTGCACTGACCGCGGGAGCCATTCTCAGCGTTGAGCGGGCGCACGAGGGCAAGTTATGGCTTGGTACCTGGGGCGGGGGTGTCAACCTTTTCGACCCCCGTACCGGCAAGTCCAAGGGGTACTGGCGAACAGAGGGTGCGCCTGCAGAAAATGTCTGGGCGCTGACTATGGATGGCCGGGGCGATGTTTGGGCGGGAAGTATTGGTGGTGGTGTACAGCGTTACCATCGGGAGGACGACCGTTTTGTTTGGTATGAACCGAATGTCAATGATCCGGATAGCTTACCGTCCTATGTGGTCTGGTCGGTATTCGAAGACCACGCAGGTCAGATTTGGCTGGGTACCGGTGAAGGCTTGGCGCGTTATCGACCGGCAACAGACGATTTCGAGACCTTCGCCCACGATCCGGCACTACCATCCTCCCTCAGTGCGGATGTTGTGACTCATATTGCTGAAGACAGCGCGCACCGCCTATGGATTGCCACCCGTGGTGGTGGCCTCAATCTTTACGATCGGGAGACACAGACATTCAGCCAGATCGATCATGATGACGGCCTACCCAGCGACGTCATAGTGTCGGTTGTACCAGACGATTATGGCAACATCTGGCTCGGCACCACCAACGGCTTGTCCCGCTACACACCCGCGACCGGGCGAATCATGAATTACAATCAGGCCAACGGGCTGCAGGGCAACCAGTTCAATATCGGCTCTGCGGTGAAGCTGCGCAGCGGTGAACTGGTCTTTGGTGGCATCTACGGTTTCACCTTGTTTGACCCCAGGGATTTTGGCCACACCGGGGAGGCGCCCCCAGTTGAAATTGTCGACTTCGAGATTTTCAACCGCCCAGTGACCGTGGGTGCGGAAGGCTCCCCGCTGGTCAAAACTATTTCCCAGACACACTCGCTGACGCTGACCCACAAGCAATCGGTATTTTCCTTCACCTTTGCCGCCTTGAGTTATAGCAACCCCGACAAAAATCAGTATGCCTACATGCTGGAGGGCTTCGAAGACCAATGGAACTATATCGGCAATCGGCGTAATGCCACCTACACCAATCTCAACCCCGGCAGCTATGTTTTCAAGGTTCGTGCTGCCAATGCCCAAGGCATCTGGAATAACGAAGGACAGAGCATTGCACTGCACATACTGCCGCCGCCCTGGCGCACCTGGTGGGCCTATAGTCTCTACGCCTTCATCATCATTGGTATTCTGGCGAGCTTCGTCTGGGCGCAACAAAAAAAGGTCAGCCGTGAACGGGACATCAGTCGTCGCCTGCAGCAGTTGGACAAACTCAAAGACGAGTTTCTGGCAAACACATCCCACGAACTGCGCACGCCACTGAATGGCATCATCGGGTTGGCCGAATCACTGGTCGATGGTGTCGGCGGTGCACAATCGGATATCAGCAAAAATAATTTGCAAATGATTGTCGCCAGCGGTAAGCGGCTTGATCGGCTGGTCAATGATATTCTCGATTTTTCCCAGCTGAAAGAACAGAGCTTGACCCTGCACAGAAAGCCCGTGGATATGCACGCGCTGGTGCAGGTTGTGCTGGCGCTGTCCGAGCCACTTGCTGCCAAGCAAAACCTGCAGCTGTCGAATGCCGTCAATCACGATGTCCCTGCGGTATACGCCGATGAAGATCGCGTGCAGCAGATTCTCCATAACTTGATCGGCAACGCCATAAAGTTTACCCATGGGGGCACGGTTGCCATTAGCGCCCAGGTCCGTGCATCGGACATGCTGGAAATTGCCGTACAGGATACCGGCATCGGTATAGCCCCGGATGCGCTGCCAAATATCTTTGACGCATTCCAGCAGGCACAGGGCGATGTTGATCGCAGTTACGGCGGGACGGGGCTGGGTTTGGCCGTTACCAAACAACTGGTTGAACTACACGGCGGTACAATTGAGGTGGAAAGCACACCGCAGCGGGGGTCCCGTTTCACGTTCAGCTTGCCTCTGGTGATCAACGACAATGTGGTGGTCACACCGTCTGATGATCTCGCTACCGGCAGGGGCCTGGAGAAGACGCACGAAAATTCAGGTAAACAATTTGTCGATGCCAGCGCACCGGCTATGGGCTATGTTTGCGCAAGTCCCGGCGTTGCACAACACCACATACTGGTGGTGGATGACGAGCCGGTAAACCGGCAGGTTTTGGTCAATCATTTGCACTTGCAGAATTACCTGGTGACCCAGGCGAGTAATGGCAGAGAAGCGCTGGACCTGGTGGCGGAACAGCATTTTGATTTGATTCTTCTGGATATCATGATGCCGCAGCTGTCCGGTTACGAGGTTTGCAAACAACTGCGACAGCAGTTCTCGTCGCACGAATTGCCGATAATATTCCTTACAGCAAAAAGTCAGGATAACGACCTTGTTACCGGTTTCAGTTTGGGCGCGAATGACTTCTTGACCAAACCCATCAACCGGGATGAGCTGCTGGCTCGGGTGAATACGCATTTGCAGCTGCTTGAGATCAACCGCGATCTCGAGAAGAAAATCGGTGAACGTACGGATGCACTTCAACAGAAACATCAGCAACTTGAGCAGGCCTATCAACAGCTGGAAAAAATCAGCCTGTCGGACCCGCTGACCGGGTTGAATAACCGACGATACTTACAGAAGTTGATTCCCATGGATATTGCCAAGGTCCAGCGTGAATACCGGCGGAAACAGGATGTTGTTCCAGCGCCAGAAACCGGGCAGGATCTGGTTTTCTTTCTGCTGGATATTGATCATTTCAAACCGGTTAATGATGAACATGGCCACAGCGCCGGGGACCAATTGTTGATTCAGATTTCGAATCTTCTTACCCAGTTGAGCCGCGACTCGGATTGTTTGGTGCGATGGGGTGGGGAAGAGTTTTTGATTGTCAGCCGGTTCTGCGATCGCGATGAAGCACCGCAGATGGCGGAGCGTATTCGTCAGGCAATCCTAAGCACCGTGTTTCGACTGTCGGATGGGCAGGAGCTTCGCAAAACCTGTTCCATTGGGTTTGCCTGCTATCCTTTTGTCGCAGGCTCCCCGTCAGCACTTTCCTGGGAGCAGGTCATCGACACCGCCGACCGTGCGCTTTACGCAGCCAAAAGATCCGGTCGCAATCGATGTGTGGGTCTGGCTGCGACGGAAACGACCCCGGTTCACAACTTGTATCGTTACATCAGTGAGGACATTCAGGGGTTGGCCAATCGCGGAGAGGTGGCTGTTATTGGGGAACGCGAGGATCTTGAGTGGGACTAGCCCGCGACAACCGATAGCTGAAAATGGCGGCGTGTAAAAATTGCAACTTTCAACAACTAACTACTTTCGCAAAATGGTTGGCCCTTGGTCTGCAATATATTCGGGTAGATGAGGGTTTTCCATTACGATGACGCGCGTTTTTTGTGCGCGGAGTTCTTCCACAACCGTGCCGTAATGCTTGTCAAACAACGCATCCAGGCTGCCATCTGCCTGGGCCTGGCGCAATCCATATTCTATGCGTTCTGCCAGTATGGGCCGATTGACGCTTACTTGCACAAGAACCGGAAGTGGATAATAAATTACCAGGTCAGGGACTATGGCCAGTTCGTCGCGATACGGAGAATTCTGCAGAGACTCTTTTGCTTCAACGCTTCCCAGAGGCAGGTAATCGAACCGCGATCGCGTCAGCATGTAGTGCAATTGCTCAATGCTTTTGGCGCCTTGCCATTTGAGCCCGCTGTGCTCGAAGATATTCACGTCCGTCCAGGTATTGACCAAGCCCGCAGTTAGCTCCCGTAAATCCGCCAGTGTGTCGATCTTGCTGAACTTTGGCAGGTCCGCCTTGCGCACGATACAACGGCGGTAACCGAGCAGGCCTCGGGCAATAGGAATTGGAATGACAATTAGCTGGTCGTCCTGGTTTTCATTGATCATCCAGATGGGCGACGAGGTGAGGTTGATCATCTGGCCATCGTGAATCGCCCGCTCAACGCGCTGGTTGCTGAGCAACTCGAAGTTCACCTCAAGTGCCAGATCGCCATACTTCTTCCGGCTTTTGTCCAATGCCAATTGAATTACCTCGGTCTCATGCTTAACGCGCACCGGCGTCATGTCACCACTCCAGAAGCGCGCTTTGACCGGTTGCTCCGAGTCAGCAACAACCGTTACCGCCGCCATTGGGCACCAGCTTGTCAGCGCCCACAGGCAAAAATGACCAACGCGGGCGAACCGCGAATGTTTGTGAAGCAGTTTTTTATTTAAAATCAAAGGCATAGGGTAAATCGCCGGTTATTTGCGGTTTCCTCGTGACATAAGCAAACCATATAGTACAGTTATAGCCTATTTTACGGCGACAGACGGCACCAGAGGCTGACGGTACCAACCTCTCTTCGAACGAATTGCGCGAATAAACATCAATGATAGTGGCTGACCCGCCATCACCGAAGGAGAGAGTGCATGTTGAACCTGTCCATCGCGTTTCTCACGGTCCTGACCCTTAGTGCCGCTGTTTACGCACAATATCGGTTGCCGTTTCATTCGGCGAGCCGGCCCCAGTTGTGGTTTTCTCGGATATTGTTGTTGGTATTGGGCGGTCTGTTTGGTTGGGTAACAAGCCAACGCTACCCCGGCGAGGGGCTTACGAATGTACTGGTATTTCTCAGCGCCTTTGGCGTTGTGCATGTGCCCGCTGCGGCGATTCTCTATATCAAGCGACAGCGGCACGAGTGGAAATAGGTGCTAGCGCCACCATCAACATCATCAAACGAGGGAAACCTATGAAAGCGATCACAGCGATTTGCCTGTTGGCGTTGCTGGCAGGCTGTTCGAGCACAGGCAATGAAAGTTACCGCTTGAGTGACAATCAGGCGAACGACTCGGTGAACCAGCTCAGTCTGGTTCCTTACCCGGCGTCACTGGAGCAACAGGACGGCCAGTTGGCCCTTGGTCATTACATCAGGGTTCGTGCCGATCGCGGCAGCGAAACCGCACTGGCTGCACTGCGGGAGCTGCTGGCGGATTTGGAGATGACGGATGAAGTCAATTCCGCACAGACGATCCGTTTGATCCTGATGGAGGAAGAGGCTGAGGGCCTGGGGAAAGAGGGTTATAAACTGACGATCGATGACAACGTAGTCATTTCTGCCAATACCGATAGCGGGCTCTTTTACGGCGTGCAAACTCTAAGGCAGTTGTTACCTGCCACCGCCGCTGACAATTATTTGCTGCCGCGAATTGTGATCGAGGATTCCCCTCAGTACGCCTGGCGGGGCAGCATGATTGATGTGGCGCGAAGCTTCCTGCCCATCAGTTATCTCAAATCCCATATCGATCGCATGGCGCGCTTCAAACTCAACAAGCTGCATCTGCACCTGAGCGACGATCAGGGATGGCGTGTGGAGATCAAACAATATCCAGGGTTGACTGCAGTGGGTGGCGCCAGTGCTGTTGAGGGTGGCCAACCGGGCTTCTATACCCAGGATGAGCTGCGGGATCTGGTCAACTACGCCGCATCACGCAATGTCGTTGTCATCCCCGAGATTGACCTGCCGGGCCACACCCAGGCGGCGCTGGCATCTTATAACGAGCTTGCGTGTGATGATGTAGACAATCTGGAACCCTACAGCCGCCTGGAAGTCGGGTTCAGCAAACTGTGCCTCACCAAGCCGGAAGTCATCTATCCCTTTGTCAGAAATGTTTTGAGGGAAATCACGGAAGTATTCCCCTCAGAGTATATTCATATTGGTGGTGATGAAATCAAGGACCCACTGTACGGCGAATTCATTGGCCGAACCGTGAAAATAGTCAATGAGCTGGGCCGTTCCGCCGTTGCCTGGGAGGAGGCTTCCGTCGCGGACCTGAGCCGCGGTACGCTGTTGCAACTGTGGAATGATGACTACGATATTCAGCCGGCGCTGGACCAAGGCATACGCCTTATTCTGTCGCCCTGCTCCTATTCGTATTTTGACCACGGGAATTACTCAGGCCAACCGAATACCTACGATTGGTGTCGCGCGGAAGGTGTTCCGCTGGAACGTGCCTACCAACTTCAACCGGAAGATTATTCTCAGGTCGCTGGCGTTGAGTCGGCCATGTGGACGGAACTGGTACACTCGAACGAGGCGGCAGATAATCGTTTGTGGCCGCGGTTGGCTGCAACTGCTGAGCTCGCCTGGAGCCAAGCCGACAACCGCGATTACAGCGAGTTTTTGCACAGGCTGAGTCAGCTGAAGCATCATTTTGATGCAATGGGAATTGGCTACCATCCGGAACCGCATTTGAACTGGTAGTCATGATTCAGTGTAAGTAAAGTGGAATGGCACCCTCTCAGGGATGAGAGCGGCCAATATAACAATAATGGTTTAAAGCGAGGCAAACCATGACAAAACGCTTAGTGATAATGCAGTTGTTTCTCATGAGTCTGATTGCTTGCGGGGGATCAGCCAGTGCAACATTGGAAACCGACCGGCCAATGATAACCACGGCGGAAAGCACAGTGGTAGACAAGCCGACATCAAAAACGTTGATTATTGACTCCAGCAAAGCAGTTTGCCAGGGTGCCTTTCAACAGGTGTGTTTGAAAGTGCGGGAACCATCTGCGGCGGAGTTCGGTTTTCTTTATGATCCCATCGAAGGGCTGGATTACCAATGGGGACATCATTACCGGGTCGAAATTGAACAGCAAAACCTATCGCGGCCGCCCCAGGATCGCAGCAGCGTGCAACGTCACCTGACGTCAGTGACACAAACTGCTGAAGATGCCATAGGTCGGCAATATGTCTATGACACCGTGCCTGTGACTGACCGAACTTTTACTGTCAATGATGGAATTTATCATTTTCTTGAGCATCCATTTCGTTGCAGCAAGCCACAATGTAGCGCGCTGATAAATGATGCCCAGAACGCCAGGTTTGTTCAGTTGATATTTGCTTATATTGGCGGTGGCGAGATTGAATTGATCGAATGGCGGGAAGTGGAGGCCCCGTAATGGACGAGAAATTGGTCCGAACAAAATGAGTAGAAAAAAGAACTGGTGTAAAAATAGTTGATGTATGAAAGTGCCCTCACCCATGAGGGCACGTAAAGAAGGTGCAAAAAACTAATCACCCTTCGCCATCAATTCGAAGTGACGCGAAACCAGTTGATATTCCACCCACCGGTTTGTGCGAAGAGCCCGACGCTGTGGGTGCCAGCGGGAATATTGACGGTATGGGAAATCGTCGTCCAGTTTTGCCAGCCTCCGGTGTTCGGAATTGCAACGCTGCCCAATACCGTCGCTCCGCCATTGAGGTCAAGGCTGAGCGTGCCACCGGTATTCGCGCTGGCTACACGATATTCAACGGTATAGCTGCCGGCGGTCGGGATGTTGATGTTGCTATACGCCATCCAGTCACCAGTATCTATCCAACCCACATTCAGGTTGCCGCCCTGAGGATCCTGGGTCGCTTCAGTCTGGACTCCCTGCATTGCGAAATAACTTTCAGCTTCCTGCTTGATGTTGGTACCGCTGGGGCCATCGACAGGAACGAGTTCCCAATGCGATGACAGTTGATTGTCATTCTGCCATTGCTCAATGTTGGCGCCGGAGGATGTACTGCCGCCCGCGATCTTGATGCTCTTGCCGCTATGCATCGCAATCAGCTGGTAGTACTGCGTGCCGGGCACCGGGCGTGCGACGAACTGCTGGTTCAAAAGCCCCTCATAATTCCATTGATGGATGTTAGCGCCGTTAGCATGATCAATAGCGGCAACATCAACCGCCTTGTTGCTGTTGACGTTGCGAATAACGTAAGCGCCGTTACCGAGGTGACTAAAATTAAACTGTTGCGCGGTGGAGCCATTAAAGGTCCACTGCCGGATGTTGACGCCATCGTCGAGGCCACTCAAGGCCACGTCCATGTAGAGGCCGCTGTTGCGGTTTTTCAGGTGGTAATTACCGGACAGGCCAGTATCGCCGTCAGCGCGCAGGTAGATGGACGAAATGTTGTCGTTGAACCCATTGTTGGCCAGGCAATCGTCGTCAGTTGTCGCCAGATGAGATGCGCCATCAAGGTTTGCGCCCTGATAAAAGCGCACGACGAAGCCGGGGGCCAGGCGGAACGAGGACATCTTGTTGTCCTGGAAGCCCAGTTGGATCAGGCTGGACAGCGACTGTCCGCCGATGGGTTGAATGCCAACCGCGTGGCCATCGAAAGGGCAATGTTCATACACAATGAGCGGGCCATTACTGGGCGCTGTACCGCCGCCGTTGCCGTATACTGCCTGAACCGCTGCAATATCCTGATTGGTCATGCCGTTGCCTTGCCCCAGGGCAGACGATGGGACACCGGGTATCAGCGAAGTGATGGTGGGCTGCCCATTGCTGCTGAATGCGGTGTAGCCGTAATGCATGATCGAGTAGGGATCATAACTGCCGACGGTCGAGGTCACGGCGCCGTGTTTTTCGAAGTTATGTTCTTTATCGTCAGGAATATTTTGCCAGTTGATTTGAACATAGTTGTCGCGATCGCTGCGGGACTGTTCGTGGTAAAAGCCAATGGCATGCATCAGTTCATGAGCCACGGTGTTGGCATAGCCGCAGCCATTGCCAATGGAAACCTCCTGTCGCCCACCTGTGCGACCAACGTAGGACCAGCAACCACTACCTTTGATGATTTCCACATAGTCCGCTTGATTCGTTCGCGGAACAAATTGCACACCGGAATGATCTGCGATCTTGGCCATACCGGCAAATATTGCTGATTGGTCGACTTGAGATGCGCTACTTATTACATAGGGTACGACGCCGCCGGGCCATGTAGTGTTGCCGGACCACGCAGCGTTGGCTGTCATGTCACCACCAGAGTCTGCGTTCACGTTCGCGATAGCCAGGTTTTCGATGCCGTACATCTGTACGTGGTAGTGGTCGCCCACTGCGATATCACTTTCGATGATCGCTTTGTTGTCCAGAATGGAATAGTGCTTTTCGGTCAGATCCGGTTGATAAAACGTGCTTTGAGGATAGTCCCCCAATAGCGGTTGGTTGATCTCGGTTATGCTAGGTTCGGCATTACTTAATGTCGCTTGGCTTGCAAGTGCGAAACACGCAGCGAGCCCCAGATATTTTATTTTCATTTTGACCTCTCGTGAATTTGAATTTATTTTGCGTTATTTTTCGAAAAGGCTTCCTGCAGGTCCCTCTATCGTTTTTTATGAATGGATACTATCACAGCGGGTTGTCACGACATCCAGATAATGATGAGTTTGAGCAATAGCTTCCGATATTTTTGAAATAAAACGATTTGCTATTTATGCCTTCTCGGGAAGGGAATTAGCCAGTGTATGAGCCTTTGTAGAGATTTCAAAGATATGACAAAAGTACGTTTCACCGTCGATGGAAATGGAGGCGATTTTTAGTTTCAATTCGGCAGGAGATTCGCAATTTGGCAGCCGGTGAGGCCACAAAAAGTAATAGCAACTCGCAATATGACGACTAAATGACGTTATAGGCGCCACAGCGCCACTTTTTGTCCGGATGACCGAAACATTAGAGTCGATTTATCATCGAAAGAGCTTAGAGGTCATTCTCAACAGGTCGGGTCTGAGACGTCCGGAGATCCTTCCCGGAAAAACGTCGGGCAATCTGCTGCCGTACCAGTGCATGGTTGTTGAAGATATCGCGCTAGGGAGTTGCTATGAGGACAAGCTGTGAGCACGATTTCGTGCTCTGTGTGTCGGCTATTTTCTTGGATCCTGCAGAAGCACCGCTAGATTGGAATCTCTCGCGGGTCGCATCGGTTGGACAACTCGCCGCTTACAACTCCACTGCTGCCACACAAGATGAATTCATCTTGTTGAGGGCCTCGGCATGGCCTGCGTAATCCACGGCTCACACCCCAAATGTTTCGCTCACCGCGTGTGCAAGGTGGGGTTGGCGCTTGTACTTCTCGCGGTGACCGGCATGATATTCAATGAGGCCGCGGTAGCTCAACCGGATATTGCCTCGGAATCCCAGATCAAAGCGGCTTTTCTTTATAAGTTTTGCCACTATGTCGAGTGGCCGGACGGAACCTTCCCGTCCGGCACGAGCCCTCTGCGACTGGGTGTTGTGGGTTCTCGGGGTAATTTTGAAGAGCTGCAGAAAATCGCCGATGGATTGACGGTTAACGGACGAACCGTGGAGGTGCATTTTGTTGAGTCCTTCAGCGCGGTGAATGGGATTCACCTGCTGTTCCTGGCACGAAATCAGCGGTTCCGGACCAATGATTTCCTGGAGTTCACCGATGGGCTTCCTATCGTCACTGTCACTGAGTCTCCCGCCGGGTTCCGAGCCGGCAGCGTGATCAATTTTGTGGTGGAACAGGAGCGGGTACGCTTCGATATCAACCTTATAGCTGCGCACGAGCACGGGTTGCGACTCAGTGCTCAATTGCTGAAAGTGGCGAGACAGGTTAAGAAGGGCTCCCAGCCATGAGTCGGGAATTTGGCATCCACTCGATTCGGCACAAGTTGTTCATCGGCGTCTTGCTGACCACCGTCTCTGCGCTTTTGATCTCCAGCACTGCCATGATTGCCTATGACCTCAATGATTTCAAGCAGCGCCTGCGTGAAGAGCTGGGTGCTCAGGCCAATTTGCTGGGGCTCACAAGCGCACCGGCGCTGGAATTCAACGACCGCCGTTTGGCCGCCGACAATCTGGCGCTTCTCGACGGTCAATCCCAGATACTGGCCGCTGCCATTTACGATGAACGTGGCAATCTTTTTGCTGCATACAGTCAAGATAAAAGTTCCCCCAATGAATTTCCTTCTTTGCCTGGGAATGACGGCGAACTCATCAACGAAAACACGCTTCTCATCTTTCAGCCCATTGTCAGTAATGGCCAGTTCGTAGGAACGATTTTTCTCAAAGCGGATTTTCCCGTGGACGCGAGACTGTGGCAGCACACGGGTCTGGTACTTGCGGTTATGGCTATGGCGTTAGTGATTTCCATGTTACTGGCGCTGTGGTTGCAAACGAAGGTAACCCGGCCAATTTTGACCGTCACCAACCTTGCTCGAGACGTCACTGAACAAAGGAATTACAGCCTGCGGGTGGAGAAAAAAACCGATGACGAGGTGGGCTACCTGATTGACGCATTCAATGGCCTTCTCGCGGAAGTTGAGCGGCGCAGTCAGGCACTCGTGTCGTCAAACGAGGAGCTTCAACAACAAATGAAAGAGCGCAAGGAAGCGGACCGCGCGCTTTATGTCAGTGAACAGCGTCATCGCACCCTGGTCACTGCGTTGACCTCGGTGGTTTGGATTGCAGACGCCCAAGGGGCGTTCATAGGGGATCAAACCCCATGGCAGGGTTACACCGGCCAGCGCGTTGAGGATTACACCGGCGGTGGCTGGATCAATGCCTTTCATGAGGCTGATCGCGCCATTATTGAAAGTGGCTGGGCGGACTCCCGCGAAAGTAAACAGCCGCTTAAATGCGAAGTTCGCCTGTGGCACTGTGCAAGCCATGCTTACCGTTATGTACAGTTGCATGCGGTACCCTTGTACGACGATAAAGAAACACTGCTTGAATGGGTGGGCACCGCCGATGATATTGATGACCGCCGTCGCTCGACGGAGGAAATTCAGCGGCTCAATGCGAAACTTGAACAGCGCGTCGCCGAGCGTACAGCGGAGCTCGAACGGGCCAATGGCGAACTTGAGGCCTTCAGCTACTCGGTCTCACATGATTTGCGCACGCCGCTACGGGCGATCGACGGATTCAGTCAGGCACTGCTGGAGGATTATGCGGAGCAGTTTGACGAAACCGGGCATGATTATATCAACCGGGTTCGAGCCGGGGCGCAGCGGATGGGGATTCTGATTGACGATTTACTCAAACTGGCACGCGTGAGCCGGGGTGATTTTGTACAGGAGTCACTCGATCTGTCGGAAATGGCCGAAGACGTTGTTGATGAATTGAAAAACAACAACCCCGGCTGCCATGCGGAGTTTGTTATAGAGCCGGGACTGCAAGCTCAAGGAGACTCGCGTTTGATGCGAATCGCCTTGGAGAATCTGATCAGCAATGCGTGGAAATACAGTAGCAGAAAGAGCATGCCCCGTATCGAGTTCGGCAAGTGCCCACCGGATCAGGAGGAGTGCTTTCGCGTGAAGGATAATGGCGCTGGGTTCGATATGAACTATGCGAACAAATTGTTCGGGGCGTTTCAGCGCTTGCATGACGCGAAGGAATTCTCCGGGACAGGCGTTGGACTGGCAACGGTGCAACGCATAATCCATCGTCACGGAGGAAAAATATGGGCGCAATCTGAAGTTGATAAAGGCGCGGAGTTTTTTTTCACCCTACCGAAAAAGCAGGCAGATATCCATGACAAACCGACCGATTCTCTTGATTGAAGACAACCCTGATGATGAGATGCTGGCGTTGCGCGCATTCAAAAAGCTGAAAATCGGCAACGAAATTATTGTTGCGCGCGATGGCGTGGAAGCACTGGATTATCTTTTTGGTGCCGGCAATTGGGGAGATGCTGTTTCGTCGGAGGAAACGCCGGCCCCGCGGAACGGCGGAGCCACTTTCCCTGCAGTCATATTGCTGGATTTGAAGTTGCCGCGCATCGATGGCCTGGAAGTCCTGAGATATATTCGCACCAATGAAATCACGCGTGTATTACCTGTTGTGATTTTGACGTCCTCCACAGAAGAGCGGGACATGGTCCAGGGATACAATCTAGGTGCCAACAGTTACGTCCGCAAACCTATTGACTTCAACGAGTTCGTTCAGGCGGTTGGACAGTTGGGGGTTTACTGGTTGCTGCTGAATGAACTGCCACCTTCCAGTTGAGGTGCCTGCGATGTGGAACCACAATCAATATCAAGTTTCAGTTCCCGCATTTGCGGGACAACAACCCTACCTGTGTGACGGAAGACGTGGGCATATGAATGAAGTAAGATGAGGTGAACGGTATGGCCACTGGAATACCCATTCGCATACTGCTTATTGAAGACAGCGACGATGATGCGCAACTGCTTATCAGAACCATCCGCAAGGGAGGCTTTGATCCTGAGACTCTGCGGGTGGAGACACCGGCGGATCTCGCCGCCGCCATGCAGGAACACTGGGAGATAGTCCTATCCGATTACACAATGCCGAAGCTTGACGGGGGAGAAGCACTGAGTATTGTGCGCGAGTATGATCCGGATATTCCGTTCTTCTACGTTTCCGGTACGTTGGGCGAAGACCGCGCTGTAGAAGCCATGCGAGCCGGCGCGCAAAACTATTTCATCAAGGGAAACCTGAAACGCATGGTGCCGGCTATGGAACGGGAATTGGCAGAAAGCGTGCGCCGTCGGGAGTATCGCCTGGCGGAAGAACGCATCCATTACCTGGCCAACTACGATGTCCTCACCGATCTTCCCAACCGCATTCTGTTTGCGGAGTTATGCGCGAAGGCCGCAGCCGACGCGTTGCAAACCGCTACCGGCGTCTGCGTGTTTTACCTGGATCTCGATAACTTCAAAAGTGTCAATGACCAGCTCGGAACTGTGGCTGGAGATGCGCTGCTGATTGAGCTCGGTCAGCGGTTGTCAAACGTCATTCCTTCTGAAGGCGTTGTCTCCAGACTCTCTGCCGATGAGTTCGGTATTTTGATTCCCGGTATCACCACCGACGCAGAGGCGACTGCGGTGGCAGATAAAGTGCTGGAGGTTGTCAACCTGCCGTTCTCGCTCGCCCGCTATGAATGGCGAATCAATGCCAGTATGGGCGGTAGCGTGTTTCCTCGAGACAGCGGTAACGACGAAGCCTGGCAAGCCGGTGCCATAATGGCCCTGCATCATGCGCAGAAAATGCCGGGTAATAGTTTTTTACTCTACACCCGTCGGATGCGGGATTTGCTGCAGGAAAAACTGCAGATGAATGTTGCGTTGGAGCAGGCGCTGGAACGCGCCGAGTTCCGTCTGCTCTATCAACCCCAGGTCCAAACCATCGACGGTGAAATTGCCGGTGCTGAAGCCCTGATCCGCTGGCAGCGCCCGGACAACAGAATGGTCGGGCCGGATACTTTTATTCCGATGACCGAAGAATCCGGGCTCATCGTACCTATTGGTGACTGGGTTTTGCGCCAGGCGTGTATGGAGGCCAGGCGCTGGCGCCAACAGAAGGTGCGGCCCACGCGCATTGCGGTGAATTTTTCCGCTTATCAGTTCCTGCAGCGAAACCTTGTGAGAACCGTAGCCGACCGTTTGCAGGAATATGAACTGACGCCGGAATGCCTGGAGATCGAGATTACGGAAACTACATTGATGCATGATGCCGATGCCGTCGAGTCGATATTGTCCGGCTTACACGAGCAGGGCATCCGTATTGCGCTGGACGATTTTGGAACGGGTTATTCCAGCCTTAGTCATCTTAAGCGCTTTCCGGTCGATATTCTTAAAATAGACAAAAGCTTCATTACCGGCCTGCCCGACGATCTGGGCAACTTGGCGATCGTCAATGCCATTATCGCCATGGCAGAACAGTTGGGTATGCAGGTGGTTGCAGAAGGTGTTGAAACCGCAGAGCAATACGACTGCCTCAAGGAGGCCGGGTGTAACATAGTCCAAGGCTATTTTATTCAGCGTCCCGCACCTGCGGACGATATTCTGTCCATGTTGCAGAGAGGCCACTTCTGATTAGAAGGCTGAAGAGCATCGCCTAACAGAACACGTTATACTGCGGCCCATGATATCTCGCGCTTACCACATTCTTGAACATACATTCGGCTACTCCAGTTTTCGCGGCCATCAGGCAGCCGTAGTTACGGCGCTTGTTGAAGGTCGAGACGCGTTGGTGTTGATGCCCACCGGTGGCGGTAAATCCCTGTGTTACCAAGTGCCGGCATTGGTGCGAGAAGGAGTTGGCGTCGTCATTTCGCCGCTGATCGCTTTGATGCAGGACCAGGTCAATGCCTTGCGTGAATTGGGCGTGCGCGCGGGGTTTCTCAACTCCACTCTGAGCCTGGACGAAGCGAACCACATTGAGCAGGAGCTGCTCAGCGGTGCGCTGGACATTGTGTACATCGCGCCGGAGCGGCTTATTCAACCGCGTACCCTGGAATTGCTGAGACGCGCCACTATCTCCCTGTTTGCCATAGATGAAGCCCACTGCGTTGCCCAGTGGGGCCACGATTTTCGTTCCGATTATTTGAAACTCACCCTGCTGCACGAAAACTTTCCCGCCGTTCCGCGAGTTGCTCTGACGGCCACGGCAGACGAGCGGACCCGGGAGGAAATTGTGCAGCGCCTGACTCTGCAGGATGCCGAGCAGTTCATCAGCGGTTTCGACCGCCCCAACATTCAGTACCGTATTCAGCAGAAAGACAAGCCACGCCAGCAGTTGCTGCAGTTCATCACCGAAGAGCAAAAAGGCAATGCCGGCGTGGTGTACTGCCTGTCGCGCAAAAAAGTTGAAGCCACATCCGCATGGCTGGTGGAGCAGGGCTTCAATGCTTTGCCTTACCACGCGGGGCTGACGGCGAACCTGCGACAAGTCCATCAGAACCGCTTTCTTCGCGAAGACGGTATCATCATGGTCGCCACCATTGCCTTCGGCATGGGTATCGACAAGCCCGATGTGCGCTTTGTCGCGCATCTGGATATGCCAAAAAGCATTGAAGCCTATTATCAGGAAACCGGACGCGCCGGTCGTGACGGTGAACCGGCCACGGCTCTGTTGCTCTACGGCTTGGAAGACGTGGTGAAACTGCGCCAGATGATGGCGGGTTCGGAAGGCAGTGAGGAATTCAAACGTTTGGAGCAGCAGCGCCTGAACGCCATGCTCGGGTTGTGTGAAATCACCAGCTGCCGCCGGCAGATTCTGCTGCGCTATTTTGGCGACACGCTGGAGCAACCCTGCGGCAACTGCGATTGTTGTTTGCACCCGCCGGAAACCTGGGACGCCACCGAGGTCGTGCGGATGGCGCTGTCCTGCGTATTCAGAACCGGGCAGCGCTTCGGCGCCAATCACGTGATCGACGTTTTGCGCGGGGGCGACACAGAAAAAATACGCCAGTTCAACCACCAGCAGGTGTCCACCTACGGCATTGGCACACAGCTCAGCACAGACGAGTGGCGCTCGGTATTGCGTCAATTAGTGGCTATGGGCTTCCTGGATGTGGATCCGAGCGGTTACGGCAGCCTGCGGTTGACCGAGAGCTGTCGTCCCGTATTGCGCGGTGAACAGCCTATCGCGCTGCGGCGGGACCTGAAAACCGCCGCTACCCGAGTGGCCCGCCGTCCCAGTGTGGATATCGCTGAAGAGGATCTACCGCTGTGGCATGCGCTGCGCAAATGCCGCAAGGCGCTGGCGGACGAGCAGGGCGTGCCGCCCTATGTGATCTTCCACGACGCGACCCTGAAGGACATGTTGCTGCGTCGCCCACTGTCGGCCTCGGAAATGCTGTCAGTCAATGGCGTTGGCGATCGCAAGATGGAGGCCTTTGGCGACGAGTTTATCGAAGTGATTCGCAGCTTCGAGTATGCGCACCCGGTGTGACGAGTGCGCGCGCTTGCTGCTCGTGCTGATCAGCTTTTAGCAGGTTGATCTGTTGGAGCCTCCAGTGCAGGATCCTCCGCATCGGCGCCGGAAGTGAGTCCTGCAGAATCTTCACCCTGTGGCAGTGCTTCCTCTTCCGCATCAATCATGTCTTCATGCTGAAATTCCCGCATGAAAATGCCCCAGAACACAGTGAACAAGGCAGCGATCAGCGGGCCGATGACAAACCCATTGATGCCGAACAATACCAGGCCGCCCAGAGTCGACAGCAGCACAATGTAATCCGGCAGTTTGGTGTCGCGGCCGACCAGCACCGGCCGCAGCAGGTTGTCCACCAGGCCAATCACCACAACGCCAAAGGCCACCAGAATGATGCCCTGGGTGATGTCACCGGTTGCAAACATATAAATCGCCACCGGTCCCCAGATAAGCCCCGCACCCACTGCCGGAATCAGTGACAGCACTGCCATGACCACCGCCCATAGCAGTGCCCCCGGGATGCCCAATATCCAGAAAATCATGCCGCCCAGTGCACCCTGAATGACGGCGATGACCATGTTGCCTTTGACGGTGGCGCGGGTCACTTCAGCAAACTTGCTGAACAGGAGACGTTCGCGCTTGTCACCCAGGGGCAGCGCCTTGATCAGCAGGGCGATCAGTTTGTCGCCATCACGCAGCAGGAAGAAGCCCACGTACAACATCACGCCGATGTCGAGCACAAAGCCGAACGCGTTCTGTCCGATGATTAGCGTATGCTGGGCGAGGAACTTGCCGCTGCTCATGGCCGAGTCGATAGTCTTTTGGCGCAGGCCGTCCATATCCACGTTGAAACGCGCCAACCAGCTTTCTACCGCCGGGAAGGCGCCGTTGAGCTTGCTGATATAGTCTTCGATATTGATCTCGCCAGACTGGATTTTCTGGTAAAGATCCACCCCTTGATTAATAACCGATGTGGTGGTGAATATCACCGGTATCACCACAATGACCACGCATATCAACAGCGTCAAAAATGCGGAGGCGTTGGGCCAGTTGGGCATTTTCTTCTTCAGGCGGTTGTTCACGGGGTAGAAAATGATGCTTATGGCGATGGCCCAGAACACCGACGCGAAAAACGGCTTGAGCAACCACAGGAAGCTGAGGGATACGAGTAACAGTAGCCAGAGAAATGACTGGGTTTCCATCTTTTTCTGCATTGAAAATATCCTGTATTGTTTTTGCCGCGCTGGCCGTGCCGACCCCGTTTTTGATTGATATTGGAGGCTGACTTCTGGTTCGCCCTTTTCTCAATGTCACTTCCGCGGTGTCATCGTGGCGTGACCGTTGTCTATATTGCCACAGTCTTGGCGCTGGCACCTGTTGCCGGTGGCCTGGAACCGGATTGATATCCGGAGTAGGCTGAGGGGCAGCGCCAGTCGCTTTTCTATCACGTGCTATGGGAGAGGCAGCAGTGTTCAACGCGATTATGGTAAACAAGGCCGGGGATGAGTATACAGCGACTCTGGCGAATGTGGAGGAGCGGGATCTGCCTGCGGGTGACGTGACCGTGGCTGTGGAATACTCCACACTGAATTACAAGGATGCGCTGGCCATCACCGGAAGAGGCCCCATCGTCAGGCGATTTCCGATGGTGGCGGGTATTGATCTCGCCGGAACGGTGCTGGAAAGCACAAACCATGGCTATTCAGTGGGGCAAAAGGTTCTGGTCAATGGCTGGGGCCTGGGGGAGGACCATTGGGGTGGCCTGGCTCAGCGCGCACGAGTCAAAGCCGACTGGCTGACGCCGGTGCCGGCTCCCTTGTCCACCCGCGATGCTATGAGTCTGGGCACCGCAGGGTTTACCGCGATGTTGTGCGTGCAGGCACTGGAACACCAGGGTGTTACGCCGGAGCAGGGCGATGTGCTGGTTACCGGAGCCACTGGGGGCGTGGGGAGTGTTGCAGTGCATTTGCTGGGCAAGCGCGGCTATCGTGTTATCGCCTGTACCGGTCACGGTTCGGAGAAGAATTACCTGCTACAGCTTGGTGCAGCGGATGTTATTGACCGCGCCGAACTGGACAAGCCTGGCCAGCCGCTGGGTAAACAGCGCTGGGCCGGCGCTGTGGATGTGGCCGGCAGCCACACCCTGGCAAATATCTGCGCCAGTTTGCGCTATGGTGGCGTGGTCGCGGCATGCGGACTGGCGCAGGGTATGGATTTGCCCGCCTCGGTCGCCCCCTTCATTCTGCGCGGTATCCGCCTGATCGGCATCAACAGCGTTTATTGCCCTGTACACGAGCGCAACGCAGCCTGGACGGCTCTCGCGAGGGATTGGCACCCCGATGCGTTCGACGACGTCGTCCACACCGTTGGCCTCGCAGAAGCCATACCCCAGGCCCGGGCGCTCATGGACAACAAGATCAGGGGCCGGATATTGGTGGATGTAAATGTTTAGCTGAAAATGTGCAAACCCGTAGGTCAGATAAGACGCGAGCTCCGCGAGCGTCGCCATCTGACGCAAACGTCGGAAGGCGCCTTAGGCTTTTTCGACCTACAACACCCTACAATATCGCCGCTTGCAGCTTCCCGCTCCACCTACAACTTCCTCACCTTAAACTTGCGCCCCTTGATCTTGCCGTTGATCAAGCGGCCCAGGGCTTTGTCGGCGACTTGCTGGTCGATGGCGACGTAGGCGGCAAAGTCCATCACATCAATTTTCCCCACCGCTTTATTGTCGATACCGGCATCGCCGGTCAATGCGCCGAGAATATCGCCGGGGCGGACTTTATCCTTGCGTCCGCCACTGATGCAGAGGGTCGCCTTGGATGGCAACATTGCGTAGCTGCTGTCAACGGTGAGATCGGCGAGGTTTTCCGTCTCGATGACGGTACCTTGATACTCCGCAATGCGCTCCAGCTTGTAGCGCTGCTTTTCATCCAGCAGGCTGATGGCGTGTCCCGTCTTGCCCGCACGGCCGGTGCGGCCGATGCGATGCACATAGACTTCTGCATCGCGAGGTAAATCAAAATTGATCACCGCCGGTAGATCTTCAATGTCCAGTCCACGGGCGGCTACGTCCGTGGCCACCAATATATTGCAGCTCTGGTGTCTGAACTGGATCAATACCTGATCCCGATCCCGTTGTTCGAGGTCGCCGTGTATCGCCAGGGCATTGAAGCGGTTGCGATCCAGGTATTCCGCCACTTCACGTGTAACCTGTTTGGTATTACAGAAAATGACTGCGCTTGATACCTGAATATGTTGCAGTACTCGCACCAGTGCTTCGCGTTTAGCGTCACTGCTGCACACGTAAAAGTGCTGCGCGATGGCGGTTGTTTCGTGGTGGGACTCCACGCTGATCTGCTCAGCGCTTTTTTGAAACTGTGCGCTCAAGGTTTCAATATTTTCCGGAAAAGTCGCCGAGAACAGCAGTGTCTGTCGAGTGGTGGGTGTTTCCTGAATGATCGTCTCCATGTCTTCCATGAAACCCATTTCCAGCATGCGATCCGCTTCATCCAGCACCAGTGTCTGCACGCCGGCCAAGGACAATGTTTGTTTGCGTAAGTGATCCTTGATGCGTCCCGGCGTTCCTACAACGATGTGGGCGCCGTGTTCCAGGGAGCCGATCTGCGGCCCGATGGATTGGCCCCCGCACAGAGTCACCACCTTGATGTTGTCCTGATAGCGCGCCAGCCGGCGAATCTCGTTGGCCACCTGGGTGCTCAGCTCCCGTGTTGGACACAGCACCAGCGCTTGCACACCGAAGTGGCGCGGGTTGAGTTTGGTCAGCAGCGGAATGCCAAAGGCCGCGGTTTTGCCGCTGCCCGTCTTGGCCTGGGCAATCAGATCTTTGCCCTGCAGTGCCAGCGGCAACGCCTTTGATTGGATTGCCGTCATTTCGAGATAACCAAGATCATTCAGGTTGGTCAGAAGTGGTTTGGGCAGGTTGAGGGCAGAAAAAGAATCAGTAGTCACGGCGGTCTCAGGCTTGTATGTAAGGCGACGCAGTATAGCAGCCTTGAGGCGAGGGCGACTGTTGTGCAGATAGCGGTGTTTCGTCAGTAGCTCCAAAAGGACGGATGGCACAAGAGAAATCAGTTGCGTAAGGACGACGGGTTAACCATGTATTGGATTCTGAGCGCGCGAACAAAAATAGCAGAGCAGCCCGTCAGACAAGGAAGTCAGAAAAAGAAAATCAGAAAATAAAAAGGCGCAGCAATTGGCTGCGCCTTCGGTGTGGTTTTCAGGTTGGTGAACTGCTGGCGTTAACCCGGAGCTGGCAACCTAAAGCCAAGTGGTAGACTCGCGGAGGGGTTTTTACAGTGGAACAATGTTCTCGGCTTGTGGACCTTTTTTACCTTGAGTTACTGTGAACTCAACTTTCTGGCCTTCGGCCAAGGTTTTGAAACCGTCGCCTTGGATTGCGCTGAAGTGGGCAAATACATCAGGACCTGATTCTGGAGAAATAAAGCCAAAGCCTTTGCTTTCGTTAAACCATTTAACGGTTCCGGTAGTTGTAGACATAATCTTGACCTATCTAAAATTGAAACTTTTTTCCCGTCTTTATCTTTACTATCATAACGGTGCGTTGCAGCGTTCCGATTGCAAAACAAAGCGGGGTTGGCTGAGCTTAGAAGAGGTGTTACTTATGAAGAAACCCGACGAGTTACTGTACATCTACTGCTCCGAACATCGTACCGATCGAACATAAATAAAAGCCACGCTTTCCAGCTTCGAAACCAAGATTATACTTTTGGTTAAGACTGTCAACAGTTATTTCAGATGAATTTCGAATTATTTGATATTGTGCATTAAGTTTTTGAAATATCAGGATTTATTGCGTAAATACTTACAAAAAACTGTGTAAATTTTTCAAAATTTGAATGGTTTTAGAAGATTTACAATTCTTGCTCAACCAGAGCTTACAGTGCGTTTTTTCGGCTGAGCTGCAGTGGCGGTTTGAGGTGTATTACGTAGATCAGCATTAGTGAAATGGCGCCTATGCATCACGTGTGTTTATGTAACGGATTACAGGCTGCGGGTCAGGGCTGCGGGAACAGTTGTGTCATTTCGATATCCAGGTTGGTGGCCCCATCGCTCAACCATAGAGAGTTGTCATCAATGGTGCATTGCATCATCATGGTGCGGGTTACTAATGAAGTAAGTAATTGCGTTGTCTGTTCCGCAACGCAGAATACGTGCAGATTGGAAAAGCGTTCGAGCTTTGGCGCAATCTGGGTCCACCATAATTCCGCGGTATGGCCACCGTAGGTGTAAACGATCACTTGCTGCGCGCGGCCGCAGGCTTTGCGCAATCGCTCGTGATCCGGCCGGCCGACTTCCACCCAGCATTCAATTTCGCCCACCAGGTTTTTCTGCCACAGGTCCGGTTCATCCGCAGTACTCAAACCTTTGCAGAACTCCAGGCTGTCGCTGGCATTCAACAAAAAGGCGAGTAAGCGCACCATTAGCCGTTCGTCGGTTTCTGATGGATGCCTGGCCAGAGTCAGCTGATGGTTTTGATAATAATGACGTTGCATATCGCTGATCTGAACATCGGCTTTATAAATCGTTGCTTTCAGAGCCATGGGGAAAGTCTCGCTAGGGAGGTGAAGCCTCGACAGTTTCAGTTTTTACTTATGGTTTTTAGTTGCTGGCTGAGCGTGTCGAGGCGAGTGTGAGAATCAGAGTGCTGTTAAACCATTCTTTTGTCTATAGAGGTGCCTTAAGGTATGTTTTGAATGGTCAGGCATCGCTTTCCAGTTGCGATTGATCTTCGCCACCAAAAGCAGCCAGAAGCGCGGCAATAAACGCTGAGAGTTCCACGGTCATGATGGCGAAATCCACGTCGAACTGTTCGGCCGCACTTTCCGGGTTCCGATCATCGGCCTTGTCCTGAATGCTGTCTTCGAATTTTAATCGTTTCACAGCCAGTTGGTCGTCAACCACACAATGAATGGCTTCATTCCAGGTCAGCGACAGGCGGTTGACGAACATACCGGCATCCAGATGGTTGCGAATTTCATCGGCGGTGAGATCCTGATTCTTGCAGCGAATCACGCGCCCGTCCTTGCCGGCCTGAAGTTCACACTCTTCGCCCAACTCAAAAGCGGAGGGCAGGTCACCGGTGCGCACCCACTCGGTCATTGTCTGCGTCGGTACGTGTTTGGCGGTGATAGGAATCACCCGCAAGCTACCCAGTGCCTCGCGCAATGCACTGAGCAAATCTTCCGCGCGTTTGGCCGATGCGCTGTTAACCACCAACAGGCCTTCATGGGGAGCAATATAGGCAAAGTCCAGCGACGATTTGGTGAACGCCTTCGGCAACAGGGAGAAGATCACTTCATCCTTTAGCGTTTCCCGTTCCTTGCGACCCACATGGCGGGCCTCGCTGTCGCTGATCTCGATAACTTTCTGTTCCAGTGTTTCCTTCACGACCACGGCCGGCAATATTTTTTCCTGCCGTTGCGCGCAGATCATGATGTAGCCGTTGGCCACATGGGTATACTCCGTGCCGTGACGCCCCAGTGGCGGAACCCAGCCATAACGCGCCATATCCAGATTGCCGCAGGGTTGAAAGCTGTGTTCGCCGAGAAGGCGGTTGAGGTCATCCGGTGTTGAAGTGAATGTTTCGGTAAAGCGATACAAGCGAAGGTTTTTGAACCACATGGTGAGCAGAATCCGGGGAAGAAAGAATAGAAACGTTGCCGAAGACACCCCATCAGGTGTCTTCGACTAGAGGGTACTGAATCAGGCAACAATATCGAGAAGTTCCACGTCAAAGATGAGCGCGGTGTAGGGGCCAATCTTGCCACCGGCACCACGCTCGCCGTAGGCGAGGTTGTAGGGCACGTACAAACGCCATTTGGCGCCGACGGGCATCATCTGCAGGGCTTCGGTCCAGCCGGCGATCACACCGCTAACCGGGAACTCAGCCGGCTGGCCGCGATCATAGGAACTATCGAATACGGAGCCGTCGATCAAGGTGCCGTGGTAGTGCGTTTTTACGGTGGAGTTGGCGGTGGGCTTTGCGCCGCTGCCGGCAGAGATGACTTCATATTGAAGCCCGGACGCCGTTACGGTGATGCCGTCTTTTTTGGCGTTGGCGGCCAGAAAGGCTTCGCCTTCCGCAGCCAGTGTTTCGGCTTGTTCTTTTTGTTTGGCCTGCATGCGTTGGCTGATCTCCTGAAAGGCGGCTTCCAGGTCTTGCTGTGCGACGGCACTTGCATTGCCCTGTAAAGCGTCAACCACACCCGCGGCGACTGCCTGGGCATCGACACCGTCGAAGGGATTGGCGGCCAGTTGATCGCCCATCTGGCGGCCAATGCCGTAGCTCACTCGCTGTTCAACGGTGGTATAGGTTTCAGTCATGCGGTGGTTCTCCATGTGGCAGATGTTTGGGCGCCGAATTCTAGCACGGATGCGGGAGGGGCTCACGGTGTCAGGGCTGGGGTGAAATGGTGTACTGAGACCGGCAAGATTACGATCTTGTCGAATAGCTTTCATTGCCCCTCCCGTCACCGGTATGATCAAAGAGGTGAGTAAGCACCGGTCTGCTGACGTACTTTTGAAAAGGAACTGTTATGGTTGATGAAAATGATGCCGTTCAAGGCAAATCGCGCCGCAAGGTCGCCGTTGTTGCGGGCATGATCGCGGTTTTGGTGATACTGCTCTTGCTGGTCATGTGGATCTTTCAGCGGGAGCCGGAGGTGGAGACCACAACCAGCACACCCGGCTTACCCCAGGAGACTTTGCCGCAAGTGCCTCTTGAGCCGGAGTCGGAGCCTGAGCCGGCACCGGAGCCTCCACCGAGCGAGCCGGTCGAGCCGGAGGAACCGGAAGAGCCGCTGCCTGCGCTTGGCCGGAGCGATCAGCCGTTGCGCGAAGACCTTCAACAACTGCCGGAAGCGTCCGGCTTTGTGCCGTTACTGACCCGGGATGACGTAATTCGCAAATCAGTGCGGGCGGTGACTGCGCTGCAGGAAAACGCCTTGGTTAACAAATACCGGCCTATAGCGCCGCCCCAGGAAGCCTTTCACGCTGAACCGTTGGATGAGCCCCAAGATCCTGATGAACCGCAGAAATATCGCCTGACGGGAGAAAACTACCAGCGTTATGAAGGTTATATAGACGTCTTGTCGCAGCTGGATTCGGAGAGCCTTATGGGGCTTTACGAGCGCTACTATCCATTGCTCCAGGAGGCTTACCTGGAGCAGGGGATGGGCGACGGGGAGTTCCGCGAAGTCACTCTCAAGGCTATTGATAATCTGCTGGCGGCACCGGTAATCGAGGATGAAATCCTGCTGGTGCGCCCCAGCGTTGCCTACAAGTTTGCGGATCCTCAACTCGAAGCGCTGCCGGCCGCGCAAAAGCTGATGGTGCGCATGGGGCCGGATAACAGTCGCAAGCTCAAGAATGTGCTGCGCCGGTTCCGAACCGAGCTGGAGCAATAGAATTAGCACGCGCCAGTTAACCCAGCAATGAGCGTTCAGGATTAATTGCCTGGGGGCCGATAAAGGTGGTTTCGCTTCGTTTGTCATCAGGGATAACCCTTTTGAAAACGCATAAACACGTCCCTGTGGCTCCCCCGCGGCGTCCCTGCCGCGAGGGTTTCAAAAGAGTTATCCCTGATGACAAACTCACGCCCTGCACTCGGCTGAGCCTGTGTCTTCGATAAGTAGCCTCGCGAGCATCGTAAACCGACGGTCAAAATTGCCGGATTAATACATCATTGAACAGGAGTTTAGTTGAACCGCGCTTAATCTTTGCGAATTTTCTTCAAGGGCTGCAGGCACTGGAATATCAGAAAACTCAGGGCAGACAGCACTATGGCAATTTCGTAGTGCTGGTAAGCCACGGAAATGCCGATGGCGCCGGTATTCCAGATAGCCGCAGCGGTTGCCGTGCCCGCAACCCGGTTGTTGTCCTTGAGAATCGCGCCCCCGCCAATAAACCCCATGCCGGTGATAATGCCGTACATCACACGGGCCTGGGGTTCTTCTCCGGAATAGATTTGTATGCCCACCAGCATGTAGGCGCAGGCGGCGACGCACACCAGCGGAAAGGTGCGTAGCCCCGCGCCGCGTGACTCGTGCTCGCGATTCAGGGCCACCGGCAACGCCAGCAGAAAGGCCATGCCCAATTGGTAAAAGTGGAAAATAACCTGGTGCCATTGAATATCCATGACGGGCGGCAGTCCTCATATTGTTTTTAACGTCTTTGATCGGGCGTGTTACAGCTTAAGTTTTGGTTTGCAAGGCTATCAACGCCGCTTTCTGAGTGGTTTTAGCGTCGACCCGCTTCGGGGTAGGGCTTTTCAAGACACGCCGTGAACCCATCCTTGGGGGCTCCTCGCCCGAATCCCGCGGGCCAGGGTCTTGAAAACCCCTACCCCAAATCGAACCTTACTATGTGCACGCCTTAAGCCCGAAACCATCCGAGATTTGAGGTATAAGCGTGTGCGTTATAATGGCCCCATCACTGCGGTTTGTGTTAAAGCCCGAACGGATAAGTGTCCGGTGCGCCTTTCAACATGTGCGTGCTCAGTGGTGTCAGCGCGTGGGTGTGGTCGAACCAGATGTATTCGTCGAACTGGTCTGCCAGTCGCGCTTCAAAATAATGGCTGGCGCGCTCTGTGTCCGGCCGGTAAATCACGCCTATGGCTCGTTCCAGGTGGCTCTCATGGAGCCGTTGGCTCAAGGCGTTGGAGCGCGGTTCGCGCAGGCCCAGCGTGAAGGCGGGAATCTCCGTGTCGTGGCAAGTGCGCTCCCAACTACCTTTGAGGGAAGGACGCACCGCCTTGATCTCCATTGGGTCGCCCCAATCCGTGGCGGCGGCCACGGTGCCGGTATGGGTGCCGAATCCGATCAAATAGGCGTCATCGCCATAGGCTTCGCGGCACAATTGGCCGACGTTCAGCTGCCCCCGCGCAACCATGTCCGTGCCGGTGGCATCACCAATATGAGAATTGTGCTCCCAGACGATGGCTTTGCAGTTGTCGCCGCCGTAGGTCAGCAGGGACTGCAGCGTGTCGAACATATGCTGATCCCGCAGATTCCAGGACTCGCTGTATCCACCATACATGCTGCGGTAGTAGCGTTCCGCGTTGGCCACCAGACGCGCGTTCTGCACTGCATCCATAAACCGCGCACCATCGTTGACACTGTATTGCACTCGTTTGTCCAGTAGATCCCCCAGCATGGCAACCACATCGTCCTCGCATTCGCGGTAGCGGCCGGTGATGGCGGCGCGGATAGGTGGCGGGGTCCGCCTGCCAGGGCGTCAGGCAGCCATAGCGCTCACGGGCTGTCCTGGCGGCGTCGGGGTCAACCTTGTCCAGGTAGCCAAGCACGGCTTCGATCGACGTAAACAGGCTGTAAAGGTCCAGCCCGTAGAAGCCGACGCGCGCTTCCGGGTCCGCAATGGTCGCGTTGTGTTGGCGCAGCCAGTCAACAAAATCGCGAACTTCTTCGTTGCGCCACATCCAGGTGGGGAAGCGTGTGAACGCGGTCCATTCTGCGGGCGGAGTTTGTAGGTCTCGCACGTAGTGATCAATCCGACTGGCATCCGGCCAATCCGCTTCCACGGCGACGAACCCGAACCCTTTGTTCTGGATCAGTTCCCGGGTGATGCGCGCGCGGAAGCGGTAAAACTCGGAGGTCCCATGAGACGCTTCGCCAATGAGCACCACGCGGGATTCGCCAATGCGGTTCATCAACCGCTCAAGTTCGGCTCCCTCCAGGTCATCAATGGGCTCGGCGGCGTCGGCAATCAATTCGCTGGTGGAAGACTGCTGACGACGAGGGGGCAAGGGTTTCGCGGAATAGGGCTCGGCCTGCTTCATTTGCACGGCGGTGTCTTGCCAACCTGCTTCGCCCACCTCCCAACCTGCTTCGCCCACCTCCCAACCTGCTTCGCCCAGCAACGGCACAAAGCGCACATAGGTCAGATGCTCTTCCGTGTACTGGTTTTCGCCGGTGCGGGTGACGCGTACCAGTGACTGCTCCGTTTTTGATGCGCCCACAGGAATAACCAGTCGGCCGCCTAGGGCAAGTTGTTCTTTCAGTGTTTCCGGCACCCGTGGTCCGCCTGCGGCAACGACTATAGCCTCGTAGGGAGCGGCCTCCGGCCAGCCGAGGGTGCCGTCGCTGTGCACGACTTCCACGTTGCGATAGTCCAGGCCTTGCAAGGCTTTTCGCGCCGTGTTGGCAAGCGACTGATATCGTTCCAGTGTGTACACATCGCCGCCGATTTCTGCGAGCACGGCAGCCGCATAGCCGGAGCCAGTTCCTACTTCAAGTATGCGTTCACCACCTTCAAGGTTAAGTGCATCGACCATGTAAGCCACAATATACGGCTGGGAGATGGTCTGATTCTCGGCAATGGGCAGCGGTGCATCCTCGTAGGCAAACTCGGCCATTGCTTTCGGCAGAAAGCGTTCGCGGGGGACCTTGTTCATGGCCTTGAGTACCAAGGGTGCGCGAATCCCCCGCGCGGCGATCTGCCGGTCCACCATAACCTGGCGCTGAGAGGCGTAAAAAGCCAGCTGTTCAACATCGTCTAACATGGACGTCTCTCGCCTCCGGGCTGTCGTAAACCTTCACAATTTGAGACCGCAACAGGCTATAGGTTCCTGCTCGCAGATACCTGGCGAGACAATCCCGGGCCAGTTGCCAATGCACCCAAAACTTCTATATCGTTGCAGCGAGCTCTGGTAGTCGTCCCGCGAGAACGCCACCGCAACACGAAGCGGTATCCAGGGAGCAACGCCGACAGGAACAGTGCCGTAAAAATAACCAAGAGGATAAATGAATGAGCTGTAAATCTAAGCCAGTGGGCAATACATGGATCGCCGGATGGATCTTAATGGGGGCTGTCGCCTGCACGGTGGTGAGTGCGCAGGTAATGGCAGGTGAAATACCGCTGAGAATTCCCGGCGTGCAAAAGGTGATTGCTCTGGATTCCGAATTGGGTCATTCGACGGTGGTCGACAACACGCTGGTGATTACTGCGAAAAAGGGCACAGATTTATTTGTCTCCGCGGATGGTTCAGCCAGTTCGAACAGCTCCCCTCGTGCATTGTTTGATGTCGAAGGCGACTTTATATTTTCGGCCAAGGTTGAAGGTGATATTGATGATCCCTTTGATGGATCTGCGCTGATTGTTTATGCGAATTCTGGGAACTGGGCAAAGCTGCTTTTCGAGAAATTCCTGATGGGGAAACCGGGAGTGGCGTCAACGGTTTCCCGGAGCGCCACAGGCGGTGATACCAAAGCGAATGGAGACGACGTCTATCACGGTACCCGTGCCGTGAATTCACAGTATCTGAAAATCGCCCGCCTGGGCGACATGTTCATCCTTTACTCATCTGCAGACGGTGAGAGCTGGAACATGCTTCGCAGCTTCAGCCTGGCTACCGACGCGCCGGTTCGCTTGGGATTTGCCGCACAATCGCCGATAGGTGAAGAGTTCACCGGCAAATTTTCGGATATTGAATTCAAGGCCGTGAGCCTGACGGATTTTTGGCAGGGAAAATAATATGAACTGTGGCCGGTGATAGACGCGACGCGCTCGGGAGTGGGCGTCAATCACCGGTCGCAGCCATATAGCCCGTCAATAACGCACCGTAGGTCGGATAAAACATGAGCTCCGCGAATGTTGTCATCCGACGCAACGCTTGACGGAAATGAACTCCAGCTGAACCGCAAGGACTAAAAGAGCATTCGTATTGGTCTTTGTCCATTTCTAGAAAAATATCAGGTAGATCAACCCCAGATAAATGCCGTACTGGATGATGTAGTACAGCGGTTTGTTGAAGGCTTTGATTTTTTTGCCGAACAAGCGAGCTTTATAGACTGAGGCAAACGCCTTGTTGAGAAAACCAACTTTGTCGCCTTCGATATTCTTGGTTGCCGTAGCACTCACCAGCAGCCGCGAGAAAACGGTGTTGAACCAATCCACCAGAAAGAAATTGACCGGACGCTTGATGTCCAGAAACAGGACGATGCGATTCACATCCGTGGTGTTTTCCGCGTGGTGAATGAACGTCTCATCAAACATGACGGCTTCGCCATCACGCCAGGAATAGGATTCACCGTCCACACTGATGTAGCAGTCATCAGAGTTCGGTGTCACTAATCCCAAATGGTAGCGCAGGGAACCGGCATAGGGGTCCCGGTGTTTCACCAGACGCGCACCGGGTGGCAGCATGGCAAACATGCCGCCCTTGACACTGGGAATGTCGCGCAGCAGGGCGACGGTTTTGGGGCACAGTTCATCGGCGGATTTCAGCGTGGCGCCGTACCATTTCAGATAGAAGCGCTTCCAGCCGGTGCGAAAAAACGAGTTGAAACCCAGGTCATCCAGGTCAGCAGAGGCCTTGATATGGGCGGCCTGGTTCAGTTGCACCGCTTCGTCCCGGATGGTTTGCCAGTTGTCCTGCAGCACATTGAGCTCCGGAAACTGTGCCACATCAATGTAGGGTGCGTTTTTGACCGACGAAAAACTGTAGAACAAACAGTTGACCGGTGCGAGAAAGTTGGAGTGATCACTGATCCTCCGGGTCCATTTGGTGTGTTTGACCTTGCCCCGGCTCTGAACATAGATTGCACAGAGTATGAAGGCTGCGAGAATGGCGAGTTTCATGAAAAGGTGGACCTGAATTTAGCGGAGTAAGATGGACTGCAGCAGGCATAGGCCGGTTGAGGTTGAGCGTGCAGATTAAAATGTTAGTCGGCAGGGCTATTTTACACCATTACCAGGTAAACCGTTATTTTTGGAATCTCGAATTGCTGATGTGGTCGCAAAGTGAAGGGCCGCGAGCGGAAATGATCGTTAACCACCAAGAAGGGAGACAGCCAATGACCATCGATAGCACCATCTCCGTGAGCGTCAGCCGCGAAATCAAGGCGCCACCAGAGCATGTGTACGATGCCTGGCTGGATCCGGTGATGGTGCCCCAATGGTTTGCACCGGGAATGGGGCCAATGACCCGCGTCGACATTGACCCCCGGCTTGGCGGCGTCTTTCATCTCGACCAGCAGCGGGACGCCGAGGTTGCGGGCCATTGGGGTGTATACCTAGAACTCGATCGGCCCAACCGCCTCGTATTCACCTGGTGTGTAGACGGTGCAGAAGACGAGGACATTGTCAGCATCGATATATCGCCTCTTACATCAGGGGCGGCACAGACAGGCTCCACCGTTAGCATCACACACCAGATTGACGTCAGCTATGCCGATTACACCGAAGCCACACGACAAGGCTGGCGCGCCATGCTCCGCGGCTTGGCCCGCGGCCTAGAATCGGCGCATCAGTCGTCCTGATGCGTTACGTAGGTAATAAGACATGAGCTTCGCGAATGTCGCCATCCGACGCGATGCACCCGTGGTAGGCACTGCCCACCACTCACATCGATAACGAGCACATAAACGTCGGAAGGCGCTTGAAGCTTTTTCGACCTACGCTGTTTACCGTTTACCGTTTACCGTTTACCGTTTACCGTTTACCGTCACTGACATTCCTTCAAGCAGTTGATCATCCAGGGAATGCCAAACTGATCTGTGACCATGCCGAATCGTTTGGCCCAGAAGGTTTCCTCCATTGGCATCATTACTTGCCCATTTTCCGCCAGCGCATGGTAAACCCGCTCAGCCTCAGCGATGTCGTCGACCAGGAGAGCGACAGATGTTCCCTGAGCCTTTTCAAAATAGTTCGGCGGGCAGTCGGAGCCCATGAGCAGAGTCCCGTCCAATGAAAGGCTCGTATGCATGATTTTGTCTTTGAAGTCTGCTGGAATGCCATCACAGCTGGGTGACTCCCCGAAAGTCGCCATCGCGTCAGGCTCAACGCCAAAGACACGGGAATAATAATCAAATGCTTCCCTGCAGTTGCCATTGAAATTCAGGTAGGGATTAACTTTCATGGTGAAAACTCCTGGTAAAGTAAGCGGGCTAAATGAAACTCGCGTGTTATTGCGTAGTTCTGCAGCTTAATCGAACGGGAAGAGTTTAAATCGACAGTCTGCTGAATCTTTTTTGGAGTTGCCAGTGGGCTCGTCTTTCCAATCCCCTGGGACATTAAAAATCCTTGGAGTGGCGCCGAAACGCATTGAAATTTATCCCGTCATTGCTGGTCATACATTTACCAATCACCAATATGCTTACCCGTAGATCGAGCAGATGCAGTATATCCCGTAGATCCGCTGGCGCATGGTTCAGCAATGATTGCTGAACCATTACATGGGAAGTAATGCCTATGTCTACACTGCCTCCATCAGCCTACCAGGCTGTGTTCCGCTATTCGCCGGTTGGCGACTGCCTGGTTGCGCCAGATTTGACCATTCTGGATATCAATGATGTTCTACTGGAGGCCGTGCACCGCGCCCGGGAGGACGTTGTCGGCAGGAGTTTTTTCATCGCGTTTCCTGAAGAGGCCGATGATGGCACTGGCAATGGCGCATTCACCGTCCGCAACTCAATGCTTCGCGTTATAGAAACGGGCCAACCAGAGACCATTGCGCTGCAACATTATCCGGTGCGGGTTAAGGATGGTGACGACGCCCACCATTTTGAAGACCGTTACTGGAGTTGCGTGAGCACGCCGGTATTTGATGACAATCAAAAGGTCATGTGCATTTCTCATAACGTCATGGACGTGACCGGGCTTGTGCACAGCAAAACCAATAGCAAACAGCCTACCGATGCAGAGCTGACACGTCTCGAATCCGCGCTGTTCCGCCGCGCCGGCACCGTGCAGGAGGTAAATAACGCACTGGAAGATGAAAGGGTACGACTCAGGCATTTATTCGATCATGCGCCTGGTCTTGTTTTCTTCACGCGGGGTGAAAATCATGTCATTGAACAGGCGAATAACACCTTTTTCACATTCGCAGGGGAGCGCGAACTCAGCGGCAAAACAATGAAAGAGGCATTTCCTGAGCTGGTTGATCAAGGTGGCATCGAACTCCTGGATCGGGTCTATAAAACCGGGGAGCGTCGTGTGAAGCATGCACAAAGAGTCGTAATTAAAAAGCCGGGCGTGGAGGAGCAGGAATCAATCAATTATATCGATATGGTGTACCAGCCGATTGTGGATGCCCAAGGCCGAGTGACCGGCATTTGTGGTCAAGGGTTGGATATTACCGAGAAAAAACACATAGAGGATGACCTTCGCAGTCGCGAAGAGCGATGGAAAATGGCACTGGAGGCGTCCGGTGGAGGAGTTTGGGATATCGTCTTTACTGGGGATCCCAGTCAGGGCGATTACACCATAAGCTATTCCGACACCTGGCGAATTATGTTGGGGTATGGCCTTGACGAATTCTGCAGCGCCGCGCGGCAGTGGACGGACCGGGTTCATCCTGAGGATAAGGAGCGGGTAGCCGAAGACTTTCAAGCCCATATTCGCGGAGAGACCAAAACGTTTTCAAGTGAGTACCGGATCAAAAATCGCGATGGTCGCTGGATGTGGGTACTTAGCCGAGGCGCGGTTGTGGAACGGGATCAGTTCGGTCATTGCCGCCGGGTGGTGGGTACCAGTATTGATATTTCCTATCGCAAGCGCACTGAGCAACAGACCTGGCGCCAAGCCAATTTCGATGCCCTGACCAATTTGCCCAACCGGCGCCTGTTTCGCGACCGCCTGGAACAGGAGGTGCGCAAGGCGTCCCGCTCGGGTCACGGTGTGGGTTTGCTCTTTATTGATCTTGATCGATTCAAAGGCGTGAATGATCTGCTCGGCCACGATGCTGGTGATCAACTACTGATGGAAGCCGGCGAGCGCATCGTCCACTGCGTGCGAGCATCGGATACAGTAGCGAGACTCGGTGGTGACGAATTCACCGTTATTCTGACGGAACTGGAAAATCAGCCGCACGTTGAAGAAACGGTCTGCAAAATTATTGATGCCCTGGCTATTCCATTTCAGCTCGGCAGTGAAGAAGCCTATATATCTGGCAGCGTGGGCATCACGTTTTACCCCCATGATGCCGATGACCCCGAGGAGCTCATTCGCAATGCGGACCAGGCGATGTATAGCGCCAAAAAAAGCGGCCGCAATCAGTTCGCTTACTTTACCCGCAAAATGCAAAAAGAAGCCCATAAGCGCCTGCGTCTGAGTGGCGATTTGCGCAACGCATTGGCAGAGAATCAATTTGAAGTCTACTACCAGCCGATTGTGGAGTTGCAGCATCAGCAGGTTGCCAAGGCGGAAGCCCTGTTGCGCTGGCATCATCCGCGCCTGGGGCTGGTGGAACCGAATCGCTTTATACACCTCGCGGAAGAATCCCGCATGATTAACAGCATTGGTGATTGGGTATTCGAGCAAGCGGCGGATCATTCCCAGCGCTGGAGTCAGCAACTGGGTCAACCGTTTGAAATCAGCGTGAATAAGTCACCGGTACAATTTGCCAGCCAGACTAACGGAACCAATTGGCCGCGTTCATTGCAAAGCCGGGGATCGGATTGTTGTGTATCTGTCGAGATTACTGAGCGTATTCTGGCTGATGCGTCTCAGGATGTTGCAGAAATTCTGTTGCAGTACCGTGACGCCGGTATTGCGGTGGCATTGGATGATTTCGGCACCGGCTATTCTTCCATGGCCTACCTGAAAAAATTCGATATCGATTACCTGAAAATCGACCAATCATTCATTCAGGATATCGAGCGCAGCGCCGGCAGCCGCACCATCACCAAATCCATCGTTGTCATGGCTCATGAGCTCGGCTTGAGAGCCATCGCGGAAGGAATAGAAACCCAGGGCCAGGCCGAATTCCTGCAAGACATCGGCTGCGACTTCGGTCAAGGCTACTTATATTCCCGCCCCGTCCCTCCCGCGGCATTCGAACAACTGCTTGCCAGCCGCCTGTTAGCGCCCAACGAACAGCGGCACTGAAGCTCAAACGGCCTTAACCGGCTTCCCCTGGGGTCCAGAATTCCCGATCAACCTTCCTCCGCTGACAAGGGTAATATTTTTGATGTCTCTCCCAATCTTCCTTGTACCCGCAGGGAAATCACCGAACCCGTATATAAGCTAAACTATCAATCACGCCAGCAAGCCTGCCAACCAACGACGGGCTCAATCACCGCAGTGGGAACAGCACAATGGGCACATACGCCGTTATCGATTTCGAAACCACAGGGCTCTCGCCCAGCTACGGCGCGCGCCCCACGGAAATCGCGGTAGTCATGGTACAAGACCACCAAATTGTCGGCCGCTACCAAAGCCTCATGAACCCCGGCGTTCCCATTCCCTATGACATACAAGCGCTGACCGGCATCACCAACGCCATGGTCAAGGCCGCCCCCAGCATTGCGGAAGTCATGCAGGAAGCGGCAGATTTTGTGGGGAGTCACCCGCTGGTCGCCCACAACGCCGCCTTTGACCGCAAGTTCTGGGAATACTGCCTAACCGGGTCATGCCAGCCAAACCCGGTATTCATCTGTTCACTGTTGCTCGCGCGGCGCCTGTTTCCAGAAGCACCCAATCACCGGTTGTCCACCCTTGTTCAGGCGTTAGGCTTGCCGATGACCGGCCGCTACCACAGGGCATTGGCCGACGCCGAAGCCACCGCCTACCTGCTGATTCATTTCAAGAGAGAATTGTTAAGCCGGTTCGGCATTGAGGCCGTTGAGCAGGATTTGCTCATAGCCATTCAGAAAGCCAGCCGGAAAAAGCTGGAGCAATGTATTGAAAACCACCGCGCCAGATGTGGCGCGGTGGCATAACCAACTTCAAACCAACAATTCATCCAACGTCAGCGCATAACTCGGCGTAAAGGTCTCCATAAAATACCGCACCTCCGGTAAATCAATATCCCTGAGTCGCTCCTTGATGGAATTCGCCGCCGTAGAAAACTCGGCATTCCCCGCCGACAGCTCCATCTGGCATTTGATGTAAGCCGAAATGGTATCCGCCGCCTTAATAAGCGCCTTGTGATCCTTGGGAATCTTCTCCTCAATCATCACCGGCTCATAGTCAGCCTGTAACTCTACGGGAAGCAAACTCAACAGCTCCCTCTCCGCCTCACGCTCAATCGACTTATAAGCGTGCGTAATCTCGGAGGAGTGGTACTTGATGGGGGAGGGCATGTCGCCCGTAATCACCTCACTGCAGTCATGGTAAATAGCGGCCACCACCACAGCATTCACATCCACGTCCCCATCAAAATACCGGTTTCGTATCAGCGCCAACCCATGGGCAATGGCCGCCACCTCCCAGCTGTGCTCCATCACATTCTCACGAACCGTATTGCGCTTCAGACCCCAACGCTGGAGCCAACGGATTTTGCTGATATAGGCGTAGAAGTGGCTTTTCATACATCTCCCGGAGTTCATGGATTGCACATCGGCTTAGAGGGCGGTTCTATCAGTTGATTGTGGTCACCAATTAGAGGTGCCCTAAAGTACCAGAATCTGCGGGTAGCGGCCCAGCCGCTTTTCCCCCGGCTATGGAAAGCCCTGCTACTGAGGAGGCATCGGCAGCGTCGCCTTGACGCCGGCTGTGAAGTGTCCCTACACTAAGTGGACATAAAAGACCTTTATGGGCGACTTTAATGTCTACTTGTTATGGATAAAACTACAGCTCTAACGCGACTGAATGAATGGGACCGGCAAGGTCGGTACGTCTTCACTCGGGCTGATCTCGCCAAAATCTTCCACGAGGACAGCCCGCGGGCGTTTAAAGCCGGGCTTGAACGCTTGGTCAAAGATGGCTTGCTGCAGCGGCCTGTGCGGGGAGTCTACGTGTTTACACTGGCCCAAAACAGCGATAGCCATACCATTGAACTTGTGGCCAAGGCCTTGCGTCGCGGGGAGTACAATTACGTGAGCCTGGAATCTGCTCTCAGCGAATATGGCGCCATTTCGCAGGTTCCGGTAGATAGGCTCACGGTGATGACCACCGGACGCAAGGGGCTTTACCGCACACCGTTTGGCACCATTGAGTTTACCCATACAAAACGCAAACCGGCGGCTATTATAACGGGGGCTGCCAATGTGAAACGCCCCCTCCGATTGGCAAATCCACGCACGGCCTGGCGGGACTTGAAACGAGTGGGTAGAAACACCCACTTGGTTGATGAAAGGGAGCTGATTCATGATTGACAGGGCGGACTTTGAACAACTCACCAACATGGCAATGCAGGATCCAGGGCGCACTCATATGCGTCCGGTGGTGCAAAAGGAGCTGTTGCATTACGACATCCTTTACAGCTTGGATGCGGAGGGATTGCTGGATAAGTTAACCTTTCAGGGAGGAACTTCGCTGCGTCTGTGTTACGGCTCTAATCGCTTCAGCGAAGATCTGGATTTCGTCGGGGGTAAAAGCTTTACCCGTGCACAGTTGGACCCCATCAAACAATGTATCGAAGACTACGTCGGCCAACGCTACGGCTTGGAGGTGAAGGTAAAAGAGCCGTCTGCTTTAAAAAAAGAGCATGAATACGCGGATCTGAAAATCGACAAATGGCAAATTTCAGTAGTAACGGCGCCAGAGCACAAGGATGTTCCTCAACAGCGGGTAAAAATTGAAGTCGCAAACATTGACGCCTATTCACGGGAACCGAAAGCTCTACAAATCAACTACCCATTCTTGCCGGATGGCTATGGCGATACACTTGTTTTGACGGAATCCCTGTCCGAAGTGATGGCCGACAAGCTGGTCTCCCTGGTGAATACCACGGGATACGTTCGTAATCGCGATATCTGGGACCTGCGCTGGTTGAAGCAGCAGGGTGCAGATTTACGTTTGGATTGGGTTGCACAGAAAATTATCGACTACCGTATTAGCGACTACCCGCAAAAGCTGGACGCCATGCTGGCGCGCTTGCCCGCGATTATCAATGGAGAGGTTTTTCACCGGGAGATGTCCCGCTTTATTCCCCAGGACGTTGCGGAAAGAACGCTGAATAAGCCCAAATTCTACAATTTTCTCACGGGAGAAATAACAGATATGCTACGGCGAGTTCAGGTTGAATTCGGAGCATCGGCTTCATCAAGCAATGATGATTTTGAGTTGTAATGGTGGCGGGGTCGACAAGCTCCGTCCCCTGGCAAGGAGAGGGCTGGGCTGGGTCCAAGAAAGGGAGTTTCAGCAAGTCGAGAAATCTATCGGCAGGAAGCTGCAAACAGCCGAGAAAAGGGCGGCCAGCAGCTGCCCCCAAGCCATCATTAGCTGTAATTCCAAACCAAATAACATTCATAGCAAAAAGCTCCGCAGGATCAACCATGAACGAATTCATCACACTCCGAGATAAAGCCCGTAAATTCGCGGACGATCGCGACTGGAACCAATACCACTCCCCCAAAAACCTGTCTATGGCGCTGAGCGGTGAAGTCGCTGAACTGCTGGAGATATTCCAGTGGCTGACCGAAGATCAATCACGGAGCCTAACACCGGAACAAAAACAAGAAGCCGCCCATGAAATAGCCGATGTTCAAATCTACCTGATCCGCCTGGCTGACAAACTCGGGATCGATATCAATACCGCAGTTGAAGAAAAGATGGTTATCAACGAAATCCGCTATCCAGCGGATAAGGTGAAGGGCAGCTCCAAGAAATATACGGCTTACCAGAATGATAAAAACAAGATCTAAAGCCGTAAGTCGGGTCAGACGCAAGTTAAACGAGAGGGGCCACCCGACATTGCTGACATTGCGAAGCGATTACCTCAATCATTCACAAAAAACCCGCGTACATTGATAATGCACATGACAATATAGTGAACACTTTTACCCCGCCCCGTTGATATGACCGGACATGTTAGAAAATTCCAATTTCTATACATGTCGCTTCGATATGTATAAATAACGGCTTCTTCTATACATGGCAGGCCTCACCATCCCAAAAATGCTAAAAACGTCGTAGCTTATCGTCCACCGTTGGTCTTCTTCTGAAGCATTCGACGCTTCTCATCTCGCTCCTTAAGATATATGAGCTTTACCCGCATAATTTCAGCGAAAAGCGTAAAGCTAACTGAGCGTGACAACCAAAACAGGAAAGCAGCCAATGCAGTAGCCGCAAGAGGAAAAATCGTATCGCTGAATGAAAGCCCCTTCACCAATGCGAATGCAGTGAAGCCGCAGCACGTAGCCAGCATCAACTTGAGGTAGAGTAAAAGATCCTGTTGTGCATACACCTGGCCGAGGAGGACGCGAAGCATTAGTACGCCGTGAGTCAAAACTACACCTAATATACCTATGACGACAAAATATCCTCTAAAATCGATTGGCTCGTTCTGAAAAGTGGTGAATTGAAGGAACAAAATAAGAGCTAGGCCAGGAAAATTACCCAAAAAACCAACGGTGCCGAGGGCTAAGCCGCCGGGCGTGAAGGCCAGGAAGAGGTTGCCTTTAGAGATAGAGTCAATAAGCTGCCATACCTCCCCATTCACACATTGATCACGGTAAGCTCGTGGCGTCACTTGTGCACGCGTTGGGTATGAAATCATATTCTTCTCACCATAAAAGTGGCGAGTCGTGGCGCGAAAAATACCATTAAACGGATTTTGCTCATATCGCGAATTTTCTAAGCATATAGAGTCGCTAGGTGGAAGTTAGTGCGCTGGCGGATATTTTGTGTTCCAGCATTATCTCCCACCGTGACCTTTGGCGCGTACGAATCGGTTAGTACCGAGGTGGCACCGCCCGCTTTTAACGCTTGCACGAGATCCCCTTGAGGAATTTTTGGATTGTTGCTTTTACTAAACACATGAAGCTGAAGGGTTCCCGATACGCCCAATTGTTTTGCAGCATCCAATAGCGTACGGCATGTGCTGCTATATAAATTTTTGTTCGCCCTGATTAACGCAGCGTTGCCCATTTCTGTTTCGCGCTCAGCGTTTAGGTTCTTTATATAAATGTCCTTAAGCAGAACGTCTGGCTTCACCTTGAAATATCCGGCAGCTATCTTTACCGCAGCGACAATATCTTGGGGAACGGCGGAGTTTACGCCATAGACCCAAACCTCACCTTCAATCAATGCTGCTTTTTTGGTAATTGTCGCTACTCGATCCTCGAATGGCGAGATAGTTACACCTGCATTTCGCGCTTTCCAAACGGAAAGCCCCTCAAGGGATGTTCGTAACACATAAGAGCGAACTTTACGTTCGTTTCCAAATATCAATTCGACGTCGGTTTTGAATTCATATTTTCCTTCAGCTATGGTGGTCGCGCCGCTAGCTACGTTCATTTTTTATTCCTTATAAAAACGGTTCAAAATCCACTTGAATTAATCGTCCAACTCAAAGGCTGTATGCAGATAGCGACAATCGGCTTCGATTTCTTCTGAGCGGAAACCACCGATTATTACGCTGTTAGCCTCCAACGCATTTTTAGAGTTTTCGTGAATATTTGCATTCATATCTGTGCGTTCCTGCCATTCGTCGGGGTGGTAGCACAGGCATTTTGATATCTCATGTAATGCAATTCTCGCTTCGGCCAGCGCTTGCGCTGCGTCATCTACAATACGGCTGATTGAGCCACCGTCGCTAGCTATTCCCGCGAATGGAACGAAGACTTCAGCGTACAAAAATTCACCGCCATCAACATCTATAGTGCAGCCATCTAAAGGTCTGCTTTTCGTGAATACAATCCAAACCTGTTTGCTTTCCATATTGGTATTCCTTGAAACCATCAAACATTGGAGCAGTGTGTATGGGCTCATTCATAGCTTGGGCAAGCATCAATGGCCGCGGTAACCGTCATGTTATCCCAGTTTATTGTTAATTTTCTGCCAAGCAAGCATCAGTTTTAGGTGAGGGTTCAAGCGCGCTTGCCCGTGGTCGGGTAGTGTCTCCTAACCAGGAGATGCACCCGTTGAGGCTTATGCCTCGCGGTAAGCTACACACTCCATTCACCATTCACCATTCACCATTCACCATTCACCGCCTCCCATCCCCCAATCTCTTGAACCGTCCATTCAACTCATCCCCACGCCGTTTCAGGTGATCAACGAACTCACGAGCGCCATTTGCCGTCGCGTCTCCAGAATCTGATTTCAAAGCTGCTATACCCAACAAGAAATCACAGAAAAACATGCAGTCGTCATGGAATTCAATTAAATCGTTATGGAGGCTCTGCAGGTCCAGTTGCCAGACGTACTGCGGGGGGTATTGGCGTTTTGGTGGTTTGTCAGGCATGAGAGTCCGTTTCCATAGTCGAAATTTCCGAACCCGAAGTTTAACTTCGTTAAACTAGAAGTTCAACTTCAATACCATGGATGCTTTCAACTCGAGGTCATCCATGGGAAACCTTAAGGTTCAATTCGGAAAGCGGCTTCAGGTGCTGCGCCGGGAGGTCGGCGTCACCCAGGAACAGCTCGCCAATGAGACAGGGCTGACAGTTGAGTCCATCAGCAACATGGAGCGCGGGGTTTTTGGGCCGAAATTCGACAATCTTGAGAAGATAGCGAAAACCCTGGAAGTCCCGGTAAAAGCCTTGTTTGAGTTTGAAGGCCACTGAGCAGCGCGAGTCGCCCTGGATGGCCTTCAGCTACAACTGCAACTATCCTTGCTGTAGAATTTGACGTCAGTACACGTATAAAAAGCCAGGCAGCGATCCCATGGACAAGAAGAAGCTCACAGAGACGGACATCATCACCAAGTTCATCCTGCCTGCGGTAGAGGGCGCGGGCTGGGACAAAATGAGCCAGCTTCGCCAGGAGGTCAAACTGCGGGACGGCAAGGTGATTGTGCGCGGCCAATTGGGCATGCGCAAAGCCGTCCGGGCCGCCGATATCGTCCTTTACTACAAGCCCAATCTGCCGCTGGCGGTTATCGAGGCCAAAGCCAACAAACACGAAGTGGGCAAAGGCATACAGCAGGGGCTGGATTACGCCCGCCTGTTGGGAGTGCCCTTCGTATTTGCCAGCAATGGTGATGGTTTTATCTTTCACGACAAAACCAATCCCCAGGCGCTGGAAACCGAAATCACCCTGGCTGATTTCCCCTCGCCCGAAACCCTCTGGCAAAAGTTCTGCGCCTGGAAGGGCTACACCGAAGCCCAGCTGCCCATTATCAAGCAGCCCTATCACGACGACGGCAGCGGCAAAGCGCCGCGCTACTATCAGCTACAGGCCATCAACAAAACCATAGAGGCGGTTAGCGCTGGGCAGGATCGGGTGCTTCTGGTTATGGCCACCGGCACCGGCAAAACCTACACCGCCTTCCAAATTATCTGGCGGCTTTGGAAGGCCCGCCAGAAGAAGCGCATCCTGTTTTTGGCGGACCGCAATGTGCTGGTGGACCAGACCCGCATCAACGACTTTCAGCCCTTTGGCGAAGCCATGACCAAGGTCACCGGCCGCACCGTGGACCCCGCCTATGAAATTCACCTGGCGCTCTATCAGGCGCTGACCGGCCCGGAAGAACACCAAAAGGCCTACAAACAGGTAGACCCGGATTTTTTCGATCTGATTGTCGTGGACGAGTGCCATCGCGGCTCCGCCGCCGAAGACAGCGCATGGCGGGAAGTTCTGGAATACTTCTCCAGCGCCACGCAAATAGGCATGACCGCCACGCCAAAGGAGACCGAAGACGTTTCCAACTCCGACTACTTCGGCGATCCGGTCTATATGTATTCTCTCAAGGAAGGCATTGAAGACGGCTTTCTCGCCCCCTACAAAGTCGTGCGCGTGGATATCGACATCGACGTGGAAGGCTGGCGCCCCGTCAAGGGCCAGGTGGACAAAAACGGCGAGCCAATTCCCGACCGCATCTACAATCAAAAAGACTTTGACCGGTTGATGGTCATCGACGAGCGAACGCAACTGGTGGCCGAAACCATCACCAACTACCTCAAGCGCACCGACCCCATGGCCAAGACCATCGTTTTCTGTAACGACATTGACCATGCGGACCGTATGCGCCGGGCGCTGGTTAACCTCAACCCGGAGCAGGTCGCCAAGAACGAAAAGTACGTGATGAAAATCACCGGCGACGACGCCGCAGGCAAGGCGCAGCTGGATAACTTTATCAACCCCAAACGTGACTACCCAGTCATTGCCACGACTTCCGAATTAATGAGCACCGGCGTGGACGCCAAAACCTGCAAACTGGTGGTGCTGGACCAAAACATCCAGTCCATGACCAAATTCAAGCAAATCATTGGTCGTGGCACCCGCATCGAGGAAAAGTACGGCAAGCTCTGGTTCACCATTCTGGATTTCAAAAAAGCCACCGAGCTGTTTGCCGACGAACGCTTTGACGGCATACCGGAGAAAATCCTGGTTAAAAAGCCCGAGGAAATCAACGACCCGGAAAACACCGAACTGGACGACGAACTCAACGATCCGACCAACACCAATGATGATGAATGGGAGCCGGGTGAAATAGGCGAGTCTGATCCCCCGGAATACCTGGGCGGCGAGATCGGCGGAGAAGGCGAGGGCGGCGAACCCGGCGAATACATCAAATACCGCGTAGCCGGCGTTACCGTGAAAAAGCTGGACGAGCGGGTTCAATACTACGATGCCGACGGAAAGCTGGTGACTGAATCCTTCAAGGACTACACCCGAAAAGCGGTGAAATCGCAGTTCCAGTCCCTGGATGAATTCGTCAACAAGTGGAACGCCACTGACCGCAAACAGGCCGTGATGGAAGAGCTGGAAGAGCACGGTGTTATCTGGGAGGCCCTGCGCGATGATGTAGGACGCGAGCTGGACGCCTTCGACCTTATCTGCCACGTAGTCTTCGACCAGCCGCCGCTCACCCGAAAAGAGCGCGCCGATAACGTGAAAAAGCGCAACTACTTCACCAAGTACTCCGGCACGGCTCGCGCTGTTCTGGAAGCCTTGCTGGACAAGTATGCCGATTCCGGCATCCCTGAAATCGAAAGCATAAATGTGCTTAAAGTCCAGCCCATCAGCCAGTACGGTTCGTCGTTTGAAATCATCAAAAAAGGTTTCGGCGGCAAACCCAAATATCAGGCCGCCGTCGCCGACCTGGAGCGCGAGCTCTACCTGGATACCGACCAAACCGCATAAACCTAATCATTCGCCTGCCCCCAAACCTTGGGAGGGGCTATAAACCGTATAGAAGCAGTATGAGATCTCTATGAGCATAAGCAACGTCATCAAATCCATTCAGGACATAATGCGCAAAGACGCCGGCGTGGATGGCGACGCCCAACGTCTGGGTCAGCTTTCCTGGCTGTTGTTTCTAAAAATCTTCGACGCCCAGGAAGAGCAACTGGAACTTGAGCAGGACAACTACCGCGAACCCATTCCAGATAAATACCTCTGGCGCAACTGGGCGGAAAACAAAGAGGGCATTACCGGCGACGAACTGCTGAGCTTCGTCAATGACGACCTCTTCCCCACGCTGAAAAACTACAGCGCCAACATCAAAACTAATCCGCGCGGCTTTATCGTGCGCGAAGCCTTTAGCGATGCTTACAACTACATGAAGAATGGCACGCTGCTGCGCCAGGTGATCAATAAGCTCAATGAAATCGACTTTACCAGCGCCGAAGAGCGCCATTTGTTCGGCGACATCTACGAGCAGATTTTGAAAGACCTGCAAAGCGCCGGTAACGCCGGCGAGTTCTACACACCGCGTGCCGTCACTCGCTTTATCGTGGAAATGATCGACCCGCAACTGGGCGAATCCATTTTTGACCCGGCCTGCGGCACGGGCGGCTTTCTGGCCTGCGCCACCGACCATGTACGCACTCGCTACGTCAAAACCGCCAGGCACTTTCAAACGCTGCAAGGGCAGATCAGCGGCGTGGAGAAAAAGCAGCTGCCGCACCTGTTGTGTACCACAAACATGCTGCTGCACGGTATAGAAGTACCCTCCAGTATTCGTCACACCAATACCCTCAATCAGCCCCTTTCCAACTGGGATTCGGACAAAGACATCATCATCACCAATCCGCCCTTCGGCGGCATGGAAGAAGACGGCATCGAGAAAAACTTCCCCTCGGAAATGCAGACCCGGGAAACTGCCGACCTGTTTTTGCAGCTGATTGTCGAGGTATTGAAAGAGGGCGGCCGCGCCGCCGTGGTCCTGCCGGACGGTACCCTGTTCGGCGAAGGCGTCAAAACCAAAATCAAGGAAATGCTGCTTAACGAATGCAACCTGCACACCCTGGTGCGCCTCCCCAACTCTGTGTTCGCACCTTACACCAGCATCAAAACCAATATTCTTTTCTTTGACAAGGGTCAGCCCACGCAGGATGTGTGGTATTACGAGCTTGCCCTGCCGGAAGGTGTAAAAGCCTTCAATAAAACACGGCCTATGAAGCTGGAGCACTTCAGCGCTTGTCGCGAATGGTGGGGCCAACGCGCAACCGGCTTCACCGAGCGGGAAGAGAACCGCTGGGCTTGGAAGGTTAGCATCGACGAGATCAAGGCTCGCAACTACAACCTGGATATCAAAAACCCGCATGTAGAAGAGCAGGAAGTACACGACCCGGAAGAACTATTGCGGAACTACGCCCAACAGGAAAAGGAGATTCAGGCGCTGCGCGATCAGTTGAAAAACATCCTCGGTGATGCCTTGGGAGCGAAAGCATGAATCAGGCTGCTGTAGAGGAAGTGAGCGCGCAGTTCCAAGTGGAAAATGCAAGCGCACCCGAAACGCTCATTACAGAGCACTTGGACCTATGGACCGGCGCCATCGTTAGTAAGGGCACAAGTGGGCGAGGCAGCAGTCAGAAGTATGAGTTGTACGGTATCAAAAAGCTGCGTGAGCTGATCTTGGAGTTGGCCGTGCGCGGTAAGCTTACGCCACAAGATCCGCGTGATGAGTCGGCTAGTGAATCATTGAAGCGGATGGCGGAAGAAAGACTGCGGTTAATTAAAGAAAAAAAGATTCGAAAACCTAATCCGGTACCGCCTATCGGAGAGATGGAGAAACCATTTTCTCTTCCGCCCGGTTGGGAATTCGTTCGATGGGGTGATATGGCGTTCTGGGCTTTAGGTTCAGGCTTCCCTAAATCAGCGCAAGGCGAATCCGGGGGCGAGGTATTATTCGCCAAAGTTAGCGATATGAATCTCCCTGGCAATGAGCGCTACATAGTCGCAACAACGAACACTGTGTCATACGAAACCGCTAGTAAAATCCGAGCCAAAGTCCATGCCAGGGGTGCGGTTGTTTTCCCCAAGATCGGCGGCGCTATAGCGACAAACAAAAGAAGAATCATCACTAGGCCAACGGCTTTCGACAACAACTGCCTAGGGCTAATTCCATCAGTCGGAATATCCACTGAATATCTGTTTATGCTCCTCACGGCCGTCGACTTGACGGCGTACCAATCCGGTACATCCGTCCCAGCGCTGAGTCAATCGGTTCTCGAGCTTATTGTTTCGGCATTGCCTCCACTTGCAGAGCAACACCGCATAGTCGCCAAAGTCGATGAACTAATGACCCTCTGCGACCAGCTGGAAAACCAAACCGAGCAAAGCCTGGACGCCCACGCCACCCTTGCGGATACCTTGCTGGACGCGCTCACCCACGCCCAAAGCACTGCAGAACTGGCCGAAAACTGGCAGCGCCTGGAAACCAACTGGGACATCCTCTTCCCCACCACCCTCGCCGGCGAACGCGCCATCGACAAACTCAAACAAACCATCCTGCAACTAGCGGTCATGGGCAAGCTCGTCCCCCAAGACCCCAGCGACGAACCCGCTAGTGAACTGCTGAAACGCATAGCCGCCGAAAAAGAGCAGCTGATCAAGGATAGAAAAATTAAGAAGCAAAAGCCTCTGCCGCCGATTACGAGTCACGAGGAACTGTTTCAAATTCCGGAGGGTTGGGAGTGGGTGAGATTCTTTGATGTGAATACGGTGAAGTCTGAATTGGTTTCAGCTGTAGATTTTCCAATGGCTAAGCAAATAGCACCGGACTCGATTGAAAAAGGAACAGGAAGGATTCTTTGCGAACGAACGGTATCAGAAATAGGAGCAAAGGGACCAAATAACAGATTTTATCGAGGTCAAATTTTATACTCAAAGATTCGTCCTTCTTTGAATAAAGTCGTCATAGCTCCCTACAATGGATTGTGCAGTGCCGATATGTACCCCGTTATTTGTCACGCTCATAGCGCGTTTATGTTGCAGTATATGTTATCGGAGCCATTTTTGCGGCAGGTTAGACTAGCCGAAAATCGTGTGAAAATGCCAAAGTTGAATTTAGAGAGTTTAGGGCAGTTCTTAGTTGCTCTCCCACCGCTGGAAGAGCAGAAGCGTGTTGTAAGTTATATGGAGGCGCTTATGGCTCTCTGCGAACAACTCAAACAACGCCTACAAACCGCTCAAAAAACCCAACAGAAATTCACCGACGCGATAGTGAGTACCTCTTTGTCCGAAAACTAGGAGAGTTGATATGCCCAATAACTGGATGGTCCGCGCCGGTCGCGGCGGCACTTATATCGAGGATTTTGAAACCAAGGGTTATGCTGCTATCGGTTGGTCGCGACTGGGAGATCTGACCCAGTACCAGAATACTGAGGCCATACGAGAAGCCTATTTGCGGGAGTTTTCCCAAGCCAAACCCCAGGCCATGGCCAATGCTGTGGCGATGATCGTCAAGTTCCGCGATCACATCAAAAAGGGCGACACCATCGTCAGTTACGACACGGAAACCCGGCAATATTTGATCGGTGAAGATCAGGGCCAGTATGTGTACAAGCCAGACGAAGTAGGTAACTACCCTCAGTTGCGTGTAGTCCGCTGGCAGGGGCGGGTGGATCGTGATGCATTAAGCCAGTCGGCCAAAAATTCCCTCGGCTCCGTTCTAACCCTGTTTTCGGTAAGCGACGATGTGGTCGCGGAAATGCGAGCAGCACTGTCGGGCAACCCTCGCAAGGTCGAGACCCCGGATGAAGCTTTGGAAGAATCAGGCAGCTTTGAGCTACTGAAAGACGAAATCGTCGGCAAGAGCCACGAACTCATCAAAGACAAGCTGGCTTCTCTGCTACCCGAAGAGATGGAAGAAATGGTCGCCGCCATCCTTCGCGCCATGGGATACAAAGCCAAAGTCTCCCCCAAGGGCCCAGACCGAGGCGTAGACGTGATCGCCTCCCAGGATGGCCTAAGCCTCACTCAACCGCGCATCAAAGCCGAAGTCAAACACCGCGACGGCGCCATGGGCGCCCCCGCCATCCGCGGCTTCATCGGCACCCTGCGCGAAGGCGACTCCGGCCTGTTCGTAAGCTCCGGCGGCTTCACCCGCGAAGCCCGCTACGAAGCCGAGCGCTGCACCTTCCCTCTCACTTTAGTTGATATGGACGATCTATCCGACTTAATAGTCGCCCATTACGAAAATTTTGATTTGGAGGGGCGGGCGTTACTACCCCTAATACGTGTCTTCTGGCCGGCTGAGTGATCTGAGTAGAAACGTATTGTCGCTAGGGAAGCTGCTCTAATGACTTCTTCTGCCAATTAAAAGAAAACCTAAAATTCGCCCAACAAACGCAGGAAAAGCTTCAACGCGGTAGTCACTATCGACTGTGATAGAGAAATAGCTGAGTTAATATTTGCAGTTCGAGCCGGACCATAATATAACCTTGGTGTAGGCGATATGGATACCGAAGAACTATCGGTCGGGAGGACACAGTAGCCGTAATGCGGGTGTGGGGGCTAGGCAGGCCATAGGAATCGGGATTTTCTGGAGGTGTTCCAAGAACATCTTTACTCGTTAACTAACTAAACCGCATTGGAGATGGACAAAGGAAAACTATGAACAATAACGATATTGTAATCAAACGGGGCCTTCGTCTCGGAGATCTTGAAGCGGAAACGGACAAAGATTTACTACTTCAGTGTTTCGTTGATGTAGGAGATATAGAACGGCTTACCGATGTTGAAAAACCGGAAAGCATTATAGTTGGCCGCACAGGTTCAGGTAAAAGCGCGCTTTTATTGAAGATAAATCAACTTGTCGAAAAATCAGTAATTCTAGATCCAAATCATATATCGATAAGGTTCCTCGAGCATTCGGACGTGATTCAGTTTTTTGAGGAGTTGGATGTTAACCTGGATCTTTTTTATCGATACCTATGGAGGCATATTCTAACTATAGAATTTCTGAAGTTGAGGTATTCACTCAAAAATATCGAGGATTGCGACACCCTATGGCATCGACTCACCTCATTTGTTGACCGAGATGGGACAAAGAGAGAGGCGTTAGCATATTTTCGAGAGTGGGGCGAAAAATTTTGGTTAGAAACCGATGAACAGCTTAAGGAGGTAACCGAACATTTAACGCGGGAACTGAAGGCTGCTCTCGGTGCAAACCTTCAAGGCGTAGATATAACCTTGGCCGGAGCCAAGGCACTTTCACAAGAAAAGCGAGTTGAAATAGTCGCTCGGGCCAAGCGGGTTGTCAACAGTATTCAGATTAAAAAACTCACAGAGGTCCTGGACCTCCTTGAGGACAAGGTGTTTGACGATAAGCAGAAGCGTTTTTATGTTCTTATAGATAAACTTGATGAGGAATGGGCAGAGTCTATTACTCGGTATCGATTCATAAGGGCGTTAATAGAAGAGATAAAAACATTCCGACGGGTTTCCAATACGAAAATTATAATCGCTATGAGGAGGGATCTGCTTGATATCGTCTTTGATAGAACCCGAGATTCGGGATTCCAGCAAGAGAAGTATGAATCATATTTCTTGCCATTGATATGGGCTAAGGAAGATCTCGCGACAATGGTCGAGCTCCGGATAAATGAGGTGTTCAAGCGACAATATACAAAAGACGGTGTTAAGTTCTCCGACATCTTCCCTTCCAGCAAAAAGCACGAGAATCAAACGGCACTAGACTTTATCCTGGAGAGGACCCTGTACCGTCCGAGAGACGTCATGCAATTTGTGAACGAATGCCTTGTGCAGGCGTTTAGCGCCCCGAGAGTTTCATGGAGGGCTATATCAGCAGCAGAAGCTAACTATTCAGATAAGCGATTAAAATCACTGTTTGAAGAATGGTCAGACGTTTATCCGGGCGTTGAGGAATCCATTGAGGTTTTACGAAATATCCCAGAAGTTTTTACGCGCTCCGTCTTAAGCGATAGAATCGACAAAATGGCCAGTAAAGTCATGGACTACCAGAGCGATCCGTGTGGGAGAATGTTAATGGATTACTGCGAAGGTCGGGGAAGTTACACGGAATCTGATATTACTGCTGAATTTATAAATTGTTTCTTCAGGATTGGAGCAATAGCCGTTAAGGTAGGCACAAAAGATCCATATATGTGGTCTGACTACGATAACGCGATTCTTTCTCGTGGTGCGATTAAGAGAGTCAATCGGATCAAAGTTCACAAGATGATGCACCGTACACTGGGTATAACTACAACCGGGGAAGCTGGCCAAAAATAACCTGACACCCACTTTGAGGCAGATTGATTACCACAGAACATTAGATGGCAAAAGAATGTAAGTCGCGAGCTTTATCGGATACGGCTATAACGCCATAGTGGCAGAGCACGAGAGAGCATGAGAGAGCATGAGAGAGTATGAGGGTCCAAAAGCATGAGGGTCAGGCCTTGAATGGTGAGTTCTGATGAGGTTGATCTCCTCGCAGAGGCACTGAATAAAGGGGATGGATTTATGTGTGCCACGAACACAAGGGCGGTAGCCTTGTGGAGCTGCGTTAGAGATGGGAGTAGGCCTCCCGAAGTCTACCTGCTGGGGCTGGCTTCAAACCACCCAGTGCTGCTGCGTTAAGAGGCCCGGTAATTAAAAAAGCGCTTATGCCACCTTAACAGTTGTTAGGAAGGCAGTCGACAGATAATACGGGGTACATGCAAATGAAAGCGGAATTAGAAGGTCTTTTAGGAGAAGTGGATGAGGCTTTTAACCGGTCAGATATAAAGAGCTGACGTGGTCAAGTAAATTGTGACAACCCAGTTAAGCAACTTTTTTCAACACTGACATTTCTCGCTCATACTGGGCGGGGCTCATATACCCCAAGTGCGAGTGCAGCCGTGTGCTGTTGTAAAACATCGCGATGTAGTTGAGCACATCCTGCTGTGCGGCCAGCCTTGTTTGGTAATGTCGCCACTGAACGCGTTCTTGCTTCAAAGAACCGAAGAAGCTCTCTGCCACAGCATTGTCCCAACAATTGCCTTTGCGGCTCATGCTGCCAATGAAACCATGCTTCGTTAGGAGTCGCCGGTAGATTTTACTGGCGTACTGCGAGCCTCGATCAGAGTGAACGATCAGTCCCGCCCTGGGCCTCCGTTGCCAGATCGCCGTAAGCGCCAAACCAACTACCACCTGTGCCGAATTGCCTTTTCTGTGTAACCTCTGAGTTTTCACGATTCGGAGGTTTACATGAAACGTCGTAACAAAGCGCAATGGCAATCACTCATCCAAGAGTTCGAGCGCAGCGGCTTGAGCCAAGCAAAATTTTGTGCCCAGCAAGGGCTAAACGCTAAGTACTTTAGCTTGCGCCGTGCAAAGCTAAAAGCGAATGCGGCCAGGGGCGCATTCTCAGAGGCGCTACCTGCACAGCTCACTGCGAGCGGTGCGGCGTCGATCCAGTATGGCCGCATTACTGTCCAGTTGCACGCCGCGCCAGCTCAGCAAATTGTCGAACTGGCAAAGGCGCTTGGCTGATGATTCAGTGGCAGGAGGATGTCAAAGTGTACCTGCATCGCGAACCGGTGGATTTTCGCAAGGCGATTAATGGACTTAGCGTGATTGTGCAAGATGACATGGCGATATCACCTTTTAGCCGTGCTCTGTTCGTGTTCTGCAACAAAAAACGCACGCAGCTCAAGGTTCTGTATTGGGATGATACCGGTTTTGCGCTTTGGCAGAAACGACTGGAGGAAGATCGTTTCAAATGGCCTCGGCGCTGGCAGGATGATCCGGTGATGTTAACGCACGAACAATGGCAGTGGCTGCTTCGCGGCTTCGATATCACACAAATAAAACCGCATAAAATGCTGAAATTTGAAGCTATTGCCTGAGTGTTTTGGTAAAATGACGGCATGTCAAATGCCGTTATGCTTGTACAAAAAGTTCAAGAGTTAGAACAACAACTTCAACAAAAAGAAGTGTTGCTTGAACAGCGTTCCCTGCGCATCCAAACGCTGGAAGAATTGATCAAATAGCTCCAGCATAAACAGTTTGCCGCCAGTAGCGAGAAGCTCTCGAAAGACCAGTTGCCTTTAGGGCTATTCAATGAAGCCGAAGTGACTGAGGCGAGTGAGTCTGCTTCGCAAATGGACGACAACTCCGTTGAGGTGCCGGCTCACACACGCTGCAAAAAACCTCGCGTCACCATCCCCGAAAACTATCCTCGTGAAGAGGTTCTATACGAACTGCCGGAAGCTGAGCGAATCTGCCCACACGACGGCACCGCCCTGAAAACGACCGGAACCGAAGATCACGAGCAGCTCGATATCATCCCTGCCCAGGTCAAGGTGATCAAGCATCGTCGCCAGAAGTATGTATGCCCCTGCTGCGAGCAATACCACGTTACCGCGTGCAAGCCTAAACAGCCGATCGAGAAAAGCATTGCCAGTCCAGGCTTGCTCGCCTATGTCGCCACGCAAAAGTATTGCGACGCCTTACCACTGTATCGCCAGTCAGAAATCTTTAAACGAAGCGGTATCGAATTGGACAGGGGCAATCTCGCCAACTGGATGGTAAGCGCCGGCGAGTTGGTCCAGCCGCTGATTAACCTGTTGCAAGACAACGTGCTGGCACAGCCTGTGGTGCATATGGATGAAACCGGTGTGCAGGTGCTCAAGGAACCGGGGCGCGCCGCGCAAAGCCAGAGCTACATGTGGATCATGGGCCACTTCGGTGATCAACCTGCCGTCGTGTTCCACTACGCCCCGACACGCAGCCAATCCGTTCCCAAATCTTTGCTCGACGACGAAGTTCAGGCCATCAGGAGGAATTGGGGTCAGGTCTTGCCTTTTGCCCATAATGAACGCAAAGGTCGTGGTGACGAACATACACGCCCGGCCGAAGAGGGCGAAGTTTATTCGTCGTCCACCACGCGATCTTTGAGATAGGAAACCATCTGTTTCTATAAATAACATCCAAGCATGGATAGATAATGGTTTTTCTATACAGGCCATGGGGTCAGAGTCGCTGATTTATTAAGCAAGAAGGGGGTCCCGTCTTGCGGTAGTCCACTTCAACAAAGTAGATGTACAGGAAGATTGAAATGGCCGTAATAAACAGGACACCTACCTCTATCGCTGATATTTCCACCTGGTCGCAATAGCTGTGCCGGTGAAAGTTGTGACTCGAGAAAATGAAGGGGGTGTAGATCTCGCTGCCTCCCTTTCAAGGTTTGAAGGTTAAAAATCGTTCGCAAACACGCGAATCAATGTAAGATCAGCACTATCCGTGCTTTGTCAAAATCAGATGGGCGCCGCAGCCGGTTACCGACGCTGTCACGCCAATCTACTCTTCAACTTACAGAGGTAGAGTGATGGCAAATATTGTTGTTTGTGCAGACGGAACCTGGAACCGGCCGGAGGAAGATCTGGAAAAGGATTTTCCTACCAATGTGCTGAGGCTGGCGCGCGCAATCAAACCCTCTGACCGCAGTGTGAAACAGCACGTTTTCTATGACTGGGGTCTCGGGTCCTATCATGAGCGATTAACTGCCGGTGTCAACTGATAGGGTGGGTGTCCGAGTTAAAAAAACGCCTATGTGAGGTAAGCTACAGCGCGTTTACAGAAAAACAATAACAGCGATATTGCACAATATCTCAGGCCATGTTAGTGTGCAATTTTCGAGATATAACTGGGGCGCCCCTGATATGGCGGCAAAGACATTACTCACCGAGACCAGGAATTACCTGCTGGGTATATTAGGTCAAGATGCCGTTGGCGCGGCCAATAACAGCATTTGGGCCAAACCCTGGCCCGATGCCGAGCGGCTACCCTTTTACCTACAGAGCCTTTATACCTACCATCGCACCGAGCTGTTCGGGCATGCCTGCCTGCTTATGCTCGCCCAAAGCCCTGAAGGTGAGACTCCAGCGGTGGTGCGCAAGCATCGCCAGGCCGTGAGCAAACACTTTAAGGGTGAAGTGCTGTATGTGATTGAAACCGTAAGCTCCTACAACCGAAAACGCTTGATTGAACAGCGTGTGCCTTTCTTAGTGCCCGGCAACCAACTGTACCTGCCTGCTATGGGCGTGGATTTGCGGGAGTATTTCAAACCCGGCAAGAAAACAGAGCCAACTCACTTGGGCGCACCTGCGCAAGCTGTGGTGCTGCGCGAAATATTGTTGCGAGATTGTACGGGACTGCCAGCAAAAGACCTGGCCAATCGCTTGGGCTACAGCCCTATGACCATTACCCGAGCCATTAATGAACTGACCGAGCTGCAACTGGGCACGCCCGAAAAAGTAGGCAAGGAAAAGCATCTGTACTTTTCTGCCAGTGGACGCGATTTATGGGAAGCGGCTCTGCCAGCGCTTCAGAGCCCGGTTAATAAGCGAGCCTGGGTGGTGTGGCTAAACAAGAAACATTGGGATATGCAGTTAGATGGGGCCCTTACCGGAGAATCCGCATTGGCCCATTACACATCTTTAGCTGACACCGGCATCAAACAATGGGCCATTGGCCAAGACACATGGCCTGACCTCGCGAAACGAGCCGATGTGAAGGTATTGGCAAGCCAATCTGCGAGGCCTGCATTCGACGAGAGCAGCCAATTCCGCAAAGAGCGAGAAGTGATGGAGATCGAGGTGTGGGCCTATAACCCAAATGCGGTTACGCCCGACAAACCTTGGGTAGATCCCCTTTCGCTCTGGTTAAGTCTTGCAACACACAAAGACGAGCGAACTGAAATAGCACGCGAAGCTTTATTAGAACAGGTATGGAGCACATTGCCATGGTGAAAGGACTCGACGTATTTAGAAAACATTTCAAAGACTTTCAGGAAAGTTACGTGCTCATTGGCGGTGTAGCTTGCTACCTGACAATGGAAGAAGCCGGTGTGGATTTCCGAGCCACCAAAGATTTGGATATTGTGCTGTGCGCGGAAGCGTTGGATTCAGCATTTATTGCTCATTTTTGGGAGTTTGTAAAAGCTGGTGGCTACCAAAATCAGCAAAAGAGCACTGGCGATAAACAGTTCTACCGGTTCGATAAACCGGCTACCGATGGCTACCCCTTTATGCTGGAGCTTTTTTCCCGAGCACCAGATCAATTGGGTATCGCGGAAGATGCGCATTTAACCCCAGTTCCGGCTGATGAAAAAATCTCAAGCCTTTCGGCCATTCTGCTGGATGACGATTACTACCAATGCATCAAAAATGGCAAGGTAGTGATCGATAATGTACCCGCATTGGGTGCCGAGTTTATTTTGCCCTTCAAAGCCAAGGCCTGGCTTGACCTTAGCGAGCGCAAAGTAGATGGCCAAAAGGTGGACGGCAAAGTTATCAAAAAGCATCGCAATGACGTATTTCGCTTGTCTGTGTTACTGGCACCGACTCAGCAAGTCAATGTTGCTGACTCGATTAAACAGGATATGGCGAACTTCTTGACAGCAATGGAAACTGAGGCAGGTATAAACCTAAAAGACTTCGGTATCACTACTGGTATGGGTGAGTTGCTGGCCAATTTGCGTAGCATATATCAGGTCGAAGGTTAAGCATGTTCACATGGGCATATGCGCCGCCCCAGGCAATCCCCGGTAAGGTTAGGTGCTGCGACCAAGAATCTAGTTGGTATGTCGAACAGCCACCCGAAGGTGGCTGTTCGATTACCCTTGCGTAGAGCTGAGCGTTAGCTAGTCAACAGGTAATATCCAACGCGCATTGTCGATTCAGGATGGTGACATCAAGCTGCTGGCCGAATGCGGAAAAAACAACCAGGGGCGAGAATCGATCTGTGATAGCTACCAAATTTAAATAGTACCATCGACTCCGACCCTATCGATCCAATGGAGAAATTCTTAGATGATCCACCTCCACGCTACCCGTAAACTGTTCGACCGCTTGCCGCTGAATGATAGCGGCGATCTTGCTGCCACACCCCGGAGCCAGTGGCTGTTCGAGCGGCCTGTGCTGGGTGCCAACCCTCTGAGCGGGTGGCACGGCAATCTGGTGACCTTGCAGCGGCGCAACTGCGTTTTGTTGGTACACGATGCCACGCGTTTTCCGTTGGTGATCCCTGCGCTTACCAAACCTGATTTCGCGGAGCTGAATGATCGTTTTGCGGATACGTTGATGAATACGCTGCTTAAGATCGATGCGGACGATGCGCAAATGAACGCCGCCGAACAACACCTGCGGCCATTGCAGGTGGATACCCGCTGCAACCGTTCCGAGCAGGGGACCCTCAACCAAATGAAGTTTGAGGTTGAATGCTTTTTGGACCGTGACGGGGTGAATATTGCCGATATGACCGGTTACCGTTTGGGAGCATGGCTGGCCGATATGCTGCGGTCAATAAAAGGCGCACCCTATATCCGGCCCAGTAAGGAGATGCTGAGTTTGTTAACCGGCTTGGCGAGTAATAAGGGCAGCCGGGAGGCCGCCAACGAGGAGTAACTCGCCAATTGGCTGAAAATCAGTTGTGTATATTCCGACGTGGCAGAAACTACCTCAGGATATCAGATTTATGTAACTGCCCCCGATTCCGATGCACTCCATCCGGGCTACAGTATTTGGGGCTGATGCTGGTCTGGCGAGAGGTTAAGCTCGTAGCCTGGATGAAGCGAAGCGGAATCCGGGAGGCCCGCCTTCGAGCGGGCAGGTGTTGTTTTCTGCGCATGGTAAATAAAAGGTTTCGCTTTTACGGCCTGAAACAACCGCGAAGTTTAACGTGGCTGTACAAAAACGCTATCATCCCGTCCTTCAATCAAACGGAGCCGAAAACAATAATGGAAAGTCATCTAGAGTATTTCAAAGTTCGGGACTACGAGTGCGACATTCAAGGCGTTGTGAATAACAGTGTCTATCAGAACTACCTTGAGCATGCTCGGCACGAGTGCCTGCATGCGTTGAAGGTAGATTTTGTGGCCTTGGCCGAGGCGGGTATCAACCTGGTGGTGACCCGCGTGGAGCTGAACTACAAACTGTCGTTGCGCCCCGGCGACGAGTTTCATGTTGCCACGCGCCTGGTCCGGGAGTCCAAAGTCCGCTTCGCCTTTCTGCAAGATATTGTGCGTAAAGCAGACAATAAAGTGGTGCTGGAGGGGAAGGTCACCGGCACGGCGCTCAACGCGCGAGGACGCCCGGAAATACCGGATGTGCTAGAGCAGGCTCTTCAGGAGTGGGAGCGAGTCTAATTGCTCAGGTTTCGCAGTTCGTAGGGCTCCTTACTGTGCCGTAAACCTGAATAAGCGGCCCTATTGTATTGTCGTCCTTCCCGCCTGCGCGGGAAGGACGGGTGAATTCTGAAACTTGTTAAGTAATTACTGCCGGAAAAATGGATAGCCGGGAAAGGGGCAACCCAGAGTGTTTCTTGAAGCCGGGCGGCTAACCGCCCAGCTGAAGAGCACAAATTTATTCTTCGCCCATTCGCTCGCGAACTTCCATCACATCATTGAAAGCCTCAAAAGCTTCCTCGCGATCATCAAACTCGAACACCTGATGGATGTGGCACGAGTCTTCATTGGTATGCAACTGGTCTCCTCTCTGACCACAGACTTCACCGAAGTTATCACCGAACATGACGCCCACGGATGTCGCCAGGTTGTTACAGCCGGGCAATACCGTGGCAAGATAATAGTCCTGGCCGCCGTCAATGCTGATGACGTTGTTCTCCAGTACGCCGTAGCCGTCGATATCGGATTCTCGAACACAGGCCCGTCCATTTTGCTCGGTGACGTCGCGCATCATTTCAGACATGCTGGGCAGGTCTGTAGTGGCGCAACCGGACAGAACAGCCAGGGAAGCCGCTATGCACAGAAGGATTGGTCGTCTCATGCGGATACTCTCCATAGTGGTTGAATCGTACAGGCACAGCTTGTTACGTTAAGCGCACCTGCGAGCGTCCGGAGCTGCGCCCGGAAGTACCGCATTCAGGGTTGGCTTCATCCGGTATTCTCTATTCGGCGGAGATGGCGCCGAATAGTTCCGCAGGCGTAAGTGGATCCAAAAACATGCGCCGGGCTGGCGAGTCGTGATAGTGGTTACTTCATGGTTTATGGCGCGGCATGTTTTAAGGGCGGCGACATTGCGCGCTATACCTAAAAATAGAGTCCGGCTGCCACTTCAGGATAGAATTCCGAGCAGTCCGAGTGGTTACTGTCACAGTCTTGATATCTGACAGCAACCACGCCTGCGCGGAGCATGAGGTTTCGAGACTGTTGAAAAAATATACCAGCGCGTCCACCGACAGCTGAAAGGTCGTCTTGCCCTTCGATGAAGGTTCGTCGATACAGCAGGCCGCCGTAGGGTTTGAAGCTGCCCATAGTCGCCAGTACGTAAGTGATCGACGGCTCAACCTCGTGAATGTTGCGATTGCCACCCAACCATGATCGCGCGTCCAGCCCCAACTCCAACCCATCAAGCACGTAATAACCGGCACCGATACCAATTTGATAGTAGCTGTCACCATAGGTGTTGCTCGCACTAACGCTCGCGCTGAAACGCACGGTGCTGCGTTCAAAATTGGTTTGGGCATGTGCGAGGCCCGATATCATTAGCAAAAGCACCAGTGGCGCGATGCCCTTTTTCTGAACGACACTCTTAAACACGTTATTGCGCATAACCTTCTTCCTGTTTGGCTACTCGGATATTGCTACTTCGGATGATGCAGCTTCGGATATCCTTATGTGGGATGCAGTACTTGGGATACTGCTGTTTCGAGAACAACCTACTGCACCGCAGCTGCCAGCAGTTCCAATGATCGCAGGCGCGCATTGTGATCATAGACATCCGATACCACAATCAGCTCATCTGCGCCGGTTTCCTTTTCCAGCGCGTCTATACCTGCCCGGACTGTAGTTTGATCGCCGATGATGGAGCAGCGCAACATGTTCATGGCCTGGGCTTTTTCTGCAGGAGACCAATAAGTTTCTATGTCATCAATGGGCGGTTTTGTCGGGCTGCGAGAACCCCGGAACAGGTCGGCGAAGGACATTTGCTGACTGCTGAAAAGGCGACGGGCTTCGTCGTCGGTGTCGGCGGCAATGATGTTAACGCCTACGGCGACATAGGGCTTATCGAGTTGGCCCGATGGCTTGAAGCGGCTGCGGTAAATGTCCAATGCAGGCATTAACTGCTCTGGCGCAAAATGTGAAGCAAACGCATAGGGCAGGCCGAGTTCGGCAGCGAGGACGGCGCCGAAGGTGCTGGAGCCGAGAATCCACAGTGGCACTTCCGTACCGACACCCGGAATGGCCTGGATGGCTTGGCCTGGGGCTGCGGGTGCCAAATAGCCTTGAAGTTCAAGCACGTCCTGAGGAAAGTAGTCGGCGGTAGCAGGGCTGCGCCTTAATGCCCGCAGTGTCGCCTGATCGGTGCCGGGAGCACGGCCGAGACCTAAATCGATACGGCCGGGGAACAGGTGGGCGAGGGTGCCAAACTGTTCCGCGATCACCAAGGGTGAGTGGTTGGGCAGCATGATGCCACCAGCGCCCACGCGAATATGCTCGGTGCCAGCCGCGATGTGGGAAATGACCAAGGCTGTCGCGGCGCTGGCGATACTGGGCGCGTTGTGATGCTCCGCCACCCAAAAGCGACGGTAGCCCCACCTTTCGGCATGGGCGGCAAGATTCCGTGCGTTGTCCAATGCCTCACGCGGGCCGGCGTCACGGGTTACTCGAACGAGATCAAGAACAGACAGTGTGGTCATGATTCAGCCTTGGTGAAGTATCAACATTGCAGGGTATCAGGTTTTCAAGCAAAGGCCTTGCCGACAGATTGATGTTGGTAGCTGTCGATTTGCGCGCAGCTCAAACGACTAAGCTGCAGAACATTGTTGCAGAGGATTGTTGCAGAAGACTAGAACCAGCCGCCCACGGCTGCACCACAACTTTTATCGGAGGAACTAAACATGTCAGACACCAACACCATTCGTTTGCACCGCGTACTGCGCGCCACACCGGAGAAAGTGTACAAAGCGTTTCTGGACCCGGAGGCGATGGTTAAATGGCTGCCGCCTCACGGCTTCACGGGTAAAATTCACCAGATGGATGCCCGGGTTGGCGGCAGTTACAAAATGTCTTTCACCAACTTTGGCACGGGCAAGAGTCAGTCGTTCGGTGGCACTTACCTGGAGCTGAAGCCGGACGAACTGATTCGCTACAATGATCAATTTGAAGACCCCAACTTGCCTGGGGAAATGCACGTGACGGTCACGCTTAAAAGCGTGATGTGCGGTACCGAAGTCACGATTGTGCAAGAGGGTGTGCCCGCCGTAATTCCAGCGGAATTCTGCTATCTGGGTTGGCAGGAATCCCTGTTGCTTATGGCGCAATTGGTTGAAGCCGATGTGCCCGATGAGTGAGCATAGAGCAAAGCGCGAGTAGGGTCTGCTGGCTACTCCCTCCCCAGGCAAGGGGAGGGCTGCGCTGGGGCAGGCTGGGATTGCCCTGCTGTCTACTTGTGTTAATCGCTTGTTGTCTTTTCAGTCGCTATTACCTACTATTGGTTGCTAAAGCAACTTTATGTGCATGTTCTGCCCTGCTGCGCAGGTCAAGCCGCTGTTGCTGTGCCACTTGATAGCCACTGACTGTTAGTTGGGAGCCAATAATGTCGAATAACACAAAAGAAACCAGTGCTAACGCCTTATCAATCAGCCGCCGGCAGTTTGCGGTTGGTTCTTTAACCTTGGGTGCCGGCTTGGCAACGGGTTTAACCGCCAGCCTGGCTACGGCGGGGAAAAATTCCGCTGCAGCGGCTTCGCCAGAACCCACGGCTGTTCCTGCATTAGCCAAGGACTCTGTTGATGTTTCTCGTGTGTTTGCCAAGCACTTTGTCACGGCGAAATTTGACGACCTGCCCAGCGACGTGGTGCGCATCACCAAAATGCAGATTCTGGATACCCTGGGTGTTGCGATTGCCGGTGTTGGTGCGCCTGGGGTGGTGCAGCTGCGTGACTTGATAGTGGGCTGGGGCGGCAAACCGGAGGCCCATTTATTCGGTAGCAAAAATCAGGTGCCGGCACACGATGCGGCCCAGGTAAACACTTCCACAGCCCACGCGTTGGATTACGACGATGTGCACGAACTGTCCTATTCGCATCCGGCAATTATCAACGTACCTACGGCTTTTACAGCCGCAGAGCAGATGGGCGGCATCAGTGGTGAAGACCTGCTGCTTGCGGTGGCTTTGGGCGTGGATGTCATGTGTCGCATGGCGATGGCGGGCCAGCCCGGCGTGCCTCCTTTGGACGTAGGGTGGCACAGTACCACCTTGTACGGCTATCCCACTGCGGCGCTGACAGCTGGCAAGATTCTGGGATTGAATGAAGAGCAGTTGGCACATGCCGTCGGCATTGCGTATCACCAGGCGGCCGGGAATGCGCAAACCCACTTGGACGGCGCCTTGACCAAACGCCTGGGGCCGGGCTTTGCGGTGCGTGCGGGTTACATGGCGGCACGGCTTGCCCGCAAGGGTGTCACCGGTGCAACCCGTTCCCTCGAAGGCGCGAAAGGGCTATATCAGCTATATCACAAGGGCCACTATGACCGCAGCATTTTGGTGGATAAGTTGGGGCAGCATTTTGAAGGTGCTAACGTGTCCTTCAAGCGCTACCCGGCCTGTCGCAGCGCTCACCCCTCTATTGATGCAGCCATGAATCTTGCCTCACGCCACAAGATCAACCCTGCTCATATCGACGAAATCGTGGTGATCAATGGGCCGGGGCAGTACCACTTGTTGAGCACACCCCTGGACATAAAAACCGCACCGCGCACCCTGGTGGATGCACAGTTCAGTATTCCCTGGACGGTTTCCGTCGCACTGGTTAATCATCAGGTGGTTATTGGCGATTTTACCGCGGACGCTATCACCAATCAGGAGGTTCTGGCCGTCGCGGCCAAGGTGCGTGCCGAGCTCGACCCCGAAATGACTCGCCCCGGAGGAGGTGTTGAACCCGCCCGGGTAGATGTGGTTATGAAAGACGGTCGGCGTTTTAGTGACACGGTTCAATTTGCCAGTGGTTCGCCGCAATCGCCAATGTCCTTCAATGATTGTGCAGACAAGTTCGCGGACTGTGCGCGTTCCGTGGGCGTTGCGGAAGATATGATCAAGCGGGTGATCGCTCAGGTGGCCGATCTTGAAAAGCTGAAAGATGCGACCGCACTGATTCGCCTGCTGGCGTGATCGTTGCCGACGGCATACCGTGTGGTCGAGAGGCGTTTTTTTGTCTAAAAAGGCGAGTCCTTCGGGCTCGCCTTTTTTGTTGATCGCTATTGCGTCAAGGGGAGCGAATGTAGACTTGGTTTGCAAGGCTAGGTATTCTTTCACGTTACGTGCGGTGGCTATATGTCGTGAACGGATAGTCAGCCGCAAATCAAGCAAGTAAAAGCGCAAAAGGAGCAGGGACCATGACCGATGAAAACAATACCACTCAACACAATGCCACCGAAAACAATGCCACCCCAAACAACGCCACCCCAAACAACGCCACCCCAAACAATGCCACCGAAAACAGGGCTGACGAACACAAAGAGCTGAATAATATGAATAATGACAAGAAGCCCTGGGGCATGGAGGTCAAGGTATTCTGCATGTTGCTGCACTTGAGCCAGTTGGTGGGTTTTGTCCTCCCCGGCGCCGGGCTGATACTGCCCATCGTGATGTGGGCGACCAACAAGGATGAGCACCCCGCTGTGAATCTTCATGGGCTCATCGTTCTCAACTGGATGCTCAGTGCCTTCATCTATTTTATCGGCTGCATCATTCTCATGATCGTGCTTATCGGTGTACCGCTTATGTTCATTCTGATGCTGGTGGCGGTGGTGTTTGCGATTATCGGCGGCATCAAAGCCAATGAAGGCCAATACTGGCCTTACCCGCTCAGCATCGACTTCTTTGGCGTGAAGGCAAAAATTGCAGCCATCAATCAGCAGTAACCTTTTGATCAAAGGTAGCAGCTCCGCCACGGGGCTGGTGGATGCCACAGCAACTTTCGAGGCCTACGCCTCAGGGACATAAATGATGAAGAAGGTATTTTCGGTTTTGGCAGGTTGCGTTCTCGCGGGCCTGGTGACGCCCGCATTGGGCAGCAATTTTTCCTACACTTACGTGGGAGGTGACCTGGGTGTTACCACTCTCGACGATGATCTCATTTTCAACGGGGAAATCTACGAAGAATTCGGCGCTGCGAATATCAATGGCGCGTTCCAGTTCAACGAAAATTTTGCGGTGAGATTGAGCTCTTCCGCCATCAGCAATGATGGCCCCAGGACCCAGATAACCCAGACAGCGACGAACGCGTCAGTGATCTTTCCCTTCGCCGTCGGCAGCAAGCTGGACATAATCCCATCCCTGGGCTATGTGTTCACCGAATCCGAGTTTTGCGACGAGCGCTGGGACTACGACGGTTGGTATTACGATGACGATGACGACGACTTCTTCGATTTTTACGATGATGATGAATGCTCGAGTGATGACGATAGCGGTGTATTGTTCGGCATATCGTCCCGCATTTGGGCGATACCGGGCAGGCTGGAATTCAACGCCGGCGTATCGGACTCAAATATCGAAGGCTCCGAGTCGACCATTAGTCTTGGTGGCGCCGTATGGTTGGCTGACCACCACAGCATTCGCGTGAACTACGGTACCAATGACACCAGCTCAACGGTGGCGGTCGGTTATGCCTTTGCCTGGTAGCCAAACAGGGGTCGGATTCTTAGGTTCGACCGCCTCCTAAAGGCGCCTCACGGCGCCTTTATCCACCGGCGTGCTGCGTCTGAATCTGTCGACGGAAATGCGCGCACTTCAATTCCCGGAAACAGTTTTCCCACGGTTTCACTCGCGGTTTTCAACCATTCTTTGTCGGTGACGACCGCTTCCTTGTCGAAGCGCTTCCAATGGTGCAGTGCCAGCTTCATATCCTTGTAGAAGGCCTCAATTGACATACCACCGAAAGAAACAATTTCCGTGTACATGCGGATTTTCTCGTGGCGACTCAACTTATCCTCAACCAGAGCGGCCATCTGATCGAACTGCTCGGTCGTGAGTTTGCCATCCAGAGCGATGGCCACCACCTCGTCCGCGCCTAAATCCAGTATCGTCAGCATAAATTTCTCCCGTGTGCGTAGGTATGGGCTCAGACCGTCCGCCTGTCGGAAGGTTTTAACCCGGCGCCTGTGTCAGACGCGGCCAGTAACAATTGCCCGGTGCGCTCAACCGTGGCATAGGTCCCGTGCCAGCCCCTATAATGCTCCCACTTTTTCACGAGACACTTTGGGGGAGCGATGACAGCATCCGACATCAAACTAACGGAATACAGCCACGGTGCCGGTTGTGGCTGCAAGATCTCGCCGAAGGTGCTGGACAGCATTCTGGTGTCTCAGCTGAATTTCGAAGCTGACCCCAGGCTCCTCGTGGGTAACAGCAGCAAGGACGACGCAGCGGCTTACGATCTGGGCAACGGCCAAGTGGTTCTCAGTACCACGGATTTCTTCATGCCCATTGCGGACGATCCTTTCGATTTTGGTCGCATTGCCGCTACCAATGCCATTAGCGATATTTATGCCATGGGCGGCAATCCGTTGATGGCCATCGCGATTCTGGGTTGGCCGGTGAATGTTCTGCCGCCGGAAGTGGCTCAACAGGTGATTGAAGGCGGCCGCCAGGCCTGCTTTGATGCCGGCATCATGCTGGCCGGCGGTCACAGTATCGATTCACCAGAGCCAATTTTTGGTTTGGCGGTCACGGGGTTGGTGGCGCGGGAGCAACTTAAACAGAACAATACCGCAACGGCGGGCTGTAAGTTGTATCTGACCAAACCACTGGGGGTTGGGGTACTGACGACGGCACAGAAGCAGAAGAAGTTGGCCCCAGAGCATGCAACACTGGCGCGGGATCTTATGTGTCAGTTGAACAAGGTGGGCGCCCAGGCGGCGCAATTGCCCTCAGTCAAAGCCATTACCGATGTCACCGGCTTTGGTTTGCTTGGCCACTTGCTGGAAGTGTGCGAGGGCAGCGATGTGATTGCTCGGTTGGACTACGATGCAGTTCCGGCACTGGCACCGGTGAAGGACTATATCGCCCAAGGCTGTGTGCCCGGCGGCACCATGCGCAACTTCGACAGCTATGGCCATAAATTGCCATCACTCAGCGACGAACAACGCAACCTGCTGTGTGACCCGCAGACCAGCGGCGGACTGCTGATTGCCGTAGAGCCGGAAGGGCAGCATGACCTGGAGCAACTGTTGCAGAATGCCGGTATCACCCATATTCAGCCTATCGGGGAACTGGTGGCAGTTGATGGCGTCGGCCCGCACATAGAGGTGCGTTAATGTCGATAAAATCCCAGCGCAACGACACCGATAATTTCCTGGAATTGTTCCTCCAGGATACTCCCATGATCGACACACGCGCTCCGGTGGAGTTCGCGCGCGGCACATTTCCTGGTGCCGTTAACATACCGCTGATGACCGATGATGAGCGTGCCCGGGTGGGCACCTGCTACAAAGAGCAGGGGCAGCAGGCGGCGATAGAGCTGGGCCACAAACTGGTCAGTGGTGACAAAAAGGCCGAGCGCCTGCAGGCCTGGATGAATTTTGCGGGGCTTCACCCCAATGGTTATCTCTACTGTTTTCGCGGTGGTTTGCGCTCGCAGATCTGCCAGCAGTGGCTCGCTGAGGCGGGTTGCGAGTATCCCCGTGTTATCGGCGGTTACAAGGCGATGCGCCGTTTTCTCATTGATACATTGGACGCAATTTGCCGCGAGCGGTCGATGGTCTTGATTGCCGGGCGTACCGGTTCGGCCAAGACGGACCTGCTGCTTGAATTCGGCAATAGCGTGGACCTCGAAGGCATCGCGTGTCATCGGGGCAGTGCTTTTGGTCGCCGGGTTGGCGGCCAGCCCACGCAAATTAATTTTGAGAATGATCTCGCGGTTGAACTGCTGCGTCGCCATCACCAATTACCACCCGGTGAGCCGTTGTTGCTGGAAGATGAAGGCCATTTCATTGGCAGCTGCACCTTGCCTGATAGCCTCTGGACAGGCATGACAAATAGTCCGCTGCTGGTTGTGGAAGTGGATCTTGAATCCCGCGTGGAGCACTCCTTCAAAAATTACATTCTGGACAATTTGCGGGACTGGCAAAAAGTGTACGAGCCGGATGAGGCGTTTGCGCGCTTCGCGGAAGATCTGCGTCAGTCCCTTGCTCGCGTTCGTCGTCGCCTGGGTGGTGTTCGTTACGCGGCCATCAATGAGGTGATGGAGCAGGCCATTGATGCGCACCATCGGGGCGATGAATCCCTGCATCGGGAATGGATTCGGCCGCTGCTGCGGGATTATTACGACCCCATGTACGATTACCAGCTGCAGAAGAAGGCGGAAAGGGTGAGGCTTCGCGGCAATGCCGACGATATTCGTCACTGGCTGCGCAAGAGCCGCGCATCAAAAAATAAGACCGCGGCAAATCCATTTCACAGACCACGAATAACCCGCTTTTGATATTATAGCCGCCCCTGGCGTCCGACCCCCTCGGGGCGTTGTTCCACCACTATTAAGGAAAAATCATGAAGAACTTCGCGTGCCTGCTGTTGCTGACCCTCGCAGTTTTTGCTCAAGCCGAGACCTTTATATTTACGGCTATTCCCGATGAAGATGAATCGCGCCTGCAGGAGCGTTTCGACAAGGTGGCGGACTATCTGAGCGCGCAGTTGGATGTCGAGGTGAAGTATCTGCCGGTAAAATCCTATGCCGCTGCAGTGACGGCTTTTCGCAATGATCAAGTGCAGCTGGCGTGGTTCGGTGGTTTGTCCGGCGTGCGTGCGCGACAGCTGGTGCCGGGTTCCGAGGCGCTGGCTCAGGGCTTTGAAGATCAATTTTTCAAAACCTATTTTATTGCTCACCACAGTGCCGCTCTTACGCCATCGGATGATTTCCCCGCTGCCATCAAAGGCAAAACCTTCACCTTTGGCTCCAAGGGCTCAACCTCCGGCAGGTTGATGCCGGAATTTTATATTCGCGAGCATTTGGGTATACCGGAAAAAGTATTCGAGCGCGTTGGTTTCTCCGGGGATCACAGCCGAACGATTGCCCAGGTCCAGGCCGGCGCTTTTCAAGTAGGTGCGGTGAACTACAAGTCCTGGGAAAACGAGCTTGAAGCGGGCAATGTAAACCCGGAAAAGGTGCAGATTATTTGGACCACACCAACTTACCCGGATTACCAATGGACCATTCGCGGAGACGTCGACCAACGCTTTGGTGAAGGATTCAAAAAGCGCGTGCGCGAGGCCTTGCTGGATATGGAAAAGCCGGAGTTGCTGGAAAGCTTTCCGCGGCAATCCTTTGTGCCGGCCAGCAACAGTGACTACGCGCCTATTGAAAACACCGCTCGCGAGATTGGTTTGCTGGAATAATACGGGCACCGCTATCAATTGCAATGAATACTCAAGTTTCGGAGTTCGTAGAAATTTTTTTCATAACTAAACAGATAAAGAAGGCAACAGGTGGATACGCCACAGTGGTGATGCAGCGGGAGAGTTTCTAAAACCGTCACAAGAGGGACCTTGTGCCGGAGCCTACAGGGACGTGTTTCATGCAGCACGATCCATGTGCTGCACCCTACGGGCAGCTTTGCTGTGCAAATCGGCTATCCTGCCGATTAGCCTCGGCGTTTTTAGAAACTCTCCCGCTGTAGCACCACACTTGCTTACGAAGCGATTAACTTCAAAGCATAATAAGCTGTAACCAACCTCGAAACTTGAGTTAATAGAGATGCGCTAATGGTGTTGTTCCAGCTGGTGAACCACGGGTTGAACTACGGCCCCGAAGTTGTGTGGAAAAACCTTAACATTACGATTAACCCCGGCGAGCGTGTGGCGTTGCTGGGGCCGTCCGGTGCGGGTAAGAGCAGTCTGCTCAATGTGCTATACAAGCAACAGGCGGAGCACATTGCGCTCTGCCCCCAGGACCTTGGGCTGGTGGATATTCTGTCGGTTTACCAAAACATATTTATGGGACAGCTGGAATGCCACTCCGCAATTTATAACCTCTGCAATCTGATTCGCCCCTTTCAATCTCATCGCGTGGCAATCGGGCAGCTGGTAGAGGAGCTGGGTATGCCGGAAAAACTGTTTCACTCGGTGGACCAGTTATCCGGTGGGCAGCGGCAGCGAGTTGCCATTGGTCGCGCGCTTTATCGACAGCAGCCGATATTTTTCGGTGACGAGCCGGTCTCCAGTCTCGACCCGCTGCAGGCGCAAATGCTGTTGGAGTTGATTGTCGAGCGACATGAAACGTCGGTCGTTTCCCTCCACAACCGGCAGTTGGCACTCTCGGTGTTCGACCGGATTATCGGCCTGCGCGACGGCGAGATTCATTTCGATCGACCGGCAGCGGATATCTCCCTGGACGAGCTCGATCATTTCTATGGCACGCCATGAGTAGCGGCCAACGGCTCGCCCGGGTCAGTGTCGGGTTTGTCCTCCTTGCGCTCTGCTGCATTCCATTTGCCGATCTCGCTATTTATCGCGTTGAACCCTGGCAGGAATTTGGCCGTATGGCGCGGGGGCTGGTCACGCCCGGCTGGTACGACTGGCCGTCACTGTTGTCCGCGCTGGGACAGACGGTGGCTTTTGCGCTGTTGGCGGTAGTCGTTTCCTGCGTGAGCGGGCTGGCACTGGCGATGGCATACGAGTGGCGCGGCGTGCGAATGTTTTGCGCCAGCATCCGCGCGGTGCACGAACTTTTCTGGGGTCTGATTTTCATGCAGGTATTCGGTCTTTCGCCATTGACCGGGCTGCTCGCCATCGCCATTCCCTACACGGGTATTTTCGCCAAGATCTTTGCGGAAATATTCGATCGGCAATCGCCGGTACCGGGCCAAACCCTGGCGCCGACGCTGTCCCGTATCAGCCGTTTTGCTTACACTTTACTGCCGCAAGCCTGGCCGGAGCTCGCCGGCTACACCCGCTACCGATTCGAGTGCGCACTGCGCTCCAGCGCTATCCTCGGTTTTATTGGCCTGCCGACTCTGGGCTTTTTTCTGGACACCGCGTTCAAACAGGGGCAGTACAGTGAAGCCTTCGGGCTGTTGCTGGTGTTTTATCTTGTGATCGCCAGCATCCGCTACTGGTTGCGACCGCGGTTAATCCCCTTGTATTTGATTGCCGCCTGTTGGCTTCTGCCGGAGTCACCGCCGGTCGGCGCTTCCTATTTTTGGCAGTTCATTAGTCGGGACATTTGGCCGACACCGTTACTGCAAGGAGACCTCATTGGAGCACTTGCCTGGTATTGGCAGCAACTGCACGAGGTAGCTGCATCCGCCATTGTCAGCACTGTGTTACTGTCGCAATTGGCATTGGTTTTGACGGGAGTATTGACGCTGGCATTTTATCCATTTGCCAGCAAATTATTGGTCGGCAAGATTCTGCGGTTACCAGGGCAGGGCCTGCTGCTGGTGATGCGTTCCACGCCGGAAATGATTCTCGCGTTTATGCTCCTGCTGATATTCGGGCCGTCCGGTTTACCGGCTGTGATTGCACTGGCGTTGCACAACGGCGGGTTGATTGGTTATCTTCTCGCCCGGCGCAGTGACGAGTTATCACTGCGTCCGGACGCACCGCGGGGCAGCAACCGCTATGCGTTTGAAGTGACTCCCCGGCTTTATCCGCAGTTTCTGTCCCTGCTGTTTTACCGCTGGGAGGTGATTCTTCGCGAGAGCGCCATACTGGGAATTCTGGGCGTAGCCACCCTCGGTTTTTATATCGACTCCGCATTCGAAGACATCCGCTACGACCGCGCCGCGTTTCTCATTTTTCTAACCGCGCTGCTCAACATTGCCGTTGATGCCATTTCCCGACGAGTGCAAAGTTACTGCCGCGTGGAGCAGTCCCGCGCAAAAATGGATTAATTTATAGGTTCTTAATCATCAACCATACTATCTTTTCCCTTTTCCCTTTTCCCTTTCACCGCTTACCCACCGTCTCTACCCATTCAACCGCTTCCCGAATAATTTCCGCCACGCGTTCGCCGGCGCTGCATTCCCGGTTGACTTGGCCGCAAGACTGACCGCAATACAACGCCATGTCATCAACTTGCCCGGTGGCATCGGCCAGGGGCGAGTCCGTCGAAAACAGATAAACCGGCTGGCCATCCTGCTCGCCAATAATCGTATCCGAATCGGCTCCGTCGTAAGCGCCTTCCAGCACCTTATTGGACAGTACTCTCACCGGCGCCGGTTCATGCCAATTGCGTGCAAAGCGCGTGGTATAAATTGTGTCGTCCGCCTGTGCGGCAATGACACGCTGTTTGTGATGGGGGTGCGCATTGGCTTCATGGGTTGCCAGTAGCGCAGTGCCGAGACTGACGCCTTGCGCACCCAGTGCCAGGGCGGCTAACAAAGCGCGGCCATTGCCGATGCCGCCGGAGGCAACTACCGGTACGGGGCTTTGTGCGGCAATTTGCGGCAGCAGTGAAAACAGACTGGTGGTGCCGCGCACATGGCCGCCGGCTTCATGGCCCTGCACGATGAGCACATCCGCACCGGCGTTCACGGCGGCGTCTGCGTCGCGCTGGCTGCCGACCTGGTGAATCACCTGCACACCCTCATGCTTCAGGTGTCGGACGAGCGCGGTATCAACCTCCCAGAAAAGCACCATGGACGGCACCTGCAATGTGAGGCAGGTTTGAATTTGCTGCGCCAGCAATGTTGCGTCAGTGGAGGCGGGAATTAGGTTGACGGCGAAAGGTGCATCAGTAATTTGACGCAGGGCCGTGACTTCGGCGCGAATTCGTTCAACCGGTTCGCGCACCATGCCCAGTGCGCCAAAGCCGCCCGCCTGACACACCGCGCCGGCGAGCTGGTAGCGGGCAACGCCGCCCATACCGGCCAGCATGATCGGCAGTGAGCAGCCCAAAGTCTGCAGCAGCGGCGTGCGCAACGCCTGGGGCAAAGATAGCGGTTGAGGCGTTACCACTGCCAAATCTGATCCACGCTCTCATACAAGCCGGGCAGCGCGTCGCGGCCAATCACTTCAACACCCGTTTGGGTCGGCAGGTCTGCCAGTCCGCGTTCTTCCAGATCTTCCCGCAGCGCGTAAACCGTAATGCCCTTGTTGACCAAGCGGCCAATGTCCTGGGTGAGATCCGCCGGCTGGCGCTGTTGCCAATCGCCCAGCTTGAGCGCGGGCTGCGCCCGGGTTTGGGTGACGTACTGCACGCCGTGGCCGGTCAACAATACTTGAAGATCGGCGCCGGCACCCACCATGGATTGCGTGAGCCACAAAATGGTGTCGTCCTGCTCTTCTACGGTGGTTCGGAATGCCTGGTCTATCACTTGTAATACTTTCATGGGAAGCCTCGTCTTGTCGCGTGCCAATTTATCGTGTGCTATTTACCTTGTGCCAATGGTCAACGTATTGTCGGATTCACTGGCATAGCGCCAGAGGTCGGCGGGGCCGCCACGGCCGCAGCCGTCGATCACGTCATTAACACCGCGCTCGTCGACGCAGAGTCCGCAATTCACCCACTCGAAAGACAGGGACTTTTCTTGCGCCTTGCGTTGCAACGCGGCAATCCAGTCCTTGGGTAGCGGGTGGCTTTCTTCCTCAGTGTCGCGACCGTGCACGCCATTGCCGTGGGGCTGCTGGTGAGCAAAGGCCAGGGCCACGGCACCTTCATAGGCAAAGACACGAACATTGGCGCCTTTTTCCAGCGCTATGTCGAGCAGGCGGAAAAAGGTGATGGTGCGTTCGTTTTCGAAGGGTGGATCCATGAAGGCAAAAGTTAAAGTCTGGGTTGTCATAGTTGACTCCTGATTCTGTTATTACGTGTTTTGGAATGGGCCAGCACTTTCCCAAGGCCCAAGACAGTCCTAGGGCCGATTTGGGGTGGGGCTTTTCAAGACCGTCGCCCGCGGGACTCGGGCGCCGAGCCCCCAGGGATGGGTTCACGGCGAGTCTTGAAAAGCCCCACCCCGAAGCGGACCGGTGAACAAAGCCACTAAGGGCATGCCGTTCCGCTTGAGGTCTAATTCCAGATGACCTTGTGGCCAGCGAGCATGGCGTCCACCACAATGTCCAATTCCCCGGCCTGAACACCAGCCTTGAGCTGGTTACTGTCGATTTGCCGCTGGGTGAGAGCCAGACTGTCCGCAAGAATATTCACCGGTGCCTTGGTAAGCGCATCAAAGGCTTCGCAGCGGGCGCCGCGACGGGCGGGGGTCACACCATTTTGCACCAGCAGTACACGTACGTTATTGCCGGCGTTGGCCAGTTGAGTGGCGAGATCGTATTGCGCACGGGTGCGGGTTTCCGTAAAGGGATCCTGACTTTGAATGAACAGGTATTCAGACATAAGGTTTTCCTCTGTTGTGATTATTGAGTGAGCGAAGATGACATGCTCTGCGAAGACGTGTTTAGTAATGACGTGTTCAGCAAGCCGCTGCGTACCAGAAAGTCACCGAAATATTCCTCCGGCTGACGCTGCGCGGCGAAACGCATGAACAGTGAATCCAGTAGCTCCATGATTTTTTCTTCGCCCACATTGCCGGCGTAAAGCTGTGTCAATCGATCGCCGTGAAAGCTGCCGCCGAGGTACAGGTTATACAGACCCGGTGCGCGACCGGTCAGTGCAATTTCGGCAAGATAGGGGCGGGCGCAGCCATTGGGACAACCGGAGATCCGCAAGGTCATGGGCACGTTCTGTAATCCATGCACAGCCTTGAGCCGATTGAAGTGCAGCAGGAAGTCCGGAGTGTAACGCTCCGCTTCGGCCATCGCCAGGCCGCAGGTGGGAAAGGCGACGCAGCTTATGGTATGGGCGGCTTGATTATTCGGTGTCAGGCGCTCGCTCAACCCCAGGTCGTCCAAACGCCATTTGGATTGCTCCAATTCATAATCGCCGACATGGGTAATTTGCAGGTTCTGGTTGGTGGTCAGGCGAATGCGGCCGCCAAACTGTTGAAAGAAGCCATTCAACTGGCTGCGCAGGGCACCTTCGATGCGACCGCTCTCGATGTAGAGCGTGGCGTGCGACAGACCATCATCCCCCTGTTGCCAGCCGAGCAGGTCGCCATTCTGGGTAAATTTAAAATCCCGCGCCGGTGCCAGAGGTTGGCCGCGCCTTTGTTGCAGCTCGTCCAGAAACCAGTCGATACCGAGCCGGTCCAGAGTGTATTTGAAGCGGGCGCGATGGCGGTCCTGGCGGTCGCCGAAGTCCCGCTGAATCATCATTACCATCTCGGAAAACGCGGGAGCTTCATCGGCGGAAATAAAGCCGATCTGCTCGGCCAGGCGCGGGTAACTGTCCTCGCGGCTATCCAGCTGGCCCATGCCGCCGCCCACGCATACGTTAAAGCCGGCGAGTTTGCCGTCTTCCACTATGGCGATCAGTCCCAGATCCTGGCCATAGACATCAATGTCATTGATGGGCGGTATCGCGTAGCCGACCTTGAATTTGCGCGGCAGGTAGAGCGGCCCATAGGTGGGATCTTCCTCGTCCTTGACCGGCTGCGGCTGCTCGTACCAGATTTCCGGATAGGCGCCGGTTTTGGGAATCAGTCGGTTGCTGGTGGCCTTGGCAATCGCACCCACCTGGGCGTGTATGTCAGACAGAAACGGATTAGTCCCACACACCACACCGCGACTGTCGTCGCCACAGGCAGCAATGGTGTCCAGGCCGATATCACGCACGGCTTGCATCATGGCGCGCAAGTTCGGTTTGCGAATGCCGTGCAGTTGCACCGTTTGCCGGGTGGTAATGCGAATGCCACGCTCGGCGTATTTGTGGGAAATATCGTCCAGGCCTAACCATTGCTCAGGGGTCAGTACGCCACCGGGAATGCGCAGACGCACCATGAACTGGTAGTTGGGTTCCAGCTTGCGCTGTACACGGCCGGCGCGCAGGTCCCGATCATCCTGCTGGTAAATGCCGTGGAATTTCATCAGCAGAGGATCGTCGCCGGGCACGGCGCCGGTCAGCGGGTCCTCAAGTCCATCGGCAATATTGCCGCGCAAATAGCGGCTGCGGGCTTTGAGTTGTTCATTGTCATGTAGCGATTCGACCGGCTGCGTAATATCACAGGTGCGAATGACGTCTTTGGAATTCATGGTTCGCTCCTAATAAAGATTACGGTGAATCCGTTTGGCTTGCGTGAGTTGCTTCCAGGCTGGTGACTCCTGTTGCGCGTCGTATTGCAGTTGCAACGCCTTTTCGCAGTCGGTGAGTGGGTCCTTGTCACCGCACAGATAAATGTGCGCACCGCGCGTGATCCAGTCGCTCAATAATTCCATCTGCTCCAGCAGTGGGTCCGCGAGCGCCCGCTCGGGATGATCCCCATAAAACGCGGTATCCAGCTTCTGGAGGACGCCTTTTTGCGATGCCTGCTGCCAGTCCACTTGGTACAGGAAGTCTTCCTCGAAGTTGCGCTCGCGAAACACCAACCAGCAGGGATGGCTGCGGTCGCTGTGGATGATTTGTTGGACGAAGGCGCGATAGGGCGCGATGCCGGTGCCCGAAGCCACCAGAATCAGCGGCACGTCTTTCTGTTCCGGCAAATGGAAGCGTTTGTTGTGGTGCGGGTAAACCCGAACGGTTTCGCCCGGTTGCAGCTGCCGTAAATAGTCCGACGCAATGCCATCCTGGGTGGCCTGGTTCATCTCGTAGCGAAAGCGCTTCACCGTCAGGTGCAGTTCGTCCGAATCCGGGGTGGTGAAATTGGCAATATCATATAGCCGGGGCTGCAAAGGCCGCAGGTTGTCCACCAAATGTTGGGCTTCAGGATTGGCAGGGTAGCGCCGCAGCAGGTCGAGAATCTGAATGTTGCGCAGGAATTCCCGACGGGCTTTGGTCTCGGCTTCCGCCTGCTGAAGCAGCGCGGCATGCTGGCTTAACTGTGCCCATTCGGTGAGAAAGTTCTGACTGGGAATTGTCAGGTCCAGGTGCTCCCGCAGGGCTTCTACCAAGGGCAGTGCACGCTCATTGAGCATGATCGCCTGATCGCCGGCCAGTCCAGTGGCATCGAGCACGGCGGCAACCAGTGCCGGCGGATTGTGAGGCAGCACGCCCACAGCGTCGCCCGGCTGCAGAGCGAAATCCGGTTTGTCCAATAGCAGTTCGAGGTGGTGAACCGGTGACTCACGTTTTTCATCGCTTAAACAGATATTTTCCAATACCTCAATTTCAAGGGGATTCTGTTTGCTGTATACCGTTTTGCTTGGTGACTGCGAGAAGGCAGCCGGTAGCACAGTGGTTTGTGGCGCAGCCGATTCCTGTGCCGGGTTCTGTATCGGAAGTGCGGCGACTACTTGCTGCATCCACTCGCCCGCGGGTTTGGCAAAATCCACGTCGCATTCACGGCGGTCGGCAATCCGTTGGCCGCCGAGCTGTGCCAGGCGCTCGTCCAGGCGCACGCCGGTGGTACAGAAGTGTTCGTAGCTGCTGTCGCCGAGGGCGAGCACTGCGTATTTCACATTTGGCAATTTCGGCGCCTGCTCCGCCATAATGGCATCGTAGAAGGGCGCTGCCGGTTCCGGCGGGTCCCCATCGCCGTGGGTGCTGCAAATCACCAACAGGTAATCCACTCGGGCCAGCGTGCGCGGCTTGATGTCTGCCAGCGAGCTCAATTGGTAGTCAATGTTTTGGGCTTGCAGCAATTCGCCCAGCTTGCGCGCCAGCGCTTCACTGTTGCCGGTTTCGCTGCCGTAAACAATCAAGGTTTTGGTGGTGCTGGCGGGTAAACTGGCGGGCGTGACGGCCGGGGCCTTGCGTGCTGCCAGAAAGCCACTCAGCCAGAGCGATTGATGATCGTCCAGCTTGTCCAGCAATTGGTATATGTGTGCCCACTGTTCATCAGAGAACAGTTGCGGAATGGGATTGGCGCCAGAGGCGTAATTAAATAATGTTGTCATGGGCGCGGAGTATGCCCGTTTAGGCTAATCCAAAATAATGAAATATAATGCTGGTTAATATCGAAAAGACTGAAGTTAAATGACAAAAGCTCCCATTTTATGGATATAGAACTGGCCCGAACTTTTCTGGAAATCGTGCGCAGCGGCAGTTTCATGTCCGCCGCCGAGCGTCTGCACATTACCCAGACCACCGTCACTGCCCGCATTCATAATCTGGAGGGATTGTTGGGTTGCCGGCTGTTTATACGCAACCGCAGCGGCGCCAGCCTGACCGACAATGGACGACACTTTGTCAGCCACGCCAACCAGTTGGTGCAAACCTGGGAAGCCTCGCGGCGGGAACTGCCGCTGCCGGAAGGGACCGGTGAACTGGTATCCATCGGCTGTGAGACAAGTTTGTGGGATCCGCTGCTCTCCCGTTGGCTGTCTCGTCTGGCGCAGGACTATCCAGCTCTGGCCGTGCGGGTTGAGGTGGGCGAGCGGGATGCGTTGCAGAAGAAGCTGCAAGTGGGGGTGATTAACGCAATTCTGGTACACCAGCCGGAATACTGGCCGGATATTCAAGTGGAGCAGCTTCTGGAAGAAAAGCTGATAATGGTCTGCTCCAGCCATGGCGAAACGCCATACGTGTACGTCAACTGGGGCGAAACCTTCCGCCGGCAACACGACGCTGCCTTGCCGCAGTACACCCGCGCCAGCGTCAACATGAACCTGGGTCCCCTGGCGCTGCAATATCTGCTCGACAATGGCGGCAGTGGGTATTTTCGCACCCGCGTGGTGCAGCGGCATTTGGACAATGGCGCACTCAAACGCGTGCCCGACTCCCCGGAATTTTCCTACCCGATATACCTCATGTACCAGCCGCAACCCGAGTTGCAGACACTGCAACAGGTGCTGCTGGTGTTGCGCAAATTGACGAGCGGCAATGCTCAATGGTCATGACGCGATAAGCCGAACGCTCCAGAATTGGGTGAAATATCGCGAGGTTTGCGAGTAGCATTTTATTAACCTGCTACGAAAACATTTTGTGGTGCATCTATAAGGTTTTCCTTACGATGGAACCAAAATCAGAAAAACTGTCGGCGTACGAGAAAAAAGCTAAGGCAGCAAGTAAGTTATTTCGCGAAATTCGTTCAGGTCGCTATTGTTTACGCGCGTATAGATCGCCAAAGCTAAAGGCGGTAACTCTACAAGGGTTAGCAAAAGCACTAACAGGCTGTTGAAATTCTCCCGCATGGATACTGGCTTTGGTAAAATGACGGGA
>CAYQQJ010000010.1:0-119591 GCA_964419935.1 uncultured Cellvibrionaceae bacterium
GGAAAAGGGAAAAGGGAAAAGGGAAAAGGGAAAAGGGAAAAGGGAAAAGGGAAAAACGGTTGCGAAAACTCCCGTAGGGTGGGCATTACCACGATTTTAATTCGCTGCATACTTCCTGCACGCTTCGGCGGAAGACGCTTAGGCTTTTTCGTTCCACAAAGTTCGATGGCAGTTCTTTTCCCTTTTCCCTATCTGTTTTAGTAATCCGGATCGTACTGATAATCCCGCAATTTCTGCTCAAACGTCGCGTCGATTGTGGCTGTGGTATAGCCGCATTTTTTGGCTTCCCGTGCAACTGCCATTGCGATCTGCAGGCTGACTTCCCGGATACCGCGTAATGGGGGGTACAGGCAGCCTTGATCCAGTTGATTTTCCGACACGCTGCCCGCCAGGGTTTTGGCTGCAGTGATCAACATGCTGTCGTTGATACGGGTGCATTCCGCGCCCAGGGCTCCCAATCCGAGACCGGGGAAAATATAGGCGTTGTTGCCTTGCCCGGGCACCTTGATTTCACCATTGATATGGACCACGCCAAACGGGCTGCCGCTGGCGAACACCGCGCGGCCATCGGTCCAGCGGTAGGCTTCCTCTGCGGTACATTCGGCGCGGGTGGTGGGGTTGGACAAGGCAAAGATCACGGGCGCTTCATTAACTGCGGCCATGGCGTTAAGCATTTCTTCCGTGAAGGTTTTGGGTGACCCCGTTGCGCCAATCAGGACGTGTGGCTTGAAGGTATGAATCGTTTCGAGCAGGGGCATGACCGGTAAATCCGACGCCATATGCGTCATATGTGCGGACACATTATCCCGTTGTTTGGAAACCAGCCCCTTGCGGTCGAAGTACACCAGTCGCTGCACGGCCTCGTCATGGGTCAGGCCTTCAAGTTCGAGCGCAGTAATCAACAGCTCGCCGATGCCCGTGGCTGCGGAGCCGGCGCCGAGGAACATGAAGCGCATGTCCGCCAGCCGGGTTCTGGTCAATTTGGTGGAGGCATAGAGCCCGGCCAGGACGACAGACGCGGTGCCTTGCACGTCGTCATTGAAGCACAGCAATTTGTCCTGGTAACGCTCCAGTAGAGTGATGGCATTCTGTGTGCCGAAGTCTTCAAATTGCAGCACGGCCTTTGGATAATGCCGTTTTACCGCCTGTATGAATTCCTCGATGAAAGCGTCGTACTCTTCACCCCGAACCCGCGGCTCGCGCAGGCCAAGATAAATCTCATCGTTGCGCAACTCCTCATTATTGGTGCCCACGTCGAGCATAACCGGCAGGCAGTGCTCGGGACGAATACCGGCCAAGGCGCAATAAAGCGCGAGTTTGCCAATGGGAATGCCCATGCCGTTGGTGCCAAGGTCACCCAGACCGAGAATCCGCTCGCCATCCGTAACCACAATTAACCGCACATCGTTTTCGGGCCAGTTGTTGAGAAGCTGGTCAACGTTGCCCTTGTCTTTGATGGAAATGTAGAAGCCACTGGTTTGCGTGAATAGTTGGGCAAATTCCTGGCAAGCCTGCCCCACGGTCGGCGTATAGACAATCGGCATTAATTCAGTGGTGTGATCGATCAGCAGGCGGTAGTAAAGCCGCTCGTTGCGTTTGTGCAGCGCGCTGAGAAAAATGTACTTGTCGATGTCCTCGTCCTGGCGGCGAATATTGGCGAGGGCACGCTCCTGTTGCCGCTCAAAAGTGCTGACACGGCTCGGCAACAAACCGTGCAGGCGGTAGCGCGTGCGCTCTTCGGCGGAAAAGCCTGTGCCTTTATTGAGCCGGGGATCATTGAGAATATCCAGTCCAAACTTCTCCATGGTAAAGCGCCCTTATATTGTTGAGAATTGCTGTTGAAACTATTGGTGCAAAAGTCGGCGTCTCTCGCCAACGAATGCGGTTCAGTCAAAGACTGTCGCAAAGCACTGGAAGTTTCGCAAATAAAGTTGATTATACAACAATGTGGATGACTTGTATGGGGTGTTCGTATGGCGCGTTTCGCAGGCCGAGAACTCGGCAGGACAGAGGGAGGAAGGACGACGATCCGTCATGGTTCAACTCATTTCGGATCGTCGTAGCCTTGTTTCTTTCATTTCACTTGCAGCTTGAAGCTTGCGGCTTACAGCTGCGTTATTCTCCAACTACCGTGTCATTTGTCACGATGGACCCAGGCACATCGCCGTTGAGGGCAAAGAACATCACCATCTCGCCGATCAGCTCGGCAAAGACGGCGCCGCTGGTCAGGGGATCGGCGGCCGTGTTACCGCCAACCACTGGCGTACCGTGACTGCCCTCGGTGAAGCGGGTGACCATAACCGCGGGATCTTCATCACTGGATGCACTGGCGGTTGGTACTGCGCCAAATTGTGCCACCAGAGGCTCCGTGCCGGCCAGCGGCGCAGGGAAGGGGTCCACCACAAAGCCGCTGTCGAGGACCATGTGCAGCGGTTCGGTGCCCCAGCGGCTGTCAGCCGCGTTGGGAATGGTTTGGTCTGCGGGATGTGTCTCTGTGCCATCGCCAACAATTTCGGTCAGCAAAATGCCCGTAGTGCCGTTGGCATCTGACAGTTGTGCCGCAAAGTTCATGGGGTCCACAGAATCCAGCGCGCCCTGAAATACGTTGAGGTATGTCTCCAAACCACTGCGACCTTGTGTCAGCTCGTCGCTGGCCGCAGCCAAGCCTTGCAGAATGGTTGGGGCAAAGGTGGGGGAATTCACCAGCAGGCGCGGTGTGCCGCCGCCAGTGTTGAGCAGGGCAGCGGCCTGAATTTTCGGCAGGTTGCTGAACATGCTGGCCTGTACTGCAGGATCATTATTGACTGCAATGAACGGGATGCCGTCAAGCGCGCCCAGGGAATGCCCGATGAGGTAAACCCGGCTGGTATCCAAATCATCAGCCAGTCCATTGCCGTCAACATCCATGGTTGGCAATGAGGCATTCAGGTTCAGCAGATCAACCACCATCTGCTGCAGATTACTGCGCGCGTTGGCGAAGTTGGTCAAGTTGATGAACAGGCTACCGGAAACGCCCAGGTTAGCGGAGTAATCCATAGGAACAGGATTGGTTGCGGCATCGGCGGTGAAATCGAAATGCCGCTCGATCAGGTCGGCCGACGGACCGACAGGCGCACCATTTGGCAAGTTGGCGAGTACGACACTATCGGGGTCGGTCATGCCGGGCAGTCCAGGAACCACGCTGCCTGATGCCGCCACACCGTGCAATGGCTGGTCGATGGCAATGGTGGCAAAGCAGGGTGCTCCGGAAGGCCCTGTTTGGGTGGAGTTCACGCAGGCAAACGCCATGGCGTCGGCAATTGGCAGGGCGCTGCTGCGGTCTGTGCGTATGCCGTGTACATAGATGATCACCGGCCAACCCTCAGCGGGCTTGGTGATGCCAAAGTCCTGAAGGACCTGAGCATTGGGCAGGGTTGCCAGCACGGGGACCGTTACATCGGCTTTCTTCTCTGGGAACGGGAAGCGGTAGGTCAGCATGTCTGACGGTGCTGTGGCTTCGCCACCGCCCAAGATGGCGGGTGTCCAGCGGCTGGTCTTGATGCTGCTGGCGTCACCATTGGCCGGGACCTCCTGGAAGAACGGCAGAGTGATTTGGCCTTGATAGACTTTGGCTGGCGCAATTAGCGCTGGATTGATGGCCGCTGCATCGTCGACCCGGAAGAAGTGGTTGGGTCTTGGTGCTGGTATCGGAAACATGACGGGAACAGCGGCTGGGTTACCACCGGACAAGGCGATCACGGTGCCGGCGGCCTCGGTGGCGATGTTCACATACGGGTCTTGATCGCCGCGTAATGCAGCCCCGCTGTCGTGAACCGAGATAGCGGCTTCGGCTGCGGCCACTTGCATGCGGTAGGCCGCTGAGGCATCCGCAGCGATGGTTGCGTAATCTGCACCTGAGGCAATCGCACCAGCGATAGTCTCATTGTAAAGGGGGTTTGGTGAGGTATCGGGTAGCACGGGTTCGGTGAGCAGCACATGAATTGTGGAATTGATTGCGCCGTCGGTCACGGTGGTTTGGGTGCTGTTGTCGCCGCTCAGGTTGTAGGTGCCGCTAACCAGCTTGGCGATGGCGTCTTTCTTGTAGTCTGTGCGGTTTTTCTTTTCGAAAAAGATTTCCGGTGCCGCCACGCTTTTGAGAATGGCGTCGGTACCGCCGGTGGTAAAGGTCATGGAGAAGACGATGTCTTCCGGTGCTGGGGCTGACGCATTCACTGATGCGGCGTCGTAAACGGATTGCATAAATCCGAAGTAGCCCGTAGCAAGCTGCTCCCAACCGCCGATGGCCGAGCGCAGGCTGCGCAAGCTGTTGATGGTCTCATCGTCGGCATCAAAGGGTGACTCGGGATCGCGAATAAAATTGTAGGCGTGGGACGCCTGAACCGGGTAGCCCGCGGCGTCCTGCACATCGCTGGTCACCACCACAAGATATTTGGTTTCCGGCATCAGGGGTTCAATGGGGTTGATGCGCAGGACGTTGTTGGTGCCGCCGTCAAGGCTAATGATTTCGGCCCGGGCAGTAGGAGAGGCCAACGCCATCAGGGTCGCCTGGTCCATGCCGGCTACAGCACGCTGATACGCAAGCGCTTCCGCAAAGGTGGGGACTTCGGCATTCTCGCTCTTCCCGTCACCATCCAGGTCGGCCTGGGCCTGATTCAAGGGGTCGCCGCTCGGGTAGCTCAGAGGCAACAGAAATACGTTCTGCTCGGGGTTGGGCAGAATGCTCTCGCCTTGCACAACAAAGCTTGCGGCATCGAGTTCCTGAGCGGTGTCCAGGCTGCCGGAGAATTCAATATCAATGGGTGCGAGAACCGAGTTGCCATCCAGAGCATCAATGCCGGTGATCACGGGGTTGGCGGGGTCAACTCCTGCGGTCATGGTGCCATCACCGGCTTCTTCACTGGCAAACAGCAGGTCGTTGGGAACAGGCAGATCCCCGGAGCTGGGGTTGAAAATCACTCGAGTTTCCTCGCCCCGCGCCGGTGTATTCGGCGTTTCTTCCGGATCATCACTGCCGCCGGAGCAGGCAGTCAGCGCCAGTGAAGAAAGCAGAAGCAAGGAAGTTGTCGCGTGTTTGAACATGGGGAATCCTCTTCGCATTTATTTTATATGACCCATTGTCTCGGTATTGTGCCGCTGACCAGAATATAGCACTCCGATACCGAGGCACTCAGGACTTCAATATATGCCGGGCCGTCAGGTTTGTCGAGTTCAGCCAGTTCCTGAGAGCGGATCACTACGGGTGCGGCTTGTCCGTGGGAACAGCGCTGCTTGTGCCGTCACAACAGTAACACGAGTTTATGTCTTCGGGATTTGTGGGGCAGAAACGCCCTGATTTACAAAAATGTCGATTTCCTACAAAGAACCCTGTTTCACTGCAACAGATTGATGACAACCGACTACGGAATTCACGCATAAGGAGCGATTTGCCAGCTAGCCCCGCATATGAAAGTTGTGGCCTCCATATTGCTCGCAGCACCCGTGGGCCGGTCGAGTGAACGGCCTGTGATTGTCGCTGTGTGCAAATATTTCCAATTGAGAGGAGCCTGTCATGCGAGTAAGAGAAGTAATGTCGGAAAGACCGGAATATCTGGATGTCAACGCGACCATTCGCGAAGCGGCCATGCGTATGAAAACTGCGGACCGCGGATTCACGCCCATTGCGAAAGGGGAAAAGCTGGTGGGTATTCTGACCGACCGGGACATTGCGATTCGCGCCATGGCCGAAGGCAAAAATGCGAACGAGAAGGTGGGTACCATTCTGACCAGCACAGTGCTCTATTGCTATGAGGATGACGACATTGCCGAAGTCTTGCAGCGCATGCAGGATCAGGAAGTGCAACGACTGGTAGTCTTGAACAATGACAAAAACAAAGATGTTGCTGGTGTGGTTTCACTCAGTGATATTGCCGACCACTGTAACGACGACGCGCTGAGTCGTCGTATCGTGAATGCGTGTCGACACTACCATTAATTCGTCCGGTACAGCGGCTTCAGCGACTGATTTTCTTTCGGCTTTCCTTTCCCAGGGTGCTTGCGCCAATCTTGTATAAGCGCAATCAGGCCGTCAGCGCTGAAGCCGGGTTCAGTCTCTGTCTGTCCGTATAGAGAGGCATCCAGTGCCGCCAGTTGCTCGGAGATTTGAACATCGTTCACCAATAATGACAGATCCTGCAAAGATCGCGGTGGATGTTCTGGCCAGCGGCAAGCGCCCCAGTGCAATAGTGCCATCCGCAGACCCGCGAGGTTGTCCGTCTGGTGAAATTTGGCGAGAGTCTTGAAGGCCTGCTTTTCCTGCCCGGCGGAAGGTTCCTCCGCTTCATTGACGCTGGAGCCTTGCTGCGCACGGCGTGCCTGCCACAAGAGCCAAACGAAAATGAGCCACAGCAGTGCGAAGATCAGGGTGGCAAGCTGCCACAGCCATAGCGCGCCAGAGCTGGAGTTTGCGGATACGGGAACGCTCGTGGCGCCGGCCTGTTCAGAATTCATGTTTGCAGGCTGGGGCTCCTGAGAAGGTATGGTCTCTGCTGCGTCATCGCTCGTATTGGCGGTTGTATTGCCATTGCCGGACACAACATAGGTTTGTGCGGGAATTTCGGTGGTGCGCAATTTATCGGCGCCGGTATCCCACCAAGCCACTTCAACAGCAGGCAGGGTGATTTCTCCGGCCTTATCCGGTACCACGGCAATGCTTTCGGTTCGGCTGCCAATTACGCCGCCCGCATTGGTTAAGTTGTTCTGTTCCGGCTGGTCCGGATAAAGGCGAAACCCCTGGGGATCTTCATTGATTGGTAGCGGCGGTAATTGCGCGGCGGTCAGTCCTTCTGCACGCAGTGTAATAGTGCGTGTCATAGGTTCTCCCACTTTGAATTGTGAAGGGGAACCGCTCCACTCCTGATTGAGCTGTAGACTTTTGGCGGGTAGCCACACCTGATCTTCGGGGTAGCTGTCTGGAACCGGTGCAACCTCTATTGCCTTCTCCTCTGTCAACAGTGTCTTCAGTTCATAGCGGCTGGCACCAAACCCGTAACTGCGTTGGTTTTGCGCAATGGCGGCGCGCAGCGTCCAGCGCAGTGCGGGAATGGTGAACGCCTCGCTGGTTTGTGGAAAAAGCGCGTAACTCACTTCCAATACGCCATAATTGATTCCGTCAATGCGGCGCTGATAGCGGGACTGGGGTAGCTCCTCAATCCGTACATTGTCAATGGCCAGCGGTTCGGCATCCATGGAATCGATGCTTCGCGTCGTATACAGACGATAGGTCAATAGGATTTGCTGCTGCACATAAACTGCCGATTCATCGACAGTGGTTTCAATAAAAATATCTTTTAGCTCGCCGGGTACTGCACTTGCCTCGGTAACGTCAATCTGGATGGCGTCGCTGAAATGGCCGTTGAATTTGAACGACGGGATTAACAACTTCCCGGTCTGTTTCGGTGCCAGCATCAGGGTCCACTCAGTGAACGCATTCATTCTGCCATTTATGGTGCTGATCTGGTTGCTGCGCTGTTGATTGATGATGTCGAAGTTCTGAAGCAGCAGGGAAAAGTCCGGCTGCTCTCCTTGCACCTGGCCCGAGTAGCGCACTTGCAGTGTAAGCGTTTCTTCAATGGTGACTTCATTTCTGTCGACACGGGCGGTGAGAGAGGGGTCTTGTGCGGCGGCGAGGTTGGCTGCGAACAACAAGGCCACGGACAAAATCGCGACGACATGGCGAAACCAAGCCAAGGATGATGCACTTCTATTCGCGCTTTGTTTTACAGAAAGGTTTGCAGATTTATTCAGCATGTTATCAGCTCTTGTTACCATCTTTGACCAGCGTCGTTATCCTGGAATTGCCATTCCCCGGTGCGGCGGCGGTTGCGGGACTCGTACTGGAATTTATTGCGCAAAAGACCACTGGGGTCATCCGGCACCTGGCGCAACCATTGTTCCAGCGCCTGTTGCTGTTCGCGCTCGGCCTGGGTCATGCGGGTAGAGGGCGCGGCCTGTTCCTCTGGATTTTCATCACCATCTTCGGTTGCCGGCTTTTGCTGTGCGGGAGTTTCCTCTTTCTCATCCGAAGGCTTTGATTCTTCATCGGCCTCATTCATGGCCTTGGATTCTTCATCCTTTGGCTCTTCTGATTGTTGCTCCGCATCGTTGTTGCTGGGGTCGTCGTAAGGTTGATCTTGCTGCTCGGAAGGTTGCTGGGATTCGCCATTTTGCTTTTGCTGATTCCCCTCGGAATTCTTGGAGCTTTGGTCATCTGAGGATTCTGACTTTTCTCTCTGATCGCCTTGCTGTTGGTCTTGTTGTTCATTTTCCTGGTCGTCATTTTCACCGTCCTGGTTCTGGCCTTTTTGTTTTTGCTGCTGTTGCTTTTTTTGTTCAAGTAGTTGCTGCGCAAGGTCCAGGTTGGCCTTGGCATCGGCATTGTCCGGATCTTTTTCCAGGGCGGCTTGATAGGCTTCCATTGCAGCTTCGTAGTCTTGCAACTGCATTAGCGCATTTCCCTTGTTGTAAGTGTCCCTGGCGCTGCCTCCCTGATTGAACGCGTCAAGGGCGCCTTCAAAGTCACCCGCGCGGTAACGCGCCGTTCCCTGCCACGATGGGTCTTCAAACAGCTCCGCGGCCTTTGCCGGTTCATCCTCATTCATGGCTTCCTGAGCTTGTTGTGCCGGCGTCTGCCACAGATCCTCCCAGCTGAATGCGTGGGCCTGTTGCGGCATGGCCATCGGAATGAATACCAACGGCAGGCACATGACCCAACCTTTGCGGAACGCCAGTGCGGCGAACGGCAGAATCAACAGCAACAACCAGGGTCCGTGCTCGTACCAGGTGTCAAACACGCGGTCGCTTTCGCGCATGGTGCCGCTTTGGGAACTGAGCAGGGTGTGCAGGGTTTCTATGTCCTCATTGGACTGCAGGAAAGGAACATAATAGGCGTTGATTTCAGCAGCCAGATCCTGCAGTTCGTTTTCATTGAGTTTGGCGATGACGATCTCACCGGCGGAAGTTTTAGCGAAGCCGCCTTCAGGCAGGGGAATGGGTGCGCCCTGATTTGTGCCAACTCCCCAGATAGTGATCTGGTGTTCTGCTCGCTGCTGAATGGTGGCCAGGGCGGAAAACGCGTCGGGCACAACGCCATCAGTAAGGATGAGCACATGGCCATTGGCTACACCGGCGTCCTGTAGCAGGGTATAAGCCATGCGCAGAGCCATTTCCGGATTGCTGCCCGCGTTGGGCATGGCGGCGGGGGTGAGCGCCGGTAAGAGGCTGATAATGGTTTGAGTGTCATCGGTTAACGGTGTGACAACATGGGCTTCGCCTGCGTAGGCAATTAGCCCAGTGGTGCCTTCGCGGCGGGACTTGAGCAGGTCGATGAGCTTTAACTTTGAGCGCACCAGCCGCGATGGCTGAAGGTCCTGCGCCAACATTGATGGTGACATATCCCATAACACAACCACGGCCGAGCCACCTTTTTGTACCGGCTCGGGCAATTTCTGCCAAGCCGGCCCGGCCAGCGCAATGGCGGCGAGGCACCAGAGTGCCGATATTCCCAACAGCGGCCAACGTTTGTTGCGGGTCTCCTCGTTGTCCACGAGGTAACGCAACAGGTGTGGCGCAATGGCATCCTGCCATTGGCCGGCGCGGTTGTGTCGCTGCCAGAGAGCGGCGATCAACACCAATGCGGGTAGTATGGCCAGCAGCCACCACGGACGTAAAAAATGGAACTGCTCAATCCAGACGGCAATTTCGGTGGTCATTGTGCGGCCTCCCGCCGAAATCCCCGGCTCGTCAGCAGGTGCCACAATGCGGCAATAAAACTGAGCAACAGGGCGATACCCAATGGCCAGAAATAAAGCGCACTGATGGGCCGAAAGACTTCAGCTTCCTGTTCCACCGGCTCCAGTTGATCGAGCAAGGCATAAATTTCCTGCAACTCCTCCGGGTTTCGCGCGCGAAAATACGCGCCGCCGGTTTGGTCGGCGATGTATTGGAGTGTTTCTTCATCCAGGTCGGCTGACGGGTTGATCTGGCGGGAAAACTGCCGGAACAGGCCGCCCTGGACTTCCATGACGTCGGCACCGACGCCGATGGTGTAAATCTTGATGCCCGCAATACGCGCGAGATCGGCGGCTTTGCGCGGCGAGACTTCACCGGCGGTGTTGGCCCCATCCGTTAGTAGAATCAATATTCGCTTACCTTCGGGTCTGTCGCGCAGGCGCTTGATGGCAAGGCCGATGGCGTCGCCAATGGCGGTTTGCTCTCCGGCAAAACCGAGCCGGGTTTCCTGCAACAGTTTGTTGACGGTCACCCGGTCGAAGGTCAGCGGTGCCTGCAGGTAGGCTTGCGTGCCGAACACAATCAGGCCCAAGCGATCACTCTCGCGGCGTTTAACAAACTCGCCGACCACGTACTTGACGATGCTGATGCGCGGTACCTGTTCACCCTGAACAATCATGTCCGGCGTCTCCATGCTGCCGGAAATGTCCACCGCCAGCATCAGGTCGCGCCCTTCGGTCGGCAGGCTCACAGGATTTCCCACCCACTGCGGGCGAGCGGCGGCGATGACCAACAGACACCAGGCAAGTGCCAGCAGAAAGCTGATCACCCGGTGTGGCAAATCGTTGTGTTCACTCAGGGAGGCGTCGGATAAGCGGTTGAAAAATGGCACCCGCAGCGCGGACAGCTTCTGCTCCGCCCGGGGCAGAAGCCAATAGGTGAGCAGGGGCAGGGGTAGTATCAACAAAACCCAGGGCCAGGCGAGATCAAGCACGCAACTGTCCCCCATGTACCCGATGGCCGGCAATCCAGAGTCTCGCCTGGGTGTAGCATTGTTGCAGCGCGAAGGGATCGGCTTCCGGACTGTAAGCGGCTTGTAATAATCCGGAGCCCTCCGGCGACCGGAAATTGCAGCTGGCACAGGTGCTGTCGAGGAATTTCAGCCAGTCTTCACCGTGGAGCCCGGCAATTCGTTGCGCGTCGTGGGGGTAGGCGGTTAATGCGGTGCGCTTGAGTAGTTCCAGCAATTCCTGCGCGTAAACGTTGCCATTGCCACTGGAGCGATAGCGCTCCCGGGTCAGCATCAATTCGCGGCTGGCTTCGCGACGGTAGGCGCGTTTGCGGTTGTACTTCATCGCTTTGATGGTCAGCAGTACCAACGCGCCTACCAGCAAGAGTGCCAATAGCCACCAACCCGGAGCAGGTGGCCAGGAAGAAACCGGTGGGGGTTCGTGCAGGTCGCGCATTTCCGCTAACTGCGTATTTTGTGGTGCCGCTGGCGCGGTTGATTGAACAGTGGGCTGACTCATTGCGGTCTCATGATTTTTTTCGGTTATTGCTTGAGCGAGCATTCTGTCGGCGCTGGCTGAACAAATCCAGCGCCAGTTGTTCCGCCGTTGATTGAGTATCGGCATTCACCAGCGGGATGCCGGCGTTGTTGCACAAACTGCGGAGACTGTTCAGGCGCTCATCGTAGCGGCGGGAAAAATCCGTCCGCGTGGCTCTGGAGCCGGCATCCAGCAGTCGCTTGTGCCGGCCATCAGTAATTGGCAATAAACCACGACGGGGAAGTTCGCGTTCCAGCGGGTCAACAATGTGGATCAGAGTCGCGTCGCAGTGTTTGGTCAAAGTGGCCAGAGGTTCGCGGCAGCTGTCGTCGAAATCGTAAAAATCGCTCAGCACAAAAACAGAGCTGCCGGGTTTGGCGACGCGTCTGAGATCCGTCAGCATACTGGCCAGCGAGATGCTGTCGCTCTGGGGGACCGGTGTAGACAGCGCGTGGTTGTAATCCAGCAGTTGATGGAGGAATTCCAGCACCGCGTGTTTGCCCCGGCGCGCCCGAATGTCCGTCTGCTGATGGTCGCCCAGAAGCAGGGCGCCAATGCGATCGTTATTCGCCTGGGCCGTCCAGCTGATGATAGCGGCCAGTTCTGCGGCAAACACGGATTTGAACTGCACGCGGCTGCCGAAAAACATGGGTGACCGCTGATCGACCATCACAAACACCGGACGCTCGCGTTCTTCCTGAAACAGTTTGGTGTGGGGGCTTTGGGTGCGTGCGGTGACGCGCCAGTCAATGGTGCGAATGTCATCGCCCGCCTGGTAAGGCCGAACCTCGGCGAACTCCATGCCGCGTCCGCGAGCACGCGTGCGCTGGCTTCCGTCCATCAAGGCCGAACTGTTGCGCCGGGTGACCAGCGTCAGGTTCTGGGAGAGGTAGCGCAGGCGCAGCAGGTCTTCGGTGCTGCTGTAAACGCCGGCAACGGCCTTGGGGTGGGCGGTGGTTTTCACTCTTGCGATTCCTGTGGGTGATGAACAATGTGAGTGATCGCGATCAATATGCTGAACATCTGCGGCTCACACGGTAGCTTAAATGATCGCGGCTACACCACAGGTACACGCTGTTGAATCTCGGCAATGACATCATCGGGCGTCATACCGTTGGCCTCGGCTTCGAAGCTCAGCAACAATCGGTGGCGGAATACGTCTCCGAGCACGGCCTGAACATCGTCCGGGCTGACAAAGTCCTTGCCCTTCAACCAGGCGTGGGCGCGGGCGCAGCGGTCGAGGCCAATGGTCGCCCTCGGGCTGACACCGAACTCGATCCACTTTGCGAGGTCCGCACCATAGGCGTCCGGTGAACGGGTGGCTGCGGTGAGCTGCACAATGTATTCCTCGACAGCGTCAGCCATGTGGACTTGTAAAGCCTCCTCCCGCGCCGCAAATAGCGCCGCCTGAGTCACGGCTTCGGGGGGCGGAGTCACCGGTCTCTGTTGACTGGCTTCGTTGCGCGCCAGGCGCAGAATGTCCCGCTCGGCCTCGGTATCAGGGTAATTGACCCGCACATGCATGAGGAAACGGTCGAGCTGGGCCTCTGGCAGAGGATAGGTGCCTTCCTGCTCGATGGGGTTCTGCGTGGCCATCACCAGAAACAGCGCTGGCAGTGCATAGGTCGCCTGACCCACACTGACTTGTCGCTCAGCCATGGCTTCCAACAGTGCCGATTGAACTTTGGCCGGCGCGCGGTTGATTTCGTCGGCGAGGACCAGGTTATGGAAAATCGGCCCTCGCTGAAACTCAAAAGTCCCATTCTCTGGGCGGTAGATATCGGTACCGGTCACATCCGACGGCAGCAGATCCGGCGTGAATTGGATGCGGTGGAAATCGCCTTCAATGCCGTCGGCCAGGGTTTTGATAGCCTTGGTCTTGGCCAGTCCGGGAGCACCTTCCACCAGAAGGTGGCCATCGGCGATCAGTGCGATCAGAAGTCGTTCAATCAGGTTTGGTTGTCCCACGATCTGGCTGTCAAGCCAGGTTTGCAAGCTTTGTACGGCGGAGAGATTTGACATTAATGAGTGACACCATATCGTTAAAATTATGTCTGACCTGTTGCAGCACCGATGCCCATGTTTCAATGTTCATACGGGTTTGCCAGAGAGCGGGCTGCCGCCGGCCAGGCAGTTGGAGTGGCAGATGCTGATAAAGTTCCCGCACGCGGCAAAATCTGTGCAAAGAAAGCTTAAGGCAATGTTGCTGCGCGGCTGTGATAGCTGTCTATCTTAGGGATTTGATCGTGATTTTCAAGACTGAGAACATGGCGTGATCAACTGTAAACGGTAAATCAACACCATCGACCCAATTCTGATTCATCGAGAAGGCGACCAGGAGTATTGCAGTGGAAATAACCGGAGTGGTTACAGGTAGCGGAGAAGTAACAGCTGAAAGCCGCGAAGCCTTGTTGAAGCAATTGACGGAGGAGTTCGAAGCGCGGTTTGACGAACACGAAGCGAAAGCCATATCAGATTTCGCGCGGGTGTTCTTTGCCCATTTTCCGTTGCAGGACTGGTCTGACCGTCCCCTGAGCGATGTGCTCGGCTGCTGTTACACCTTATGGCATCATTTGCAGAGTCGCCGGAGCGAACTCCCGGCGGTGCGAGTATTCAATCCGAGCCTGGAAGAACATGGCTGGCTGTGCGGCCGCACGGTCATTACGGTGCTGCAGAACGATATGCCGTTCCTGGTGGATTCGATCCGCCTGGAATTGAATCGCCGCAATGTCGCCATTCATGTGCTGAAAAGCAACGTGCTTTACGTCGGACGCGATGCCGAGGGCAAGCCCAGAGCGATATACGGCGGCGGTGAGCCACCGGGGGAGGGAGGCGAGCTGACATTCGCCAAGGAAGCCCTGGTTTACATCGAGATTGGTTTGCACAGCTCGGAAACTGAAAGGGCAGGCCTGCGTACCACGGTCGAAGGTGTGCTGAAGGATGTGGGCATCGTCGTGGATGATTTTGATGGCATGCTGCACAAGGTGGAGACGCTGACACAGAATGTCGGCCGCGGGGCGAAGGGCAATGAGGCAAGCGGTGAGGGCGACGGCAAAGCAGCGTCACAGCTGCACGTTCGTCCGGACGTTCAAGAGGTGCAGGAGTTTCTGCGCTGGCTGGCGGACTCTCATTTTACCTTTTTGGGATATCGCGAATATGAATTCGTCGATGAAGACGGTTCGCGACTGCTGCAGGAAGTGCCCCAGGCGCGGCTCGGTGTCTTTCGCAAACTGGATACGCAGCCGTCAGAAGTCAAAGAGACGGATTTCAGTTTGGGGATGGCTGAATTCTATGCCTCCAATGAGTTGATTGCGTTTTCGAAAAGCTCCACTCGCTCTTATATTCACCGGTCCGTTCACCCGGACTACGTCGTCGTCAAACGTTTCGACGAGAACGGCCGTGTCTGTGGCGAATCGCGAATTCTGGGGCTTTTTACCTATTCTGTTTACAGTCTCACACCCACTGAAATACCGCTGTTACGGGAAAAGGTGGCGCGAATCATTGAGCGCAGCAATCTGGACCCCCAGAGTCACGACGGCAAAAATTTGCGCCGCGTGATTGAAAACTTCCCTCGGGACGAATTGTTCCAAACGCCCCTGGATGAACTTTATAAAAATGTTATGGGCGTTGCCAGCATTAACGAACGCCGCGTTGTGCGCCTGTTTATGCGCCGGGATCCATTCGGCAACTTTGTAACGTGCCTGGTGTATGTGCCGCGGGATTTATATAGCACGGCCATCCGCCTCAAGATTGAACAGCTCATTGGCAAGGCTATCCATTCAGATGAGCTGGATTCGACCACCTATTTCTCCGAATCCACACTGGCGCGGGCGCAAATTGTTTTCCGTGTCAGTGATAAGGAGCCAGTGGAGTTCGATTTGCGCGAGCTGGAGGCCGGCGTGGTAGCAATAACGCGCAGCTGGGCAGATCAACTGGAGCAGGCATTTATGGATTCCCTTGGCGAGGGGCCAGGCCTGGAACGCTTTCGTCAATTCAAGCAGGCGTTCTCATCCGGTTACCAGGAAAGCTTTGATGCGCGCACCGCTGTTCATGATATTGCGATGCTTGATCAGCTGAACCAAGGGCGCAGCATTGCGATGAATTTTTATCGGCCCATGGCGGCCGATAACGGACGCATGCGATTCAAAGTCATACATCTGGATACGGTGGTTGAGCTGTCTCAGGTGGTGCCGATTCTGGAGCACCTGGGTTTGCGTGTGGTGGGCGAACACCCATACAAAATCAGGCCGGCGGATGGCCGCATCATTTGGTTGCACGATTTCGAATTGCAGCTTGGCCTGCCGGTCGCCATTGATGTGCATTCGGTTCGCACATTGTTTGAAGAAGCCTTCGCTAACATTTGGCAGGGGCGCACAGAAAGTGACGGGTTCAACCGGCTGGTGCTGGGTGCGCGCCTGAACTGGCGGGAAGTGACGGTGCTACGCGCTTACGCGGCTTACATGAAGCAGACCGCATTCAATTTCAGCCAGGACTATATTGCCGACACGCTCGCCAAGCATCTGGATATCACCCGCAACCTGGTGGCCTTGTTCAAGGCCTGCTTCAACCCCCGGTTGACGGCCAAGGCCAGTGCCAAGGCGAGCGCCGAAGGCTCCACGGAAAACCAGCGTGCGCAGCGGCTGGAACAAAAAATTCTCGATGCGCTGGACTCCGTCCCCAATCTTAACGAAGACCGTATCTTGCGCCATTATCTTGAGCTGATTCAGGCATCCCTGCGCACGAATTTTTTCCAGACGGATGCCAACGGCAATGGTAAGGATTACCTCTCTATCAAGTTTGATTCAGGCAGAATTCCGGGCATTCCAAAGCCGCGACCCAAGTTCGAGATTTTTGTTTATTCCCTGCGCATGGAAGGTGTGCATCTGCGTGGGGGCAAAGTGGCTCGCGGCGGTTTGCGCTGGTCGGACCGATTGCAAGACTATCGCACGGAAGTACTCGGTCTGATGAAGGCGCAACAGGTCAAGAACGCCGTCATTGTTCCCACCGGGGCCAAAGGCGGTTTTGTACCCAAGCAGATTCCGCTTGTAGCAGATCGGGACCAGCGGCAGCAGGAGGCCATTGCCTGTTATCAGATGTTTATTCGCGGGTTGCTGGATATTACCGACAACTTTGTTGAAGGGGCTTTGATACCGCCGCCGGATGTGGTGCGCCGGGACGACGATGACCCTTATTTGGTGGTTGCGGCAGATAAAGGTACAGCGAGCTTTTCCGACATTGCCAATGATATTTCCTTGTCATATCACTACTGGCTCGGCGATGCGTTTGCCTCCGGTGGCAGCCAGGGTTACGACCACAAGGCCATGGGCATCACGGCTCGCGGTGGTTGGGTTTCCGTACAGAGACATTTTCGCGAGCGCGGGGTGGATGTGCAGAACGAAGACTTTACGGTGGTCGGCATTGGCGATATGGCCGGTGATGTGTTTGGCAATGGTATGTTGCAGTCCGATCATATTTGTCTCGTGGCTGCGTTCAATCACATGCATATTTTTGTCGACCCCAATCCTGATGCGGCGAAGTCCTTCACGGAGCGGGAGCGACTCTTTGCACTGCCGCGCAGCACCTGGATGGATTACGACCAAACGCTGATCAGCGAGGGCGGTGGAATATTTTCACGGGATGCCAAGTCCATTGATATATCGCCTCAAATGAAGAAGGCGTTGGCAATAGACGCTGATAAGCTGGCACCCAACGAACTGATCCACGCGCTGCTGCAAGCACCGGTAGATCTGCTGTGGAATGGTGGAATCGGCACCTATATCAAATCCAGCCGCGAGACCCATGCGCAGGTTGGCGACAAGGCAAACGATGGTTTGCGAGTCAACGGCGAGCAATTGCGCTGCAAGGTGTTGGGTGAAGGCGGCAATCTGGGGGCGACGCAATTGGGCCGTGTAGAGTATGCACTCAATGGCGGCGCTTGCAATACAGACTTTATTGACAATTCCGCAGGCGTCGACTGCTCGGACCATGAAGTCAATATCAAGATTTTCTTGGACGATATGGTAGCAGCGGGTGATTTGACGGTGAAACACCGCAACCAGTTTCTTGAGGAGATGACAGAAGAGGTTGCCGCACTGGTATTGCAAAACAACTACCGTCAAACTCAGGCGATTAGCGTGGCTGAATTCCAGTCGAGCCAGCGAAGCTTTGAGTACCGGCGTTTTATCAATCAGCTTGAAAGTAAAGGCCAGCTGGATCGTGCACTGGAATTTTTACCCGAGGACGAGGCATTGGTGGAGCGCCAGGCGCAGGGTAAGTTTCTGACCCGGCCGGAATTGTCGGTGCTGATTGCCTACAGCAAGATGATTCTTAAAGAAGAGTTGATTGCCACCCGCGTGGCGGACAATCCCTACCTGGCGCGATTCGCTGCAACGGCGTTTCCGCAGCAGCTGCGGGAAAAGTACAGCGACCAATTGCATCGTCATCGGTTGTTGAAAGAAATTACCGCCACACAGGTTGCCAATGATCTGATCAACAATCTCGGCATTACCGGCAGTCAGAGGCTGCGGGAAAGCACGGGCACTTCAGCAGAAGAAGTTGCCAAAGCCTATGTGACCTCCCGAGACATTTTTCAGTTCGAGGCCTTCAATGATTATATTCGCTCGATTGATAGTGCGATACCTGCAGAATTCCAGGCGCAGCTGATCACCGATATGGCACGACGGGTACGCCGGGGAAGCCGCTGGTTTTTGCGCAACAGGCGCAGCGGACTGGATCCACAGGCCGAGGTGGAATTCTTTGGCGAGGGTATTGCGCGAGTCAACCAATCTCTGGGAGAGGTACTTTCCGGCGCGCCGAAAGAGCAGTGGCACGGGCGGTGTGAGGAGTTGCGTGAACAACAGGTGCCGGAGAACTGGGTTATCAGTCTGGCGATGCCGGACAATTTGTTTTCCGGGCTCGGTGTGGTGGAGGCGGCGCGTATTGCCCAGGTTCAACCGGAAGTTTTGTCACGGGTATTTTTTGCGTTGATGGATCAGCTGAGTCTCAACTGGTTCGCAAGCCAGATTACCGATGTGAAAGTCGACAGCTATTGGCAGGCGATGGCTCGCGAGAGCCTGATTGACGACCTGGAAGCCCAGGTGCGCAAACTGTCGATTTTTATTTTGCGGCTGGGTAGTAGCGATAACCTGGATGCCACAATGGACGTTTGGCTCGACCGGTTCAGCCCTTTGATCGGCCGCTGGAAAACCATGGTCAATGAAGTGCAGGGCGCACAGGGTACCGACTTCGCGATGTTCAGCGTCGCGCTACGGGAGTTGATCGACCTGACCCAAGCCACGGAACACACCGGGAAACTGGTCAACGAGAAATAGATGTGAATCACTGCTGCCCCATTAAGTATCAGGCGGAGCATAAGCAGAACCTGCCTATCAGGAGCGGTCTTGGTGTGGGGGGGAGACATGAATCCGGCGTTCACTGCTGTGACACGCCGTAAATACGTCCATGTAGGCTCGGCGCCAGCATCCATGCTGGCGACGGTCACAACAACAAACACCGGATTCATGTCCTCAAAGTTTGTGGGACAACATCGACAAGAACAAATAAAGCGCACGGCATACCCACGGTCAAGCCGAACGGCATCTACCGTTCTTGCTTCAGTTTGAAGCTTGCGGCTTGCAGCTTCATCAAAACACCCAATTTGCCTGTACGCCAATAATGTTCACGCTGGCATCAAAATCGCCCACCACGCGGTGTCCGGTCTGAGGGTCGACATTGTCGATTTCGGCATCATCGACGAATAGATGCGCATAGCCGACGTCGACTGACATGACATCTGACAAGGCATAATTAAAACCCGCGCTGAGCCAGGTGCGGTCTTCGTCCGGTATCCGGGGGTTTATCAGCTCGGGATTCTTCTGCGGCGCTTCATCAAACGCGACACCAATTCGCCAGGTCCACGCACCTCCATTATGGTAACTGCTGCCCACGGCGTAGCGCATGGTGTCGTCGTACATCAGTTCCAGGCTTTGAATAGCCGTGCCACTGCCAGTGTTGACGATGTCTATGGTGTTGATACTGCTCCACTCGGTTCGGGCAATATCGCCATGCAGTGACCAGTAGTCGGTAATATCCTGAGACACGCTGAAGGTGAGTGTATCCGGTAATTCGACACTCGCGGTTACGGCGCCGGCGCTGGCGGTCAGGCCTCCGGCGCAAAGGGTGCCGGTGGTGGGTGCTGGCGGCGCTCCGGTGGGGAAGCCGGCACCGGGAGCACAGGCGCTGGTATTCAAGTCAAACACGGCGTCGCCCTCCAGGGAAAAGTCCCCGCCCTGACGCCACACCAGGCCGAGTCGCGTGCCATCTATGGGCTTGAAGAATACGCTGAGGTCGGCAACCACGTCATCGTCATCGCCTTCAATGGCGGCGTGACTGTCCGTAGCCGGATCGGGGTTTATACCAAAGGTGGAATCAAATTGGCTTTCCAGTGCCACGTCCGCCCGTTGGTAATTGACCCCCAACCCCAGGGAAAGGCGCTCCGTCACAGCCCAGGCAAAGGTTGCATTCAGGTTGACCACTTCCAGCTCGCTTTCCGTGGCGAGGTAGCGGCCGGTCCAGTCGTCGTCATAACTGCTTGCAAGGCCGAAGGGCGCATTAATGCCGAAGCCAAAACTCCAGCGATCGTTTATTGGATGAACCAAATAAAGGTTGGGCACGAACCCGGGCTTATCGGTTTTATCGGTAACGCCGCCGGTGGTGGAGCCCTGGTCATTGAACTCGGATTCGATAAGGATGAGGTTGCCACCCACAGTCACCTGACGATCCTCGAGCTCCGTCATGCCGGCGGGGCTGAAAAACACCGTGCTGGCATCGGTGATGTGGGACCCTGTGCCGGCAAAGGCGCGACCGAGATGCGCGGGGCTTTGTTCCAGAATCTGGAAAGATGCTGCCATTGAAACGCCCGGCAAGGCACAAGTCGCTATGGCAACTGACAGTAAACTTTTTGGCGTGCTGCGTGTCATATATATCATTGTCATTTCCTCCAGTATGACGAGGACTCGGTGGCGTCTTCATCTGTCTCTGCATGTTGCGTTGTATGACTGTTGGGTTAGGTTGGCGTAAGTCATCTAAGCAATTTATCTAAGCAATCTTCAGCCCAAGATCAAAAAAAATAGAAAACGCAGAAATAGAGACGCAATGCAGAGATAAACTGACGAAGTTTGCGCTACACTTACAGCAAAGCGAGTGTTCCTGATCTCTAAAGTTCCAATAAAGCTGATAAAGAAAGAGATGGGTCCGGGTCGCTTTTACAGTTTCTTACGCGTTTGTCGCCAAGCGAGGAAGTCGTCATAACAGATGCAGGCGCGCCCTATGGCAGTTTTTGTTTGCCGAACCATTATTGGCCACATTCATACAAGAAATTCGTTTTGTTTTAGAAGGTTTACAGGCTGGTAGGACAGATCTTGTAGTGCAAGAGCGGTTGCCGAAGTGATATGTACGGCGGCCGATGTATGGAAACCATCTTTGCAGATGATCGTTCGCAGGTAACAATCTATGACAGGTCAAGTGGTAATGCCGGAGTTCAGAGCCCTTGCCGAAGCCGTTTCGGAAATGGTGTGGACTGCAACATGTAACGGACGATGGGAATACGTTAATTCCCGCTGGTGCGATTACACGGGGATGCCCGAAAAAGATTCCCTTGGCGATGGTTGGTTAACCACTCTTCACAAAGAAGATCACGACAGGGTGCGGCAGCAGTGGCTTGAGGGTTGCGGCGGCCATGACAGCTTTGACTTCGAATGCCGTATTCGGAGTGCTGACGGAATTTATCGCTGGTTTCGAATCAGCGCGCAGCCGCTTGATACCCGATATTCCCGTTGGTCGGTCACCGCAACGGACAATAACAAAAGCGCCTCCGGCCAACTGTATTACGACAGCGACGCGCAATTTCATGACCTGGCCAACACCGCACCGACCATGCTCTGGGTCACCGATATCCATCATCTTTGTACATTCATCAGCCGCGGTTGGTACCTGTTTACCGGGCAAACCCGTGCTGAGGCGTTGGGCGTTGCCTGGGCTGAAGCGGCGCATCCGGACGATAGACACCGCGTTACTCAAACCTTCTTGCAGGCGAGCTTGCGACGCGAGGCATTTCAGCGGGAATACCGCTTGCGTACCGTGGACGGCGACTACCGTTGGGTGCTGGATGCGGGGCGTCCGCGCATTGCGCCGGATGGAGAGTTCCTCGGGTACGTCGGTTCTATCACTGATGTACATGACATGAAAACTGCCCGGGAACAGCAGCAGCGTACCAGTGAACTCCTGCATGCCGTCATGGATACCACACCAGATCTTGTGTATGCCAAAGATTTGTGTGGCCGCATGTTGCTGGCCAACCCGGCGGTGTTGAAAGTTATTGGCAAACCCGTCGACCACATTATTGGACACAGTGAATTGGAATGGTTGGGAGACCCGGAAGAGGGCGCGAGAATCGAGGCCAATGATCTGCGCATTATGGAGCGGGGTTGTACTGAAGTTGTTGAGGAGTGGATGAGTACTGACTGCGGCTCGCGCCTGTTTATGGCCACTAAATCTCCACTGCGGAACGAAGCGGGGGACGTGGTCGGCCTGGTCGGCATCAGCCGCGACATTACGGAGCAAAAGCGCGCGGAACAGCAAGTGGTGGAAAGTGAAGCGCGTTTCCGCGCGCTGGCAGACAATATTGCACAGCTGGCCTGGATGGCGGACGAGCGAGGTCGCATCTTCTGGTACAACCGACGCTGGTTTGATTATACCGGTGCGACTTTTGAGGATATGCAGAACTGGCGCTGGAAAAAGGTTCATCACCCGGACCATGTCGAGCGGGTTGTGGCAAAGATCAATCAATGCCTGCAGACTGGCGAAGCACTCGAGGAAACCTTTCCGCTGCGCGGGGGCGATGGACAATACCGCTGGTTCTATTCTCAGGCGATCCCGATTCAAGACGAAAACGGTCGCGTGACACGCTGGTTCGGCACTCACACCGACGTGACAGAACAGCGCGAAGCGGCTCAGGCGCTTCAGATGGCAGACAGACGCAAGAACGAATTTCTTGCCATGCTTGCCCACGAGTTGCGCAACCCGCTGGCGCCGGTTCACTACGCTGTGGAAATTCTGCGCAATGTCGGGTCCCAGGACGATGTGCAAGTCAAAGCGCGGGATATGATCGACCGGCAGGTGGCCCACATGGCAAAGCTGATTGACGATCTCCTCGACGTATCGCGTATTACCCGGGGCAAGATTGAGTTGCGCAAAGAGCAGTGCGATCTGGCTAACATCGTGCAGAAAACCGTAGATGAATATCGGCTGAGTCTCGAGGCGGTAGGGCTCACGCTATCATGTAATGCGCCGGCGAGCCCGTTGTGGATGGATGGTGATTCCACACGACTAATACAAGCGATAGGCAACCTGCTGCACAACGCCAGCAAGTTTACCGAGCCCGGCGGAAGGGTGGCAGTGACGTTGGAAACGGACACAAGCGACAACTTCGCTTTCATCCGCATTGATGACACTGGGATCGGCATTGACGAGGACCTTTTGCCACAGTTGTTCGAGCCATTCAGTCAGGCCAAGCAGCCGCTGGACCGCAGCAAGGGTGGCTTGGGGTTGGGTTTGTCACTGGTGAAAGGGTTGGTGGAGTTGCACGGTGGTACGGTGGATGTCAGCAGTGCCGGTCCAGGCTTGGGTTCGTGTTTTGTTATTCGGCTACCGCTGTTGTCAGCGGATACTGTCGTGGCGGCAGAACCCAAGCTTTTGGCCGATGCCGCGCAAAGCAAGGAACTGCGTATCCTCATTATTGAAGATAACCGCGATACTGCCGAGAGCCTGCATATGTTATTGCATCTTGCTGGACATGATGTTCACGCCGCCTACGATGGTCCGGAGGGTATTGAGGAGGCTCAACGACTGCAACCTGATGTCATACTTTGCGATATCGGGCTCCCTGGCGGGATGGACGGTTACCAGGTGGCTCGCAAGCTGCGGCAGGAATCCCTGCAGGGGGAGCCGCGGCTGTTCGCGTTGAGCGGTTACGGTCAGGAAAATGATCGGCGGCGCGCGGAGAACGCTGGTTTTCACCGCCACTTCGTCAAGCCCGTGGATTACGCGGAACTTTCGCAGGCCCTGGCGCTGGAATGTCAGGATCGGCAACTTGAGTGCTAATATAAGCAATCCACAACTTTTGCTTGCGACACGTGAACATGATTCCATCCGTCACCGTGGATATCACTCTTTCTGCTGATGATTATCTGCGTCACTATGCCGGAGACGCGCGGGATGTGGTGGCGCGCGCCCGGGACGGACGGCGGGTGCGCTTCCCCGCAGCTATTCTTCGCCGTTTCGTTACCCACCATGGCATTCGTGGCAGCTTCCAGATCCAGTTCTCGGATGAGGGGAAATTCCTTTCCATTGAGCGCCTGCCCGAACCTTAAGCACCCACGAGACCCGTCGAACCTCCCCCGGCCGAGCTTTGTTCCATAGCACGTCGACGTGATGGTCGAAATCCATTATGATCAGCGGCCATTTTGTGTAGCTAAATAACACGCCTGATTCCAACGACTGTTCACCACGAACAACCGTCTACCTGCCGTATGTGAGACGACTATGTATTCTATTGCCCGTCGATTCCTGTTTAATCTGGACCCGGAAGCCAGCCATGACCTAAGTCTTAAGTCTCTGGCCGCTGCCGAACGTGCACGTCTGATCGGGCTGCTGGCACCCTCCGTGGCCGCCTGTCCTGTGGAAGTCATGGGAATTCGCTTTCCCAATCCAGTGGGGCTGGCTGCCGGCCTCGACAAGAATGGCGACTATTTCAATGCCCTCGGCCAGTTGGGATTTGGTTTTCTGGAAATTGGCACAATCACGCCCCGTGCGCAGCCGGGCAATGACAAGCCGCGACTTTTTCGCCTGGTGGAACAAGAAGCCATCATCAATCGCATGGGCTTCAATAACAAAGGGGTTCAGCACCTGGTAAATCGCGTCAAGAAACGGCGTTACAAGGGCATACTTGGCATCAATATCGGCAAGAACAAGGTAACGCCGGAAGATCAGGCGCTCGATGATTACTGTGCCTGTTTGCGCGAAGTCTACCCCTATGCGGATTATGTGACCGTCAACATCAGCTCACCAAACACGCCGGGACTGCGGGATCTGCAGTTCGGCGAAAACCTGCAGCAGTTGTTGGCCGGCATCAAGGCTCAGCAACTTCAATTGCGGGAACAATACGACCGCTACGTGCCTATAGCCGTGAAAATTGCACCGGATATGAGTGAGGCTGAAATCAAAGCGGTGGCCGACACGCTGCTGGCGAACAATATGGACGCCGTCATTGCCACCAACACGACCCTGTCCCGTGAAGGCGTGGAAGCATCGCCCTTTGCCAGTGAAGGCGGCGGACTGAGTGGGGCGCCGGTGCGCGACAAGTCTACCGAAGTTATCCGGATACTGGCTGAGCATCTTCAAGGTCGTCTGCCGATAATCGGCGTGGGCGGTATCGTCCGGGGGGCTGATGCTGCAGAGAAAATTCGCGCCGGTGCCAGCCTGGTGCAGCTATACAGCGGCTTTATCTACCAGGGCCCCGATCTGATCAGGGAAGCTGTCAGCGCCTGCCTGTCGACTGTGCGTGTACCAGGCGGAGTGAAAATAGGCACACGCGAAGGCGGTCAACGCACGAGCGGTTGAGTTGGTGTTTGAAGTGTGGTGTTGGTCAGGGCCTTTTATTGACGTCGGGCGAGTCATCCATGACATCGCCGTGACAGCCCGCGAATAGCGGGCTTGAGTATCTGCACTAGGCAGACGATGATGGACTGCGGGTGCAGTCCGGTTGGGAGAAGTTAAAACTTTTTAGCCTCCTTTACGCCAGTTTTTGATTGCAGTCTTAGCAACGGTTTGAGCCGCATTATCGAGCGCTGTGCGCTCAACCACCCTGTCATGGTGTATCCGGGGGGGATGGGCTACTGGGTCATATTGCTAAGCTTTTGCGCAGGGGCGCTCCCCGTAAAGCCGCTCCAGTTGTCTTCCCGGCCTTCCCGCCAGCCACTAAGCCACGTAATTCGTGCTTCACCTGTGTCATGGGGGCACAGGCTGCGCGATCTACCGGTAACTCCGGCTTCATAGCCGCGAGAGAAAGCGCGTTCAGTATGGCTGCGTTTTTGGCTTTTCATAGATGTGGCACCTCTTTGACTCGGTTGATGTCGTTTGCAGGGCCGAACGCCCTGAAACGGGCTTGAATGAGAAATGGACTCACTTCAGGAACGAAGTTTCGGTTGTGGTAGTCCTGGCGACGTGATGTCATGATCGCTATACCCACGTGAGATGATGAACCTGCTATGCACCCGCGACGCGCTGGGCCAACGGTGTGCTTCACCACCGTATTCGTACGCATTCTTCAAAGGGTGGCTGTTCCATAACTACCAACCCCAGTTAAGCAAATTACAACCATGAAGTGAACGAACCATTACTTCTAGCCACTGCCATTTATATCGCCCCTTTGCATAAAATGGTCGTGTACCATTTTATGCATATAAACCTTGAAACCATTTGTTATGACTTTATCGAAAACCTTTTTCGCCAGTTGCCCCAAAGGCCTGGAATTGCTATTGCGCGATGAACTCCACAGCCTGAATGGAGGGAATAGTGAGAGCCTGCGTGTCACCGCTGCGGGAGTCTACTTTGAGGGCGATCTGCGCGCCGCGTACCGCGCATGCCTGTGGTCGCGTTTGGCAAACAAAATCCTGCTACCTCTGGGGAAGTGGGATATTACTAGCGGCGATCAGCTTTACCAAGTGGCACGTGAACTGGCTTGGGAAGAGCATCTGGCACCAAATTCCAGCTTTTTGGTGGATTTTATCGGCACAAACGAGGCCATTCGCAACTCCCAATTCGGCGCATTGCGGGTCAAGGATGCTGTGGTTGATCGCCTGCGCCAGGCGCAGGGTGTACGGCCGAATATCGATAAGGTCAACCCGGATGTGCGCCTGAACGCTCATTTGACCAAAGGCAGCATCAGGCTCAGCCTGGATTTGTCCGGCGCCAGCCTCCACCGCCGGGGCTATCGAACCGAGCAGGGCGCTGCACCGTTGAAGGAAAATCTGGCTGCCGCTATTTTGCTTCGCGCAGGATGGCCTGCCATTGCGGCGGCCGGTGGCAGCCTGCTGGACCCCATGTGCGGTTCTGCCACATTTCTGGTGGAAGGCGGATGGATGGCCGCTGATATCGCGCCGGGCCTGCTGCGCGCCACCGGCGCACAGTCGCGCTTCGGTTTCGAAAAGTGGTTGCAGCATGACGCTGCCCTGTGGGACCAACTGATTGCGGAAGCTCAGCAGCGCAAACAGTCGGGTTTGGCAAAAGGGCTTCCGGAAATTCGCGGCTATGATGAAAACCCGCGGGTGCTGGATGCGGCTCTGGGCAACATCGAACGCGCGGGGTTGGAAGACTGGATTCGCATCAGCCGCAAACCGGTGGCTGAATTCAAGCGGCCGACGCACAAGGTCCTGCAGCCGGGGCTTATGCTGTGCAACCCGCCTTACGGCGAGCGCTTGGGAGAAGAGACGGCCCTGCGCACTGTCTACCGCACGCTTGGGCAAGTCGCCAAAGCGGAGCTTCCAGGCTGGCAACTGGGTGTCTTTACCGGAAACCCGCAACTGGGTCAGGAGCTGCGCTTACGGCCGCGCCATAAATACAAGTTCTTTAATGGCACCATTCCCAGTGAACTCCTGCTGTTTGACCTGCTGAGTGAAGAAGAGGCAACACTGCGGCAGGATGTCGCCCTGACGGACGCAACCGATTCAGCGGAGATGACAGGCGCAGCCAACGCGCGCCAAGCGTTGGGTGCCGGTGCCGAGATGGTTGCCAACCGTTTGCGCAAAAAACGCAAGCATCTGACCAAATGGTTGCGTAAGGAAGACGTCCATTGTTACCGCATTTACGATGCGGATATGCCCGAGTATGCCGCGGCAATTGACGTTTACGGTGACCGAATTCATGTGCAGGAATACGCTCCTCCCAAAAGTGTGGATGCTGACGCGGCGCAGCGGCGACTGCAGGAACTGTTACAGGCTACTGCCACTGTGTTCGAGTGCGCGGTTGAAGATCTTGCGATCAAGACCCGGCAGCGTAACCGGGGCAAACAGCAGTACGAAAAATTGGGTGAGCCTGCAGAGAATCATTTCTTCCCGGTACGCGAGGGGCGCTGTGAACTTTTGGTCAATTTGCAGGACTATCTGGATACGGGCCTGTTCCTCGACCATCGACCGCTGCGTAAACGCATTGCGGAACACGCGCAAGGCAAAACATTTCTGAATTTGTTTTGCTACACCGCAACTGCCAGCGTGCATGCGGCGTTGGGGGGCGCGCGGGAATCGGTTAGCGTGGATATGTCACACACTTACCTCGACTGGGCGCGCAAGAATTTTGTACACAACCGAATCAACGAAGCCCGCCATCAGTTGGTGCAGGGTGATTGTTTGCAGTGGCTGCGTGATTGCAGACGCGGCTTTGACCTCATTATGCTCGACCCTCCCAGCTTTTCGAACTCCAAACGCATGACCGACGTGCTGGATGTGCAACGGGACCATGTTGCGCTGATTTCGCGCTGCGTCGAACTTCTCACGCCGCAAGGCGTGCTGTACTTTTCGACCAACTTGCGCAGCTTCAGTCTCGATTGGGATTCACTGGCCGACTGCAAGGTCCGTGATATCAGCAAACAGACGCTGGATCCGGATTTTGCGCAGAATCCCAAAATTCATCAGTGTTTTCAGATTTCAGCAGGCTAAAACCTATGAAGCCATTCAAAATGAAAAGTGCCTACCAGCCCGCAGGTGATCAACCCAAGGCGATCGAAGGTTTGGTGGACGGAATAGAATCCGGGCTGGCTCACCAGACGCTGCTCGGGGTTACCGGGTCCGGTAAGACGTTCACCATCGCCAATGTTATTGAACGTGTTCAACGTCCGACGCTGGTGATGGCACACAACAAAACACTGGCGGCGCAGCTATACGGCGAATTCAAGGAATTTTTTCCGGACAATGCCGTGGAATATTTTGTTTCCTACTACGACTATTATCAGCCGGAGGCTTACGTTCCTTCCTCCGACACCTTTATTGAAAAGGATGCCTCAGTCAACGAACATATCGAGCAGATGCGTCTGTCGGCAACCAAGGCGCTGATGGAGCGCAAGGATTCCGTCGTGGTTGCCACAGTTTCGGCCATTTACGGTTTGGGCGACCCGGAGGTATATATGAAAATGCTGCTGCACATCGTGCGGGGCGAAGCCATTGATCAGCGTACCTTGCTCAGGCGCCTGGCGGAACTGCAATACACTCGCAACGACATTGATTTCCATCGCGCCACCTATCGCGTGCGCGGTGACGTGATCGATATCTATCCGGCCGACTCGGATGAACACGCCATTCGTGTGGAATTGTTCGATGAGGAAATCGAACAGATATCCCTGTTTGATCCCCTTACCGGCGAGGTTTTGCAGAAGCTTCCCCGTTACACAATTTACCCCAAAAGTCACTACGTCACTCCGCGAGAACGGATACTGGATGCGGTGGAAAAAATCAAGGTGGAATTGGCTGAACGCCTGGAGCAATTGCGCAGCAACGACAAACTGGTGGAAGCCCAGCGTTTGGAGCAGCGAGCAAAATATGATCTGGAAATGATGCAGGAGCTTGGCTACTGCAACGGCATCGAGAACTACAGTCGCTATCTTTCCGGCCGCGAAGCGGGCCTGCCGCCACCGACACTGTTCGATTATTTACCGGCGGAAGCCTTGTTGGTAATCGATGAATCCCACGTAACCGTGCCGCAGATTGGTGGCATGTATAAGGGCGACCGCTCCCGCAAGGAAACCCTCGTCGAGTACGGCTTCCGGTTGCCGTCGGCCCTGGATAACCGCCCCATGCGATTTGATGAGTGGGAGCGCATTGCGCCTCAGGCGATATTTGTTTCCGCCACACCGGGCCCCTATGAAGCGGAACACGCCGGTCAGGTGGTGGAGCAAGTGGTGCGGCCAACAGGGCTTATTGACCCCGCTATTGAGGTTCGCCCGGCGGGGACTCAGGTTGACGATACGTTGTCGGAAATCAATAAACGTGTTGCACAAAATGAACGTGTGTTGATTACTGTTCTGACCAAACGCATGGCGGAAGATCTTACGGAGTATCTGTCTGAGCACAATGTCCGCGTCCGCTACTTGCACTCCGACATTGAAACGGTGGAGCGGGTGGAAATTATCCGTGACTTGCGTTTGGGCGAATTTGATGTGCTGGTGGGCATCAACCTGCTGCGTGAAGGGCTGGATATGCCGGAGGTTTCCTTGGTCGCAATCTTTGATGCGGACAAGGAAGGTTTTTTGCGCTCGGATCGTTCACTGATACAGACCATCGGCCGCGCCGCGCGCAACGTCAATGGTCGCGCCATTTTGTATGCAGACAAGATTACCGGTTCCATGCGCCGCGCCATTGATGAAACTGAAAGACGCCGGGAAAAACAGATTGCTTTCAACCTGGCCAACAATATTACGCCAATGGGTATTAACAAAACCATTGGCGATATTATGGAAGGTGCGCGCATCCCGGGATCCAAGCCCAACCGGAAGCGCGGTGCAGTGGCGGATAAGCCGGGTGATTATTCGGTGCCGACTCAAGTCAAAGACGTGTGGGCACTGGTGGATAAACTGGAGAAGGAAATGTTTGCAGCGGCAAAAAATCTGGAATTTGAAAAGGCCGCCCAGCTGCGCGACCAGATTCACAAGCTCAAGGAGAGTGCGTAATACCGAGAAAGAATCCTAAAATTAATGTGACGCAGCAGTCAAAACCGATATATTAGAAAGTGGATAATCAATATCGGGGGAGAGACATGAATCCGGCATTCACTCTCGTGACACGCCGTAAATACTTCCATGTAGGCTCGGCACCAGCATCCATGCTGGTGACGGTCACGAGAGCAAACGCCGAATTCATGTCTTTGAAGTCTATCGCACACCGATGGTAAGAACTCTCAAGGAGTTTGTCATCGGAATAACTCTTTCGAAACCCTCGCGGCAGAAACGCCGCGGGACCGCTCAATGGCATCCTGCCATCGCGGCATTAGTGCATCCATGCACGTCGGAGCTACAGGGATGTATTTATGCGTTTTCGAAAGGGTCATCCCCATGACAAACGGGCAGCCTATGCGAATCTCAGTTGGAATCGAGTATTCAACAGGCTGCTGGTGATCACAGTCCGAGTTTCGTCTTCCAGCGTCGCCAGTAACTGCGCGCACTCTGCAGGCCCCGCTCGACGCCGTTGGGGCAGTTGATCAGCGCGACGCTGATATTGTCTTTGCCACCCTGATCCAGCGCTTGGGCGATCAGAGCCCGCGTCGCAGCCTCGGTATCTGGATGCTGCTTGAGTATCTGCTGAATTTGTGCGCTGCTGACCGCGTCAGTCAATCCATCACTGCACAGCAAAATGCGATCGTTGGGGTACCATTTCATTTGGCAAATATCGACGGTTAATGTCTCGATGTCCAGTGAGCCCAGGCATTGGGTAATGATGTTCTTGTCCGGATGTTGCTGCATTTCCTCGGCATTGATAACGCCGGAATCGAACAGCATCTGTACATAGGAATGATCCGAGGTTAGCTGTATCAGCTCGCCTTGACCGGACAGTTGACGGACCTGGTCGTCCGATTCGCCATGGGTGTTGGCGGGCTCGGCCGGTGGTTGCCATAGGTAAGCCCGGCTGTCGCCGACCCAGGCGATCTGATAGCTCAAGCCTTGCGAATACAGGGCAACAACCGTAGAGCCCATCCCCGTGCCGCCAATGCCGGCTTCGGCGGCTTTGATGACCGCCTCATGGGCCAGTTCAATTGCCCGTTGCAGCGACTGCCCCTGGGCAATTTGGCGGTCGATGGTTTCCGCCACTATGGCGCTGGCCACTTCTCCCGCCGCATGACCTCCCATCCCGTCTGCCACCAACCATAAACCGGTATGAGGATTGCTGAGAATGGTGTCTTCGTTGTTGGTGCGTTTGAGCCCCACATCCGTGGCAGCGCTGTATTGCTTGAAAGACATATAGGCTTCGGCCTGAGCAATGAATCGGGCTATTGTTGCAAATCAGAGGCCGGATAGAAACCTTGCAGTTCGGCGGGTATTTTGTTTTGAGCGCGGAATTTGGAACTGGTCCACAGATTGAAGCGTTCTGCAGCCTTTGGGGCGGCCATTGCGGCGCGGTAACCGGGGCATGAACTCTTGTGCGTGGGCGGGTCTAACAAACTTCAAGCTTTTGCGGTTTATGAGTATTGGCAGTTGGCGTAGTAGCAGTTGAAGAACACGGCTGGAGCCTGAATGAAATGATGCAGTTGCAAATCAATGGTAAACAAAAGCAGCGTCTTTGGTTAACAAAATCCCATTACTCCATCGGAAACTCGGCCAATTGTGATATTCGGCTCGCGGATAAGTCTGTGCGCAGCCTGCACGCGCATTTGATGATGGATGGTGATACCCCCAGCCTGGTGCGGGAGGAGGGTGCGGTCGTCAAACTCAATGGCGTACCGCTGGAGATGGAGTCCCGCTTACTGCACGGTGACCGAATCCGGATTGGAAATGTCCAGATGCAGATCCGGGATTCCCGTCAATCAAGTGATCTTCAGAAAACCGATGAACCGCCGCTCGGATGGGAGTTACAGGGAATGAACCCCGCATTGTCGGGCAAACTGTTTACGATTGCGGGCGTAATGGTGGTGGGGCGCGCCAACGAGTGCGACATTCATTTAGGTGAAGCTCATTTGTCCCGGCGGCACGCACAGTTGCGGGTCACCGCTGATGGTTTGGAGGTGGAAGATCTTGATTCGGCCAATGGGACTTATGTCAATGGTCGCAGGGTCAGCAAAGCGGCACTCAAAAGTGGCGACGAATTATGTTTTGATACGCTCAGGTTTCGGGTCATACATACTGCGACCACTGATGAGACACTGATACGCCCGTCTACGGCACACTCGGATGCTATGGGAGAAGTTGCGCAGTATGTCGCGCAAGAGCAAACGAATGGAGCAGCGATTGAGTCGGGCAATGCTGACGCGGATATCGATTATACCGACGCGAATCACCGCTCCGACCGACACCGCTCTGGCCACCAAAGCGCGAATGCGACTGAATCCGGTGGCGGAACAGCCTCTGCTCGGGCGAACATGGAGAATCCCGAAGATCCATTTGGCGTTCATGCGGCTTCGCGCGATGCAGACCGCCAGCAGGGAAAGTCGCTCGGAGAAGACGACCACGATCCGCAACCCGCTGTACCCACGGCGATCGAGATTCAGCTTGAGACGCTGCGCCGCCAGCGGGACGAGCGACGAGATCTGGCCGGCGCGTCCTCCATCCAGCCTGTCGGTGGTATTGTGGATGGCGGTCGTCTTGCATTGATGATGGCGCTGGTCGCAGTGGCTGGGATTATCTGGGGTGCCATGTCGTTTTTCGACCCCTCTTTTTTCGGCGCTCCAGCGTCATTGGTGGGCAATTCCATCAAATAAGCAAGCGGTAGCATCTATTGCTCGCTGAAGCCAAATAGACTATAAACACTCCATAAAAAGATCGGACAGGTAACAAGATCGGACAGTTATGACTGACCCGAACCGGGGGGCTGTACTAGTCACACCGCATCCAAGCCTCCACCTCGTGGAACACCAATATCAAACAATAACAAAGAGTTTTTGCTCTCATGTTACAAATCGCTTTGCTCGGCACAAACAAGCCGCCGATCTGGTTAGTTGAATCCCGCTACCGTCTCGGCAAAGCCGCCGTGTGTGATATCCGGCTGCCCGACGATACCTTGCTGGATGTTCATCTGCAATTGCACGTCGATGGCGATTGCCTGACGCTGCAACCGGCCAGCGGCGCGTTGGTGTTGGTCAACGGAATGCGCGCGACGGCTGGTTCTTCCCTGAATCACGGGGATCGTCTCAAGCTCGGCCGCACTCAACTGGCCATTGTTGATCCAAAAATTGCGATGCAAACGGAGGGCTCAGCAGATGGCGCAGTGACAACCGCGCAGGGAGAGCCACTCTGGGTTCTTCAGGGGCTGGGCACCGCGCTCAGTGATAAACGCTATGCGATTAACGGCACCATGGTGGCGGGGCGGTCTCGGGAATGTGATCTGTGCCTGGCCGTGGCGCATTTATCTCGTCAGCATGCGCGTTTGACGCCAGACGGGAAGGGCCTGCAGGTGGAAGATCTTGGCTCGGCCAACGGGACGTTCATCAATGGAAAGCGTATCGAGCGGGGCTATCTCAAGAACGGTGATGAGCTGCGATTTGATACTGTGCGCTTTCGGGTACTCGGCGCCGGTGCCGATACCGATCCGGACAAAACGAAGGTCCGGCCGATAATGCAGCCTGTGGGTGCTAAACGGACATCCCCAACGCCCGCCAAACAACGCGCGGCGCCGAGTTTGGCTGTTGATTCCCTGGTGACTGCACCGTCATCTGCCGCTGAAACGCCCGGCGCCGGCGCGGGTTTGTCTATGCGCCTCGGGTATATCGGCTTCGCATTGCTGGTGATTGTCGGCGGAATCTTCTGGGCGTTGGGACGTTAACCTGGGGACAGAAAGAATATCCGGCGTGACCTTTGTCCGCGCAAGTTGGATAATGCGCCCCCGCAATCACAGCACACGCGAGGCAAGAGGCATCCATGCAACACCTGATTCTATATTCAACCCTCGGTTGCCATTTGTGCGAGCAGGCAAAAGCCCTGAGTCTGCCCGTGCTTGCAAAGGCGGGAATGACATTGCGGGAAGTGGACATTGCCGATGACGACGCGCTTATTGCGGCCTACGGCGTAATGATTCCAGTGTTGCGGGATCCACAGCAGGGTGTTGAATTGCGCTGGCCGTTTGATGCGAACCGGCTCACTGAATGGCTTGCCGGGCGCGGCTGACTTCCGTGCCAGCTACAGGCTTAGTAGTATGTCCTTGGACCAGCTGACCGCCGTGGTGTAGATGTCGTTGAGCTGCTCTTCGGTCAGTTCATTTTCCTTCAGAAACTCCCAGTCCATCTCATCCCAACGACCTTGTTCGTGCAGAATTACCAGATGCAAAATTGTGCCGAGCTTCCCTGTTTGACGCGTTAGCGCTGATTTCACCTGTTCCGCGAAATGCAGCTTCTCCACGAGTTGATCCATGGGGGCATCCAAAAACGCATCCAGGTTTGACAGCAGGCCTGCGGTAAATGCCATTTCACCCACGGCCCTGCTGTAAATACGGGTGCCAAGCAGTTCGCAGCATTTGGCACGGGTCAGGCTGAGCGATACGAGCTCTCGTGGTTTATCGTCGTTGCTGGTTAGTAACAGGAAGATCGCCCAGTTGCGGATTTGGGTAAGGCCCAGCATGGCCACGGCATGGGATAGTGAATCAATTTCCCGGCGCAAGCCATGGGAGGCGGAATTGACCAGCTTGAGCACCTTGTAGCTCAGCAGTGGATCCGTGGCAATGGTTTGCACAATGTCATCGAAATCGCTCATTGGATTGGTGAGCTTGGACAACAGCTGCAAAATGGTGTTTTTGTTACCGGTAATTTTTACGCCCTCAATGATTTGTGGGTGGGAAAGAAAATATCCCTGGAAGTAATCAAATCCCTGCTGTTTACAGCGTTCCAGCATCTCATAGGTTTCAACTTTCTCTGCAAGGAGTTCCACCTGATGTTTCTTCAGTACATCAACATGGGAGCGTACTTCTTCATCTGACAACGCGAGGACGTCAATTTTCACTATGTCGGCAAATTCGAGCAAAATTCGCGTGTCCTCGGTCAACAGAAAATCATCGAGAGCGATTTTGTAGCCCGCGTCCCTCAGGCGTTTCAGTGCCTGAACCACCGGCTGGTCGGCTACCGTGTCTTCCAGGACCTCGATGACCAGAACTTCTGGCGGCAGTGGCGGCGGGGCGATCAAAAGGTTACGGGTGAAGTTGATGAACGCCTTATGGGGGCCTATGACGTCCGTGATGTTGTGCTCACCAAAGGCATAGAAGATGACGTGTGAGCTGGTCTGATCACCGTCGAGCTGACTGATGTCGACATCGCTATGGGAGCGGAACAGGAGTTCGTAGGCGACCACCTCAAGCTTGCGGTTGAATATCGGCTGTCGGGCAAAGAGCGGGGAGAACTGGCCCATAAAAAAGGTTTACCTAATCAGTCAATAGCGGTGCGTAGTAAGGGGTGTGAGTATCACATCCATGGTTATAACCGCAGTCGCGAGAGAGATCACAACAGGTCCTGCGCCTCCCTCGCGGTAACCAGATGAGTCGCCAGACCCAGCCGGTAGCCATAAATCACCGAGAATGACAGCACGTTCTGGACGTAACCACGGGTTTCGCGATAGGGAATGGTTTCGATCCATACGTCGAACGGGCGTTCCTTGCCGGTGTTGCTTATCCAGTTGCTCACCCGATGCGGGCCAGCATTATACGCAGCCGTCGCGAGAATGCGATTGTTGTTGAAGCGTTCCAGCAAGGTGTTGAAGTAGCGACTGCCGAGCAAAATATTATGCTCGGGGTTGTAAAGGTCCGTAACACTGTGTTTTACACCGTTGCGCCTGGCGATCTGCGCTGCCGTGCTTGGCATTAACTGCATCAGCCCCCTGGCGCCGGAGGGCGAGCGGGCATCTTCGGCAAACGCGCTTTCCTGGCGCGCTATGGCGTAAATCAGAGTGGCATCGAGCTGCATGTCCTGTGCGACGCGGGTGACTTCTTCCTGATACGCCAGAGGAAAGCGAATCGCCAGATGATCCCACAGATCACCCGCAATCATGGCGTGTATTCCCTTATTATACCAGCCCCACTCGCGCGCCAGCTGACCGGCGGAAACCAGATCGGTTTTGGACATGGTGCGCGTGGTAAACATCCATTCAGCTCGCGCTTCGGCGTAGTTACCCGTCAGCCAGAGTTCCTTGGCGCGGGCCATACCGGGTAATTCGGCTGTCGTCTTGAGTGCCTCCGGGCGCACTTCCACCGGTACGTCTTCCAGCGCGTAATCGAGATCGAGAAGGTCCGCTGCCAGAAACCCGTAAAAACTGCGATTCTCGGCCAGGCTTTCATAGACCTGCGCGGGTTCCGGGAAGCCTTCAACCGCAAGCTTCAGCTCACCAATCGCGCGCGCGCGCCAATAGCGCCAGCGGTCCGATGCCTGTTCCTCTTCCGGCAACATCTGCACGCGCCTTTCGACCGCCTGCCAGTCCAGCTCCCGCAAGGCCTCTCGCAGAAGTTCTTCCACTACGTCCGTCTGACGCAGGGCGGCGGAATTCTGCAACAGCTGTTCCGCCTGCGCCTGGTGACCTTGCCGGGTGAGATAGCGGACCAGGTGAACTTTGGTGTCGCGGCTCAGGTCCTCACTGAACAGTTGTTGTGCTTCATACAACTCCCAGTGTTTCTGCGCCAGGTCGGCGCGAGTGCGGGCAAGGCGGCGTATCCCGTGGGCGATCACCGGCTGAATGAGCGGGTTCTGGTGGCGGAACTCGTTGTGCTTCATGATCAAGCTCGGCTGATGGTCAACCCGCAGGTAAAGCTGAGCCATTTTTTGATAGTCGTCTTTCAGCATAGCGGCCAGGTAGCGGCCCAAGCCGCGGTTGCGCTGTTGCATGGCCTTGCTGAAGCGGCTCCAAATCAGCTCCTGAGTGAGAAAGTCAGAGGCGCGCCATTGGTTAAACAGCGGGTCACAGGCTTTTGGCTGGGATTCACCCACATCCCATAAGCGCGCGGTTTGCTGAAGGGCGTTCTCGTCCCCGTTTTGCACCCGGGCATAAATGTACTGGCACTCGTGCTCCGTGGTGGCGACCTCTGCACGGTAATAGCGGACGAACGCCTGCCATTCATCTTGTGCCGCGAGTTGCGACAACCAGGTCTGGCGCAGACGAGTGGCGAGAAAGGACCCCGGGTATTTGGTAAAAAATGCATCGACCGCGTCGTAGGACATATCCGACAGTTGGGCGCGCAAGGCGCTGTAATCCAGATAGGGGACGAGCGGGTAGTCGCCCAGCAACTCATAGTAATGGCGGTACTCATCCATATCGCCCGCACGGAACGCAGATTTGGCAAGGTTGTAGTTATAGCGTTGTTCACTGAGCCCTGATGCCATGGATGGCACCTGTACTGCAGCTGTACCGCTCTTGGCCTCGGTCAGCCCGACCACAGCTGCGCTGCCGTCTCCCGCTGGACGGCCTTCTTCAGCGGTGGCGAAGCTGCTGCCAAAAACCGTCAGGGCACACAAAGCCGCCAAAAAGTGCTGGCAAGCTGCGCGTTTTTTTGTTTGAGAAACAACCAAGAATGTCATAAAACCCGTTACACCGTGTCTTTATCTATTCATTGTTGTTTAAAACCCTGTAAGCTGCCAGTTTTTGCTGGCCGGAATGTGAAAATGTGTGGTTTTCCGCCAGTGAAATAGAACTGGGTCAGCCATTTCCGGTTTTGAACTGATGATCACCGACCCACGAAATATTTGATATCCCTCACCGATTTCGCAGACATCTTTCCTTATGCATTTACTGAAACTCGACAAAATTGGGCTCTCCTATGGCGAGCAAGTTATCTTTGACGCTGTTGACCTGCAGCTGAACCGGGGCGATCGCCTGTGCCTTGTTGGCCGCAATGGCACCGGCAAATCCACATTGATGAAGCTGATTCAGGGCCAGGTGGAGCCGGAAGCGGGTTCAAAGTGGGTGGATCCGGGGCTGACGGTGGCGAGCCTGATGCAGGAGCTGCCGCCACCTAAGGGTGAAAGCGTGTTCGAGTTTGTTGCTGGTGGTTTGGCTGAGGTAGGTCACGATCTGAGCCGATATGCGTCGATTAGCCACGAACTCAGCCATGATGCCAATGCGGATGCGGACAAACTACTGGCCGAAATGGCGCGTTTGCAACAGCGTATCGAGGCCGCTGATGGCTGGCGGTTGCACAATCAGATCGACCAGGTACTGACGCGCCTGCAGCTGGACCCTGAAGCACAGCTCAGCGACTTGTCGGGCGGTTGGCGACGTCGGGTGGCACTGGCTCAGGCACTGGTGACCCAGCCGGATATCCTGCTGTTGGATGAGCCGACTAACCACTTGGATATTGTGGCTATTGAATGGCTGGAAAAGCAGCTGCTGGAATTCACCGGTGCTGTGGTTTTCGTCACCCACGACCGGCGCTTTCTACGCCGCCTCGCTACGCGTATCGCGGAGCTGGATCGCGGTCAGTTGACCATATGGAATGGCAACTACGACGGTTACCTTGAGTTTCGCCAGCAGCGACTGGATGCCGAGGAGAAGCAGAACGCGTTGTTCGACAAGAAGCTCGCCCAGGAAGAAGTGTGGATACGTCAGGGCATCAAGGCCCGGCGAACCCGCAACGAAGGCCGGGTGCGTGCGCTGAAGAGCCTGCGTCAGGAACGCTCGCAGCGACGGGAGCAACTGGGCAAGGCCAAAATCGAGCACAATCAGGACGGTGTGTCAGGCAAGCTGGTGGCGCAGTTGCGTTCGGTGAGTTTGTCCTTCGGGCAGAAGAAGCTCATTGACGATTTCTCCACAACTGTAGTGAGAGGCGACAAGATCGGCTTGATCGGCCCCAACGGCATTGGCAAAAGCACCTTGCTGAAACTGATGTTGGGCGAATTGCAGCCGGACACTGGCAATGTTCGTCTGGGAACCAGCCTGTCGGTGGCGTATTTCGACCAGTTGCGCGAGCAGTTGAACCCGAACCAGACGGCTATCGACAACATTGCCGAAGGTCGCGATTTCATTGATATCAATGGCAAGTCCCGGCACATCATCAGCTATCTCAGCGATTTCCTGTTCACCGGCGAGCGCGCTCGCACGCCCATCCGCACGCTGTCCGGCGGTGAGCGCAACCGGATCTTGTTGGCCAAACTGTTCAGCAAGCCCAGCAACCTGCTGGTGATGGACGAACCGACCAATGATTTGGACGCTGAAACTCTCGAGCTGTTGGAAGATCTGCTGCTGAACTACGAGGGGACTTTACTGCTGGTCAGTCACGACCGGGAGTTTCTCGACAACGTCGTGACCAGTACCATCAGCTTCGAAGGTAATGGCCAGTTGCGCGAGTATGTGGGTGGTTATCAGGACTGGGTGCGACAGGGGGGCCATTGGCCAGATGCTGATGACGATCGCAGCGAGGTGAAAAGCGGTAACGGTGAAGCACCCGCTGAAAACGCTGGCAAAACAGCAGAGGGGTCTGTTGCGGGGGGCTCATCCGAGTCGGCAAGCAAAGCGCCGCCGGCGAAAAAGATAAGCTACAAATTGCAACGGGAACTGGATTCCCTGCCGCTCAAGATCGAAAGCCAGGAAGAGATCGTCAACGCTATTCAGCTTGAACTGGCTGCGCCAGACTTCTACCAGGGCGAGCCGGATCAGGTTGCAGCACGACTGGAGGCGCTGGCCACGGAAGAAGGGCGCCTGCAGGCGCTCTATGACCGCTGGGAAGAACTGGAGGCGATGCGCGAAGGCACCGGCTAGCGGTGTTCCCGGCCGAGCGGTGTCATACCCACCAGAGTTACCTGCAAAGTTGTTCTGGGTGGTTTATACCTTCACGGCCAGAACGTCCCGCTCCGCGCCGCGGATCACGCCGCTGGCGGTTGATCCCAGTAAAAGGGCCAGGCCGTGGCGGCCGTGGGAGCCGACCACCAGCAGGTCCGCATCGACTTCGGCGGCGAGGCGCCGAAGTTCCGTGGCAGTCTGCCCCAGTGCGACATGCTGGCTTTTTACGGTGACCTGATTATCCTGCGCGAGAGCGGACATGCGTTTTTCCGCCTGCTCCTGAATCAACTGCTGCGCTTCGCTGAGATCAACAGGAATATCACCTCCGTACGCGAAGGCCAATGGCTCTACAATATGGGCGATGCTCAGCTGTGCGCCGCAGGCTTTGGCGAGCAGGTTTGCTTTTTGCATTACAGTGACGGCTTCATCGGTAAGATCAAGCCCTACGAGAATGTGCTTGTAACAAGTCATAATGAATCACTCCGTCTGACTGTGTGTTCCCAGTTTACCCTATGCAGCCTAAGACACGCGTATCGCAACTAACGTATAAAACTAACGTATAAAAAGGATATTCAGCTATGTGGACTGCAATCGTTATTATCTGTCTGGTCGTCGCGATAATGGTGGGACCCATTATGATGATGCAGCCAACCAAGCGTCAACGTCAGCTGGCGACGCTGCGTAAGTCCGCTCTGGCCCACGGCCTGAAGGTCAGGATGATGACAATGCCCCCGGGAAGCGTGCAGGAAGGCGAATCGGTGGCCGTCTACTATCACTCCTGGCCCGACAATAAAACCCTCAAGAACACTTGGTTTCTGGCGCGGCAGTCTTTCAGTCATGGCGCGCATTTTGACGATACCTGGGATTGGATCGACGACAAGCCGGCAGCAGCGCCATGGCAAGCCGCGATCCGCGCGGCCCTGCCGGCGTTGCCCGAGTCAGTCATCGCAGTGGAAGCTTCATCCCATAGCCTGGGGGTCAGTTGGCTGGAAAAGCCGGAAGGTCAGACACCGGAGCAGGCCACAGGCGCGCTGTCTGACTGGATAAAGGCATTGATGGCTCAGGCACCGGCGCGCAGTAACAGCCGCTAAGGATTCCCGGCTTGCGCGGGGGAGGCCATTGGCTGGGCTTGAGGCGAGTCGATATCCGGGTTGTAGGTGGTTTCCGGCATCAGGTCCACGGACAGTGCGGCCCGGGTTCCGCTGAGCAACTCCGTTAACTGGGAAATCATGGTCAAGCGGCGTTCGTCGCTGTGCATGGTATCAATCAGCTTTTGCTGGGCCTTTCGGTAGTAGGCAAGCGCAGACAGGCGGTTGCCCCGGGTAATGGCTTTGTGGCCCTGGGCAACCATTGAAATTACGTGGACCATCACCTGCGCCCAGGTCAATTCGTTCAGAAACAGGTCCAGCTCGGCAATTTCCAGGTTCCCCTTGGCATGCTGGCTGCGAAGGACGCGCATGGCCTCATTGATATTGTATTGGGCGTAGGCGATGGATGAATCACTGTCCAGCAGACGATTTACTGACCTTGGGCGATCGAACTCCTCGAGTTCCTGAGCGCGTTGCTCATTCCGCTCCCGGTGCGCGATCAGGGTCTCACTGTCCGGGTCCAGTTGCAAAGCTGCGTAAATGACGTCCAGCTGTTCCTCGTTGACCAGCAGGGGAATAGCCAGGGATTCCACCACCGGCTCAACGGCTAGCAATATCTCCTCAAGGTCGAAAATGCGCCGACGCAGTTGCTGCAGCTGGCGCTGCAGCGCCATTGCCCGGGCGTGTTGATGCTCCGCGTATCCGACAACCAGTAACGCGGCCAGGGCGATCAGCAAAAGCAGTACAACCAGTGTGGATGCAGACATAAGCGGGCTGCCGCAACAAATTAGGCCAAGGGTTAAAGTGCGGATTCAAGAGCTTCTTGATTATATCGCTTGAAGCGCCTAAAGCTTTAGGAGGCAGGGGATGGATAACAGCGGAAAATGGTCGCCGCAGGCCCGACACGGTCGGTTCAAAAGCGGGGATGGCCCGGGAATAATGACAATGTCGCTTGACCTGAGTAACTTCAACACTTATATATGCGCACCTTAGTCGGCATCTTTGTGTAAGAGCGGCATTTTTTGACAGATGGGCCAGACAAACGCGTAGCGCACTCGGTCTCAACTAAGAAGGGCTTTATGGGGAAATCATTAGTTATTGTGGAATCGCCAGCCAAGGCGAAGACAATCAACAAATATCTTGGTAATGACTACATCGTCAAGTCCAGCATCGGCCATATCCGGGACCTGCCCACCAGCGGTTCTGCCAAGTCGAGCGTTGACGCCAAGGCCCGCGCGAAACAGGCAGCCATTACCCGCAAGATGTCACCCGAAGAGAAGGCTCTGCACAAGGCCCGCAAAGGGCGGGAGCAACTGGTCAAGCGGATGGGGGTGGACCCGGACAACAACTGGAAGGCCCACTACGAAATTCTGCCCGGCAAAGAGAAAGTAGTGGATGAGCTGCGCAGACTGGCGGAAACCGCCGAGACTATTTATCTAGCAACGGACCTTGACCGCGAAGGGGAGGCCATTGCCTGGCACCTTCAACAGGCCATTGGCGGACCCGATGAGCGCTACCGCCGGGTCGTTTTTAACGAAATTACCAAATCGGCGATTCAGAAAGCATTCCAACAGCCGGGTCGATTGGATATTGATCGCGTACACGCACAGCAGGCGCGCCGGTTTCTTGATCGGGTGGTTGGCTACATGGTGTCGCCACTGCTCTGGGAAAAGGTCGCTCGTGGTCTTTCTGCCGGACGAGTGCAGTCGGTTGCAGTGCGATTGATCTCGGACCGGGAAAGCGAAATCCGCGCGTTCATCCCTGAAGAATACTGGAATGTGTTTGCTGAACTGGATACCCAGGCGGCAGAACGGGCGAAGTACGAAGTCAAGAAGTTCCGTGGCGAAGCCTTCAAACCCGTCACCGGAGACCAGGCTCACGCAGCGGTTGACGCACTGCAGCAGCAGAATTACAGAGTCAAAACCCGGGAAGATAAACCCACCCAGACCAAACCCAACGCGCCGTTCATTACCTCGACGTTGCAGCAGGCTGCCAGTACTCGTTTGGGCTTTGGTGTGAAGAAAACCATGATGATGGCCCAGCGTCTGTACGAGGCCGGCTACATCACGTACATGCGAACCGACTCGACCAACCTCAGCGCGGACGCTGTGGAAAGCTGCCGTAACTATATTGTCAGCGAGTATGGCAAACCTTATCTTCCGGAGTCGCCGAACGTTTATTCCAGTAAGGAGGGGGCTCAGGAAGCCCACGAAGCGATTCGTCCATCCGAAGTGACTCGCAAGCCGACGCAATTGACGGGTATGGAGCGCGACGCAGAGCGTTTGTATACATTGATCTGGCAGCAGTTTGTTGCCTGTCAGATGACACCAGCGCAGTTCACCAGCACATCCGTCACCGTTGAATCCGGCGATTACGAGTTGCGCGCCCGTGGCCGCGTGATTCGCTTCGACGGTTTTACCCGCGTTATGCCGATAGTGGCCAAGAAGGATGACGACGGTATTCTGCCGGATGTCAAAGTCGGTGAGACGCTGAATTTGCATCAGCTGTTGCCATCCCAACACTTTACCAAGCCACCGGCGCGTTATACCGAGGCGAGCCTGGTAAAAGAGCTGGAAAAGCGCGGTATCGGGCGCCCATCCACTTATGCATCCATCATTTCCACAATTCAGGATCGTGGCTACGTCCACGTGGAAAACCGCCGTTTCTACGCCGAAAAAATGGGTGATATTGTTACCGATCGATTGGTGGAGAGCTTCAACGAGCTGATGGATTATGGCTTCACCGCCAACATGGAACATGCGCTGGACGCTATCGCGCAAGGGGACAAGGACTGGCTGCAACTGCTGAACGAGTTTTACAGCGATTTCTCCCGCCAACTTGCCAAAGCCCACCAGGCTGAAGCGGGTATGCGGGCCAATGAGCCGACGGAAACCGATATCAAATGCAGCAACTGCGGCCGCAATATGCAAATTCGCACTGGCAGCACCGGCGTGTTTCTCGGTTGTTCCGGCTATGCACTGCCGCCGAAGGAGCGCTGCAAGAACACCATGAACCTGGTGCCCGGTGAAGAAGCGGTCAGTGCCGATGATGATGAAGATGCCGAATCGCGCCGACTGCGCGAGAAGCGGCGTTGCACACTCTGCAATGCGGCCATGGACAGCTACCTTCTGGACGAGAAACGCAAATTGCACATTTGCGGCAATAATCCCGATTGCCCCGGTTACGAAATCGAAGCGGGCACTTTCAAGATCAAGGGTTACGATGGTCCGATTATCGAATGCGACAAATGCGGCAGCGACATGCAGCTGAAAACCGGCCGTTTCGGTAAATATTTCGGCTGTACCAATGACAACTGCACCAACACTCGCAAGCTGCTGCGCAGCGGCGAGGCGGCGCCACCGAAGATGGACCCGGTGGATATGCCCGAACTGCAATGCGACAAAGTGGATGATCATTATGTATTGCGAGACGGCGCGGCGGGTTTGTTTCTCGCAGCCAGCCAGTTTCCCAAGAATAGGGAAACTCGAGCGCCACTGGTGCGGGAAATCCTGCCTCACAAGGACCAAATCGACCCAAAATACGCTTATCTGATGCAGGCGCCGGTCGAAGACCCCAATGGTGTGCCGGCCATGATTCGTTTTAGTCGCAAGACTCAAGAGCAGTATGTACAGTCTGAAGTGGACGGCAAACCCACAGGTTGGAAAGCCTTTTATCGCAACAATCGCTGGGTGAGCGAGGAAGGGCCCGCGAAGAAGGCCCCCGCTAAGGCAAAAGCCAAACCCAAGGCAAAAGCCAAGGCAAAGCCCAAGCCCAAAACCAAACAGAGGTAACGTGTCGCGTCTGCATCACATGACTGGCCAGCGAGCAATGTTCGCCAGTCATGCTGGTGCGAGCGTCGGCAAGCCGGCCCGGTTGAGCGTTGGATGTGTTGCCGGTCTTGCTGTATTCAAGTACGCCCCCAAGCAGGTCCAAAGATGACCCCCGAGATCACCAACCAGCAACTCGCATTTGCTCGCATACAGACCCAGGCCGGCGCCAGTGCAAAGTCGCCGGTGGTAAGGCTTGCTCATTGCCAGGCGGCTATTTTGCAACTGGTGATGGCTCTTGAAAGCTACCTGGTGGAGTTGGAGCAACTGGCGAAATTAAAATGTCCCATCCGGCCGGTTCACGGCATGTTCAAACATATACAGCACGAGTTTGAGGCGCAGGGCTATGCCAGCGCGGAGCTGGACGAGTGGGTCGATCTTGAACAGGATGCGGCTTCCTGGCTGAGCATTCTGCTGCGCTGGCGGGAAAACGTACGGGACCTCAAGGTGGCGGGTGCGCCGTCGGTGCTTGGCGAAACGTCCCTCACCGAACAAGCAGTTTCCGCTGATGGCTTGATCAGGGTCGTTGATGTTGGCGGAAGTTCCGATGTCATGCCTGCGGTGGATGCCAGTCTATTGCAAACCATGGTCACTTCAGTCAGCTCACTGATTGAGCGACAACGCAGCAACAATCTGGAATATTAGTGTCTGGTTGAAACGGCACAACGGGCGGCGCAGAGCCTGCGGGCCAAGTTACTGAGTCGGTGTTATACTGCCGCGCGGTTCCAGCAGCACCTTTGTGCGACGCGGCCGACAAGTGTTCGAATAAGTAATGGGTGAGAAAGAAATTGGCTTGGAGTTCAGATCAGATGGCATCGCTATACGAAATCGTCGAGTTACCCAATGGTGAAATTGCGCTGCAGCGGGCCGATGACTCTGGCGAGAGACACGGGGAGCCGCTGGTATCCATACGATTTTCCGAAGAATCCCTTTATTTCCTCAATGATGCCAAGTTCGACGTCGCCAAGGCAATGATCGAAGCAGGCCTTGAGGTGGCCAGTGATATTGAAGAGGAAGATCCAGAAGCCCTCGCGGACTTCCACGACATTATTCATTGATTGGCAAGTTCGTACGCCTGTTGAACCTCCTTCTTCCACCAGCCGAGCTGGTCTACTTCACCTTGCTTGCTACCGATAGCGAATCAATAAACCCTGAGTGTTGCCTTGCCAAGCCGCTTGCTCCAGGCTGGTCAGCGCCTTGTCGCTGAGTTTGCCCGGGCTCGCAACAACGGCTTCGCTGTTGCCCTGTGCCAGTGCCTGCCAAAGAACCCAGAGGGTTTCCTCTTCATCGCGCGTGTGAATCAGGCGCACCTTGCTCAGATCAAAATCATAGTCCTTGAGCATTTGCCGGGAAATACCTTTGGGCGCAATCCAGGAAAACCAGCGGTTCCGGGTCTGTCGGCTCAAATGTGCGAGCATGGGCAGAACCATGGCCAGCTGAATTGGGCTTTCCTGAGACGCACTTTCCTCGCTCAGGCTGCCCTGTGTCTGATTCTCGCGGGGGAGTACGACTTCGGTGACGCCGGCGTGGGTGTTGGCGTGGCTATGCTGCAGGTTGTAATGCATATCAGGATCCTCGACGAATAACGCCTACACTCAATCCCTCGATGGCAAAATTCCTGTCTCTCAAATCCACTTTGATGACCTCAAAATCCGGGTTTTCCGGCCAAAGCTCGATAAGGGCGCGATTGCCCTCACGTTTGAAACGTTTGACCGTCACTTCGTCTTCAATTCGCGCAACAACAATTTCGCCGTTATGAACCTGGGTGGTGCGATGTACCGCCAGCAGGTCACCGTCGAGAATACCGGCATCACGCATACTCATGCCATTGACGCGCAGCAGGTAATCGGCGGTCGGGCTGAAAAAGTGATGGGGCATCTCGCAGTAATCCTCGATGTGTTCTTCGGCCAGAATGGGGCTGCCCGCGGCGACGCGACCGACGATCGGGATTCCCGATTGAACTTCCGGTAAGCGAATACCCCGCGAAGCACCGGCCACCATTTCAATGGCGCCTTTGCGGGCCAGCGCCTTCAAATGTTCTTCAGCGGCATTGGCTGATTTGAAGCCAAGGATCTTGGCGATTTCGGCCCGGGTGGGCGGATACCCGGTATCCTCGATGTGTTGTTTTATCAGTTCCAGGACTTGCTGCTGGCGCGGAGTGAGTTTGATCATCCTGCTGGCCTCTTGCCGTGTGTTGGTTGTCTGTTTTTATATACAGTAGGTGTGATTATATACAGTAAAAGGAACTGTGCAAGCGGTTTGTGCAGTGTGCGGGAGTGGCGGGTTAGTGTCCGGGATGGCCGGTTCAGGCGCGGAGCTGGAGGAGGGAAGGTGTTTCTTCTGCGGATGTCGGCGAATGCCGCGGCTTTTACGGCTGCTTCAGCCACCGTGAGTTTGCCGGTGCCGTGGGCTGTATAGGCATTCAGTGGCTGGTGGTTAGCGCATAGCGCTGCGGTCAGAGCCAGGGATAGAAGTCATCGAACTCCTGGAACCGCTCGGGTTCCATGGTCTCAAGGGGATTGCCGCTACTGTACAGATGGCTGTCATCGTCGCTGGCGAAGTCTTCGCCACTCAAGCCATAGGCGGGGCCGTAATCTTCAGGTGGTTCAGCCGCTACCAGCGGCAGTTGTTCCCAACCGTCCAGCTCGTACTCATCAATGGAACCGTCGAGGTACTGTATTTCGACTGTTCCTGCCTGATCATCGATAGCCACCACTTCAAAGAGCTGGGATTCGGTCAGGTCCTGGTACCAGGAGCCTATCAGCGGATACTGTGAAGCCACGGTAAGACCTCCCTTTTTGAAACGATTGATGTCATCAATTGCGCGAATGGCTGCAACGCGCCACTTTGTTCAAACTATCATGACGGTCGCGCATAAGCATTACCTTCGAGCGCTGTACGCGCGGTTCAACGGGTGGAATCGGCAAAAGAAAACGTGTTAAATAGCGCGACTAATCGATTGAATAACCGAAGGTTTGTCGCGCCTTGTTGGTTCGGCTGATGGTATTTGTTTATGACAGCACCCCATGACAGAGTTAAATGGTCTAAGAGTGCCGGCGTTAGGGCCAACCTGTGTCCGGGTGTGAATAGCAGAGGCAAAGTGAATGAAAGGCGGTAGTCAGAGTGAGGCGACGGGGCAGACAGATACGGCCGAGAAAATTCTTCGGGCGGCAACGGTGCTCTTCGCTGAACGGGGGTTCACGGAAACGTCCCTGCGGACCATTACCGGGCTAGCGGACGTCAATCTGGCCGCTGTCAATTATCACTTTGGCTCAAAGAAGGCATTGATCAAAGCGGTTTTTTCCCGCTTTCTGACGCCGTTTGAGGAACATCTCGGCCGGGAGTTGGATTCGCTTGAGGCACAGCTGACGCCGGGCTCGTCGCCCTCGGCAGAGGCGTTGTTGCGTTGCCTGTTTTCATCCCTGCTGACCGCTGTAGATGAAGTCGATGGTGATCCGCAACGTTTCATGCGCTTGCTGGGCTTGTCTTACTCCCAGTCCCAGGAGCATTTGCGCCACGCGCTCCTGGCGGATTACGGGCCCTGTTATCAACGGTTTCTCAGGCTGCTGCATGAGGCTTTGCCTCATCTGAATCCCATCTCGTTCTACTGGCGGCTGTACTTTATGCTGGGTGCGGCGGTATTTACCCTATCCAGTTTTGACTCCATTCGTGCCATACTCAACGCCGATTACAATGCCGATACCGATTTGAACGACGCTGTGCATCTGATGGTGCCGGCCCTGAAGGGGATGTTGAATACGCCTGATGAGTAATGAACTCGGTCCAGTGGTGCTGGATATCAAAGGTCTGACGCTGGAAAATGCCGAGGCCGACGTATTGCTCAACCCAGTGGTCGGAGGCTTGATTCTCTTCGCCCGGAATTACCAGAATATTGAACAGCTCGCTGCGCTCACAAGCGGGGTTCGCGCTCTGCGGCCAGATATGGTGATCGCTGTGGACCAGGAGGGTGGCCGGGTGCAGCGCTTTCGGGAGGGTTTTACCCGAATTCCGCCCATGCAGGCCCTGGGACGATTGTGCCAACAGCAGCCGGAAGAAGGGCGACAGCTGGCGCAGGACTGTGGCTGGCTGATGGCGGCGGAACTGCGCAGCCTGGATATCGATATCAGTTTTGCACCAGTACTTGATCTTGATGATCAATTCAGTCAGGTTATCGGGGACCGGTCTTTTTCGCCGAATCCCGAAATTGTTATTGATGCGGCCCGGGCATTCATTGCCGGTATGCGCGAAGCCGGTATGGCGGCGACGGGGAAACATTTCCCGGGACACGGCAGTGTCCGCGCGGACAGCCATTTGGAACTGCCGGTGGATAACCGCCGTTTGGACGACGTCAAGAAGCTTGACCTGCTTCCATTCAGGGCGCTGGCGAAAGAGCTTGATGGCATGATGCCAGCCCATGTTCTGTTTCCGAGTGTTGATTCACAACCAGTCGGTTTTTCCAGCTATTGGTTGCGGCAGGTATTGCGGAGCGACTTGGGCTTTGACGGTGTGATCTTCAGCGACGATCTATCCATGGCAGGCGCGGCATCGGCCGGTGGTTATGTCGAGCGTGCGAAACAGGCGATGGGCGCAGGATGTGATGCGGTCTTGATCTGCAATAATCCGCGGGAGGCTTGCCGCGTAGTCAGCCACCTGGAGGGCGCAAAGCAGCCGCAGTCGCTCCGCCTGGCCCGAATGCGCTCACAGGCACCGGCGCTGAGCTTTACTGAGCTTGCAGCCACTGAGCGCCGACGCACAACGCAGGAACGCCTGGGTCGGCTCCTATAACAATAAACAGGGGGAATTCGACAGTGAGTATCGAAACACTGGAAACGGAATTGTCCATACAACGGACAAATAATATGTGCGCCTGGCGACAGCGATCGGCTCGGTGCGAAGAGGGACAATGGAGGTGCGAAAGCTATGAGCCTGGCAGATGAAGCCGCAAAAATACTCGCAGAAGCTGAACTGCTCTTTAGCGAGGCCCATGTAAATGACGCAATCTGTACGTTGGCAGAGGTCATAGCCCGCGAAACCCGTGATGAAGATCTGCTGATTCTTTGTGTGATGAATGGCGGGTTGATTACGACCGGTATGCTTATGCCGCATTTGCCGAACCTGTTGCGGCTCGACTATGTGCATGCCACACGATATCGCGACCAGATTCACGGGGATAAACTGCATTGGATTGCCGAGCCACGCCACAGTTTTGTGGGACAATCGGTACTGGTTGTCGATGATATTTTCGATGAGGGTCAGACCCTCAAAGCCATTTGTGACCATTGCCAGGCGCGGGGTGCCTCAAAGGTGCGCTCCGCGGTGCTGGTGAACAAATTGCACGACCGAAAAGTCGCCCCGTTTAAACCTGATTTTATCGGGATGAATGTGCCCGATCGCTACATCTTTGGCTCCGGCATGGACTACAAAGGCTATCTGCGTAACGTGCCGGGCATTTATGCTCTTGTGCCCTAGGGGCTGTGGGCGGCATTAACCGGGTAATTTTAGTTACGGGTTGGTGCCTCTTCAATTAGCACCTCTTCAATTAGTGCCTCTGCAATTTCAACGCGGGCCACCGACGATGCTGGACACTGGAGATAAATTGTCTTATCGTCTCCGCGAACTTTTGGTGGTTCTGCTCGGCATTTTCTGATGCTGCAGTCACAAATTGGTTAACACAATAACTATAAACTTGTTAGATAAAGCAGCTATCACATTAACTGCCCATATCAGTAATCAGTGTCAGCAATATAACAACCATCACAAACTTTTCTATAACTGAAATTCACTATAACTATAAGAGAGGTATTCACTATGGCCGCTCGGCAGCTCGGTACCGTTAAGTGGTTCAACAATGTACGAGGCTACGGTTTCATTACCCAGAGTGAGGGTGCAGACGACATTTTCGTGCACTATCGTAATATTCGCGGTGAAGGTTACCGGTCTCTGGCGGAAGGTCAGCAAGTGGAGTTTGAACTCAATCAAGGTGATAAAGGCTTGCAGGCCGATGATGTCGCCTGCGTTTAGCGCGCCTTCGGTTTTCCACACACGCCATCGCTACCCAAAAACAAAATGCTGTGTCTGGGTAACGAAGTATATTATTTGCTGCTTTTTGACAGATTATTCGTCGGAGTCCGGCGAATAGATATCCACTTTGATTATGACGCCGAGGCGAGGGTGATCGATGTAGTGCAACTCGCCACTGCGCATCCGCCGTGATTGTGAAAGGGTGACGATTTCGTCGATCAGGAAAGGTTGTTCGATCAGGCTGGAGTAATCCTCTGCAACCGGTGCTTCGATCTTCCAGGAGGACTGGCTGTCACTGAAATCAAAAGGCCTGTCGTCGGCAACCAGTTCAGCGTCGAACACATTATCGGTAGCCTGTGGGGTATCATGCTGCGGTACTGGCGGCAGCAGCGGCCAATGTTCAGGTTCCTGGCCATAATTCGGAACAAACTCTGTCAGCCAAAGATTGGTGTAGACGTGCAAATAGCGGCTGATGTTCAGACGAATGGAGCCTTCCAGTTCCCGGTGGTTTTGATACTCATTCCCGCCTCTGATGATGATTGACGTGGCTTTATCCCTGGCAAGTATTGGCTGTCGCCACGCCTCATGAAACAGCACGCGCAACGTGCGATCGCGGGAAATACCGCCGGTGGTCTCGTTCAATGTGCGTTCTGCTTCCGGCAGTTTCACGAACGCGAATTCCGGTTCTGCGCCAAAGTAACGCAGGGGCGGGGCGGGTGGCTGCGGCGCAGTCTCGTCAATGACAAGAGTGCCGGGTTCCATCGCGGGTGGGTTTGTCTGACTCTCGGGTGCCAAGAAGTCCTCTGTGCTTTCTTCCGAAAGATCTGCGACGGGTTCCAGTTGTGCGAGAAGATCAGCCGCCGTCTCCTGGGTAATCAGCTTCTGCCAATCTGCAGGGTAGTGCAGGTCCACATCCTTCGGCCAGCTTTCAGTGTCTCCAGCCTGGTTGCCCGGCAGACGCTCGAAGATGGTGACTTCCACCTGATACCAATCCGCTGTTTTGGGTTCGGCGTGGGCGACGTTGAGGCTGCAGCCCACCAGTAGCAAGATACCGGCGCGGGTCCATCGGCTTCGGCGTCCGCCCGCTACAGCCGAAAAACGATCGTTTGATTTTTGCACAACTGCTTTCATGGTAACTGCTCTTAACCGTGGTAGGTTTATGCGGAAAGCTTTTCAAGAAGCTCATGTACCGAGCGAATACGCACATCCGCGTCTGTCATTTCCACTGTAAATTTAAGTTGGTTGGCCCCATCCAGCCGGTATTTTCGTGGCTGGGTCTGGACCATCGTGACCAGCGTCAGGGGTTCGACTCGTGTGTCCGAGGCGAATTCGATGCGACCAGTTTCTCGTCCCGCTTCAACTTTGGCAATACCCAACCGCTCGGCTCTGAGACGCAGTTCTGTGATGCGGATGAGATTCTTGGTCGGTTCCGGTAGCAGGCCAAAGCGGTCAATCATTTCCACCTGCAGCTCGTTCAGTTCATCTTCGTTTTTGGCGTTGGCCAGTCGTTTGTACATAATCAGGCGCAGGTGGACGTCGGGCAGGTAATCGTCGGGTATCAGTGCCGGAATCCGCAGGTTGACGTCGACGCCGGTTTGCAATGGCGTATCCAGATTCAGGGTTTTACCTTCCTGCATGGCCTTGACCGCGCGGTCGAGCATGTCCATGTACAGGGAAAAGCCGATGGCCTGCATTTGGCCGCTTTGTTCCTCACCCAGTAATTCGCCTGCGCCGCGAATCTCCAGGTCGTGGGACGCGAGGGTGAAACCGGCACCCAGATCCTGGGCTTCGGATATCGCCAGCAGCCGCTTTTGGGCATCCGCGGTCATGCTGCGCTTGTCGCCGGTCAACAGGTAGGCATAGGCCTGGTGGTGCGAGCGTCCAACCCGGCCGCGCAACTGGTGTAATTGCGCCAGGCCGAACTTGTCCGCGCGCTCGATAATGATGGTATTGGCACTGGGCACGTCAATGCCGGTTTCGATGATTGTGGTACACACCAGCACATTGAAGCGCTTGTGGTAGAAGTCGGACATGGCCGCTTCCAGCTCCCGTTCGCGCATTTGGCCGTGGCCGATGCGCACTCGCGCCTCTGGAACCAGCTCGCTGATTTCCCGCGCGGCCCGTTCAATGGTTTTGACTTCGTTGTGCAGGTAGTAGACCTGCCCGCCGCGGAGGATTTCCCGCAGAATCGCCTCTTTGATGAGGTTGTTGTCGCTTTCACGCACAAACGTTTTGATCGACAGGCGCTTCGCCGGCGGCGTGGCAATGATCGACAGGTCGCGGATGCCGCTCATGGCCATATTGAGCGTGCGGGGTATGGGGGTGGCCGTCATGGCCAGTATGTCCACTTCAGCGCGCAAGGCCTTGAGGGCTTCTTTCTGGCGAACGCCGAAGCGGTGCTCTTCATCGATGATCAGCAGCCCGAGATTGGGGTACTTCAGATCCCCCTGGAGCAACTTGTGGGTGCCGATAATGATATCGGTCTTGCCCTGTTCCAGGCTTTTCTGTACCTGCGCAATATCTTTGCTGGAGCGGAAGCGGGAAATGACTTCGATATTGACCGGCCAGTCGGCAAAACGATCACGGAAAGATTCGTAATGTTGCTGGGCGAGGAGGGTGGTGGGCACCAGCACGGCAACCTGGCGGCTGTTCTGCACCGCAATAAAGGCTGCGCGCATGGCCACTTCGGTTTTGCCAAAGCCAACGTCACCGCAAACCAGCCGGTCCATGGGCTGGGGCGCGAGCATGTCGTTGCGCACCGCGGTAATCGCTTGCTCCTGGTCCGGTGTTTCCTCAAAGGGAAAGCTGGCTGAGAACTGCCGGTAGGCATCGCCGGGGTCGTCGAATGCGGTGCCTTGGCGCGCCTTGCGTCGGGCGTAGATGTCGAGCAATTCAGCAGCGACGTCGCGGATCTGTTCTGCCGCCTTGCGCCGGGCTTTCTGCCATTGCTCGCTGCCCAGGCGGTGCATGGGGGCGAGGCTTTCATCCGCACCGGAATAGCGGCTGATCAGGTGCAGGTTGTTGACCGGCACATACAGCTTGGCCTGGTCCGCGTATTCCAGCAGGAGGAATTCATCCGTCTGTTGGTCGATAACCAGGGTCTCAAGTCCACGATAGCGCCCGACACCGTGATCGATGTGAACAACCGGCGCGCCAATTTTCAGCTCACTCAGATTCCTGACGGCGTTGTCTTCCTGCTCCGCGCTGGTCTTTCGCCGCCGTCGCTGTTGGATTTGCATGCCGAAAAGCTGCGGTTCGGCGATAACAGCAACACCTTCATCGGGCAGAATCAGCCCCTGTTCCCAATCGGCGACGGTAATTCCATGGGTATCACCGCTGGCGAGGAAGCTGGTGAAGCTGTTGTACTCCGTGGGTTTGATGCCGATTTTTTCCAGGTGCTCCCGCAGGGTTTCGCGCCGTCCGTTGGTTTCTGCACAGAACAGTACCCGGGATGACGTGGAACATAGGTAGCTGTCCAGTTTCGCCAGCGGTTGTGTCGCCGTGGCGTCGATATGAAGGACTGGAGGCGCCTCAGTGTCAAAGTTGAAATTGCCCTGTTTTTCCGGCAGCGCCCCATGATGAAGTGTGACCCGGGCATAAGGTTTCAAATGATGGAAAATTTCTGTCACGGGAAGAAATACTTCCTGCGGACTGAGAATCGGTCGCTCCCGATCAACCCGCCGGTTTTCGTAGCGGTTGGTCGCATCCCTCCAGAAGTTCTCAATGGCCTGCTCAAGCCCGCCGGTCACCATCACCAGCGTGTTATTCGGCAGGTAGTCGAACAAACTGGCGGTGTGCTCGAAGAACAGTGGCAAGTAATATTCGACGCCGGCCGGCGAAATTCCGTCGCTGACATCCTGATAAAGCGGGCTGGACCGGTGGTCGACGTCAAAGTGCTCATGCCAGGCGGCTTTGAAACGGGCGATCCCGGCTTTGTCCAGGGGGCATTCACGGGCGGGCAAAAGCTCGATATGGTCAACTTGTTGGACGGTGCGCTGGGTTTCGGGGTCAAACTCGCGCAGGGACTCGATGCTGTCGTCAAACAGTTCAATGCGGTACGCCCATTTGCTGCCCATGGGGTAAACGTCCAGCAATGCCCCCCGGGTGGCGAACTCGCCATGTTGATACACGGTGTCCACACTGTTGTAACCCGCGGCGATCAACTGGTTGCGCAGCTTGATCATGTCGAGCTGCTCGGAAACCTTGACGATAAGGCTGTTGCCGATAATGTAATTCTGCGGCGGCAGACGCTGAGCGAGAGTTGGCGCGGAGACGACAATCAGGCTTCTATTGTCCAGGGACAGCTGATAGAGCGTGCGCATGCGCTCGGAGATGATGTCCTGATGCGGGGAGAAGTTGTCGTAGGGCAGTGTCTCCCAGTCAGCGAAGTGCAACACTTCCGGTGCATTCGGCACATCCTGCAAATACAGCCGGATATCCTCTTCCATCCGGTCGGCTTCCGCCATGCTGGAGACAATCACCAGTGACGTCTGTTTGTGTTCCACGCTGGCGCGGGCAATAGCCAGTGGGGTGGCGCTGCCGTGCAATTGGCCCCACTGGATTTTGCTGCTGGGACTGCTTGGCAATGGGGGAGTCAGTGGGTTAATCAATGGCATAGGATTAGATTGCAGCGTCAGATGATTGAGTAGCCTGATGGATAATTTCCGATGGATTGTCGATGCCGTTGGCCTTCGAAGCAATACACAAAGAGTTATCGGATCCACTGGTTGGATCAGGCAGCACATTCTAACGGTGTTTGCGCAGCAGCAACAGCCGCATAAAAAAGCTACAGGAAAAATCGCTACAAGATTGATATATCAACTATGTGCTTGATCGGGTTTACAAAAAAATGGCGCGCCTCTGGTTTTATCTATGGCACAACTCTATAATTAGCGCGATTTTTTGACGGATCGGAGGTTGCATTGCGTTATCTTTCGATCCGAGTGGGTGGAACACCGGCCACAATCTCCTGGTTGAGTCACTTCAGCCAGTCAGACGTCGCACTATGTGGGTCTGCAATCGTTAAACGGTTGCGTCACCGCGCAGTCAACTTCTCCAACTAAGTTATTAGGCTAAGACGTATGAGAAAGATCCGTCGCGGATTGGATTTACCTATTTCGGGAGCTCCCCGACAATCCATTGAAGATGGTCCAACAATTCGTTCAGTCGCGGTTGTCGGCTTCGATTATCACGGCATGAAACCTTCGATGAGTGTTCAGGTCGGGGATAAGGTGAAATTGGGCCAGGAATTGTTCAGCGATAAAAAGCGACCGGGAGTCAAATTCACAGCTCCGGCTGCGGGTACGGTCGCAGCAATCAATCGCGGCGCACAACGTGTACTGCAGTCGGTAGTAATCGACATCGAGGGCGATGAAGCCGAGGAGTTCGCGAGCTACGCTGCGGGCGAACTGGATGGACTCAGCCGTGAGCAGGTGCGCGACAACCTGGTGAACTCCGGCCTTTGGGCTGCGCTGCGTACACGTCCCTTTAGCCACGTCCCGGCTGTGGATTCTTCGCCCAAAGCTATTTTTGTCAGCATCCTCGACACCAATCCCCTCGCAGCTGACCCCACGGTTATTATTGATACCAACCGCGACGCGTTCGTCAACGGGTTGAAGCTCCTGAGCAAGCTGACTGACGGCAAGGTATACGTGGGTCATGGTCCCAAAGCTGCACTGCCCGACGCGCCGGCTTCCAACGTGGTTTTTGAAGGTTTTGACGGCGTTCATCCGGCGGGTAATGTGGGAACCCACATTCATTTTCTTGAGCCTGCCGCACTCAGCCATGTGGTCTGGACCTTGGGATACCAGGACGTGATGGCGTTCGGTGAACTGTTTACCACCGGCCGACTGCCGACAGAGCGTATTGTTGCACTGGCGGGGCCTCAAGTGGAATCACCGCGTCTGCTGCGCACGCGCCTGGGCGCAAGCCTGGATGAGTTGACTGCTGGCGAATTGAAAGCCGGTGAGAACCGCGTCGTTTCCGGTTCAGTGTTTGGTGGTCGTACGGCTCGTGGTCCTCTGGCTTACCTCGGTCGCTACCACAACCAGGTGAGCGTATTGGAAGAGGGCCGCCAACGCTTTTTCCTCCATTACCTGCGCCTGGGCCTCAACCGTTTTTCGGCGATCGGCATCTATATGTCGAGCCTGTTCGGCGGCAAGCTGTTTGACTTCACCACGACCACCAACGGCGGTGAGCGCGCCATGGTGCCCATCGGCAACTACGAGCGGGTCATGCCTCTGGATATCCTTGCCACTCAGTTACTCAGGTCCCTGATTGTTGAAGATACGGAAATGGCACAAAAACTGGGCTGTCTGGAACTGGACGAAGAGGACTTGGCACTATGTACGTTCGTGTGCCCGGGAAAATACGAATATGGTCCGATTTTGCGTAAAAATCTGGCGCGCATTGAGAAAGAGGGGTAAGGCATGAGTTTGCGAGGCTTTTTAGATAGCCTGGAGCCGCATTTCCATAAGGGCGGACGTTATGAAAAGTGGTACGCCCTCTATGAAGCGGTTGACACCATTTTTTACCAACCGGCTGATGTTACCAAGACTACATCTCATGTGCGCGACGGCATTGACCTGAAGCGCATCATGATCACTGTCTGGCTGTGTACTTTCCCCGCCATGTTCTACGGCATGTATAACCTGGGGCTGCAATCCAACCTGGCGCTTGCGGAAATGGGTATGACCTCCATGGAAGGCTGGAGAGCGTCACTGGTGGCATTGATCGCGGGGCACGATCCTTCCAGTATCTGGGACAACTTCTGGCTTGGCGCCGCCTACTTCCTTCCTATATATGCAGTCACATTTGTTGTGGGCGGCTTCTGGGAAGTGTTGTTTGCCATGAAGCGCGGCCATGAAGTCAACGAAGGCTTCTTCGTCACTTCCGTTCTGTTTGCCTTGATTTGCCCGCCGGATCTGCCGTTGTGGCAGGTCGCTTTGGGTATCAGCTTCGGTGTGGTTGTAGCCAAGGAACTGTTTGGTGGCACCGGTAAAAACTTTATCAACCCCGCGCTCGCCGGCCGCGCATTTCTTTATTTCGCCTACGCTGGCGACATGTCAGGTGATGCAGTCTGGGTTGCAGTTGATGGCTACACCAGTGCGACTCCGCTGTCCGTTGCCGCACAGCAGGGTATGGACGCAATGGTTGGGCAGGTCAGCCTGCTCGAAGCTTTCCTCGGCAGCATTCCAGGCTCGATTGGTGAGACATCTACTTTGGCCATTCTCATCGGTGGCGTTGTGTTGGTGGGGATGGGTATCGCGTCCTACCGCATCATCGGTGGCGTCATGTTGGGCATGATTGCGACTGCTTTGGTATTCAACTGGGTCGGCTCAGACACCAACGACATGTTCAATATGCCGTTCTGGTGGCACTTTGTCCTGGGCGGTTTTGCCTTCGGTATGATTTTCATGGCGACGGATCCGGTTTCTGCATCCATGACCAATACCGGTAAATGGTGGTTTGGTGCCCTGGTCGGTTTCATGACAGTGACGATTCGAGTGGCCAACCCGGCTTTCCCGGAAGGCATCATGTTGGCAATTCTGTTTGCCAACCTGTTTGCCCCGTTAATCGATCACTTTGTGGTACAGGCAAATGTTAAGCGGAGGTTAGCGCGTGGCTAGTAATGATACGGTCAAAAAGACGATCACAGTAACTCTGCTGCTATGCATTGTATGTTCCGTGATTGTGTCCACTGCGGCAGTGCTCTTGCGTCCTGCGCAGGTTGCCAACAAACAAGTTGATTTTCAACGGAACGTGCTTGCCGCTGCCGGCCTGTTGCAGGAAGGTGTGAGCATCGAGGAGCAGTTCAAAGCGGTTACCACTAAAATTGTGGATTTGCGCACCGGGAAATTCACCGATGAAGTTGACACCGCGGAGTTCGATCAGCGCAAAGCGGCCAAACATCCCACCATGTCTGAAGAAATCGCTGTCGGCAGCGATATTGCAGGCCTGGGGCGCAAAGCTAACTTCGCGGAAGTCTATCTGATTGACGACGGTGAAGGCGGCAATATTCTGGTTCTGCCGGTAAGCGGCTACGGGCTTTGGTCGACACTTTACGGTTTTCTGGCGCTTGAGTCGGATCTGAATACCGTCGTCGGCCTGGGCTTCTACGAGCACGCAGAAACTCCCGGACTGGGTGGCGAAGTGGATAACCCTAACTGGAAGGCGTTGTGGCATGGTAAGAAAGTCTACGATGAGCAGGGCGACGTTGCGCTTTCGGTTGTCAAAGGCAGCGTCAATCCCCAAGCGCCGGGTGCCGAATACAAGGTTGATGGTTTGTCTGGCGCTACCTTGACCAGTCGGGGTGTGGACAATCTCATCGAATTCTGGATGGGTGAAGCGGGATTCAAGACATTTATTCAAAACCTGAAAAGTGGGGAGGCCTAAACAATGAAAGTCAAAGAGCTTTTATTTGAACCAATTTTCAACAACAACCCCATTGCTTTACAGATTCTTGGTATTTGTTCCGCACTGGCAGTCACCAGTAACCTGAAGGTGACGCTGGTAATGTGTGTGGCGTTGACTTTGGTAACTGCATTTTCGAATTTCTTCGTATCCATCGTTCGCAACTACATTCCCAACAGCATCCGCATTATCGTGCAGATGACGATTATTGCCTCGTTGGTGATTTTGGTGGACGAAGTTTTGCAGGCGGTTGCCTACGATGTCAGCAAACAGTTGTCGGTTTTCGTTGGCCTGATTATTACCAACTGTATCGTTATGGGCCGCGCTGAAGCGTTTGCTATGCAGAATTCGCCTGTCCCAAGCTTCCTAGACGGTATCGGCAATGGCTTGGGTTACAGCGTCCTGCTGGTTGCCCTCGCTATTGTGCGCGAACTTTTTGGTTCCGGTACGCTGTTGGGCTATGAGATATTGCCGCTGGCGACCGAAGGAGGTTGGTATATCTCCAATGGGCTTTTATTGTTGCCGCCAAGTGCGTTCTTCCTGATCGGTTTCTTTATCTGGATTTTGCGCTCCGTGAAGACAGAGCAGGTAGAGCCCCAGGATTATAAAATCTCTCCGAACACTATTTCTGCCCAGGAGGCCATGTAATGGAAGGCCTGATTTCCTTATTTATTCGAGCCGTATTCATTGAGAATATGGCTTTGGCGTTCTTTCTTGGAATGTGTACATTTCTGGCTATCTCCAAGAAAATTGAAGCAGCCATTGGTCTAGGCATCGCAGTTATTGTGGTGCTTACAATCACCGTGCCGGCGAACAATCTTCTCTATACCTATCTACTGGCAGACGGTGCACTGGCGTGGGCTGGATTGCCCGATGTGGATTTGAGCTTCCTTGGGCTGATCAGCTATATCGGCGTCATTGCAGCCATTGTGCAGATAATGGAAATGGTGTTGGACAAATATGTTCCCGCACTCTACAACGCGCTCGGTGTGTTTTTGCCATTGATCACGGTGAACTGCGCGATTTTGGGTGCGGTGCTTTTCATGGTTGAGCGCGACTATAACTTCAGTGAAAGCGTCGTGTTTGGTGCCGGGGCTGGCGTGGGTTGGGCTCTGGCCATCGTTGCACTTGCCGGTATTCGAGAAAAGTTAAAGTACAGCGACGTGCCTGCGGGACTGCGTGGCCTGGGCATCACATTTATTACTGCCGGTTTGATGGCGTTGGGCTTCATGTCTTTCGGCGGCATCGACCTGTAAACCAGCGAGGACTTTTTTCAGAATGAACATAGAAATAATTTTAGGCGTTGGTATGTTCACTGGCATCGTGCTTGCGCTGGTGGTAGTGATTCTTGCTGCGCGCGCAAAGTTGGTGAGCACCGGTAATGTCAATATCGATATCAATGGTGAGAAGACCGTTTCTACCCCCGCCGGTGGAAAATTGTTGCAAACGTTGGCCTCAAACGACCTGTTTCTCGCCTCAGCCTGCGGCGGTGGTGGCACCTGTGCACAGTGTCGCTGCATAGTGCTCGAAGGCGGCGGCTCCATGTTGCCTACGGAAAAAACACATTTCTCGCCTCGGGAAGAGAAAGAAGGCTGGCGTTTGAGTTGTCAGGTTGCCGTCAAGCAGGATATGAAGGTCAAAGTGCCGGAAGAAGTATTCGGCGTTAAGCAGTGGGAATGCACTGTGGTCTCCAACCCTAATGTTGCTACCTTCATTAAAGAGCTGACGCTGAAATTGCCGGAAGGCGAAAATGTGGATTTCCGGGCAGGCGGTTATGTGCAGCTTGAAGTGCCACCCCATCACGTGAAGTACAAAGATTTTGATATCGAAGACAAATTCCGTGGCGATTGGGAGCGTTTTGGTTTCTTCAATCTTGAATCCAAAGTGAATGACACAACCATACGTGCCTATTCCATGGCCAATTACCCGGAAGAACGTGGTGTGGTGAAGTTCAATATCCGTATTGCAACACCGCCGCCAAAGTCCACCGGTATACCACCTGGAATCATGTCGTCTTACGTATTCAATCTGAAGCCCGGCGACAAGATCAGCGTGTTTGGACCGTTTGGTGAGTTCTTCGCCAAGGAAACGGACAATGAAATGGTGTTTATCGGCGGTGGTGCCGGCATGGCTCCGATGCGTTCGCACATATTTGATCAGTTGAAGCGCTTGAACAGCAAACGCAAAATGACCTTCTGGTACGGCGCGCGGTCGTTGAAAGAGCTGTTCTACAAAGAAGACTACGACATGCTCGCGGCCGAGAATGACAACTTTACCTGGCATATCGCGCTGTCGGATCCGCAGCCTGAAGATAACTGGGACGGCTTGACCGGCTTTATTCACAATGTGTTGTACGAGGAATATCTGAAGGATCACCCGGCACCGGAAGATTGTGAGTACTATATGTGTGGGCCGCCCATGATGAACGCCGCCTGTATCAAAATGTTGAAAGATCTGGGCGTTGAAGATGAGAATATCATGCTCGACGACTTTGGTGGCTAACCTAGAGCCTGTCGGACTTACGGCTGATCTGCTGCGCCGGCGGGAAATCGGTCAATTTTTCCGCGCTTTTTTGTTGATAGAACCACTATGCGCCTCAAAAGCGCGAAAAACTATCCTCGATTTCGCGCCTTGCTCGCTACGATGGCTTAAGTCCGACAGACTCCTAGCCGGTTAATAGCAGTTATTGAGGCAAGCATGTCCAAGGCAGAACAATCTCAAAAGGCGAGGGTGGCACAGCTGCTCTCGCTTTATCTTTTTTTGGCCTCCATATTATTTTTAGGCGCATGTACAGATCGCGGAAAACCGGTTATCGCCATAGAAGGCGAAACCATGGGCACCTACTACCATATCAAGGTAGTGGATGCGCCGGTGTCCGTGGATGCGGTGGGGCTGCGGGAGATCACCGAGCAGGCATTGGCGGACATCAATAGTATGATGTCTACCTATATTCCGGACTCGGAGTTGATGCAACTGAACCGCGAGCCAACTAATGTGTGGGTGAAGGTTTCTGACCCGTTGTACAGCGTATTGAAAACCAGTGAACGAATCAGCAGGCTCAGTGACGGTGCATTTGATATTACGGTAGCCCCGCTGGTGAATCTTTGGGGGTTCGGGCCTCATCGATCGTCAGAAGTGCCGTCGGATGAGGCGATTAACGATGCACTTTTCAATATCGGTTTTCAGTTTGTTGAACTGGACGAAAATTCCCCACAGGTTCGCCGGCTAAAGGACGTCAAACTCGATTTATCCGGCGTAGCCAAGGGCTATGGCGCTGACTTTTTAGCGGAGATCTATCGCGATCACCAGCTGCAGAATTTTATGATTGAAATTGGCGGTGAGCTGCGCATCTCGGGTTACAACCCCAACGGCAAGCCCTGGCGGATCGGTATCGAGTCACCCACTCTGGCGCAAACAGGTGCGGTGCAAGCCATTGAAGTGGCGAACGCGGGAATGGCCACATCAGGGGATTACCGAAACTACTATGAAGTCGACGGTCAGCGGGTTTCCCACACCATTGATCCGGCAACGGGTAGGCCGATTACCCATAGCCTGGCCTCGGTCACAGTGATTGCTGATACGGCCGCTGACGCGGATGCCCTGGCAACGGCATTTAACGTGATGGGTGCGGAGAAAGGGCGCGCATTGGCTGAGCAAGAGGGGATTGCAGTATATTTTATTGAACACAAAAATGGCGGTTTTGTCTCAGACTACAGTGGGGCATTTGAGCATTATTTGCGCGACTAGTCGCGAGAGAGGTAACAGCAATGACAGTTTTCATTTTAAGTTTTTTGGTGATGCTCGGCATCGTGATCGCGATGTCGGTGGGTGTTCTGCTCGGAGGAAAGCCAATCAAAGGCTCATGCGGCGGTATGAGTGCTCTCGGAATTGGCACGGCCTGTGATATTTGCGGCGGCGACACCAGTAAATGTGAAAATGAGACTGAGCAGTCCAATGCATCCGCCTCCAAAGCATTGGCATATGATGCGTCTGGGGTGGAATCCAGAAAATAATTATAAGGTCCGAGTGAATGGCAGATTATCAGTATGATCTGATTGTAATTGGTGCCGGTCCCGCTGGTGAAGCGGCGGCCATGGCCGCAGCAAAAAGCGAGATGCGTGTGGGCGTGGTGGAGAACCGCGGAGTGGTGGGTGGTAATTGCGCCCACAAGGGCACCATCCCCTCGAAGGCGTTGCGACACGCGGTCAAGCAGATCATCCACTTCAGTTCCCTGCCGATGTTTCGCAATCTCGGCACGCACAGTGCGCCGAGTTATCCGCAGGTGCTGGAGTCTGCGGCGCAGGTCATTCCCAAGCAGGTGCAGTTGCATACGGAATTTTATGTGCGAAATCGCATTAAACTGCATGACGGACATGCCAAATTTATTAATTCGTCGCAGATCGAGGTAGTTGGCTCGGGTGGCGTTCGAGATATTATTTCCGCTGACAAATTTCTGATCGCTACGGGTTCACGCCCCTACCACCCGCCCGGTGTGAACTTCAATCACCCGCGTATCTATGACAGTGACTCCATTCTGGATATGCAACACACACCACGCACTCTGATTATTTACGGCGCGGGTGTTATTGGATGCGAATATGCCTCCATTTTTGCCGGTCTCGGTATGAAGGTGGACCTGATCAATAACCGCGAACGGCTGCTGTCGTTTCTCGATGACGAGATATCCGATGCGCTCAGTTATCACCTGCGGGGCAATGGTGTCATGGTCCGCCATCGCGAGGAATACGAAAACGTAGAAGCGGGTGATTCCGGTGTGGTGCTGAATCTGAAGTCAGGTAAACGGATCAAAGCTGACGCGCTGCTCTGGTGTAATGGCCGGTCAGGCAACACGGAGCACCTGGGTTTGGAAAATCTGGGTCTTGAAGCCAACAGCCGCGGCCAGTTAACGGTGGATCAGAATTACCTTACCACAGTGCCCAATATCTATGCCGCCGGTGATGTTATTGGCTGGCCCAGCCTGGCGAGTGCTTCCTACGATCAAGGTCGCGCGGTCTTGTCCGGGATCAAGGGTGAAAGCTACCGTATTGTAGAGGATGCTCCAACGGGAATTTATACACTGCCGGAGATCAGCTCCATTGGTAAAACCGAAGCGGAGCTCACGGCTGCCAAAGTGCCTTATGAAGTGGGCCGTGCGTTTTTCAAGGATACGGCGCGGGGCCAGATAAGTGGTGAAAACGTCGGAATGCTGAAGTTGTTGTTCCGCATTGATACGTTCGAGATTCTGGGGATTCACTGCTTTGGTGCCGAGGCGGCTGAAATTATTCACATCGGCCAGGCGATCATGAGCCAGGAAGGGTCAGCCAATACGATCAATTACTTCAGTAACACCACCTTCAATTATCCGACAATGGCGGAGGCCTATCGCGTAGCGGCCCTCAATGGCCTAAACCGGGTCAACCGTCACAATTGACCTGCTGCGGTTCATTGCTTAGTTGGATAGTTTCGGTTGTCGGGTTACTCTCAGGGCTCGTCTTAATTCGACTTATGGGTAACGTTCTTATCGAAGATCTTGCGTTAGTCCAGTGCACAAAGAGAGTTTGTCATCAGGGAAAGACCTTTTGAAACCCTCGCGGCAGGGACGCCGCGGGACCGCTCTTTGGCATCCTGCCATCGCGGCATTAGTGCATCCATGCACGTCGAAGCCACAGGGAGGTGTTTATGCGTTTTCAAAAGGTCTTTCCCTGTGATTGCCGAGTACTAATTGCTTTTGCCATGCTTCAGCACGCTGTGTATGACAAAATCACCCTCGAAATACACCGTATATTCGGGATATTCCCAATAGTAGATTGGTGGTTGTCCGTTGGGGCCGTGTTTCTCATCGGGCACACCATACACAGCCTCGACCTGAGCTTTATTCGTGCCCCGGGGTGGCCGGTCGACGGATTGTTCCCCCTGCTGACCTAAAGGAATTGTCACAGTGTCGGCTATTGTTGCCATGCTGGCCAAGAAAGTCAGCGCAAACAGGAGGGCAGTGGCTTTATACATAAGAATTCTCTCTTTGATCTTATTGCGTGTTACGGTCCGTCTTTAGTTGATCTTTTCTTTACTGGGCTCTAATTGTGCTTTCTACAGAAGCTACGGCACTCTATGGGCCACTTGAGCTTTGATGATTTGCCGTGAAAGCTCCTGGCGATCTTTTTCTGATAGTCGATGAAAACGTGCAGCCACATCGTAGCTGTCAAGGTTGTCCTCATTGTCCCCATTTGGGTTGGCCTTATTCTGGCAGCGAATCACCTCCGCGAAAACCACTACGGGTATATAACTGGGCAGAAAAATCAGGCGTGCTATCAGGAAGGTGCCTTTATAATAGGCCCTGTCGCTTTTGAACGCGATGCCGGCTTCACTCAGGTTGATGCGGGTGGGCACATGGGCATCGGGAGCCGATTTTGCCAGCAGTGTTTGCCGGGCGATCAGATCAATTTTGCTACTCAGCAGTTGTAGATAATCGCCCAAAACGTGGTCTTTTTCTGCCAGTATTTTTAATTTTTGTGCAGCATCTCTATCTAATCGGCGCAATTCGGCTACCAGACCGGTAACTGCAGAATCATCGAATGCCTCCTCCGGTGTGGCGGAGTTGGCCGTAAAGGTATCAACCGGCCGACAATCAAAAAGAATATCGTGATTGATACGGAAGAAATTGCGCCGGTTATCTTTTGAATCAGCCTGTTTAGCCGGTGCGGGCCGTTCTGCGCGTGTGGGAGGTTTAGTATCCATGGCGTTTGTTAACGGGGCTCCGTTATCCAGAATCGGTTCTTGATCTGACAGCTTCTCATGTTGGCCACGCTGATACAGCGAAGATGAATGTAGTCTACCTACTTGTTATGGATTAGGGAATTGGGTTTAATGCCGGCATGCTAAACGCTCTCACCATTCATATCGGCTTGCGCTACACTCGCGCAAAGCGCCGCAATCATTTTATCTCCTTCGTCAGTTTATTCGCACTGTTTGGCATGGCATTGGGCGTCTTTGCGCTTATTCTGGTGTTATCAGTTATGAACGGCTTTGATCATGAGCTGAAACAACGGATTCTGCGCGTTGTCCCTCACGGATTTCTCACCACCCAGGCCCCGCTGACGGACTGGCACGCTCTCGCGACACGTATCGAGGGCGCCCCAGGTTTACGCGGCAGTGCGCCATTTGTCGGTGGCAAGGGGTTGATCAGCCTATCGAACGGCATACGGGGCGTCGAGTTACAGGGGATTCTGCCAGATCGGGAGTCTCAGGTTTCGGTTGTCGATCAACATATGGTGGCGGGGGACTTGAACGGTTTGCAGCCGGGGCACTATGGCATCGTGGTCGGTGCTATGTTGGCTCGTTCTCTGGGCGCAACAACCGGTGACAAGCTTACCGTCACGCTGCCGGAAGTCTCAGTTACACCGGCTGGCGTGTTTTCGCGTACCAAGCGCTTTACGGTGGTCGGCGTATTCGAAGTGGGCGCCCAGGTGGACCAGACGCTGGCATTGATCCACCTGGAAGACGCCCGAACCTTATTTCGGCGCGGCAGTGCGATTGATGGACTGCGGTTGAAGTTTGATGATATTTATGCAGCACCCCAGCAACTGGATACGCTGGTCAGCCGGCTTGGCGAAGGCTACACCGGCGTAAACTGGAGCGAGACCCAGGGAAGCCTGTTTCAGGCCGTGAAAATGGAGAAGACCGTCGTCAGCGTTATGCTCAGCATTATTGTCGCCGTTGCGGCGTTCAATATCATCACCTGTCTGGTAATGATGGTGGCTGAAAAACGAACAGATATCGCCGTGTTACGCACTATGGGAATGGAAGCGGGGGATATTGTTTCAATTTTCATGGTGCAGGGCACGGCCTTGGGTGTGGCGGGCATTTTACTTGGCGCGGCGCTGGGCATCCCTGCCGCCATGCATTTGTCGACCTTCATCGCCTGGCTGGAGCGCACCATTGGCTTACAAGTGTTTGACCCCAGCGTTTACTTCGTCAGCTACATTCCGTCGCGCTTTCAATGGAACGATACTTTCTGGATTTGCGGCATTGCCCTTGTCATTACATTTCTGGCTACACTTTATCCGTCCTATCGCGCCGCGCGAATTGCACCGGCGGAGGCACTGCGTTATGAGTAATCGGTTGGGTGCCACATTAATAGATGTCTGTTCAGCAGCGACGGCCGTATGGATAGCAAACAAATTCGCCTTCAATAAGAGACCGCTATGAACCACGTTGTTCACCAACAGAATGCGGTGCAGCCGGCCGTACTCGCCTGTACCGGTTTGAGCAAATCCTACCGGCAGGGGCCACAGGATATTTGTGTCTTGCAGGGCATCGACTTTGCCATTGCCCCCGGTGAGCATATTGCCATTGTTGGCGCTTCCGGCTCCGGTAAAAGCACCTTGCTCAACGTTCTTGGCGGCCTGGACCGACCGGATGCGGGGGAGGTGACAGTTAATGGGCAGCCTTTTTCAACATTGGACGAAAATGGGCGCGGCCGTATACGCAACCGGTTGCTCGGTTTTGTTTATCAGTTCCACCATTTGCTGGGCGAGTTCAGTGCCGAGGAAAACGTCGCCATGCCGATGATCATCGGTGGTCGTTCGCGCAGCAAGGCATTGGGTTCTGCTGCAGAACTGCTCGATCAGGTTGGGTTGGGTCATCGTATGCGGCACAAACCTTCTGAGCTCAGCGGTGGCGAGCGCCAGCGGGTAGCCATAGCCCGCGCCCTGGCCAACAGCCCCGCCTGTGTTCTGATGGATGAGCCCACCGGTAACCTCGATAGCGATAACGCCGCGAGCATTCAGGCGTTGATGAGAAGCTTGAGCCGCGAGTGGGACACCGGCTTTCTTGTTGTGACTCACGATAGCAACTTTGCCCGCAGTATGGACAGGGTTATGGAACTGCGTCACGGCGCCTTAGCGTTGAAAGAGGCATAACATGGCTCTGCCGCTAAGCGTCTATATAGGTTTGCGTTACACCGCCTCGCCGAAGAACAGCCAGTTCGTATCGTTTCTTTCCGGCGTTTCCATGCTGGGTCTTGTGGTTGGCGTGGCATTGTTGCTGACAGTGCTGTCGGTAATGAATGGCTTTGATCGGGAGCTCCAGCAGAAAATTCTCAGCCTGGTGCCTCAGGGGGCAATCTACCACCGCCAGGGCATTGACGATTGGCAGCGCTTGCAGCAACGTTTGGAGCAGGCGCCACAGGTGGTTTCCGCCGCACCTTTTGTGGAGCTTCAGGGGTTGGTGTCATACCGGGGGCAGTCCCTTTCGCTGCTGTTGTACGGTGTGGATGTGAGCGCTGAAGCGCGTGTATCCAACATCAACAGCTACCTGTCGCAGGGATCGTTATCGACTCTGTTAAACGGGGGCGTGAGCGATACGGGCAAAGGACGGAACCTCATTCTGGGCCGGGCCATTGCCGTCGAGCTCGGGATTGATGTGGGGGAAACCGTCATGTTGATCATACCCGAACCGGATAATGCCCGGGCAACGCCGCAAATCGCCTATTTCACTGTGGCCGGCGTATTGACATCCGGCACAGAGCTGGATAATTCCCTGGCACTTATGGAGCTGTCTACGGCCGCTGGTTTCACCGACGCACCGGACACGGTGACGGGCATGCGATTGCAGTTGGATGATCTATTCGATGCGCCATCGGCGGTTTACAACCTGCTGTTGCAGCTCGGGCCCGGCTATTATGGTTCCAACTGGATGCGCACCCATGGCAATCTCTACCAGGCCATTCAGATGTCGAAAAGCCTGGTCAGCCTGCTGATGTCGTTGATTGTCGCCATTGCCGCATTCAACGTAGTTTCTGCCCTGGTCATGGTGGTGGTCGACAAGCAGGGTGAAATCGCCATATTGCGTACGCTCGGCACTTCCACCGGGGCCATTATGCGGATTTTCATGGTGCAGGGGTTCGCCATTGGTGTGACCGGGACCCTTTTCGGTATTTTGGTGGGCCTCGGCTTGTCCCTGATTGTGGAAGACGCGGTGCAATGGATTGAGCAGCTATTGTCCATCCAGTTTCTCAAGTCCGACGTGTATCCCTTGAGCTATTTACCGGCGGATATTCGGCTGAATGACGTCATTACCGTTGCTGCGATTGCCATAGGAATGAGCTTTCTGGCGACGCTGTATCCCGCCTGGCGGGCCAGTAAAGTGAGGCCGGCCGAGGCGCTGCGCTACGAGTGAGTAGCGGTTATTTGGCCGGCCCGCTTTTCACGATGGATTACTGTTTTTTGGCCGGCTTTTCCATTTTTTGACTACCGTCCAGCGCCACAATCCCTGGATGATCAGGTAGCCCGTGCAGCTGAAGAAAATACTGAATATCAGCGAACCCAGAAGCAAAGGTTTCCAGATCCGCAGGAATTCTGTGGTAAACCACTCCAGTTTGAGCTCAAAGGAAAAGGCTACGTAAGGGAGGTCCAGAATCATCACGCCGACCTGGTAAGCCGAAAAAACGATGAATGGAAACGTCAGTGGATTGCTGATCCAAACCAGGGCGACTGACAAGGGCAAATTGCAGCGAAACCAGAAAGCCAGCAGCGCCACGAGCGGAACATGCCCCGGAATCGGCAGGAACGCCACGAACAGCCCCGTTGCAAATGCGGTGGAAACCGAGTGCCGGGTAAGGTGGAACAAATTGGGGTCGTGCAGGAAGCTTCCGAGGAATCGCAATGAACGGTTGTTGCGCAACTTTACTGGATCCGGAGACCAGCGCTTTAAAAGCTTTCTCGGCATAGGCTAACAGTCGGCTGTAGCTAGTGTAGTTGTCGCTACTTTCATAACTTATGACGGCACCTTTTTCCGCCACTCCGCATTGCTTTTCTTTAACATAAGCCACTATGCCTTCATAAAAGCGCCTCGATTGACGAAAAAATACATTCGTTATAAGTTACGAGCTGAACGACGACCTACACCAGGTTAAAAATGGGCGTCATTATGCCGGCATAGGAGGGGCAGTACCAGCGTACTCTCTCAAATTGCTCGCACATACACATGAGCTGCGACTTGAAGTATGGCGACGCGTCGAAATACTTCGTTTGTCGCCCTCATTCTTCTAGCCCACGGACGGCCACTGCAACCTGATCAAGGACGATTATGGTCTATCTTCTCGCTTTCATCGCAGGTGCCTTGTGTACCCCTTTGATACCTGCATCCTCACTGGGTTCACCCGCTGTTCTGTTGTTTGCAGCAGCCTTGAGTGGTGCCTGCGCATTGGCGGCGCGGCGTCTGACGTCGACACGGGGTCGGGGAATCACATCCGGTTGTTGGTCCATCGCCTGCCTCGCGGTGGGCGCAGCGGTGGCCCTGATGAGCATGAACCATTTGCTGGACGCCCGGCTCGATGAAAAATGGCATGGCAAGGATGTACAGTTTCACGGACGCATTGAGGAAGTCATCGACCAAACCGATGACTTTTCGCGTGTGCTCTTCCGGGTCAAGAAGGTCGAATCCGGCTCATTACTCCCTGATCTGAATTCCCGGCTTTTGCGCTTGAGCTGGTATTACGGCCCACAGCTGGAGGTTGGGCAGAACTGGGCGGTAACGGCGCGGTTGAAGCGCCCACGGGGCTTTGTGAATCCACGTTCGTTTGATTACGCGGCCTGGTTACTGTCACAGGAGATAATGGCAACTGGCTATATCAAGGAAGGCGTGCGCCAGCAGCGCGCGAGCGCGACGTGGTCGGGCCTTGAGCAGCTTCGAAAGACCTTGCCTCAGCGGCTATTCGACGGTCAACCTCAATCTCAACCATTCTTTCGTGCGCTGCTGTTGGGCGATATGGGGCAGATCTCCGCTGATCAATGGCGAGTTCTGCAACGGACCGGCACCATTCACCTGATGGCGATATCTGGCCTTCACGTCGGCTTGGTTGCGGCCATCGGATATTTTGTCGGTTGGCTTTTGGTGCGTGGGCTGGCGTGTGTTGGCCTGACGCGGGGCAACTTGTGGTTGAGTCGACTGCTGCCGCCCATCGCCGCCTCAGGCCTTGCCTTCGGCTACAGTGCCTTGGCCGGCTTTTCCATTCCTACTCAGCGTGCCATGGTGGTAGTGGCGCTGGCTAATCTGGCGTTGCTGATGGGCGCCAAAATGAACCCACTGCGCCTGCTCGCGCTGGCATGTATTCTGGTGTTGCTGACATCACCGTTGGCACCGACTCAAACCGGTTTCTGGTTATCCTTTGTTGCGGTATTGGTCTTGATCGTCGGCTTTGGTGGTCGAGTGGAGCGGCTACATCCGGTTTCGTCCCTCATCAGGGCGCAGTGGCTGCTGGCCGTGGGCCTTGTTGGGCCGCTATTGGGCGTAGGGCAAATCATCAGTGTCGTCGGCCCTGTTGCCAACCTGATTGCCGTGCCCCTGGTTTCGGTTTTCATCGTGCCTGGCTTGCTGTTGGCCGCCTTGTTCTCATTGATTTCGCCATTGCTCGCGGGCGGCATAATTCACCTTCTCGACAAGCTGTTTGCGCTCTTGTGGCAGTATCTGTCGCTCCTGAGCGACGCAACCTTGGCGCTGTGGTGGCCCGCGTTCCCCACAACCAGCGGCTTGATAGCCGTGGCCGCCTGCGGATCATTGTTTGTGTTGCTGCCGCGCGGCCTTTATACGCGCTGGCTGGGCGTTTTTTTACTCGGCCTCGCATTACTCGCGCCGCGTCCGCCGGATCCTTCACTGCGGATATCGGTTGTGGATGTAGGGCAGGGGTTGGCGGTGTGGGTCCATACCCCAGGCTACAATCTGCTGTACGACACGGGTCCAGTGTTTTCCGCGGATTTTGATGCGGGCAGCCGTATCGTTGTGCCCTATTTACGTACCCAGGGCGTCCATCGGTTGGACACGCTGATTGTCAGTCACGGTGACAATGATCATAGCGGAGGCCTCGCCGGTGTGCTCGGCAATATGCCTGTTGAGCAGCTGTGGTTGGGGGATCCGATCGCACCTTTCTCACGAGGTAAGCCTTGCGTTCAGGGGCAGCTGTGGCAGCGGGGGGATGTCAGGTTTGAAATGCTGTGGCCACCGCCCCAGAGTGCATATACTGATAACAACAATTCCTGTGTATTGCTGCTGAAGCTGGGGCAACACAACATTCTGTTGACCGGTGACATTGAGAAAGAGGTGGAGCGGAGGTTGCTGGCCGAGGGACGAGTACCTGACAAGCTGACGCTGGTGATTGCACCGCACCACGGCAGCAAGACGTCGTCGAGTGAAGGGTTTGTCAGCAGCACTCAGGCCCAGGCCGTGGTATTCTCCGCAGGTTACCAAAGCCGTTTTGGCCATCCGCACCCGGATGTCGTCGAGCGCTACCGACGTGTTGACGCCCAACAGTTCAACACCGGGGAGCAGGGCGCGATCAGCTTCCAATGGGATTCACCGGAGTCGGAGTTTCGCGTCGAAACCGCGAGGGCAACAATTGACCGGGCTTGGTATTGAATTGTGATCCGCCCCGGCCAAACGTCCGGGTAATCGGGTATGATACGCGCCGCATTGCATTATTTTCACAATAAGTTGTTATCGTTTGGGAGCGCAGGGTGTTTGATATTATTGCCGCTGGCGGCTGGTTGATGCTGCCGATTATTCTCTGTTCCGTTGCTGTGATCGCCATCAGCATTGAACGTTACTGGACACTCAACCCAAACAAGATTGCGCCCCGGCACCAGCTAGGTGAAGTCTGGAACTGGATTCAAAAGAATGAACTCGACAGCGACAAACTGCGCGCTCTGCGTCGTTCCTCCCAGCTGGGCCGAATACTCGCCGCCGGTTTGAGCAACTCCCGCCACGGCCGCGACGTGATGAAGGACAGCATTGAAGAGGCTGCGAGCCAGGTGGTCCACGAGATGGAGCGCTACGTGGGCCTGTTGGGTACCATTGCCGCCGTAACGCCATTGCTTGGGTTGCTGGGAACTGTCTTCGGCATGATTGCAGTTTTCAATGCCATCATGCTGGAAGGTACTGGTAACCCCGGTATCCTGGCCGGTGGTATTTCCCAGGCATTGATCACTACGGCCGCAGGCTTGTGTGTCGCTATCCCAACCATGATGAGCCACCGGTTTTTCCAGCGTCGGATCGACTCTCTGGTTGTGACCATGGAACAGGAAGCGGTGAAGTTGGTGGATGCGCTGCACAGCGATCGTCGTGTCGACCTGAAAATCAGCTAGGCGGAGGAGCTAACGTGCAGTTTCGCCGACAAAAGCGCGAAGAAGACAGCATCAACCTCACGCCGCTGATAGACGTGGTGTTCTTGCTGCTGATTTTTTTCATGGTATCGACCACCTTTACCAAGGAAACCCATCTGAAAATCGACCTGCCGGAAGCGGTGGGCGACATTCAGCAGGATGTTCCGGAGCACATCGAAGTTCTGATTGACGCCCAGGGCAATTATTCCGTAAACGGTCAGCCCCTGGTCAATAATCAGGGGACGACGTTGAAGGCTGCAATCGATGAGGTGGGTGGCGGTAATACCGACCGGCCGTTCATTATCACGGCGGATGCCAATACCACACACAAAGCCGTGGTCACTGCCATGGATGTTGCGGGTCAGCTGGGCTACGTCAATCTGAGCATTACCACGCAGAATCCCGCGAGCTCCTCCGACTAAATCCGTCAACGCCGGTGATTCCCGCCGGTGGAGCCGATGCCCATGATGCAAAAATTCAGGCAACACATCGAAGCCTGCTGGTACGACAAGCCGCGCTGGCTGCTTCTGTTGTGGCCGCTCAGCCAGTTATTCCGCGGGCTGGCGCAGATGCGTCGCAAGCGCCAACAACAGCTGCAGGCCGAATTGGGCATCCCGGTGGTGGTGATCGGCAACATTGTGGTCGGTGGCACCGGCAAGACCCCTTTACTGATCAGTCTCGCCCGGCAGTTACTGTCCGCCGGGCTACGCCCCGGCATCATTTCCCGCGGCTATGGAGCCCAGGCCCATACGGCAGCCGTGCAGCTGGTTACCCAAGACAGCGACAGCAGCCAAGTGGGCGATGAACCTCTGCTACTGGCGCGGGCGGCCCAGTGTCCCGTTGCCGTTAGTCGGGATCGCGTGGCTGCCGCGTGTTTACTGCGTGATGGGCACAACTGCAACATTCTGCTCAGCGATGATGGCCTGCAGCATTACAAGCTGGCGCGGGACCTGGAGATCGCCGTGGTGGACGCCACCCGCGGCTTCGGCAACGGCCACTGTCTGCCCGTTGGCCCCTTGCGTGAACCCGTGAGCCGATTGCGGGAGGTGGACTGGGTGGTACGCAATGGTAATCATCCCTGTGCCCAACTGGAGCCATGGGCGGTGGTGCCGATGCATTTGAAACCCCAGGCCTGGGTGAACGTACAAAGTGGGGCGCGCCGGGAGTTGGAGGACAGAAGTTGGTTGAGGGAACCTGCCTGCGCGGTGGCCGGTATCGGCAATCCCCAGCGTTTTTTCGACTCCCTGAGCGAACTGGGCCTGACGGTTTTCCCCAAGCCGTTTCCGGACCATTATGCCTATACGGCGCAGGATTTCAGCGGTTTTTCCGATGAAGTTATCGTGATGACTGCAAAGGACGCGGTCAAATGTCAAGCATTCGCCCAGGAGAACTGGTGGTACCTGGAGGTGGCTGCAGAGCTCCCCGGCAGCTTTCGTCGGGCTTTCACTGAACGCGTGCAGGCATTAGTATCTGCGTCTGAAACTATCTCAGAATAATTTCCTGCGTCGACCCAGCGTTGCACGTAAACCATTTTCACTTCTCGAGTAGCCATATCCATGAGTTTTACTGTTGTCATCCCCGCGCGATTCGCGTCTACCCGTCTTCCCGGCAAGCCATTGGCAGACATTGCGGGAAAATCCATGATCGAGCGGGTTTACGCTTGTGCCAAAGCCAGTGACGCGGACCGGGTAGTGGTCGCGACCGACGACACGCGTATTGTGGACGTCGTCACCGGCTTTGGCGGTGAGGTTTGTCTGACTGCGCCGGACCATGAGTCCGGGACCGATCGTCTGCAGGAGGTGGTGGAGCAACTCGCTCTCGCCGACGATGAAATGATTGTCAACGTACAAGGTGACGAGCCGCTGATTCCCGCCGAGGTTATCAACCAGGTCGCCAGTAACCTTGCCGCCCACGCCGAGGCCAGTTGTGCCACCTTGTCGGAGCCCATTACCAGCCTGGAAGACATGTTCAACCCGAATATGGTCAAGGTGGTGAGCAATCTCGCCGGTTTCGCGCTCTATTTTTCGCGCGCGCCCATTCCCTGGGAGCGCGGCGTATGTGACCAGTCCCGCACGGGTCCCGCCTGCGAATTGGCACAAAGGCACATCGGTATTTATGCCTATCGCGTCAGTTTATTGCGTGAATTCGTCAGCTGGCCGATGGCGGCGCTGGAATCCATCGAGAAACTGGAACAGCTACGCATCCTCGCCAATGGCCGGCAGATTCACGTGGCGCCTGCGATCCGACCCGTGCCGGGTGGCGTTGATACCGAAGAAGACCTGCAGCGGGTGAGGGAGGTGATAGAGCTGCAAGATAAAAGATAGGGAAAAGGGAAAAGCCGCAAGCTGCAAGCGCTCAGCTTCACAACAGCATTTAGTGGCGCGGTCTGACCCGGTGTGGAGAAACAGCGGGGTCTAGGGGGCGGTCAGAATCTTTTCCCTTTTCCCTTTTCCCTTTTCCCTTTTTCCACTCAATTTCACCAGAGGTAAGATCTTGAAAAACACGAAAGTTTTGTTTGTTTGTCTGGGCAATATTTGCCGCTCGCCCACGGCGGAAGGGGTGTTCCGTGCGCTGGTTCAGAAGCGGGAGTTGGAATCCGTTATCAGTATCGACTCTGCTGGTACTGGTGACTGGCATATCGGCCGCGGGGCGGACCCGCGAGCGGTCAGTGCCGCCCTCGAACGGGGGTATGATCTGAGCGCCTTGCGCGCCCGCCAGGCGATAGCGGCGGATTTCGCCGAGTTTGACTACATCCTGGCCATGGATGAATCCAACCTGAGCAACCTTCGGGCGTTGGCGCCAGCAAACTACGAGGGGCATCTCGGGCTGTTTCTGGACTTCGCAGCGGACCCTGATTCCACTCAGGGGGAGACGCGCTCGCGGGAAGTTCCTGATCCTTATTACGGCGCGGATGACGGCTTTGAAACGGTGCTTGATCTCATAGAAGACGCCAGCGAGGGATTGCTGGAGCACATTCTGCGCCACCGACAGTGATACCGCTCACCATGACATCACAGGGAATCACAGCAGCCACAGCGAGCAGTCATGGTCCCCGGGACCTTTCCACACTCAATACCCTCGGTGTGCCATCACGGGCACAGCATTTTGCTGCGGCAACCAGTATCGAGGACGTGAGAGCGGCCTGCGCTTGGGCGCGAGACCGACACTTGCGGGTGCTGGTGCTTGGCGGTGGCAGCAATGTGATACCTGCCGAGGATATCCCCGCGTTGGTCTTGCGTGCCGACATCAAGGGAATTGAAGCGGCAGGAGCGAGTGGCACTGTTCAGTACGTCAAGGTCGGCGCCGGTGAAGACTGGCATCAGTTAGTACGTCACTGTCTCTCCCAGGGTTGGTACGGGCTGGAGAACCTGTCTTTGATTCCCGGAACGACTGGAGCGGCGCCGATTCAGAACATCGGCGCTTACGGAGTCGAGTTGAGTCAGGTGTTTGAATCCCTGCAGGCGGTCAATATCGCCACGGGGGCGGAGGAAACCTTCGACCTTGAGCGCTGCGCCTTCGGCTATCGCGACAGTGTCTTCAAGAACACCCTGAGGGGCCTTTATGTGGTGGTGAGTGTCACCTTGCGTCTGTCGCGGGTGCCGCAAATACGCGCCGATTACCCTGCGTTGGCGGCGGCGCTAAGCAGGCTGGAGCACGGTCAGATCACCCCGCAGCGGGTCAGTGAAGCCGTGTGCGCTATTCGCCGGAGCAAGCTGCCGGACCCCGCTGAGGTTCCCAACTGTGGCAGTTTCTTCAAGAATCCGGTCATCAGCAGCCAGCATTTCGACCGGCTCCGGGCTCAGTACCCAAAGGCCGTTGCTTATGCGCTGCCGGATGGGCAAACAAAGCTGGCGGCCGGTTGGCTTATTGAGCAGGCGGGCTGGAAAGGCAAGAGCCATGGCGACATCGTTGTACATCCGCAGCAGGCACTGGTACTCACCAACCCCAACCATGTTCCGGCGGAGCAGGTACTGGCTGCCGCTACGGCCATTCAGGCTGATATACAGCGGCTGTTTGATGTTCAGCTGGAAATCGAGCCTCAGCTATTAAAGTAAGTTCACACGACCATGTTGGGCTTCGATCCGCTTGTCATCAAGGATAGACCTTTTGAAAACGCATAAACACCTCCCTGTGGCTTCGACGTGCATGGATGCACTAATGCCGCGATGGCAGGATGCCAGAGAGCGGTCCCGCAGCGTCCCTGCCGCGAGGGTTTTAAAAGGTCTATCCTTGATGACAAACTTGTTTCGCGCACTCCGTTAACTCTAGTCTTCGACAAGAACGTAACAATCCAGGTTCGCCCTGGTTAACGACTCTGATCAAAACGTTGACCAATCAAGCGCTAAGCCGATTTACGAGTTACGTGCTAAAGTAGGCTAGGCAGGGCTTTTACACAATGTTACATTTGTTGGCACATAAAAATCATAGGGAATAGCCTGACAAATCCGCCGAACATTGTGTAACTTTGGATACACATGGAGTTTGGCTTCTTGGTTTTGTACGCTGCAAGGAGCTCGTTTTTCGCATAGCAACTTCTTGGGGTAACAGTTTCTTGGCTAATACGAAAATTCTGGTCGCCGATGATCACGACCTTGTCCGCATGGGCATTGTACGCATGCTTTCTGATGTTCCGGGCTTCGAGGTGACTGGCGAGGCCAAGACCGGCGAAGACGCTGTGAATCTGGCTCGTCAACTGGCACCCGATGTGGTGTTGATGGATGTCAAAATGCCAGGCATCGGCGGGCTGGAAGCCACTCGCAAAATTCTATTGAGCCGGCCGGAAGCGCGGGTTATTGCGGTTACGGCTATGTCCGATGACATGTTTCCCGAACGCTTCATGAAGGCCGGTGCTGCGGGTTATGTCACCAAGGGCGCGGATTTCGATGAAATGATCGACGCCATCAAAACCGTAATGACCGGCAATCGTTATATGAGCAGTGGCATTGCCCAGCAACTCGCTCTGCGCAATTTTGGCGGCAACAACGACACCTCGCCCTTCGAGGCTCTATCGGAACGTGAACTGCAAACGGCAATCATGATTGCCAACGGAATCAAGGTGCAGGGTATTGCGGACACCTTTTGTGTCAGCCCCAAAACAGTTAACAGCTATCGCTACCGTATCTTTGATAAACTAAAGGTCAACAGCGATGTCGAACTGACGCTTCTGGCGGTCAAGCACAAAGTGCTCGACCTTGAGAGCTTATCCTGAGTGCTTATCTTGTATAACAGTTGCGCCCGACTATCCCTGGCAGGCGGTTGAGACGTTTTGGAAACCTCCCTGTAACAAGCACGCGGTGACAAGCAGGCGGCGCTTCCGACGAAGGCCAGCAGGTTTGCTCGCTGAAAGCCCACTCCGGGTTTATATTGCAATCCTGCAACCCATCATTTCCGGTTCGACGAGCCGATCCCGAGGCTTTAATTTTCAATGACGGCTAATTCTGGCCCAGCGCCGTTCGATCATGAGACCTTACTGAAGCACCTGACACAGCAGCCTGGCGTTTATCAAATGTATGACAACCAGGGTGCCATCCTGTACGTTGGCAAGGCCAAGAATCTCAAAAAGCGCGTTTCCAGCTACTTTCGCAAAACCGGGTTGACGCCGAAAACCCAGGCACTGGTCAGCCGCATCGCGGCGGTGGAAGTCACAGTAACGCCCAGCGAAGCTCAGGCTCTGGTGCTGGAACATAACCTGATCAAACAGCAGCGGCCTCCTTACAATATTCTGCTGCGGGACGATAAATCCTACCCCTATATATTTTTGTCTGAGGGTGAGCCTTACCCGCGCATCGCGTTGCATCGCGGCGCCAAAAAAATGAAGGGGCGCTATTTTGGACCCTATCCCAATGTCGGCGCGGTGCGGGACAGCCTCAACTTTTTGCAAAAGACTTTCCGCGTGCGCCAGTGCGAGGACAGTGTCTTCCAGAACCGCGCTCGGCCTTGTTTGCAGTACCAGATTGGCCGCTGTACTGCGCCCTGTGTCGGGCTGATCAGCGAAGAAGACTACGCGGAGGATGTACGGCACACGGCCATGTTCCTCGAAGGTAACAGTGAGAAGCTGCACGACGAATTGATAGCCGCAATGGATGCCGCTTCAGCCAAGCTGGATTTTGAGAAGGCCGCCCACTACCGGGACCAGATTACCGCGTTGCGCCAGGTGCAGGCGCAGCAGTTGATTGAAACGGGGCAAAGCAGCGCGGATGTTGTGGCCTGCGCCGTTGATGCTGGCTTGGTGTGCGTGCATATCCTGTTTATACGCCAGGGTCGCATTCTGGGCAGCAAAAGTTTCTTTCCCAAGGAGAGCCTGGGAGAGGGGGAAAGCGAAGTGTTGAGCGCATTCTTGCCGCAGCTTTATTTGGGAAGTCGCTCCGGCGATGTCCCTCCGGAAGTGATTGTCAGCCACCCGTTGGAAGATGCCGAGATCATTTCTCAAGCGGTGCAGGCAGAAACCGGGCGGCAGTTGCGGATTCACGGCAGTGTGCGCAGCCACCGCTCGAAGTGGCTGGCGATGGCTCTGGAAACCGCGCAGCAAAACCTGCGCGCTCGTGTCAACAGCAAGCAAACCTTAATGCAGCGTTACGATGCACTGCAGGACGCCTTGGGCATGACGGAACTGCCGACGCGAATCGAATGCTTTGATATCAGCCACAGCAGCGGCGAAAACACGGTGGCGTCCTGCGTGGTGTTCGACCTGAACGGACCAGTCAAGTCCGATTATCGCCGGTTTAATATTGAAGGCATTACCGGCGGAGACGATTACGCAGCCATGAACCAGGCACTGATGCGGCGTTACGCACGCTTGCAGAAGGAAGAAAAGAAAATGCCGGACTTGCTGCTGATTGATGGCGGCAAAGGCCAAGTGGCCCAGGCCCGCTCGGTGCTGGAGGAACTTGGCGTTGTCGGTGTTGCCATATTTGGTGTGGCCAAGGGAACCACCCGCAAGCCCGGATTTGAAGTATTGATTCGGCCCGACGGTACCAGCCTGACGTTGAACAGTGATTCGTCGGCGTTACACCTGATACAGCAGATTCGGGATGAAGCGCACCGCTTTGCCATCACGGGCCATAAGCAGCGCAGGGACAAGCGCCGTCGAACATCCACCCTGGAAGGAATTCCAGGAGTGGGACCAAAGCGCCGCCGGGAACTCCTCCGTCATTTTGGCGGTTTACAGGAAGTCATGCGAGCCAGCGTGGATGATTTGGCCAAAGTGCCGTCTATCAGCAAAAATATGGCACAAGAGGTTTACAGTGCTCTGCACAGTGAGTAACTTTGCGCTTCTTTAATTGCGAGACAAACATAATCTCATGAACCTTGCCAACCAGTTGACACTTTGCCGAATAATTCTGATTCCTCTGCTCGTCATTGTTTTCTATTTGCCGTTCGACTGGCGCTTTCCTGTGGCAGCCGTGCTTTTTACCCTGGCCGGTATTACGGATGCACTTGACGGTTACATCGCTCGTAAATATCAGCAGACGACCGCATTCGGCGCGTTTTTGGACCCCGTTGCCGACAAACTTATCGTGGCAATTGCCCTGGTGTTGTTGGTGGAGTTGCACGCATCTGTCTGGTTCACTTTGCCAGCGGCTGTCATCATTGGCCGCGAGATTGTCATATCGGCGCTTCGTGAATGGATGGCAGAGCTGGGTAAGCGCGCCAATATCGCCGTGTCCGGAATGGGCAAAATCAAAACAATATTGCAGATTACCGCCATCGTGATACTGCTGGCTTTTGATCCTGAAAAGTATCACCTCATGAAGCTGTTGGGGTACGTCACACTCTACATGGCAGCATTGCTCACTTTGTGGTCAATGATGCTGTATCTCCGCGCGGCCTGGCCAAATTTTGAGCTGGGTGACCACGCCAAAAAGCCGGACAATACCGATAACATCGAATAACCGGTGCAAGGTGTAGATTGCCCCCGCTAATTCATTTACAATTCGCAACCCTTGAATGGCGCGATAGCAAAGCGGTTATGCTCTGGATTGCAAATCCAGCTAGGCCGGTTCGACTCCGGCTCGCGCCTCCATTTTCTTTGGGGTTATACCCAGTCCCGTTCACTTTACGAGATCTTGGGTTTCTGGCCCTGTAAAATCCCAATATGCGCGAGTGGTGGAATCGGTAGACACACAAGACTTAAAATCTTGCGGTAGTAATACTGTGCGGGTTCAAGTCCCGCCTCGCGCACCATCTTTATTCTCATCCTCAGTGCAGAACCTGCAAGCCCATATTCCTGTTGGCCGACGTTTGTCTCCGCGACCACTTTCATCGCAAATCTCACCCTTTAACCCCGCGCGAACTGTTTCGCAGTTGATTCCTCAACAATATTCACTCGATTACCCTCGACCTTGGTGAAACTTGCCTATACTTAAGTAGGTCCTAATGACAACTGCCATCCCCGTCTTCATATGGCGTTGTGGATGGGTATATTTCGCGGGCAGGGCGTTTGAATAAGTGATAGAAACCGGTAGGCTAACACCGCGAACATCCGGCCAAAATGCAGTGAAGGCGGGAGGACGTTTCGCACAGCGGAGCTATCCCGCCAGGTTGCTGGGGCTGGGCCTGGGGTTCATCGGCGTCGCCGCCGCCATGTCTGCGGAAGCGCGTTCATGGCCGGTGTGGGCGCTGCTCATCATCTATTCCTTCCTGTGGCCGCACATGGCCTATCTCTATGCAAGCCGTGTTTCTGATTCCTATGCCACGGGCTGCAAGCAGCTGATGTTCGATGCCTTCTGTGGTGGCTTGTGGGTGGCGGCTATGTGATTCAATCTGCTTCCCAGTGTGCTGGTGTTGACCATGCTTGGCATGAACAACGTGGCCTCTGGAGGCATTGCACTTTGGTTAAAAGGGCTGTCTTTTCAGGTCCTGGGTGGGCTCTCAGGGGTGGCGATATTTGGCTGGGAACCTCACTGGCACTCCACGCTCTGGCAAATTATCGCCTGTGTGCCATTTCTCGCCATACATCCGCTGGTTGTGGGCATGATGACCTTTGGTTTTGCACAACGCCTGCATGACCAGAAGACTCGCCTCAAGGTATTGAGTCGTACCGATAGCCTCACGGGGCTATACAACCGTGGATACTGGGATCTCCGCGCGGAGCAAGAGTTTACACGGGGCCGGCGCTGCGGGTCCGCGTCGGTTATGCTGATGCTGGATATCGACCATTTCAAAACAATCAACGACACCTATGGCCATGTGGTGGGCGACCTTGTGCTGAGTGAATTCGGCGAGCTGTTGCAGGACCAGTTGCGTAACGTCGATGTTATTGGCCGCTTTGGCGGGGAAGAGTTTGCTGCTGTATTGGTGGATATGGACCTGAGCCAGGCGGAGGCCGTCTCAGAGCGGTTGTTGAAGGTGGTGAAGGAGCATTGCTTTGGTGGTGACAACGCGCTCAGGTGTACCGCCAGTATCGGGTTGGCACCGGTGTCTTCACAGCTTGGTAGCTACCGGGAGTGGATCAATGCTGCGGACCAGGCGTTGTATCAGGCAAAATCCGCTGGTCGCAACTGCTTCAGGGCGACAGGTTCCTAGCCCCGGGCCTTCTGTTGAAACTTTCGGAGTAACGCAAGATTGCGCAGGTTGGCCTTGTAGTAGAAGTCAAACAGGTCGCCGATGAGCGGAATGCTGCCAATTACAGTTTCCAATAAAACGTTCCAACCCATGCGCATGAGCAACGTTTTCGACGCCCCCTGCTGGCGTGCAAGGTACAGGATGTAACCGGAAATGGCGGCACCGGAAAGATCGCCAATCCCGGGTATCAACCCTAGAATCCCATCCATTCCTATGCGAAATCCGCCGGGCAGCCGGACAGATTCATCCAGGAACCAGGCCAGCCTTTCTATTGACTTGTGATCTCCAAGGGTCGCGCGGTTAATGCCGGGGGCACTCATCGGCGGTTCCCGATGTGTCGGCGACGTAGGCGCCTCGTTCGCCCATGGGGCGGGACTCGCCGGTGGTCGAATCCAGTTTGGTCTGGTGCTCCATTTCAGCATCAATTTCCGCACCCAGTACAACAACCAGGGCACTGATATAAAACCACATAATGAGGATAATCACACTGCCAATCGCACCGTAGGTCTTGTTGTAACTGCCAAAGTTCTGCACATACAGGGAAAACAAGAGGGATGCGGTGATCCAGAGCAAGGTCGCAATAGTCGCGCCCACTGTGACCCAACGCCATTTGGGGTCCCGCCTGTCGGGCGCAAAACGGTAAACACACTGCAACGCAAGGATGAACAACAGCGCCAGTAGAGGCCAGCGGCAGATGTTCAGAACCTGGTTCAGAAGATCGCTCATCGGAAGTAGGGATAGCACCACTGGCACTGCGACGGCAAGCAGGGCAAGTACAACGAGACCCACTATTGCAGCGATGGTGAGTGTCGAGGAAACAAGAATAACCTTCCACCATGGCCGCGTTTCCTGCTCCCCGTAGGCAACGTTGCACGCGGTAATCATGGCTACGGCACCTTTGCGCGCGCTCCAGAACCCGAACAGGATTGATGCTACCAGAGTGATATTCATTGCCGCGCCATCTTGCGAAGCAAGGCTTGTGAGCTGCTTCTTGAAGATATTGAATGCCTCCGGCGGAAGCAGCCGCTCGACTTGCCCCAGATGGCTGATGATATCCGCAGGCGACGCAATGAGTGCGTACAGGGTTACGGCGACGTTGAGTGCCGGAAACACGGCGAGCAGGGCGAACATGCCGACACCGGCAGAGAGAAGAGAGACATTGTGGTTACTGAAGTTATGCAGTACCCGCAGACCGATTTCCCTCCAGCCCCGGGCGGGAATATGGCTCGGACGGCTGGCGAAATGGCCGTGTTCGTCGGATGAGTTACCATCGGAATCATTCGGTTGGTCTGCAGACATACGACGTTCCAGGGGTGATAGGAATGGAGGTATGAAAACACAGCTCAATGCCGTATTGCGGCTTTTGACCGCTGGCTGTTGATGAAGTTTTATTGTGGATTGGACATTATCTTTCGACAGCGTAATAATAGATGACAGTCGGTATGTGATTCACACAGCCATGCCGGCGTGAAAAAAATCGGATGGTTTTGGTTCGGTCCGGTCTTTATCTGCACGGCGAAGCGGTTGCATGCCCAGTGCCTTCTGTAGTGATAAGCGCCTTCCTTTTCCGACTCCATGGGCACGGAAATAGTTGAATTTCCGTTATTTACACCTAACCTGTATAACCCACGGGTTCTAGAAGTCTTAATCTATGAAAACACTTTCAGATATCGGCCTGATCGGCCTCGCCGTCATGGGCGAAAACCTTATTCTCAATATGGCCAGCAAAGGCTATTCCGTCACTGTTTACAACCGCTCTCTGGACAAGGTAGAAACCTTCCTCGGTGGCCGTGCTGAAGGCAAATCGATTCATGGCGCAAAGTCCATCGAGTCTCTGGTGCAGTCGCTGCAAACGCCGCGCAAAATCATGCTGATGGTCAAAGCTGGTCAGGCTGTGGATTCCTTGATTGAAGAACTGATCCCGCACCTGGAGCCCGGCGACATCATCATTGATGGCGGCAACACCCATTTTCCCGATACCAATCGCCGTGCGGCATACCTGGAAAGCAAGGGTCTTCTGTTTATTGGCGCCGGCGTCTCCGGTGGCGAAGAGGGCGCCTTGACTGGCCCGTCCATTATGCCGGGCGGGTCACCCAAAGCCTGGGAAGCCGTGAAGCCGATTTTTCAGGATATCGCGGCTAAAGTGGAGGACGGGACCCCGTGCTGCGAATGGGTCGGCGAAAACGGTGCCGGTCACTTTGTAAAAATGGTGCACAACGGTATCGAGTACGGCGACATGCAGCTTATCTGTGAAGCCTACCAGATCATGAAAGACCTGCTGGGCATGTCGCCCGATGAAATGCACCGCGTATTTGCCGACTGGAACGAAGGCGAGCTGGACAGTTACCTGATCGAAATTACCCGCGACATTCTTGCTTACAAGGAAGATAACGGCGAGGCGCTGATTGACAGCATTCTGGATACAGCGGGACAGAAGGGCACTGGCAAGTGGACCGGTGTGACGGCGTTGGAGCTGGGTGTGCCACTGACACTGATTGGGGAAGCGGTTTTTGCCCGTTGCCTGTCATCACAGAAAGAAGAGCGGGTACGCGCATCGCAGCTATTGACAGGACCCAAGGTTGAATTCCAGGGTGATCGGGAAGCCTTCATTGAAGATCTGCGCCAGGCATTGTTGGCGTCCAAGATCGTCTCCTATGCCCAGGGCTACGTACTCATGCATGAGGCAGCCAAGGAGTTTGGCTGGCACCTGAACTATGGTGGCATTGCGTTGATGTGGCGCGGCGGCTGTATTATCCGCTCCACCTTCCTGGAAAAAATCAAACAGGCTTTTGACAACAATCCCATGTTGAGCAACCTGCTGTTGGATGATTATTTCAAGGGCAAGGTTGAAGCTGCTCAGGCATCCTGGCGTCGCGTTGTGGCGGCGGCCGTGACTAACGGCATACCGGCTCCCACTTTGACTTCAGCGCTAAGCTACTTCGACGGTTATCGCTGTGCACGGCTGCCGGCTAACCTGCTGCAAGCCCAGCGGGATTATTTCGGCGCTCACACTTATGAACGCACTGATACCCCTCGCGGTGAATTTTTCCACACCAACTGGACTGGACGCGGTGGCGATACCTCGTCGTCTACGTATAACGTCTAGGTAGTACAGCCCGGTTTATGTCTACGCGCCATGGGCGAAGCTCATGGCGCGTTTCTGTTTGCATCCCATCAATTCATATTCATTCAGCCACATCAACTCACATCACCGCACGCCCTTTATTGGTGGGCTTGGCGTAGGCAGCCTATATCTATAGTTGAGGGATCATCGCCGGGCTGGTCAAAATTTGCGCGACCAGTTCAGCCTGGCGGCTGGTACCCGTTTTGGAAAAGATACTCTTCAGGTGGCTGCGCAAGGTTTCTTTTTTCTTGCTTTGATGGGCGGCAACCTCTTCCAGTGTTGCGCCGCTAACCAGCTCGCAGCACAAACTGGCCTCAGCGGTAGTCAGCCGGTACAACTGTGCCAGTATGCTGGCTGAGGGACGTGCGGAGAAGCGGGGGCTGTAAAACATCACCAGCGCGCGGCCGGTCATGCGATCGGATTCCTTGATGCGAAACGGGTTAATGACCAGTGTCAGCGAGTCACCTGCACGTTGCAGGTGCATGGATTCCACTGAATATTCCCTCAGGCCGAGCGATGCGTGAATCGCGTTAACCAGTGTCATCCCCAACGCGCGGGATTCCTCGGAACTATCCAACACCAGGCGTTTATCAACCAACTGCAGGGATGGGTGTTGATCGATAATTTTCAGTGCTAACTCGTTGGCCTGGCCAACCCGGCCATACTCGTCGAAGACCATAACTCCCAGTGGAAAACGTTCAATGAGCGCGCGCAGGTCATCAATGTCGTCTCGCATTTCCAACACTCGGCCCCGCAGCTGAATTGCTCGGTTGAAATGGGGGGCGAGCTGTTGAAATAGCGCAACATCTTGTGCAGTAAACTCCGGATGATCCTTGCCGCGCAGCAGCATCATCATGGTGGACCACTTGCCCTCGCGACAAAGCATGGCAGCGGCACCATTGCAGATTCCCTGTGGCTCGGCCCATTGTTGATAGAAGTCGGAAGCCAGAACTTCGTCGATATCGAAATGGGTGTTCGAGGTGACGAAGGTGCCGGGATTTGCGTCACTGATTGCGAGCAGCAGCATGTCTTCTTTGGCGTAGCGTTCAGTATAAAGATCCAGATATTTCTGGGACATGGCTGTACCTGCCTCGAAGTAGGTCGCCAATTGATTGGTTTCCGTGTCAAAGGTGGTCACTGATGCGGAGCGCAACTTCAACTTGTCAACAAGTATGCCCATTAACGTGGGCCAGGCATCATCGTCAACAATGGACTCGTAAATCAAACCAATCAATTCATCTTCAAGTGTGGGCATGGGGTTTTATTTTTCACTGGGATGGGGTGTTACTGTGTCGGGGATAATACCGCCGGCACGCAAATTACTGGAAAGTTTTTGTGCCAAGTATAAGCCATCAAAACACGATCGTTAACCATTACGATCGGGCTCCCCAATCGTCCTTTGAGATATAGCTCACGTTGCCCATTAATGTCGTGATACTTTCTAACATTTTTGATCCCAGTTTGTTGATTTATATTTACAGGTGTGTTTACATCGGCTTCGTCCCGACAGCCTTGTTTTCTGCACATGAGTTTTGGATAACTCTGCAGTTGGCTTCCTAGATACCGTAGTACTGACATTAGAAGAACTCCTGCACTTGAATCGGCTGGATTCGTTTGAGTGCGCTCAATAACTATGTCCACACACGAGGGTATATTCATGAAAAGGCAATGGTTGGATAAACACAAGCTATTCAAAAGCACAATAATGGCATGCGCCGTTATGGCAGCTGCATCGACAGCGCAATTTGCCAGTGCCCACGGCACAATTACTTCACCTGAAAGCCGCATCTGGAACTGTAAGGCAGAAGGTGCGGAAACGCCGGATTCCCCAGCATGTCAAGCAGCAATTGCGGAGAGCGGTACCCAGCAAATTTACGACTGGAACGGCATACGCCAGGGTAACGCTAACCACAATCACACACAGGTTGTGCCAGACGGGCAGCTCTGTAGTGGGGGTGATCCTGGTACCTTCGGTGGCATGGACTTGGCGCGCACGGATTGGGTGGCCACACCGGTTTCAGGTTCACAAACCTTCACCTGGTACAACTCCGCGGCTCACGCTACCGCCTATTACCGCTATTACATTACCAAGCCCGGCTACAACCCGGCATCGCCGCTGAAGTGGAGTGATCTTGAATTGATTGCTGATACGGGCCCGGAGGCAGCAAGCCACTATCCTTCCCATACTGTCAGCTTGCCGTCGCGTAGCGGCAAACACGTGGTCTATGCGGTTTGGCAAAGGTCAGACAGTCCTGAAGCCTTCTATGCCTGTGTTGATGTGGTTTTCAACGGTGGCAACGGATCCAGCAGTTCCAGTAGTTCGAGCAGCTCCAGCAGCAGTTCATCCAGCTCCAGCGGTGGCCCCGGCGCTTGTACAGGTGTGCCCAACTGGGACAGCGCAACTGTCTACAACAACTCAGACCAGGTGCGTTACAACGATAGTCGCTATGAGGCTCAATGGTGGACACAGGGCGACAACCCGGCACAAAATAGCGGCGCAGGTCAGGTATGGATAGCGCATGGTGCCTGCTCTGGTGACGATGGCAGCTCGAGTTCCAGTTCCAGCTCATCGAGTTCTTCCAGTTCCTCCAGCTCATCAAGTTCGAGCAGCTCCAGCAGCTCAAGTGGTGGCGGTGACTGTAGTGCCCCGACTTATGTTGATGGCAGCAGCTACGCAACGGGTGATTCGGTCTCCAATAACGGCAGCGTCTACCAGTGTACAGTGGGTGGCTGGTGTACCGTTGGCGGCCCTTATGCACCGGGCGAAGGCTGGGCCTGGCAGAATGCCTGGACTCAGACCGGCAGCTGTAACTGATATTGCAGTAAACAGTCCAGGTTGAAATTAAAACGGGAGCATCTGCTCCCGTTTTTTTGTGTGTAAACAGGCTGGCGTGGGCGTTGCTTCTTTTTTCTCTCGGCAGATAACTCTAGAATGTGTTGGCTGTAGCCGGCGTATTGTCCATTGGCTAAAGGGCACCTCTATTAATTGATCGTGGTCTCTGCGTGGACTGACAGGCGCTAGTGCAAGGCGGGTTGCGAAGACCAAGGCTGGTTGTCCTTGGTGAGTAAGCCAACGCAGCAATAGCGCCTGTCAGGCCGCGCCCTTCGGGGCTTCCAGGCGAAAAGCGTCTCGGCGTTATCCCGTTTCGCAAGACAACCAGTATTGCTGTACGGGATGCCTTGATACGCGTTCCGCCTGAAAGCCAGAGGCCACAATCAATTAATAGATGTGCCCTAAACTCAACGTCCGAATGTTCTACATTCTCAAGGGATGACCTCTCATGTTCGATTACCTGATCGCGTTGATGGCTGACCCCACCGTCTGGATTGCCCTGGCAACTTTGATTGTTATGGAAATCGTGCTGGGTATCGATAACCTGATTTTTATTTCGATCCTCACCAACAAGTTGCCAGAAGACCAGCGCGCAAGGGCTCGGCGAATGGGTATTGGCGCCGCCTTGGTGATGCGTTTGCTGTTGCTGGGAACGGTTGCATTCATCGTGCAGCTGACGGCTCCGGTTTTCACACTGTTTGACCACGACTTTTCCTGGCGCGACTTGATACTTATTGCGGGCGGGGTTTTTCTGGTCTGGAAGGCGACCAAGGAAATTCACCACAATGTGGATGCGGATCCTGAGCCGGATGTTTTTGATACCGCCAAGGCATCTATTGGTATGGCTGCTGCTATCGGTCAGATACTGCTTCTGGATCTGGTTTTCTCCATTGACAGTATTATTACCGCGGTGGGCATGACCGAACACATTCCGGTGATGATCGTGTCAGTTATTGTGGCAGTGACCATCATGCTGTTGGCGGCGGATCCACTGGCGAATTTCATCAGTCGCAACCCCACTATTGTTATGTTGGCGCTCGGCTTCCTGTTACTGATTGGTACAACCTTGATCGCAGACGGTTTCGGTGCACACATTCCCAAGGCCTATATCTACGCGGCCATGGCTTTCTCCGCGCTGGTTGAAGGTCTGAATATGCTTTCACGTCGTGCGCGCCGCCGGCGGCAAGAGGCGGCGTAAGGGTAAGGGGGTGATTGGTGAACGGTTAACATGTGAAGTTACCAACTATCCCCGAAGCTAGACCAAGCGCGCCGGTTGTATTCGAGAGTGTGGTAACTATTGGCCGTCAACGGTACGGGTGTATCTGAATGCCGGTCAATGGCAGCCGCTCAATTGGGCGTCTGCACGTTTACTGCGTCGCTATCGTTTCGGGCTTTGTTGACCCCTATTTCGATGAACAGATAGGTGACCAAAGCGATGAGCAGCGGAAACAGATAAAACACCGCGCGATAGGCAATGAGTGCTCCAATCAACTGGCTTTCGCCGACTTGTCCCCCGAGCAGCATGATAAACACGCCTTCCAGCACACCCAGTGCGCCAGGAATATGGGTCACGGCGCCGGCTATGGCGCTGATCAATAGAACGCCAAACAAGGAAAAGAAATCAATCTCCGTGTACAGAAACGTGTAGATGATACTGCCCATCAGCAGCCAATGGGTGCAGGCATTGACGAACTGCGCAATGGCGATTCGGGTTGATGGCAACGTCAGTTCATAACCGCGCAACATCAAGGTGCGTTTTGGTGAGAAGCGACACAGCGCCAGGTAAGTCATTGTCACAGCAATAAAGCCCACACCCAGCACCTGCAGGGCTACGCTGCTGATCTTCCAGTCATCGGGTACCGCAATGGCGCCGGACGCGAAAGTGATGCCAGCGAGCAAAAGGTACCCCAGCCAATTGGTGGAGACGCTCAGGCCGAAGATATGGGCGATATCCGCATTGCTCACTCCCATCCTGGAATACAAGCGGTAGCGCATACCGACACTCCCGACAATCGCGCCGAGGTTAAGGTTGAATGCATAGCTGACAAAGGCGGCGGCCATCGTCTTGCGTTTGCTGATGCCGTGGCCAACATAGTGTCGGCCGAACAGGTCGAAGCACGAATACGCAATAAAGGCGCAGATAGCCAAGGCCATCGCAACCGCTATGCGCAACGGCGAATAACCGGCAAGCACATCCTTCACTTGCTGCCAGTCGACGGAGCGGGCGTGGGAGATCAACAACCATGCGACCAGCACAAAAAAACCGATGGTCAACAGGCGACGAAGAATTGGCCACCAGCGTCTTTTGGTTGAGGAATGGCTGTCACGGCTTTCCGCGCCCTGTGGCACCGAAGATTGATCAGATGTTTTCATGGCTGTTACTGCAGGTTGCATCCTGGTTGTTTATGTCTAAGGGTGTTGTGCGAATACGTGGAGTATGTGCCGGCAACCATCCGACCCAGGCCGGGAAGTGACGGAGAAAATGAAATATTGCAAGGCTGCGGCACCATTTCCACAGGGTTCGGCGGTGAATCCAACGATCATTGATTTTCCGAATGCGGCTTTGTGCAATCAAGTTGTCCATCCGCTCCGTGAGCAGTGCATTGAAGGCTTTGCTCTTGATCATGACGTTGGCTTCGAGATTGAGTGACAGACTCAAGGGGTCCAGGTTACTGGAACCTACAGTGGACCACTCGTCATCAATGGTGGCAATTTTTCCGTGAAACGGACGCTCCCAATATTCATAAACGTCAATTTCAGATTCCACGAGAAAGTCATAGAGTGTCGGTGCTGCTTTCATGGCCAAGGTGGATCCCGGCTTCCCCTGAATGATCAGGCGTATCTTCACGCCGCGGCGCGCGGCGTTGCGCAGTTCACGCAATACGCGATAGCCCGGAAAGAAATAGGCGTTGGCAATGGTGATAGTTCGCTTCGCGGCCCGGATATTCTGAATGTATTCGTTTTCAATCCCGGTTTTATTCTTGTCGTTATCCCGTGTCACGAAGAGAACTTCGGCATTTCCTGCAATTGGCGTACTGCCATCATCGGGAAGCTCGGCAAACACCGCTTTGAGCCGGTATACATCGAGAATCTGTCGAATAGCGAAGTGACGTATTTGAGCGACCACAGGGCCCGTGAGTTCGACGGCATAATCCTGCTTTCCATCGGGGCCGTACTCAAATAGGTGATTGAATGACAGGTTGATGCCTCCCACAAACGCCCGGTGCCCATCCACGATCAGAAGCTTCCGGTGAAGGCGGCGGAACAAGTTTGTGCGATACGACATCCACTTGGGAGGCGGGTCGTATAAGCAGAAGGTGACACCGGCATCTGTAAGTTCTGTGATGAATTCGCCAGGTAAAAAATAGGAACCGTAACCGTCTGCAGATAGAATGACCTGAACGCCTCGGCGTGCTGCGTCTACCAATGCTTTTTTTACCTGACAGCCAATTTTGTCGTCCCGGATAATAAATGTTTCCACGAGTATTTCGTACTTGGCGCGCTGCATGACTTCTACGATGCGTGGAAAAAACTCTTCACCATTTTCCAGCAGTGCAACGCTGTTACCTGAGGTCCATCCGGCTGTCACAGTTGGATCTCCGCTGCCAGTGGCGCATGGTCAGACAGATGTGACCATGGCCTGTTGGGCAGCATGATGACCTTGTAAGATTTCACGCTGCGAACATAAATCCTGTCCAGGCGCAGGATCGGAAAGCGCGCGGGAAATGTTTTCGGCGGGGCGCCAAGTTCTCTTTCAAAAACATCGATCAAGCCGCACTCATGCATCACTCTTTTTGCCTTGCCACGCCAATCATTAAAATCGCCGGCTATCACTATGGGTTCATCCCGCGGTATGGACTCCACCAGTTTGCATAGCAGACCGAGCTGTTGTTGGCGGTGGTTCTCGCGCAACCCAAGGTGCGTGCATATGCAATGCAGCACCACATCAGTGGGCGGTACCTCGATACGGCAATGCAACAGCCCGCGCTTCTCGATGTTGCCGATGGAAACATCCAGGTTCTCGAACTGTGAAATTGGAAACTTTGACATCAATGCATTGCCGTGGTGTCCATGGGGGTAGACCGCGTTTCTTCCATAGGCGAAGTCTGGCCAAATGCTGTCGGCAAGAAACTCGTATTGGGGCGAGTCTGGCCATTTCTCCGTATGGCGGAGCGCCCAGGTCTCATGCGCTCCCAGCACTTCCTGCAGGAAAACGATATCGGCCGGCACCGCCCGCACGGCTTCGCGAAGTTCAGGCAGAACGAATTTTCGGTTGAAGTTATTGAATCCTTTGTGGGTGTTAACGGTCAGCACGCGTATCCACAAGGGTTCTTGGTTGTCAGGCATAGGCTGTCTTCAGTACGTGGGCGTTCAGAAAAGCGTAACAGCTCGAACTACGAGCAGTTTTCATGCCGTCATTGATGTACCATTAAAAAGGCTAGCCGCCGCGTCCGGGAGTGGCGAGTGGTGGAAGCATGGCAGGATATGAAGCTACCCGTGTAGATTTTGCAAAACCTGAATGCTGTTCGGGAGTTTTGGCGGCTTCGCGGGCAGGGTGGTATAGCGGGGTGTGGTACCGTTATACCATTGATATTTGTATACTTTAATGCGGGCCAGGAAAATCCGGCATACGCATTCTCAGCAGAGGCTGAATCCGAATGAGACCAAGCTTGGCGTGCATTTACCGAGGGCTGGCGGTATTTCTGTCGCTGGCGTTTATCCATGGTTGTGGCAGTTGGCTGCAACCAGAGATAGAAACCAACACGGCGGAGTTGCGCGAGGGGCACTATCGAGTGGACCCTCGTCATACCACGGTTCTCTTCAAGGTGAACCATCTGGGTCTTTCCAAATTCGTCGGACGCTTCAATGCATTTGAGGCAACTTTGGATTATGATCCGGAAAACCCTGCCGACGCCGTATTGGACGCTATTGTCCATACCGCCAGCGTGGACGTTGCAGATAATGATTTTGAAGAGACCTTGCGTGGCGATAGCTGGCTAAATACTGAGCAGTTTCCCCAGGCACATTTCAAAACAAGAACCGTCGAGATGTTCAACGATAACCGGGCGCGTTTCACTGGTGACTTCACCTTTTTGGGCGTAACGGCGCCCATAACGCTTGATGTAGAGTTTAACGGCGGCGCGTTCAACATGCTAACCGGTCGCTATACCCTGGGATTTTCGGCCACTGGTAAGATCCAGCGGTCGGCATTCGGCATGGGCCGATTCATTCCCGCGATCGGTGACACCGTCGAGTTGGAAGTTCATGCGGAGTTTTTACGGGATTAGCTGAGGGATTAGCTAAGAGGTTTAGGCGCGGGATTAGCTCGGCAGGCCACAACAAAATGGATTCCGTTTCATCAAAACAGTGCGACTCAGACTTTATGGCACATGACAAATTATTGATCGGCAGCGAAGAGTGGTTCTGTTTCCCGACGTTGGGAATTCCGGCCATCAAGGCAAGAATTGACTCAGGCGCAAAGACCTCCAGCATTCATGCCGTCAACATTGCGCCGTTCAAACGCAAAGGTTCACCCTGGGTCAGTTTTGAAGTGCACCCCTTGCAAAAAGACCGCCGTACCCTGGTGCGCTGCGAAGCGCCGGTTATCGACAAACGCTCGGTAAAAAGCTCCAGCGGAGAGGCGGTTAAACGCTACGTTATTCGTGTGCCCATTGCCATGGGCGACGTCACTTGGGATATTGAAGTGACACTGGCGAATCGGGATTCCATGGGTTACAGGATGTTGCTGGGCCGGGAAGCCATGATCAATCGCACACTGGTGGACCCCGGTGGACGCTTTATTCATGGTGATTTGACTGCCGGCTTTCTGGAGCAAGCTTATGGCAGCCTCACCCATAACCCCGATGCGGGGCTTCACATCGGTCTCCTTGCCAGTGATCAGGACAGTTACACCAATCAGCGGATCGTGGAAGCGGCGGAAGAACGCGGCCACAGTGTACATTTTCTGGATACCAGACACTGTTACATGAAACTGGACGCGGAAACCCCGGAGATGCATTATCGCGGTGGCTACCTTATCGAGGAGCTTGACGCAGTTATTCCGCGAATTGATCCTGGTCTTACCTTTTACGGCTGCGCACTGACCCGGCAGTGTGAAAGTATGGGTATTTATTGCCTGAACAGCGCAACGGCGGTGGGGCAGGCGAGGGATCGTTTGTTTTCTTTACAGCTACTCTTGAAGCACGGGCTGAACATTCCGGTCACCGGTTTTGCCGATTCACCCATAGATACCAGTGAAGTAATTGACATGGTTGGCGGAGCGCCGTTGATCGTGAAACTGCTGAACAGCGCAGAAGGTAAAGGTGTGGTACTGGCCGAAACCGATAAGGCCGCGGAAAGCGTGATTAATGCGCTTAAATCTCTGCAGGCGAATTTATTGGTACAGGAGTATGTCAAAGAAGCCCAGGGCAAGGATCTGCGCTGTTTGGTCATTGATGGCAAAGTTGCTGCCGCGATCGAGCGCACTTCTGTCGCCGGGGATTTCCGTGCCGGCCGCTCAACAGCCAGTGCCAAGCTGACGGTGGAAGAAAAAAAACTCGCCGCCAAGGCAGCCAAATTGATGGAGCTGAACGTCGCGAGCGTGGATATGATCCGATCCCGTAAAGGGCCGCTACTATTGAAAGTGGATCCTGCTCCAGACCTTGAAGACATTGAAACCGCCTGCAATCGTGACCTGGCCGGCGTTATTATTGCGGCCGTTGAACGCAAGCTGGGCTGGAAGAGGCAGCTGGCGGTGCCGGGTGACAGTGGTGAGTATGGGGGAAGGGGCCGAAAGCTATAAGCCACAAGCTACAAGCCGCAAGTCACAAGCTAAAACGTAGGCGTGGCTCATTAGCTGCGACACGATACGATACCGCCTAGAGCCACACCACGACGGAATCGTGAAGTAGATGCAGATTAAATAACATCGTCATTTCGTTCGATCGCAATCATCCGGGGGATGCAATGAAATTAAGAAGCCGTAGCTATACCGCGCCGAATAAATGCGCCGGAATTCCAGTATTACGATTGACTCTTTCACTGCTGGCTTGCACTGTGATAGCGAGCTGTTCGCTCCAGCCGTCCGATAGTTCTGAGCAGAGGGCGGGTCAGCTAACAGCAGCCTGGCCGCAGTTTGAAGACCCCCAAGCCCAGCATTTTACTGCTATTTGCCGCGCGGATTTCCAGAAAGCTGAACAGCAGTTTGCAGCGCTGGAAAAGCATCCGGAACCCTACGAGGACCAGCAACTGCTGCAGGACATCAACCAGTTGGACATCGTTATCGACGGTGCCGCCAGCAAGGCCAGCCTGTATCGCAATGTTCATCCCAATGCCGAAGTGCGCGCTGCCGCTGATGCTTGCCAGCAACGGTTTGTTTCGCTGGTCAGCGATATCGGCCTCTCCCGACCGCTTTATCAGCACCTGTCGAACGTCGATACCGTGGTTATGAGCGATATCGATACCCGCTATGTCAACAAAATGCTGGAGGAATTCAGGCGGTCCGGTGTCAATCAGGACGAAGATACCCGCGAGCGCATTCGTGAACTCAATGATGAAATCAATTTGCTCGGGCAGGCGTTCAACCAAAACCTGCGCGAGGACGTGCGCAGCGTCGAAGTTGATTCCGTTGAAGCACTGGACGGTCTTCCTCAGGATTACATTGACGCCCATCAGCCCAATGCCGATGGCAAAATCATCATAACCACGAATTATCCGGACTACCTGCCGGTTATGCAGTACGCCGATAACGACGACCTGCGCTTTGAGCTATACCAGGTGTTCCGCAATCGCGGCTATCCGGCGAACCACGACGTACTGCAAGACCTGCTGGCGAAGCGCTACGAGTTGGCGCAATTGCTGGGCTATGACAATTTTGCCGAGTATGTTACCGAAGATAAAATGATCGAAACTCCAGAGCATGCGCAGGCATTCATCGACCGTATTTCCGCGATCGCTGCACCGCGAGTGGCCAGCGAATATCAGGTTCTGCTCGATCGACTGAAGAAACTTGACCCACAGGCAACCGAAGTGGGTGACTGGCAGAAGGATTATCTGCAGGAGTTGGTCAAGAAAGAACAGTTCCAGGTGGACTCACAAGAGATACGACAATACTTCAGTTACAACGACGTGAGGGACGGCATATTCGACCTTGCTGAAACCATGTTTGGTGTGGAATTCGTGCCCTGGCAGACAGACACCTGGCACGATTCGGTTGAATCCTATGAGATAAGGGAGAACGGGGCATTGGTGGGCCGCTTCCACCTGGATATGCATCCCCGGGAAGGCAAATACAAACACGCCGCCGCTTTTGGTGTGCAGGAAGGTGTGCTGGGTATACAGCCCCCCGTTGCGGCATTGGTTTGCAATTTTCCCGGTGGCGATGGCGGAACCGGTTTCATGGAACACGGCCAGGTTGAAACCTTTCTGCACGAATTTGGCCATTTGCTCCACGGCCTGTTCGCCGGGCATCAGCCCTGGCTCGGATTGTCCGGCATCCGCACCGAGTGGGATTTTGTCGAAGCGCCATCGCAAATGCTGGAAGAGTGGGTGTGGGATGCTGAGACGCTGGAAACCTTTGCACGCAACCCGGAAGGAGAGGTTATTCCGGACCAGCTGGTCGAAAAGATGAACGCGGCGCGCAATTTTGGCCGGGGTCTGTGGTCACAGCATCAGATGTTCTATGCCGCTGTTTCGCTCAATTACTATAATCGATCGCCGAACAGCTTCTCGCTGGATGAAATGATGCAGAAGATGCAAGCGAAATACTCACCTTTCGATTACGTTGAGGATACCCACTTTTACACCAGTTTCGGACATCTCTACGGCTATTCGGCCATTTATTACACGTACATGTGGTCGCTGGTCATCGCGTCGGATATGTTCAGTGAGTTTGAAGAGCACGGCTTGCGCAATCCGGAAGTGGCCCAGCGCTATCGCGATGCAGTGCTAGCCCCAGGCGGCTCAAAAGACGCGGCTCAGCTGGTGGAAGATTTCCTGGGTCGCCCGTACAACTTCAAGGCATTCGCTGAAGATTTGAATAAAAAATCGCTATAACTCGCGCAATGACGCACACAATCAGCAAGAGTGGTTCTGAATTATGACGATGATATTCCGCACAGCTCTGCTCGCTGCCGCAATGGTGGTGATGCTTGCCGGCTGCTCCAGTGACAATAAAACCCGCGTTGAAATTGGTAACGAGAAGCAGATACTGCATATTGGGAATGGTGATGAGCCGGCGGATGTGGATCCTCATGTTACTACCGGGATACCCGAGTATCACATCCAGTTAGCGCTTTTCGAGGGATTGGTATCTAAAAGCTCTGAAACCCTAGAAATCGTTCCTGGTGTCGCAGAGTCATGGCAGGCTTCTGAAGATGCAACGGTTTATACCTTCGTTCTACGTGAGGATGCTCGCTGGTCAAACGGTGAACCAATGACCGCAAAGGACTTTGTCTGGTCCTGGAAGCGAGCTCTTATGCCGGGACTTGGAAATCAATATGCATATTCCCTGTTCGTTGTCAAAAATGCAGAGGCATATTTCAACGGAGATATAGAGAACTTCGATATGGTAGGTGTTAAGGCATTGGGTCCACATGTTCTGCAAGTGGAACTGGAGCACCCAACACCTTATTTTCTGCAATTGCTTGATCATCATAGTTTGTACCCCGTTCATAGGGAAACAATCGAGAAATTTGGAGCGGCTGATGAGAGGGGGACTGAATGGACACGGCCTGAGAATTTCGTCGGCAATGGTCCCTTCACCATCAAGACATGGTCTCCTAACGAAGTTTTTGTAGTGGAGAAGAACCTAGAATATTGGGATGCCGATGCAATCGAACTCAATGAGATCCATTTCTACCCAGTGCAACAGACCACTACAGAGGAAAGAATGTATCGGGCCGGCCAACTCCATATCATCCAAGACCTGCCGGCTCAAAAAATCGAAACCTATCAGCAAGAAAATCCGGAAGATCTGCGAACGACTCCCCATTTTGCTACATATTTTTATCGTATGAACGTACTTCGTCCGCCCTTTGATGATGCACGAGTGCGTAAAGCGTTGGCTTATTCAATTGACCGCGAGAAATTAACTGAATTGGTGACAAAAGGTGGAGAAATTCCTGCATTTAACCTGACACCTCCAGAGGTGAATGGTTATACGGCAGAAGTGAAAATGCCGTTTGATATCAAACTTGCTAAAGAACTACTGGCTGACGCCGGTTATCCCAATGGATCCGGGTTTCCCGAAACGACAATTCTGTATAACACGATGGATGACCATCAGAAAATCGCAGTGGCAATACAGCAAATGTGGAACAGTGCTTTGAATGTCCGGATTACCCTCGTGAATCAGGATTGGAAAGTATTCCTTTCAAACCTTAGAACAAAGAATTTTGACATCGCAAGAGGGGGGTGGGTTGGCGACTATTACGATCCCAATACCTTCCTTGATATGTTTGTGACTGCCGGTGGGAATAACCAAACTGGGTGGTCCAATCCGCATTATGACGAGCTAATCCGGTTGGCGGGCCAAGCAAAATCACAGGAAGAGCGCTATGATTACTTTCAGCAGGCTGAGACGATTCTAGTTGAGGAAGTGCCTATTATTCCGCTTTATACTTATGTCACCAATGCATTGGTAAAGCCATCTGTGAAAAATTGGCACACGAACATCATGGATTATTGGTCTTATAAAAACGTTTATCTAGAACCGCAAACGACCCAGCAGCCCTAATGTTTCTGTTTATTCTCAAGCGTATCGGCCAGGCCATACCGGTTATGCTGGTGGTGATCACCTTGACGTTTTTCATGGTGCGCGCCGCACCTGGTGGCCCGTTCGATGCCGAGCGGGCAGTACCACCGGAAGTACTGGAGAATCTGAAAGCGCGCTACAACCTGGATGCGCCGATTATGGTTCAGTATGGCGACTATCTGTTCAACGTGCTGAAGGGCGACTTCGGACCCTCGTTCCGATTCCCCAACCGCAGCGTCAACGAAATGATTGCCTCCGGTTTCCCTGCGACACTCGAGCTTTCGCTCTATGCCATTCTGTTTGCCCTTGTAATCGGGATTCCCGCAGGAGTTGTCGCAGCTCTGCGCACCAACACCTTGCAGGATTACATCCCCATGTCGACCGCGATGCTCGGCATCTGCCTGCCGTCTTTTGTTATGGGGCCTTTATTGATACTGGTGTTCGGCATCTGGTTTGAATGGCTGCCGGTATCCGGCTGGGGCATCAGTCCCGGTGACAAAATCCTGCCTTCCATTACCCTGGGCTCCACTTATGCCGCCTATATCGCGCGCATTACGCGCGGTGGCATGCTGGAGGTCTTATCCCAGGATTATATTCGCACCGCGCGGGCTAAAGGCCTGTCGACATTTCGCATTGTCACCGTTCACGCCTTGCGCGGTGGTATTGCGCCAGTGGTGTCTTTTCTGGGGCCAGCAATTGCCGGTCTGTTGGCAGGATCCTTTGTGGTAGAGACCATCTTCCAGATTCCCGGTCTGGGTCGTTTTTACATCCAGGCGGCATTCAACCGTGACTACACCATGATTCTTGGGACCACCATTTTCTTCGCAGGGCTCATTGTGCTGTTCAACTTGTTGGCGGACATCCTGCTGGTGTGGCTGAACCCGAAGATGCGGCGCGACGCCCTGGAGGGTCACTAAATCATGGGAGACGCGGGCTCAATAGTTGTCATCGAGAAGGGCACCTCGCTTTCCCGGGATGCATTTTTGCGACTGCAAAAAAACAAAATGGCGATGTTTGGCTTGTGTCTGTTGATTCTGTTGATCGTTGTCGCGCTGCTGACACCCTGGCTGGCGCCTTACGAATACCAGGAACAGAAGCTGGCGCTGGGTGCCAGCCCGCCGTCGGCGGAGCACTGGCTGGGTACCGATGTTCTCGGGCGCGATTTGCTCACTCGCATTATGTACGGCAGCCGCGTGTCCTTGATGGTGGGTTTCATTGCCACCGCCGTGGCACTTTGCATCGGTGTCTTGTGGGGCACGCTGGCCGGTTTTGTGGGTGGCCGACTGGACGCAGGGATGATGCGCATTGTCGATGTGCTTTATGCACTGCCGTTTGCGATTTTTATTGTACTGCTGACGGTGATTTTCGGCCGCAGTATGTTTTTGCTGTTTCTGGCAATAGGCGCTGTCGAGTGGCTGACCATGGCGCGCATTGTGCGGGGTCAGGTGCTGACCATAAAACGGCAGGAGTTTATTGAAGCTGCGACCTCCATGGGTTTGTCCCGCTGGCAGATTATGCGCCGCCACGTCATCCCCAACATTCTTGGGCCGATTATCGTCTACACCACCTTGACCATTCCCAGCGTCATTTTGCTTGAATCGTTCCTCAGCTTTCTCGGACTCGGCATTCAACCACCCCAGAGCTCCTGGGGGTCACTGATTTCTGCGGGTGTGGATACCATGGAGGAATATCCCTGGTTGCTGATTTTCCCCGGACTGGTTTTGTCCGTAACGCTCTTTTCATTGAATTTTCTCGGTGATGGGTTGCGGGACGCGCTAGACCCGCGGGTTTCAAAAGATTGATAGCAGTGTCTCTGTTTGATTAAGGTTGTGCCATGTCACTTCTGACGGTTGAAAATCTTCGAGTCAGCTTTCACTCCCGTGAAGGCACAGCAGTGGCTGTCAAGGACGCGAGCTTCAAAGTGGACGTGGGGCAGGTGTTGGGAATTGTCGGGGAATCCGGTTCTGGTAAATCCGTCAGTTGCTACAGCCTGCTCGGGCTGGTGCCATCGCCACCGGGCAAGGTTGAAGGTGGTACCGCCATGTTCGGTGGCGTCGACTTGCTGAGCTTGACAGAGAAGCAGTTGCGACAAATTCGCGGCAAGAAAATCGGCATGATTTTTCAGGACCCGATGACGTCCCTCAATCCTTACATGCGTATTTCCGATCAACTGACCGAGGTGTTGAGAGAGCACGGTATCGCCCGCGGTAAGGATGCCCGGCAACGCGCCATAGCAGCACTGGAGGAGGTGGGTATACGGGACGCCGGCAGCCGGATCGACAGCTTTCCCCACGAATTTTCCGGCGGCATGCGACAGCGGGTGATGATTGCCATGGCGTTGATCGCCGAACCGGAATTACTCATTGCGGATGAGCCCACAACTGCATTGGACGTGACGGTACAGGCGCAGATTCTGGAGCTGATTGCCACGCTGCAACGCACACACAATCTCGGCGTTATTTTTATCACTCACGATCTGGGCGTCGTCGCCAACATAGCCGACAACATTGTGGTGATGAAAGAGGGCGAGATCGTAGAGCAGGGACCCACCCGTCAGATATTCGAACAGCCGGAACAGGAATATACCCGCAACCTGTTGAACGCCATCCCCAAAACTGCCAAACCTGTGGCGAGTGCCGCCAACAGTGCAGCACCGGACTTTTTGCAGGTCACCGATCTGCGCACCTATTTTCCGATTTATCGCGGCGCGGCTTTCCGGCGCTTACACAGACAACTGAAAGCGGTGGACGATATCAGTCTGTCGATTCGCCAAGGGGAAATACTGGGTGTGGTGGGTGAATCCGGTTCCGGTAAATCCACCCTCGGGCGCAGCATCATGCGTCTCGTGGACAGCGAGTCGGGTAGCATCCTGTTGGAGGGCCGTGACCTCCGCCAGCTCAGCGCGCAACAACTGAAAGCGGCGCGACGGGATTTTCAGATGATTTTTCAGGACCCCTACGCGTCACTGAACCCGCGCATGACGGTGTACGATACGCTGGCCGAACCGCTCCTTGACCAGGGCCTGGCGACTCGCAAGACCGTCGGGGAGCAGGTGAATGAATTGATGGATGATGTGGGGCTGGACCGGCGCTTCATCCGCAAATACCCCCATGAATTTTCTGGCGGTCAACGCCAGCGAATAGCCATCGCCCGCGCACTGGCATTGCGACCGAAGCTGATCGTCGCTGATGAACCCGTCTCGGCTCTCGATGTGACCATACAGGCGCAGATTCTGACGCTGTTGTTGGACCTGACCCAGAAACACAACCTGACCATGTTATTCATTTCTCACGACCTCTCCGTTGTGCGCTATGTGTGTGACCGCGTGGCCGTGATGCAGGAGGGGAAAATTGTGGAGCAGGGGGAGACCGAAACACTTTTTGCACAACCACAACATCCTTACACCCGTTCGCTGTTATCTGCCATTCCCCACATCGCCTACTAGTCCGCCACCTTCACACCTACTACCCGTTTGTCATTGGGATAATCCCTTTGGTGAGTTTGGAATACTCGGGTAATGTTCCTTTCGAAGTCTCGTGTTAGTCGAGTGCACCAAAGTAGTTTGTTATCAGGGATAGATCTTTTGAAACCCTCGCGGCAGGGACGCCGCGAGGGAGCCACAGGGACGTGTTTATGCGTTTTCAAAAGATCTATCCCTGATGACAAACGGACCGAAGCCCGGCACCATCGTATGGGCGAACCCGGCAAGCAAGATTATTGGGCGAACTGCCGTCAGTAACGCTGTCGTGGCTGCTTTTCGCGATAGATAGACTACACTTCTAGCAATTCAATACGTCATCAAGGATCTGTCTATCTATGCCGCTGAAGGGGCTGAAAAACTGGGTAACCAAACTGAGTCGGCAGGATATGCCCGTGGTGGGGCAGGTCATTCGCGAGCTGAGCGAGCTTGCCGGGCGTGATGACGCAGACATCAATCAGCTTGCGGACGTCATTCTGCACGACCCCAACTTGACCTCTCAGGTCCTGCGCGTGGCCAATAGCGTGTATTACAACTACACCACGAGCCCTATCAGTACCGTAAGCCGCGCTATCGTGTTGATCGGCTTCAAAGGCATGCGGGCGATCTGCATTTCTGCCTTGGTTATTGAAAACTTCCTGAAGAAAGGTCCACGGGAGCGCCTGCTGCAAATGATGGCGCAGGCTTTTCATGCGGCGACACAGGCTCGCAGCCTGATGGTGGAACTCAAAGATGACCGGGCCGAAGAAGTCTTCATTGCTGCGCTGCTATATCATCTGGGGGAAATGGCATTCTGGGCGAGCGATACGCAAAACGAGCCCAATGCTGCCCTGTTGGATGACGACCCTTCCGTCCGCAAGGACGCTATGGATGAGATACTCGGCACCTCATTCAAGGCCATCACTCTCGAGCTGGCTAAACAGTGGCGGTTGGGCGAAACGCTTGAGAAAGCTCTGTACCCGGATCGCACCTCAGACCCCGCAATCACGGCGGTACTGCTGGGTGAACAACTGAGCCGGGTGGCATTAAAGGGCTGGGATACACCGGCGGCGAATGATCTACTGGATCAGATTGCCGCTTTCACCAACCAGGACCGGGCACAGACTCGCGTGATGGTGCAGGAATCGGCAGAGAAGACGGTGGTCATTGCGCGAACTTACGGTGCGGATATTCTGTGTCCACTGATTCCCTGCGCGCAGAGCGATGCTGCATTAGCTTCACAGAAAGCATCATCAGAAATATCACCAAGCTCGGGAGAGGCGCCCGCGTCAACCTCTTTGGCATCTGCTACAGGAAATTCTCCTTCCACGGCCGATGTTCAATCCACTTCACAATCCGTACCGCCGACACTAACTGGCTTTGTTGAGGATGCTCAACTGCAATTGAATATACTGCGGGACCTGTCAATTGCGGCCATGGACAAGGTGGACGTCAACATGGTGATGCAGATGGTGGCCGAGGGCATGCATCGTGGCATTGGTCTGCCCAGGGTGACAGTTGCGTTTATCCGCAAGGGCCGCCTGCAGGCCAAATACGTTTTGGGGGAAGGGACAGAGCACTGGCGGGAAAAATTCAACTTTGATGTGGGACCAGGCTGCGACAACCTGTTTGTCTCGGCATTCGATGAGCAGAGCACATTCTGGGTCACAACCGACGACCTGAAGCGGCATCCGGAATGGCACACGCCACTCGTGAGGGAGGTGCTGGGCCGGCATGAAGCCTTTGTCGGTCTGTTGCAGTTGGGTGGGCAGCGAGTGGGGGTTTTCTATGCAGATGCTCTGGGGTTGAGGCCTTTGATGCCACACCAGTACGACAGTTTCCGGCATTTCGTCAGTCAGGCGCAGATGAACCTGACGTTGTTATCCCAGCAGAAGAAAAGCAAAAGCAGTTGATCAAATATCAGCGCTTGGTCACGTCGACAAATAGGGTCAGTGCCTGGCCTGGCTGAAGATATTTGCTGGCGTGAATCTGATTCCACTTTTGAATGTCTGCAACGCTGACACGGAATCGACTGGCGATATGCCACAGGGAGTCACCTTCACGCACCTGATAATTCACCTTGCGTACCACGCTGCGCGACGCCGTGCGCGGTGCTTCGACTTTGCTCCAGATGACCAGTTTTTGCCCGATTTGCAACGGGTCCCCCGGTGCCATACCGTTCCATTTTGCCAGTTCTCTTACGCCGACGTCGTAGCGTCGACTAATGGTCCAGAAGCTGTCGCCGGCCTGCACTTCGTAGGTCACTTTTTCGCCATCGGCATTTTTTGCGCTTCGACTGCGGGTTTTTTTCAGGCGTTGCTCGGCACTGAAAGCGTAGTGGCTTTTGCCTTCAGTGGCTACCGGCACCATCAATATGTCGCCTTGACGAATGATGTGTGAATTCAAATTGTTGACCGCTTTCAGACCGTCAACACTGATTTTGTACCGCGCTGCTATGGTGGACAGGCTGTCACCAGCTTTGATCTTGTAGCGGTCCCAGGTAACCCGTTGATCCTGCGGCATCGCCCCCAGTTTGGTGCGTACCATCTCGGCTCTATCAAGGGGCACCAGAATCTGATGAGGGCCTTCAGGGTCAGTCGCCCAGCGATTGAAGCCGGGGTTGAGCAAGTAGAAGTCCTCCATGCTCATTTCGGCCAGTTCGGCCGCTTGGGCGAGGTCAATTTGCGAGCCCACATCGACAGCCGCAAAATAGGGTGCATCCGGGATATGCAGCAGGCTGAGGTCATATTCTTCCGGCTGGCTGATCAGGGTTTTCAAGGCGAGCAGGCGTGGAACGTAGGCTTCCGTTTCTTTGGGGAGGTCGAGAGACCAGAAGTCCGTCGGTTTGCCCAGCGCCTTGTTGCGCCGGATGGCTTTTGACACATTGCCGCGGCCACCGTTGTAGGCCGCGAGCGCCAACAACCAGTCGCCGTCATAGGCGTTGCTCAGTTTTTCAAGGTAGCGCAGGGCGGCGTCCGTGGATGCCGTCACGTCACGCCGGCCGTCGTACCACCAGTTCAATTTCAAACCCAGGTATTTTGCAGTGCTCGGCACAAACTGCCACATACCGGATGCGCGGCCATGAGAATAGGCGAAAGGGTCGAATGCGCTCTCGACGATGGGCAGGAGTGCAAACTCCAGCGGCATGTCGCGGGATTCCAGCTCGGCAACAATGTGGTGCAGGTAGGGCGTGCCCCGCTCGGCAACCCGCGTCATGTAGTGTGGGTGACGGGCGTACCATCGTAGCGCCTGATCAACGCGTTCGTCATGCTGTTCAGGAATGCTGAAACCGCTGCGAATGCGGTCCCACAGGTCGACGGATTCCGGCAACGCATAGCTATCCAGTGTATCTGCATCAACCTTGCATAGGGATTGATCCAGGGCCGGATCTTGCGACTTTCCAGCTTCAAGTAATTGGTCGACGGGTACTTCAGCACTGCTGAAGCTGTTGATAAGGGGCATGCCAGGAAATTGGGAGCAGCTGGCTAACAGGAAGCAGGCCGCGCCAACGACCAGATGTGTGGCTTTAGTCATTTCAATTTCTTGTGGTTGCATGTATAGCTAACATCGGGTCGGCGGCTTGCCTACCTTCATCAAGCGTGACGATTGTACTTTTTGCGAAACGGCAAAAGCAACTTGTTAACCTGCCGCCGTTATGCAGTTAAAACCGGTCTTTCCAGCGTCTCAGTGCCGTGAAAACATCCTGTTCCGTAGGCAGTGGGCGACCCGCGTGCTTTTCTGCGCTGCGCACAACTTCTGCTGTGCCCGTGCGCAAAAACGGGTTTGTCGCCAGCTCCAGCGCCAGTTCACTGGGTAGGGAGGGCAGCTTCTCACCGCGCAAGGCCTCAACTTCCACCAGGCGCCGAGCAATGGCTGTGTTCCCTGGTTCGACGGCCCGGGCAAACTTGAGATTCGCCTGGGTGTATTCATGAGCACAGTAGATCGCGGTGTTTTCCGGTAGTTGCGCCAGCTGCCTCAAGGATAGATACAGATCCTCAAAGCTGCCATCGAAAACCCTGCCGCATCCGGCGGCAAACAGGGTATCGCCGCAAAAAAGTGCGGGTTCGGGATGTCCGTCACAATCAGGGTGACTGCCGCCACCGGGAGCGCCAGCGCAGTAGTAGGCAATATGGTCCGCGGTGTGGCCGGGAATGGCCATGACCTGAAAGGAAATGCCAGAAACGCTGATGGTATCTCCATGTTCGACAATATCGGTGATGTGCGGCACCGACGTCATCCGCGGCCCCCAGACGGGCACTTTACGCCAGTCGAGCAGCTCGCTTATGCCGTCCACATGGTCCCAATGCCGGTGAGTGATGAGGATGCCAGCCAGATCGAGGTTGCGCTCCTCCAACCACTGAATTACCGGCGCTGCAGCCCCGGGGTCCACCACATAGGCCTGTTGTGAGTTCCGAGGCGTAATTGCCCATACATAATTGTCATTGACGTGGAGAATGTCGATCGGATACACGCTATACATCGTTGCTTGTGTCCCCTCGGAGGTTGATAATGACGGCTTCGGCCGTGCAAACCAGGCGAATTCTATGACCGGATTTCAGGTGTTAGTGCGAAAACTGCAGCGTGTCGCGCAAAAGCTCTCGCTCGGTTCCCAAAAGATATCCCAGGAGTCATCCGTCGCGCCCGGGGGGAAACCCCGACGGGGCAGCAATGTTCAGCCCCTGCGCCGGACACAGCCCCACCTGCAAAAATGGTGTCGCTCCCCCCTCGGGCATGTGATGCTGCACCATGAGCAACGCCTGCTTCAGGAAGAGCTCAGCTGTCTGTTCGGCTACCATTTTCTGCAATTAAGTATTGATCCGCAAACCCGGCTGTTCGAAGGTAGCCGCATTTCCCACTGCTTTTCGCTCGGTGTCAGCGAATCCTGCAAACCGCGGGTGCAGGCCTTGAGTGAGATGGAGTCCCTGCCTTTGGCAGATGCCAGCGTGGACGTCACTTTACTTCATCATGTGCTAGAGTTCTCGCAGAATCCACAGCAAGTGTTGAAAGAAGCAGCGCGCATTACCATTCCCAGCGGCCATGTCATCATCTTTGGCTTCAATCCATGGAGTCTCATGGGAGTCACGACGCCGCTGGCGCGAATGTTCGGGCTCGGCGGCGTGTGGCAGCGGCACAATCTGCGCGCGGGCCGGCTGGAGGATTGGCTGCAGTTTCTTGACTTCAATATTGTGCACGCTTATCAAGGATGTTGGAATCTGCCAATCAACCAGCGCACTTACCTCAAACGTACCAACCGTTTGAGCGCCTGGAAGACCCGCCGCAAATGGGGGATGGGCAATTTTTACTGTCTGGTGGCGCGCAAGGATGTGTGTGGCGTGCGGCCGATCAAGCCGAAATGGGAGCAGGAGCTCATACCCCGCGCGGTGGCCATGCCCAAGCAATCCATTGCAACTGCTGGTAAAGTAGCCCGGCGCAGCACCGTTGAGCAGAAAGCTGATAAAGCGGCGAATCAACGCGAGCATAGCTCAATAATACACTTCAACACCAAGAGATAACTTTTTGAAAAAAGTGGAAATATTTACCGACGGGGCCTGTCGGGGCAACCCTGGACCCGGCGGATGGGGAGCATTGCTTCGCAGTGGCACATTCGAGAAATCACTGCATGGTGGTGAATCGATCACAACCAATAATCGAATGGAACTGATGGCGGCAATCGAAGGGTTGCAAGCGCTAAAAGAGCCGTGCCAGGTCGTTTTGACCACTGATTCCCAATATGTGCGCAAAGGTATCACCGAGTGGCTTGCCAACTGGAAGCGCAACGGATGGAAGACCAGTGCACGCAAGCCGGTCAAAAACGATGATCTCTGGCGCGCGCTGGATGAACAGGTCAAGCGTCACCAGGTTGAATGGCACTGGGTCAAGGGTCACAGCGGGCATCGGGAGAACGAAATTGCGGATCAGCTGGCGAACCGCGGCATAGATGAGTTGAAATTGCGGAGTAGGGTGTAAATGCGGCAGATCGTACTGGATACAGAAACCACAGGTCTGGAACCACAGCAAGGGCACAAGATTATCGAAATCGGTTGTGTCGAGTTGGTCAACCGACGCTTGACGGGGCGGCATTATCACCAATACATTCGTCCGGATCGCGAGATTGACGAAGGTGCCATTGAGGTTCATGGCATCACCAATGAGTTCCTGGCCGACAAGCCGCTCTTTGCCGCCGTTGCCCAGGAATTCCTGGACTTTGTGGATGGCGCTGAGCTGGTCATTCACAACGCGCCGTTTGACGTAGGCTTCATCAACCACGAGCTGGCGGCCCTTGGCGCAGAGTTTGGCACCATCAACCAGCGTTGTCGTATTCTCGATACTCTGACCATGGCCCGGAAAAAACATCCAGGTCAGAAAAACAGCCTCGATGCGCTCTGCAAGCGCTACATGGTCGATAATTCCCAGCGGGATCTCCACGGAGCACTCCTGGATGCGGAGATTCTGGCAGACGTCTTTCTGGCCATGACCGGCGGCCAGACAAGCCTGGCGCTGAGCGCCACGCACACCGGCGAGGATGGCACCGAGCAGAGTGGCTCTGGCATAGTAAGAGTGTCTGCGGACCGGCCACCCCTTAAGGTTCTTAAAGCCAATGCCGACGAGCTGCGTTTGCACTACGCCAAGCTCGAAACGGTGGACAAAGCATCCCAGGGTAATTGCCTGTGGCTTCAACAGGAGCGGGCCGCGGAGGAAGAGCCACTGGCAACAATGTGATTCAATCGAGATTTTGAATGAAGCATTGAGGTTAAGTCTACGGAAAATAAAGACTTTTTTATGGGTGAAACTATACTACAATAAAGATCGCGATCGCGTTCTGGCAACACATCAAAGGATAGTTAATACGTGAGCTCCGCAGATTCAGTAAATTTTCAGTCGCTCAACATGGTGCGGGACGAATTGATCGCGACCATCGAGAAGGCGGCGAGCGATCTGGAGGTCTTTGTTGGCTCCCAGGACGACGGCAAAAGCCTGCAGGCTTGTGTTGACGGTATTCGGCAAACTGTCGGCATTCTCAATCTGATTGAATTCCCGGGTGCGGCCATGCTCGCGGGAGAGCTTCTGCAATGTGCCGAAGATGTCACTGTCGGCGACAGTGGAACCGCGTTCGAACAACGACTGGAAGTTATCAGCAACTCCTTCTTTGCCTTATCCCGCTACCTTGAGTACGTACAACAATCTCAACGCAAGGTGCCGGTTCTGCTGGTGCAGAATATCAACGATCTGCGCAAGCTGCGCAGCGAAACTCCTATTCTTGAAAGCCATTTTTTTAGCGTCAACCTCAAAACCCTGCCTGCCATTCCTGCTGCTGAAGAACTGGCGGTTAGCGACGCCGATTTCAAGCCGCTGGTCAAGCGGCTGCGACATATGTATCAGCTGGGGCTTCTGGCGATATTGCAAGAAAAACCCGCCGGGCCCGCGCTGATGATGATGCGACGTGCACTGATTCGTTTACAGCGCCTGGGCGGACAGGAAAACCCGTTGACGTTGTTGTGGTGGCTGGGCAATCTCACTTTCGACGCGATGATCAAGCAGAAAATGGAGATGATCCCGACGCGTCGCCTGCTGTTGAGCCGGATCGACAGGGTCATCAAACAGGTTTCAATGGGCGGACCTGCGGCTATGGCTGCGCAGGCACCGAAAGCACTGGTCAAGGAATTGATCTACCTGTTGAACCTGTCTGGAATTCAATCCCCTGCGTTAACCGCCTTGAGAGACGCTTGCCAGTTTGACGAGCCTCCCTATGACGATCACGAACTCGCGCGGGAACGCGTCTCGCTGAATGGGCCCAGTGCTCACACTGTCAGTTCACTGGCCCGGGTGCTGCGCACCGAGCTGGGCCACACCAAGAAGATTCTCGAGAACGCGGCCCAGGCGGACAGCCAGCGTATCGACGACATTGACGGTTTTATCCAGACTTTGGACAAGGTGGCGGAAATCCTTCTGGTGGTGGGCCTGGGCTCACCAGGGCAGACGCTCAAGAAGGAAACTGAAAGAGTGCGGAAGTGGCAGGAGCAGGGCGATATTGAAGACCCTGAGGAGCTGCAGACGGTTGCCAATACCCTGTTGTATATCGAAAGCACCGTTGCGTCACTGGACAATGCCAAGCTTTCCGATGCCAAACTCGCTGAGGCCAACAGCATTATGCAACAGGAGGTGATTGCCTCCGGTGAGCTGGCGCAAGCGCAGCGAATCGTCATTCAGGAGGCTGAGGCAGGACTCGCCCTGACCAAACGTGCCCTGAATGCCTATTCCGATTCTGATTTTGACTCCGGTCATATTCGCAATATCGCCAAGACCCTGACCACCGTTCGCGGCGGCATGTTTATGCTGAAACGTCTGCGGGCAGCAGATATTCTCAGCCGCTGTGTCATGTTCGTCGACGACGTCCTGATGCAGCCACAGCATCCGCCCGCCATTCGCGAACTGCTTGAAACCTTTGCTGATGCCATCATCAGTGTTGAGTACTACCTCGACACCAGTGGCTTTGGCGGTTACTCGGACGAGAGCGTGTTGCAGTTGGCAGAGGACAGTCTGGAAGCGCTGGGATATCCCGTCAACCAACGATGATCTCTCCACTGGCTTCAGCCGCTCGCACCCATCGACCGCCCGCATTTGTGATTTGCGTGGCGGCCAATCAGATATTGCTCGGTCCCGACGGCACCTGGACACCTTTGCGGTGGGAACAGCTACCCTCGGCCATTTCACTGGCGTCATCTGCGGAGGTCCTTGACCTGGGTGCATATCAGACGCAGACCTGCGGAGTCGTGGAACTTTCACCCGCTGACGCTGCACTGTTGGCGCACCCGGGTTTCGAATGGGCACCCCTGCGTACCCAGCTGGGCATTATTTCTGACGATGCGTTTCAGCTGGCTGGGCGAGCACTTCAGGTTGTCAATTGGCGCAATACTCACCGATTTTGCGGCGGTTGCGGCACGGCGACACAGCTTCACGCAGTGGAGCGGGCTGCGGAGTGCGACAAGTGTGAGCTGCTTTTCTACCCGCGTTTATCGCCTTGCGTTATCGGCATTGTCGAGCACCAGGGCCACTGTCTGCTGGCGCATAACACGCGCTTCAAGGATCAGAAGTACAGCGCTCTGGCGGGTTTCATCGAACCGGGTGAAACCGCTGAGCAGGCCCTGTCACGGGAAGTCGAAGAGGAAGTTGGTATTCGTATCAGGAATATCCGTTACTTTGGCAGCCAGCCCTGGCCGTTCCCCGGCCAGTTGATGCTGGGTTTCCACGCGGAATATGCCGGTGGTGACATCAAAGTGGATCAGCTGGAGATTGACGACGCTCAATGGTTTCACGCGTCCCGCTTGCCCTTGGTTCCACCGGAAACCACAATCTCCGGCCAGCTCATCCAGGACTTTGTCCGCAGGACACTTGGGACCTGACTATGTTCTTCAATATTCTTGCTTGCATCATTATCTTCATCGGTATCCTCGTGCTGTACAGCGCGCTGCGTATGCTGATTCGCAAAGGCTGGATGCTCGCGTGGCTGCGCGGCATGCTCGGCCTGGTTTTGCTCGGCGCCAGTATTCTGCTGGTGCTGGTAGCTGTGGATCTGTTCAGCTATCAGCAACTGAGCCGGGAAAAACCGGTTGGTACTATCAGCTTTAGTGAAATCGGAGACAGAACATTTACCACCCATGTACTGCTGGTCGGTGATGACGAAGAGCAGGTTTTCACCCTGAAAGGTGATCAGTGGCAAATGGACGCGCGCATTATCCGTTGGGAAGGACTGTTCAACAGTATTGGTGCCAAGCCGGGTTACCGGCTGGATCGTCTCAGTGGCCGATACTACTCACTTGCCGATGAACGTAGTGCGGAACGTACGGTTTATCAACTGGAAAGCAGTGCCTATGGTCTGGATTTTTGGCAGTGGCTGCAGGAGCATGGGCACTACATGCCATGGGTGGATGCGGTCTATGGTAGCGCCACGTTTGTACCCATGAAGGATGGCGCCCTGTATGAAGTGACTTTGACGTCGACGGGGCTGGCTGCCCGTCCGTTGAATGACATTGCCCGCTCTGCCTTGAAAACCTGGCAGTAGCTTATTTTTTCGAGCTTTTTCTTTAGTTCTTTTTTGGATGATATTGACGGAGTAGTGATCTTGGAATTCCTGTACGAGTACGGTTTGTTTCTCGCCAAAGTTGCCACCTTTGTAATTGCCATCGGTGTGGTCATTGGCTTCATTGTTTCCGCCAGCTCACGTGGCCAGAAACATGAGGATGACGGTTATATTGAAGTCACTCGCCTTAATGACAAGTTTGACGATATGGCCGATAGCATTCGCCATGCAGTTCTGGATCACGAAGAATTGAAAATGGAGCACAAGGCGCGCAAGAAGAAGGAAAAAGAGGAGGCCAAGCTCGCCAAGAAAAAAGCCAAGGCTCACAGCAAACAAACGGCGGCCGATAAGCAAATAGCTTCGCCGCCGGAGGTCACAACCGAAGAGCGAAAGAAGCGGATCTATGTGCTGGACTTCGATGGCGACGTCAAAGCCTCGGCTGTTGAACAATTGCGTCATTCGATCACCGCCATACTCTCCATGGCGGAGTCGAAAGACGAAGTGGTTGTGACACTGGAAAGCCCTGGCGGCATGGTCCACAGTTATGGGCTTGCGGCCAGTCAGCTCGCGCGTATCCGTAAGGCCAATATTCCACTGACAATCAGTGTGGACAAGGTTGCGGCCAGTGGTGGTTACATGATGGCCTGTGTTGCCGACAAAATCCTCGCGGCACCGTTCGCCATTATTGGGTCGATCGGTGTTGTAGCGCAGCTACCAAACTTCCACCGGCTGCTGAAGAAACATGATGTGGATTACGAAATGCTCACCGCCGGCGAATACAAGCGCACACTGACCATGTTTGGTGAAAATACCGACAAGGGCCGTTCCAAATTCCAGGAAGACCTGGAAGACACCCATGTGCTCTTCAAGGACTTCATTCGCGACAACCGCGCAAAGGTCGACGTGGAGAAGGTAGCAACCGGAGAAATCTGGTACGGGCAAAAGGCGCTGGAGGAGGGCCTGGTTGATGATGTACAAACCAGTGACGAGTACCTTAGCGCCTACCACAAAGACGCGGATATTTTTGCCGTCGAGTACACCCACAAAAAGTCATTACCTGAGCGCATGGGCCTGCATATCGAAGCCGGTGTTGAAAGAGTGCTCGGGAATTTGTGGCAGAAGGCGCGGGTGAGGTGGTTTTAGAGCTGTAAGCTACAAGCCGCAAGCTGCAAGCGGAAAACATAGGCAAAAGGGAAAAGGGAAAAGAAAATGATGCCGCTGGACCTTGTAGGGGAAAAAGCCTAAGCGCCTTCCGCCGTCCCCGGGTGGGCACTGCCCCCCCCAGTGTTTGTGATTACACGTTGTGCGGCTATTGGGATATTGGTGGGTATTCAGAGCCTGAAATGCTGTTTTTTCAGACTCTTCAAAAACGGCGGAAGGCGCTTGACGCTTTTTCGCCCTACGACAATACTTTTCCCTTTTCCCTTTTCCCTTTTCCCTTTTCCCTTTATTTTTATCTTACGCCCTACGGCGGAAGAGGGGCCTTGGTTCGTCTACGGCAGCTTGATAGCTGTTGCTGAAGTCGTGGAGGCTTTCCAGCATGGAGACGATGTCGGCGTCGTCTTTCACCAGGAAGGCGTTGAAGCCGCAGCGGCTCAGGTAATACAGCTGATCCTGCAGGAAATAGCCCATGGCGCGCAGCTCGCCGTTAAAATCATATTGCTCGCGAAGCTGGCGGGCCAGGGAGAAGCCGCGGCCGTCGGTAAAGACCGGAAACTTGATCGCTATCAGCGGAAGATTCTGGGTTTTCCCCTTGAAGCTGGCAACCGGCTCGTCACCGTTAACCCAGACGCCCACGCGGGTTTGTCCCGCTTCCAGGGTACTCTCGATCTCGCTCCAAAACGACAGCGGCACCAGCCACTGTTGACCGTCATTCAGATCAATGCCGCTTTCCAGTTGTTCCAGGTCAACGAGCTTCCAGGTGTCTTCGGCGAGTGCCGCGTTTTTAATCAGCTTTGGCATATACGCGCTCCTTGAATGGATCAATCCCGATGCGTTGAAAACATTCCGCAAAGGGCTCTTCCTGCTGCCGCTTTTCAACGTATACATCAAAAATCTTGCGCACCACTGCGGGTATGTCGTTCTGGGAGAACGCGGGTCCCAAAACCTTGCCGAGCGCGGCCTTGTTGCTCTGGTTGCCGCCGAGTTGAACCTGATAGAACTCTTCGCCTTTCTTGTCCACACCCAGGATGCCAATCTGCCCTACGTGGTGATGACCACAGGCGTTCATGCAGCCAGAAATATTCAGTTCCACATCCCCCAGATCATACACATAGTCGATATCATCGAATTCCCGCTGGATGGCTTCAGCCACGGGAATCGACTTGGCGTTGGCCAGGGAGCAGAAATCGCCGCCGGGGCAGCAGATGATGTCGGTCAGGGTGCCGATGTTTGGTGTGGCGAAGCCCATGGGTTTGATTTCCTGCCAGAGTGCGTAGAGCTGGGACACTTGGACGTCCGCCAGCACAATGTTCTGCTCATGGGTCACGCGGACTTCGCCAAAGGAGAAGTCGTCAGCCAGGTCGGCAATTTTTTCCAACTGCTTGTCGGTCACATCCCCTGGCGCCACACCGGTGGGTTTGAGAGACAACGTAATGGCGCGGTACCCGGGCTGTTGGTGATCGTGCACATTGCGCGACAACCAGTTGCGGAACGCCTTGTTCTCCGCCTGGAATTCCGCCTGCGTCTGCCATTCTGCGGCTTCATCCAGTTCCAGATAGGCCGGGCGCGTGAAGAAGTTCTTCGCGCGTTTGATTTCCTTGTCGGTCAAGTAGGTCGGTGTGTCGCGCAGATGCTGCCATTCTTGCTCGACCCGCTCACCAAAGGCTTCAGGGCCCAGTGCCTTGACCAGAATCTTGATACGCGCCTTGAATTTGTTGTCCCGACGGCCGTAAAGGTTGTAGACCCGAACGATGGCTTCCAGGTAAGTCAGCAGGTCATTCTCCGGCAGAAACTCACGGATTACGCTGGCTATTGCCGGGGTGCGGCCCAGGCCGCCGCCAACCATGATCTTGTAACCAATGTCGCCGGCGTCGTTCTTGACCAGCTGCACGCCGATATCATGGAATTGAATGGCAGCGCGGTCGGTTACCGAGCCGGAGACAGCAATCTTGAATTTGCGCGGCAAAAAGGCGAATTCCGGGTGAAACATGGACCATTCACGGATGATTTCGCAATAGGGCCTGGGGTCCACAATTTCATCAGGGGCAATACCGGCAAATTGATCCGTGGTGGTATTGCGAATGCAGTTGCCGCTGGTTTGGGTCGAATGCATTTCCACTTCCGACAGTTCCGCCAGAATATCGGGCACTTCTTCCAGTTGTGGCCAGTGCAGCTGAATATTTTGCCGGGTGGTCATATGGCAGTAGCCTTTGTCGTACTTGCGTACGATATGGGCCATTTTGCGCAACTGCCTGGAGTTCAGCATGCCGTAGGGCACGGCAATGCGGAGCATTGGCGCAAGGCGTTGAATATAGAGACCATTCTGGAGGCGTAAAGGCAGAAACTCTTCGTCGGTGAGTCCGCCGTCGAGAAAACGCGTCATTTGCCTGCGAAACTGTGCGACTCGTTCCCGCACCATCTGGTGGTCATATTCGTCGTAAACGTACATGTGTAGCCTGGTTACCTGTGACGTAAAGCATAATATTGGCAGAGGCCTTGGGAGACTTCTGCAGCGCCTTTTTGGCCCCTGGCCCAAGGTTAGCAATGCGGCCCGGGCTCTAGCAAAAGGTGTCGAAGGATACAGCAAAACCCGGGTTTCAGCGAGTCTCAGTGTCATTCGGGACGCTAGACTAACAGGACCTATGTCAGGATCGAAGTATCAAAAAGTACGATAGTTATAACCAGAAACTATAATTGCCGGACTCTGCAAACTGGCAGTCCGCGGATTCCCGATGTGAAATGGCCAAGCGGCAGGGGCGAGAACGCTAGATGCCCCTCCGGCCTATACCTGGTATATAATAGCGCCAACTTTCGGGAAGCAGTGTGGATCGGCCGCTCGTAACGGCGGGTTAGCCCCAGAGATTATGCGAAGCCACCCGCGAAGGTGTGGTGGTTTCAGAATCCACTCAAAAAATTAACATGTTTAGACAGGAGATGATGATGGACGACAACGTTGAGATCAGCGAGCGCAAAGATGGTATTGCAGACTCTATCGCCGCTGTTGCGCTGGTGGCAATTCTTGTTGCAGCCTACGTGATATGGGTGGGCGCTCAGTAAAGCGCCGCATTTCTGATACAAAAACGGGCGCCTCGGCGCCCGTTTTTGTATCTGCCATTTTTACCTGTTAGTTGACCGCGACTTTAACCACCACGACCAGAATTGTGATGAAAACTGCGGTGAACAGAAGTCCGCCGGCGATATAGGGCCACGGACTGGCATGAGTAAAGTCCCGCTGCCGGTTTTTTTCGCTCTGCACGCCAAATGCAGCGGCAGCGACACTGAAGAACGCTTTCAAAAAACTGCCTTTTGGCTGGCCTTCGGTTGCACTTTGCTCACTCGTGTTCATAGTCGGTCTACATCTCTAAATGGTAAAGACATGAGTGTGACACATTTTTTCGCAGGTGCAAGATTTTGGAGCTTTTAGGCTAACCGGTTCTCTGCAATTGTACCCGGTGTAGTTAAAAGATGACCAAGTGGATATTATCGCGATCATCGGTATGGCCGAGTTCCAGTTGTTCCTTGGCAACACGGTACTGGCCATTATAGGCGCGAAGGGCATGAAAACAGGCTTTTTTTTCAACGCCGGTCTTTGTGGCACAGTCGCGACGCAGCTCCCGGTAATCTGCAACAAGCGCTCGGGCATCTGGATTATTCATGCCGGTTTGGCTGTTGGCTGCTACCGGCACGCTCGCCATCAGAATTACGCCGAAAAGTGTGAGACCTGCAGTTTGTGCTGACATTTTCGATGACCTCCCAGTTGTTATCAAAACACTGGAAGTGTAGGACCGCTTCCGCAGCTCTACCTCAAGCAATAACGTTTCTGTGATCAATTCGCCAGAAGTTGACGCTTTAAATCAATTGTCAGCGACAGATTTCGCAGTTTCCCCTGTGCGTTATTCACAATCGAAATCAGCTGTCATAGAACAGAACTGACTGCAGCCAGCGTTCCATGGTTTTTTTCGACATGCCTTTTCGTTCGGCCAGAGATTCAACCTGATCTTCGCCAATTTTTCCGGTACTGAAGTATTTCGAATCCGGATGGGAGAAATACCAACCGGAAACCGCAGCGGTGGGATACATGGCAAAATGCTCGGTAATTTCCACCCCCGTAGCTTCTGTCGCGTTGAGCAGCTCGAACAGCGCGGCTTTTTCCGTGTGATCCGGGCAGGCGGGGTAACCCGGTGCAGGACGAATTCCGCGGTACTTCTCCCGGATTAATGCTTCATTGTCCAGTTGCTCCTCCGGTGCATAAGCCCAGAATTCCTTGCGAACTCTTTCGTGTAAATGCTCAGCAAAGGCTTCTGCCAGACGATCGGCAAGTCCCTTCACAATAATCGCGTTGTAGTCGTCGCCGGCCGCCTGGTATTGTTGGGCCAGTTCTTCTGCACCGATACCCGCCGTGACCACAAAGCCGCCAATATAGTCCTGCTTGCCGGAATCTTCCGGAGCGACAAAGTCCGCCAATGAAAGCAGGGTATCGGAGCCGGTGTTCTTGTCGATTTGCTGGCGAATGTGGTGCAGTGTTGCCACCTGTTCACCCTGTTCGTTACGCACGAATATATCGTCGGCCTTGTTGCTGTTGGCTGGCCAGAAACCGATCACCGCACTGGCTTTGATGAGCCTTTCGTCGATCAGTTTATTCAGCATCTTCTGGGCATCGTCGAACAGGTTTCGGGCGGCTTCGCCGACGACTTCATCCTCAAGAATGCGTGGGTATTTTCCGGCCAGGTTCCAGCTGATAAAAAACGGTGTCCAGTCGATCTTCTCCGCGATGGTCTCCAGGGGATAATCGGTAAAGGTTTTGGTACCGAGGAAGGTGGGCACCGGCGGCGTGTAGTAGTCCCAATCCAGCTGCAGGCGATTTGCTACCGCGGTTTCATAAGGCGTAACCTTGCGGTTGCTGCGACGGTTGGCAGTGCGCTCGCGCACCTTGACGTATTCCTCCTGTATGGATTGCACGAACGCCGGGCGCTGCTCGTCGGACAGCAGTTTGCTGGCGATACCTACCGCGCGCGAGGCGTCCGACACGTAGACTACCTGGTTGCGTTTGTAGTGGGGCTCGATCTTCACGGCCGTGTGCGCTTTGGAGGTGGTGGCGCCGCCGATCAGCAGCGGTAGGTCGATGCCCTGAGCTTCCATTTCTCGGGCGACCGTGACCATCTCGTCCAGTGACGGCGTGATCAGGCCGGACAGGCCGATAATGTCGCATTTCTCATCGATGGCGGTTTTGATGATTTTGTCATAGGGCACCATGACGCCCAGGTCGATGACCTCGAAGTTGTTGCACTGAAGCACTACGCCGACGATGTTCTTGCC
>CAYQQJ010000011.1:0-117874 GCA_964419935.1 uncultured Cellvibrionaceae bacterium
GGGGTGGGTCAAAATTGTTGGCCAGAAGTGGGTCAGTTTAAATGGCCATTAACACTTTTGATGCACTTCCAGGAAAGAGCGCTATTGGCTGGCAACTGCAGGTCGCCGGACCAAGTGGGATAGTTCGTCGAATCCAACAGTATTGCCTGGGCCGGGTTCCAGTTGCCAAGCTCTGCACTATTACCCACGACGTATACGCTCTGTCCAAAATAGGTATATCCGCTGTGACAGCTGAAATTAACGGTTACGTCCTCGCCGTTGTCATTATCATCCTCGTCATCATCGGTGATGCCCACTGTATAGACAAACGATGAATCGTCGAACGTAATTGTGTAGGTACCGGCGTTAACAGCGATATCACCACCGCCTTGCTCTACAGCGTTGTCAGCATTGTCATCACCGAAATTGGTGCTCCAGTCGCCGTAGGCGTCGAACTTGAAACGACCGCTATTGGCAAAGGTTGCAGTGCCGATCCAGGTACCGTTATCACAGGTCATTGGCTGACTGCCCCAGCTGTTGAACGTGCCACGCAGATTCATGGAAGAATACGTGCATGCGCCTGTAGATGGAACCGTTCCCACCTTGGCGCCTATGTGAATCGCCGCCGCCTGAAATGCGTTGACCGAAAAGCTGGCTTGCCCCTGGTTGTTGACGCTGATGACTGTTCCTGTACAAACACCATCAGAAAAGTTGCCGTTAACAATGTCACAGTAGTTTCCTTCCGGCAGACCGGTTTGCAAGGTAGCCTGCAAGGTGCCGCTATTTTCCCGGTTGATGACCACGAACCCGAGATCACCACGACCGAATGCAATCTGGTTGTTGCCGTTATCCCACCAATTGGAAACCGAGAAAGCGCTACTTGTTACATTGCGAAACTCCACCATATTAACGACCGCCGGATGACGGTGCTCACAGACCCAGCCGTTATTACAAGCGCTGGCGCCAGTTGATGGAGGCCCCTGATCATGATTGCTGAAATAATAACTGGACATCACCTTTGGATAGCCGTAGGGATAGGCAAGCATGAATACATGACCCAGATCGTAAAGATCTTCGCCGTCCATATGGGTTAATGTCCCATAGGTATTCTGTCGCTGATCATCGTGATTGGCGACAAAGACTACTGCATCATTGCTGTTGAGCCAACCGCCCCAGGTACCGATATTGACCAGATCCGCAAGTGGCCCGCGCCCCTTGAAATAATGGCCGATGGTGCGTTCAAAGTTGAATTCAGTCACATCAGAAATGTACGTATATTGCCCCGGCTGGATAGGTTCCCCCGGCGCGCCGATGACTTCCTGAAATATATAAGGTGAGCCATTTAACCGGCTAACAATATTGGCGATATCGCCTGCAGGTATGTGCTTGGCCGCATCAATACGAAAGCCCGCCACACCCATGCTGATCAGGTCATTCAGGTAGACAGCAATTTTACTTCGAACAGACTCATTGCCGGTGGCCAAATCATTCAAGCCGACCAGGTCGCAGTTCTGCACGCTCCAGGCATCGCCATAGTTGATGTCACTTGTGCAATTATGGAAATGGTTTGGACCGTAGGGAACCTCAGGAAAAATGCGATTCCAGGCCGCCATATGATTGATGACGGCATCCACGTAAATATCGACGCCCACCGCATTGCAACGGTTCACCATATCCTGAAATTGCGCACGCGAGCCGGATCGCCCCTCAATAGCGTAGCTGACAGGTTGATAGCGGGTCCACCACTGGGATCCGGAAATGGATTTTTGCGGTGGTGACACCTGAACGGCAGAGAAACCTTTAGGCCCCAGAACGTTTTCACATTCGCTCGCGACATCCGGCCATTGCCATTCGAACAAATGAACAAAAGCGGTTCGCGGCTCGGCAAGTGCAGACGCGGCCATTACCGTCCACAGAAGCGCTGCACCTGGTAGCAGAAACAACTTTTTTATTGAACATTTCATAGAGCATTTCATTAAACACCTCACATTTAATTTATTGTTGTGAAACCCATTGCCTGTGTCAGACATACCACTGAGCGTATTTGGATTTTCAGTCGCGTGTTGTTTCCGGTGTTGCGCGATCTTTTCAACAAGATCGACTATCGATGGTACGGCCGCCGGTTTATCACCAACAATGGTCTGCATACGTATTCAAAACGTTACATACGTATGCAATGGGGAAGATGTGATGAGTGTCGCTTTTGGTGAATGCTGAACCGTAGGTCGGATAAGACATGAGTTTGTACGAATGACGCCATCCGACGTAAAGGTCGGATGGCGTGCGAAGGTTATTCCGTTGCACAATCTCAGGACGAAATCAGAACGAAAAGTTCGCACCGAGATAGAAGGTACGTCCAAACCATTGCAGTTTTCTCGGTAAATCCTCATCCAGCATATAGCTTCGATTCGGTTCATTGGTCAGGTTGCTCACCGAGAAAACCAGGTCCACCCCGTTGTTGAACGCGTAGGACGCCTGATAGTCCAGCACGGTTTCCGCAGCATACATAACCGGGTCCAACTCGATATTGCGTGTTTCGCCCACGAACGCGCCCTGGTAGCTGGCGGAAAGCCGGGTCTCGAAGTTTTCATAGCCATAGAACAGCGTCAGGTTACCGGATTCTTCCACCATGCCGGGGAACGGCAATGTGCTTTCCGCTGCGGTCGTGCTAAGAGGGTTCGCCACGGTGATTTCGCTATCGGTGAAAGACGCACCCGCACTAATACCCAGCCCCGACAAAGCCCCAGGTAGGAAATTAAACGTTTGCGTGTACGACAGCTCCAGGCCGCGAATAAAACCACCTTCATCATTGTTAGTGGCGTAGTTGTAAGTGCCATTCAGTACCGGCTTTTCGGTTGGAACATTGCCTTTATCCATGACAATAGCGGTCTCTGGGATATCAAAGCCAAATTCCTCAAACGGAAAATTCTCGATGGAGACATCCTGAATAAATGATTTGATTTCCCGGTGGTATACCGCCGCAACAAAAGCACCATTGGTGTCAGGCATGTAATGCTCGTAGGACAAATCCACCTGGTCCGCAATAAACGGCGTGAGAAACGGTGATGTATTGCTGCCGTAGTTATAGGTGGGGCCTTCGGAATTAAGACGGTCAATACTACCTTCAGAAAATGTGGCCAGCTTATTGATTGGTGGTCGTGACAGTACCCGCGCCGCCGCAAACCGTAGCTGATCCGAATCAGTAAGATGGAAGTTGAGGTTCAGCGAGGGCAAGGTATTACTGTACTTAACACCGACCCGTTGGTACGCGAGGTCACTGCGGCAGTTGCCCACTTCATCACAGATAGTGACCGCACCCTTGGCTTCATCTCCGTCGACGTTGACCATGGCAAGGTTGGACTGATCGGTATCCACCCGACGAACGCCGACATTACCGGTAATATCCAAACCGGCAATCGTCATGTCGAGGTTTGCCATTAAATAATACGCGGTAACAATTTCGTCAATGTCCGCGCGTTCACGCATGGACCAATCCCGCCCTTCACTCCAGCGCGCTGCGGGCTCAATGGAACGCGAACGCAAATTGCCGTGAATGTTGTACGCATCTGTATTGAAACTCCCTTGCGGATTGGCGACAGTGCCAAAGTTCCACGGGCTCATCAACACCAACCCATCATCCACCGCAGCCTGAATAATCGCTTCACCATCAATGGCGGCAAACGCTGGAAAGTGGCTGAAATCGTCCTGCCACTGAACGGTGCCGGAATTTTCATCGGGAATGGCTAGCGAATAGTCGGTAGCGATTGTGCCGGCCGCGCCATCCCCGTAAACGAATACCTGGCGACGTTCCTTGTGGTTTCGTTCGGAATACCTCACGCCCGCTTCAATGGAGGACACCACCGGAATATCCAGTTCGTATAAACCATCCAGCCGAATGGCGTCCACCACATCGCTGTTAATTCGTGGGTAGCGCTCGTAGGTGGACATGCGCAACGCGGTAATATCGGTACAATCCGAAGTGAGCATGGCACACTCCGCCGTGATATCGGTATAGTCCGCACTGAGGGCGACATTGGGAATATTCAACCCCGCAAGCCGGTAGGCCACCTGCTCATCATCCTCACGCGTCCAGCCACTGGGCGTAGACGGGTCGCGCTTGTACAGGTGCGAACGGGTCAGGCCCGTTGCTTCATAACCCGACGCTTCTGAATGGGAGACATCGGCAGAAACCTGCCAATTATCCTGTCGCCATTCCGCATAAAAACCACCGGAAAGAACATCGCGGGTATTGGAGCTGTCATCATTGGCGATCTGAATATCCAACGCCGTGCCGTCGCCTTCAGGCAAGGCGAATTCGCCGCCGATCACGTGCCGGTTATCGTCCCAATAAACCGGATTGGCGATGTCCGCACCCACGAGTGGCTGAATGCGATAACCGCGCCGGAAGGATTCGGATTTGAACTCCGAATAGAACACATCGGTTTGCAGGGTAAGGTGATCATTGGGTTCGAACTGTATCGCACCCATGTAACCGTCCCGGGTTTCATCACCACCGTCCTGCATCATTTCAAAGCCGTCACTCAAGCGAGCCTCGGTATTGCCATTGACAGGATGGTCTTCGTAGTTGTAATGCTCATAGATGGCCGCAGCGCGAGGTTGCGCAAGTTTCGCATAACCCAAACTGATACCGAGTGTTTCATCGAACAGTTTTTTCTGAAATGCCAGGGAGAACCGGTAGCCCATGGAATCAGCGCCATAAATATCGCTGGCCTGGTCATTGTAGCTGCCGCGAATGCCAATATTGAGCCTCTGGTCCTCAGCCATGTCCAACGGGTTAACGGTTTCCAACTCAACCGTACCGGCCACACCACCTTCAATGAGCGACGCTTTGGGTGATAGATAAACGGCAACGGATTGAATCAGCTCCGACGGAAACTGACTAAATTCCATGGCGCGGGTGCCGTTCGGCGATACCTGTTCGCGCCCGTTCAGCGTTGAGAAAACAAAGCCCTCCCCCATGCCGCGCACTTGAATCGTGCCCGCCTGCCCGCCGGAGCGCGTAACGGTAATGCCGGGCAGACGACCAAGTGCATCGGCAATGGACACATCTGGCAAACCACCCAGGTCGTCAGCTGAAATAGCCTGTATCACGGTGTCGGCATTGCGTTTGGTTTCAATGGCATTGGCAATCGACTGCGCAAAACCGGTGACCACGACTTCTTCAAGCACTGGAGTTTTGCTGTCGTCATCTGTGGCTTGGGCATACACGTTTGACGCTGCGCTGGCCACGCCAAGTGCGGCGATGATGGCCGCTAAGGGTTTTACAGTAAAGTTTTTCATTTGATCTGTCTCAACTCGTTATTTGATTTATCGCTATGGGAGCAAATGCCCGCGCCGCCAGGCGGCGCGGATGAGGCGTGTTATTCGGCCTCCACAGTCAAGGTGGGTGATTTGGGGTTGGACATGTCGACGGTGAATTTATAGCTAGCAGCGGCAGGGGCATTCAGCACCGTGTTGTGTCCACCGGGTATGGTTGCCAGTGTCACAGTGTCCCCTGATGCCAGGGTTGCACTAGCGACATCCGCAGCTGTGTAATCCACCGTACTCCAATCTTCCGAAGCAATTTTGAAGCTGTGCTGCCCGGCGGCGACATCCAAAGTGACTGCGTAAATGCCATGGCCTTGGTACGCAAATTGACTGGCAGCGTCGGCACCCCACCCGTTCATGTCACCGCGTACATACACTGCCCCTGCGCCCCATACATCCAACGCATCTTTAGCTGTGAGTACAGGTGCAGCCGGATCTGTCGCGTCCAGTTCGAAGCGATAGGTGCCAGCGGTGGCCGGAGTGAAAGACAAATTGCCGCCGTTGTGTGCCAAGGTCAGCGGCGTATCGAGGGTGACCGCGTCACTCGCGCCCGCGCCATAGTTGACGGTACTCCAGGTCGCATCCGCCACCTTAAAACCGTAGGTACCGGCGGCGAGTTCTACCGTATAGCTGTAAATGCTGTCGCCTTCGTAAGTCATGGCGGTAGCGTCAGTCGGATCCCAGGTGACTATGCCGCGCACATAAACCGTGGCGTCGCCATAAGGCACCGGCGGCTCATAACCGGAGGTGGCAGTAGCAGCCAACCCTTCGCCTTGCACGCCAAGTTGCGGCTTGACGAACACCGCCGTGGTGTAAGCTGGTACAGTGAAAGTGCCGCCCAATTCGTCCCCGCCCGCTGCAGTGAAACTCGCTGTGCGTGCCGTGGGGTCAATGGAGCTTGCTTGTACCGGATGCAATTCAAAGCCTGCAGATGTCACAACACTCTGAGAGATTTCCGTATCAGCACCATTGATGATCACTACCACGGCATCGTAAGCGGGGTCGAGATCTGCACGGGCTTCGCTTTCGCTGCCACTGACAGTGCCAACACCGTCATCAATACTCATGACAATAAGATTATCGCGCTGGCCTTCGCCGCTATTGTGAAAGCCCACACGATCCATCACCTGTTCCGCAGTTGTCAGGCTGAACAACGGGCTGCCGTCACTTATGCGCAAAAACTCGTTGAATACATCCGAGGCGAGTTGAATATGGCTCGGCGCCGGTGTGGATTCTGTATCAATCACCGCTTGCAATACATCCTCATCCGTCAGTGTATCGCGCAGCTCGGGCGGCAATCCCACATTCCAGTTGTTGGTCTGCTTGGTGAAATCAATATAGTTAAACCAGTCCCCGGCGTTGTAACTGTTCCTGGACAGGGATTTCGAGCGCAGTAAATCCGTGCCCATGTGAAAGAAGGGAACACCCTGGCTTAGAATTGGCACTGATAATGTGAGGTTATGAATACGCACACGGTTTTCCAGCGACGTATTTTCCGGCAAGGCCCCGGGATGATGAATCCAGTCCCACAGGGTTTCGTCGTCGTGTTTGGAAACGTAATTCACTGCTTCCTGCGGATCCAGGTTATAGGCACCCACACTGCTTGCCTCGATGGTATTGCCGGAGTTGGTGACCAGGCGGAAGCTGGCAAGATTGCCCGCCAGACCTGCGCGGATGGCGTTCTCGTTGCCGCCTTCTGTTACCAGGTCCAGCTCGCGCAACGGGTTGCGGATGCGGTCATTGAAAGTACCGATACCGGTGCCGGCCAGGTTCTGTTGCGTGGCTAAAACAGCAACGCGCTCATCGCCGGATCCGCCATTCAAAGTCCAGGCTTCGCCGTAAAAATAATTATCGGGATCAACCGCTTTAACGGCTTCCCAGGCATTGAGCAGAACGCTCTTGGGCATCAAACCGGATTGATCGAAGCGGAAGCCATCAACCTTGTATTGCTCCGCCCACATCACCACTGAATCAGTGACAAACTTGCCCATCATGGCGCGCTCAGTGGCAGTATCAGGACCCGCACCGGAGCCGGATGTTTCAGGTACACCGGTGACTGAATTTGTGCGGTAGTAATAACCCGGAACAATTTTGTCAAAGGTGGAGTTCGGTGCTTCAATGCCGGCTGCTGCGGTGTGCGGATAAACCACGTCCATCACCACACGCAGCCCCATGTTGTGGAATGCCATGTTCATTGCACGCATTTCCACGATACGAGGAATGCCATGGGGATCTGTCGCGTAGCTTCCGTCCGGTGCGTTGAAATGCTGTGGATCATAGCCCCAGTTGAAACCGTCATAGCCCGCCATGGCCCCGGCCAGAACACGCGCGGAATCCTCGAACGGCGAGTAGCTTTCAAATACGCTCAACAAGGTGGCGTCATGGGCTTCGGTTCCGTCACAGACCGGTGCGGAATTCCGCGGCTGAACCGCTTCACAGAGTTCGTACACCGCGCTGTTCAAGTTAACTTGTTCACTTTCATTTTCGACTATCGATGATTGATCAAATGTCGGCAACAGGTGAATATGATTGATACCCGCATCGGCGAGCGCTTGCAGATGCTCTACAGGGGAGGTGCCGGTATGGGTAAAGGCCAGGAACTTGCCTCGGTGTTCTTCCGGTGTATCCATGTCACGAATACTGAAGTCGCGCACATGCCCTTCATAAATGCTGATTGCTTCCGGCACTGCGACTGTCGGCACTGTGTGGGAATCCCAACCGGCCGGTTTCACATCCGCATCCTTGAGATTGACAAACTGCGAGTGGGCGCCGTTCGCAGACAGACTGACTGAGTAGGGATCCGTGGTTTCCAGAGTAACTATTTCGCCGGCAACGGCGTTATAACCGGTCACACGAAAACGGTAGAACATGCGATCCAGGCTATTGTCACCCTGATAGCGCCAGATTCCGGTGGTGCTGTCGTAGGTCATTTCCTCGGTAGTTTCCAGACGCGGCGGGTTGCCGCTGAAAAGACGCAGTTCAACTTTCTGTGCTGTGGGTGCCCACACGGAAACAGCGATGCCGTCGCCGTCATAAGACACACCCAGAGTCGCCTCATCGGCGTTGTTATCGCCATCGGTATAGAGTGCATCCAGCAGCAGCGCCTTCTGCACATCGGTGCCAATTCGACCACCGTCAGCGTCCCCCACCAGCACGAGCTGCTGCTTCAACAGGGTTTTAATTTCCTCATCCGGCAGATCAATGCTGTAGGCGTGGTAGCCATTGAAATGCGGTGTCAATGTCAACTGCTCACTGGTGAGTGTTGTGGGAGAGAGTTCTGCCACCAGCGAGCCATTGGCGACACTGCCGTCAGTATTGGCCGCTATTTCACCGGTTGCAGAACTGTAAAGCTGCACACTGGATACGTCTTCATGCCACACAATGGTGGAGCGGTTGATCCAGTGGGCGGCGACATTATTGATTGCCAGCGCCGGCTTCTCGTATTCCTCGCAGATGTCGTCAATGCAAATGGGGGCAGCGCTATCCCTGCTATTACGCAGGCTGGTGGGATCTGCTATGACAAAGGCCATCCGCTCATATGGCAATCCACTGCGGGTAATATCAATCCTCAGATCATTGGTCTGGTCCGACGCGTTGGCATTTTTGATAATGAAGTTGCCGCAGGTGCCGGTTTCGCTGATCTTCACCACAAAATATGCGCCGTAAATCGGGTCCGGATCGGCATCCACAACACCGGGTCCCGTTGGCCAGGTCGTAGGGACACCATCGGCCCAGCCGTTGCCACAATCCTGCCACAAGTGCAGAGTGTATCCATCGAACTGCTTGTCGCGCTTATTGAAATAGATAACCACTTCATCGTCGGCCGGCGTGTAGACCGGTACTGGAAAGTCCGGTTCAAAGCACGCACCCTTACCAACCCGAATTTCTCCGTCCGGGCAGGCCGGCAATGGTGGCGGCTCGCCGCAGCTACCGTCTTCGAGTACCTGCTGAAAATCGCTGCATACCGTTAAGGGTGTTGTATCACCATCGGTTCCACTACTTCCACCACAGCCTGCAAGCACCAAAAAGGCACAGGCCAGCGTAAAAAGCGTCAGGCTTTTTTGAATGTTACTCATCAGTTTCAACTCCACTATTATTTAATTATTGGATGTTTCTGTAACCGCTGACCTCTTGGGATCAGTGTACCGGTCAGACGATTCGAATCGCCCAGGGACTACTTATCACTCAAGGTTCGGAGTTCACCAAGCTCTATAACGCCGCCTTTCAGGGAGCTTTAACGCCGGCCCGCTTCGGGGTTGGACTTTCTGGAAACGCCGTAAACCCGTCCATGGGGGCTCCCCCACGAGGTCCCTCTCGTGAGGGTTCCAGAAAGTCCAACCCCAAATCGAACCTCACCTTGTGCCAGCCCTGAAAGCATGCAATCTTGAACTCCGAAACTTGAGTTATCAGAATTACTTTTTTTTGATCTGTCGCTGTCGCACAGACCCCAGGCATGAACCCGGGTTTGCTATCGTGCAACCGCTACTCAATTTCGAACACATGGGCGGAACGCGCCTCAACCTCCAAAGGGTGCGTCAAAGAGTGTTGCGACCCGGTGATGATGTTCCTGGCAACGGAGCGGCCCTTCAGAAACCTGTGAAACCTTTCGGTACCCAGCGCAATGGCATCACCAGACTTATTGATCGCCACCATCACGAGATCATCTTCATAGTGACGAAAATACACGTAGGTTTCGTTTTCTGGCGCGTAGTGCGTAAGCTCGCCGTAATGGATTGCCGGAGATGTTTTTCGCCAGGTCAGTAAACCCTGCAAAAATGCCTTGGCGTTCTTCTGCCCGGCAGATAAACCCTCACCAGAAAACCCGTTGACACTGTCCCCAGGCCAGCCACCGGGAAATTCAGCGCGAATGGCACCGTGGTCACCGCTACCGGAATGACTCATCTGAATTTCGGTGCCGTAGAAAATCTGAGGAATGCCGCGGGTTGTGAGAAAGTAGGTTAGCGCAATGCGCCAGAGGCGATCATCTTCACCGAGTGCCGGGTAAATACGATCCATATCGTGGTTGTCCGGGAACACGACCAAGTTGTAAGGGTCGGCATAAACAAAATCCGCCGCGAGCGTTTCATAGAGTTTGACCAGGCCACTGGACCAGCTCTCCTTCGCGGTGAGACCTTCCACCACGGCATTCTGCAAAGGAAAATCCATAACACTTGGCAGGTATGACTGATATCTATCGTGGGTCTTCTTGCCGCGCTGCCAGTAAGCAACTATGGAAGGATTCAATGACCACTCTTCCCCGACGATATTGAAGTGTGGATATTCCGCCATTAGCCTCTGCGTCCAGCGGGATAAAAATGTCTTGTCTGAATAGGAATAGGTATCCACGCGAATGCCGGAAAGCCCCGCGTACTCCACCCACCAGATGCTGTTCTGAATCAGGTAGTTAGCCAGGAACGGATTGCGCTGATTTAAATCCGGCATGGAGGGCACAAACCAACCGCTGCTGAAGACCTCGCGGTCGTCGTCCACTCCGTGGGGGTCATGCAGAGATTCTCGCTTGTGGGAGGTCGGCGTAAACTCGCCGCCATTGTTAATCCAGTCAGGTGTCGGCAGATCCGTCATCCACCAATGGCGGGATCCGCTATGGTTGAGAACCATATCCATTATCAAACCGACGCCGCGCTGGCTGGCTTGCTGTGCCAGCTGACGATACAGTGCGTTGCTACCGAATCGCGCGTCCACTTCATAGAAGTCTGTGATCGCATAGCCATGGTAGGAGTATGTCGGCTGAGCGTTTTGCAACACCGGGTTTAACCACAGCTGGGTAAATCCCATATCCGCAATATAATCCAGGTGCTCAATAATGCCCTGCAAGTCGCCACCATGGCGTCCATTTTGGTCTGCCCTGTCGACACCCTCGCTGAGCCCTGCCACTTCGTCATTGCTTTGATCGCCGTTGGCAAACCGGTCCGGTGTAATCAGGTAAATCACATCCGCAGGGGTGAAGCCCTGGCGACTGGCAGAGTCGGGTTCGCGTTCATGTAACGGGTAGCTAACCGTTATAGCCGGTTTACCGTCCCTGATAAATTCAATCGGCAATTCGCCCGGCTTAACTGCGTCCGCAAGCCATAAATCGACGAACAGGTAATTGACGTTGGCGACGCGGTGAATCTGCTTGATTTCCACGCCCGGGTATTTAATCACCGGTTCGAGCTCAGCAATGTTCTCCCCGTGTACCAGTAACTGAAGAAAATTGCTTTCCATGCCTGCCCACCAAAAGGCGGGCTCCAGATGTTTAATTTTATAGCCTGCACTGGCGGCACTTGACCAGCACAGGGCAATTAAAAACAACAAGCGGTATATCATGGATTATCCTTATTATGTCGCCGATTTTAGCCGGGTCTTTCCAGGGCCTGTTTATTCAACTGCTTCGAAACGGATTGCCGCACCACCACTGGCGCCCAGTTGCAGTGTCAGCTTGTCATCCCACGCCAACTCTTTCTTCTCGATAACCATGTCATAGGGGTTGGTTAGCCAGTTGGCTTTTTCGCCGTCGCGATAAATGTGTGCGATATAGCGTTGATCCTTGTCCAGGAAATCCAGCGAGAGCGTCAAGTTCCTTGGCTGTTCGTCAGTCAGTGCACCGAGATACCAGTCCTGACCATCCCGCTCCTTTCGCGCAAAGGCAACATAGTCACCCACCTCACCGGCGATGGCTCGGCTCTCTTCCCAGTCCGTAGGAACATCCACAATAAACTGGAAAGCGTCGGGGCGCTTTGCGTAGTTTCTTGGCAGGTCCATAACCATTTGGATGGGGCTGTAAAGCACCACGTACAGAGACAACTCCTTTGCCAGCGTATGCTTGATGCGGTTCTCCGCATCAAGCCCGTAGGGTGCCAGGTCGAACGCGCCCGGGGTGTAATCCATGGGGCCGGACAGCATGCGTGTAAATGGCAGGATAGCGGTGTGTTCCGGCGGATTCGGTGGCGAACCCCAGGCGTTGTACTCCTGACCACGGGCGCCCTCACGCGCAATCCAGTTGGGGTACGTGCGGCGCAAACCGGTATCCTTGATCGGTTCATGGGTATTGATACTGATCTTGCGCTCGGCGGCCTCTTTCACGCTGTGCAAATATTCGCCCACCATAAATTGGCCGTCGTGCCACTCGTAGCGCACAATGCCATTTTCATCAACGCGCTTGATTTCACCACCATCAGCCACGTAACCGGTTTTCACCTGGGCCACACCATGTTTCTCGTACAGATCGTAGGCCTCATCCATTTGCTTCCGGTAGTTGGTTACGCTACCTGACGTCTCATGATGGCCAATAAGCTTGACGCCTTTTTTCTTACCGTAGGCCGTCACTTCAGCCAGATCAAAATCCGGATAAGGCTCGGTAAAGCTGAAGATGTCCCCATTCGAATACCAGTCACCATCCCAGCCAATATTCCAGCCTTCCACGAGCACACCGGAGAAACCATGCTTGGCGGCAAAGTCCATGTAACGCTTGGTTTCACTGGTAGTCGCGCCGTGCTTTTCACCGGAGCCCCAGGTGTTTTCATTCAGATGCATGCCCCACCAGATACCCACATATTTACCGGGTTCCACCCAGGACACATCACCGAGTTTGTTGGGCTCGTTCAGGTTGAGAATCAGATCCGAATTCAACAGCCCCACCGCATTTTCAGCAATCTGAATGGTTCTCCAGGGCGATTTGAATGGTGCTTTGGTTTTTACGCGAATCCCGTCGGACCACGGCGTCAAATTGGCTTCGAATACGCCAGGGCGGCGCTGATCCAGAGTCATCGCGGCATAGTCAACCAACGCGGCTTCATGAATGCTCACATGAATGTTCGATGGCAGCTTCATGGTGAAAGGTGTATGGGCGCGATCAACCTGCTGCAGCGGGCTGGTGTTGTAAATGTATTCATAGCGATTCCAGCCGCGCGAGGGAATCCACCAGCTGGTGGCCTTATCGCTGGCACTGATTGAAAATTCGGTCAGCTCATCGGTGATTTCCACCGCGTTCATGCCGCGTTGCTTCGGCACCTCATAGCGGAAACCGATGCCGTCATCAAACGCACGGAAACGGACACGATAAACGCTTTCCGGTTTGCCCGTGCGGACAAACTCCACCAGAAGCTCATTGTGATGATCGCGAACAAATTTGCGTTCGCCCCAGGGTTGCGTCCAGGTTTCGTCACGTTGGTTCTTCTTGCTGGAAGCAATTTCAAACCCTTCATCAAATGCCGCTTGAGATTTGAATGCCATCCCCAAACTCGACCGTTCGATGACGGGCGTTCCCTGAAACCACACCTGATAGCTCGGCGCCTTGTTATCGTCAGATACCGCGACCGTAATGTCGCCGTCTGGCGAGCTCACTTTGACAGTTTCCGCCGAAGCAAAACCTGCAACAAAAATCAGAAGAAACCATAATATTTTACTGCGGTAATGCATGTCCAACTCCTGGCATCTGTCTGCCAATTGATAATAAAAATGTATTCTCCAGTAGGAATACATCCATAATGTGATTTGGTTCATAGTAGATCGCTGAGACGGCAAAGTTCAACGTCATGCATACGTATTCAACGCAGCGTTTCGTTATTAAAAACGCGATCAACAATGCACGAATTTGTGTTCGCGGAATCTGCGAACGAGCAACATTCATGAATAAAAAATGTTGCATAAAAAAACCCCTGAAGATCATTGATCGACAGGGGTAAAAGTCGGGGAGAGACATAAATTTTATCAAGCAACGGGGAACAGCCGTTCCCCGCCGGCTGGACTAGAACTTGTAGTTAGCACTCAGAATATAGTTAGCGCCAAAGTTCTGATACAACGTGATCATACGAGGATCCGCATCATCCGCTGTGATTGTTTCCTCATTGGTCAGGTTCTGGGCTTGCAGTCGCACAGTCAAGCCATCCAGGCCGCGAATACCCGACGCGCTGAAATCATATCCGATCTGCGCATCCACCAGGGTTGCACCCTGATCTTCCGTCGGTACCAGTGACAGACTGACACCGCGCCCTTCAGTCAGGAAATCACTACGCTTGCGAGCCGCCACGCGGAACTCGAACCCGGCTCTCTCGTAGTAGGCGGTTAACTGATAAGACTCTTTGGAAAGCCCCTGGATTCTCAGCTCTTCTCCCGCCTCGTCAGTCACTTCACCATCGAGGAAGGTTGCGCTGGCGATAATGCCGAGTCCATCAAGCGAATCAGACACCACATAGAAAGGGAATGCACCCTGCAGCTCGGTACCGGAAACGGAGCCAGATCCCGCTTCTTCAATGACGCTGGTGAGCCCTTGGGTAGTCAGTGTTTCACCAGCCGGCAGATCGGCATCGTGATACCCGGCCACTACAAAGTCACTGAAGTCGGTAACCAAACCGTCCCGAGTGATATGCCAGTTCTGCAAATCCTTGTAGAAGAAAGTGCCCGCCACATAACCCTCGTCAGCGAAATAATATTCGTAAGAAAGATCCAACTGAATCGCTTCAATGGGTTTCAGACCTGGCGTACCGGAGGTCGCACTCCAGGGGCTGAACTGCGGATCGCCGCTGATACGCCGCGCGGCATCAAAGGTGAAGCCGATGGTGTTATTCGGTTTCATGGCATCCATGCGCGCCCGTGAAATAGTTTTGGCCGCTGCGAAGCGCACAATCTGCTCATCCGTTACCTGAAAATTCATGTTCAGGCTCGGCAGGAGCTGAGTGTATTCGTCGCCGCCGGTGACCGCTTCCGCAACCACGGTGCCATCTGAACCGGTATAGGTGTTATAGCCAGACGCGGACTGGTCCGTTCTCACAACCTGCAAGCCAACGTTACCACTCAGGATGCCGGTTTCGAAATTGGCCATGGCATAAGCCAGCGATACTTTTTCAGATACCGCGTAGGTGTCACCCAGGCGTCCTGTTTCATATTGTTCAGCGGCAACTTCGCGGTAAATACCATCGTTGTACAAAGCCACGCCGTCATAAGCGAGCATGCTGCCGAGACCGAAAGTATCCAGACTCACAGTACCCACGATATATTCTTCCGGCACCGCGATGTCACTTTGCTGGTCGGCAGGCAAGGTATCGTCGTAACCCGGAGCGACCAGGAAGGCCCCCTCGTTAACCTTCGATTTTGTCCGGTCGCTGTAATTGACACCCAGTTCAATGCTGTTAATGATGGAGAAGTCGACAAAACCTTCGGTACTCAAACGGAAGGTGTCCAACTCTTCTTCAAACACCGCGTTGTTTACAAAGCCATCCTGAGCATTGCTGTTTCCACCCACCGCGGGTGCAATGCCGCCGCCCCACGCCTGAGGACCGGCCAGTCGAATTACGTCGGGATCAGTATAATCCGGCGTCGAGAGAGTGGAATGAGGACCGTAAAATGCGCCCTCCGGAGTCATTACCCATGAACGCGCTGCCGCGTCACCTTGTGTCGCTGTACTGGCGCGACCCACGCCGGAATAGCTTTCAAGGTTCAATAGGTCTTTGGAAGATTCGCTGGTCGCCGCGTCCACAGTCATCGACCAATCGTCACTGAGCTGGTAGCGGGCGTTAAGGCCCACGGTGGTGAGCTCCGCGTCTTTGACTTCGCCATCATTACGGATAACGCTGTGGAAACCGTCGAACTCGCCTGCGGTTACCAGGCCGTTGTCAACAGAAGTGATGCTGTAGTTGGCACCACTCCAGATGGGACCGCCCTCTTCCAGGCCACGGAAAACTTTTGATTCGGTGAAATCAATATAAAGTCCATCAACGGTAACGTTCAATCGATCGTTGGGCTCGAACTGCAGAATAGTGGAGATAGTATCACGCTCCATCACTGCGGAACGGACAAAAGTGTCGTGCCCGCCAAGAATAAACGGCGCATTCGGATCCTCGCCATCAATGCTCGGATAACCCCAACCCCGGAACTGTTCTTCCTGACTGGGTGACTCCATGGTCGCCACAGTCACTGCCAGACCGAATGTGTCATCGGCAAATTTATCGGAATACGTTGCGGCCAGACGATGACCCTTATCGTCGAAATCCGGGTTAGCGGACTCGAGCTCATTCATCTCATAACTGCCATTAATGCTGATAATGCGTTCATTATCCAGCGGACGAAGTGTTTGCAAATCAATAACGCCGCCCAGCCCCTGGTTCACCAGGGTTGCATCGGGAGTTTTATAGACAACGGCACCGGAGATAATCTCGGCCGGGTACAGATCGTACTCAACACCACGGTTATCGCCAATCCCCAAAAGCTCGCGACCATTCATGGTGGTGGCAACGTATTCCTTGCCAAAGCCGCGTACAGAAATGCCACTGCTGCGGCCATTGACGCGGGCGCCGGCCAACCCGGGAAGACGTGCAAGAGACTCGGCAATACTCGTGTCTGGCAGCTTGCCGATATCTTCAGCCGAAATCGCCTCCACAATGGAAGATGAGTTGGTTTTGATATCAATGGAGTTCTGCAGGCTTTGGCGAAACCCGGTAATGACCACTTCCTCCAACACTCTAGGCTGATCTTCAGCTTGACCGGTCTGCGCATAAACGGCAGATGGCAGTGCTGCAGCAATCGCCAGGGATAATACGGATCGCGAAAACCCGGAAGCGGATTTTCTCGCGTGATTGCCATTTACTGACATTCTTTCGTTGGTCTCTTTACGCATGGTGTAACCTCATCAAAAGCTGGTTCTTATAATGTTGAAATTAAATCCTATGCTTGACCGCTATCCTGGACAAGCGTCTGCATACGTATTCATACTTTTATGCTTCAATGCATACGTATGCAGAAGGAACTTTTTTGTATTCACAATCTTTACTGTCCCATAAACAACGGAAGGAACGTCAGCAAATCTCTATCTATTAAGGGATAGAAGAGTTTTCTCGGGAGAGACATGAATGCGGCATTCACTGCTGTGACACGCCGTGACAAATCGCCAGGATAGCGAGCTCGGCGCTCGCGAAGTTGTAGCCTGGATGGAGTCTGACTTTCAAGTGAAAGTGCAATCCGGGAAAACCAACCTCTGACTACCCCGGATTCCGTTACACTCCATCCAGGCTACGGGTGCGACTTTTCGGCGTTTATGGGACAGCAATAATCCGCAACCCCTAATTCAGGCTCCTCCGTTCACCAACACAATCTGTATCACAAACAAATCATTGCCAAACACATTCCGATACGTAGTCCTGCCGTTTTTCATGGATATTCAAACTCAAAATCATCCCCTGACCTTTGCAAAAAACAGATTATGAGCCTGCAATGCGATTTCAACGCCGCGAAGTTCAACTGGCGCAAAACCGTGTCCGTCCAAGACTTCAACAACAGTGACACCAGACAGATGAAATAGTTGATCCTCGCCGCCCAGATTGATGCAGATCACTATTTGCTCGCCCTCATACTCTCGAATAAAACATAAGCAGTCCTTGGGTGCATCGATGAATCTGATACTGCCAAGCCGTAAAACGGGCTGCTCACGACGCCAGCTCACAAAAGTGCGATAGGCATTCAACACGGAATCCGGTTCCGCATCCTGCACACTCACGGCATATTGGCGATGGGCTTCCGGGACGGGCAGCCAGGTTTGTTGCGCCGCTGAAAATCCAGCGTTGGTCGAAGCCTGCGTCCAGGGCATGGGTGTACGGCAACCATCGCGCCCCTTGAATTCTGGCCAGAATGCAATACCGTAAGGATCCTGCAACTGTTCAGGAAGAATATCGCCCTCCGTCAAACCCAGCTCTTCTCCCTGATAACTACAAACACTTCCGCGTAGGGACAACAACATCGCGTTCAGCGCTTTGGCCAGCGCCGGGTTGCGCTGCTCGCCACCCCAGCGGGACATGACTCGCACCACATCGTGGTTGCTCACCGCCCAACATGGCCAGGCACCGGCGAGGCCGGCCTCCAGAGTTTCAACCGTGTGGCGAATATGATCTGTGGAAAATTCATCGACCAGCAGTTCGAAACTGTAGGTCATATGCAAGCGCGTGTTGCCGCTGGTGTATTCCGCCATGGTTTTCAGCGAGTCTTCGGATTGTATTTCGCCCAGGGTTACCGAACCGGGGTAACGGTCCATCAAGGCACGCAGGCGCTGGATAAACTCGAGGTTTTCCGGTTGTGTATTGTCATAAATATGGCGCTGAAAGGCGTAGGGATTATCCTCCTTGAAGCCACGACCGCGCCGCTCGGCAACCGGCTTGGGCGGGTTGTCGCGCAGTTGCTGGTCATGAAAACAGAAGTTGATGGCGTCCAGACGCAAACCATCCACGCCACGCTTCAACCAAAATTCCACTTCATCCAGAATGGCCTGACGTACGGATGGGTTATGGAAGTTCAGATCCGGCTGGCTTTTCAAAAAATTGTGCAAATAGTACTGGCAACGCCGTGGCTCCCATTGCCAGGCCGAACCACCGAAAATTGACAGCCAGTTATTCGGCGGCGTGCCATCCGCTCGCGCATCGGCCCATACATACCAGTCTGATTTTTCGTTGGCGGTGGATTCACGACTCTGTTGAAACCATTGATGCTGGTCCGAGGTATGACTCAACACCTGGTCAATAATAATTTTGATACCGCGACTGTGTGCCTGGTCGATCAACTGATCAAAATCATCCAGGGTGCCGAATATCGGGTCGATATCGCGATAGTCGCTGATGTCGTAACCAAAATCCTTCATGGGTGATTTGAAAAACGGCGATATCCAGATCGCTTCAACACCCAAGCTTTCAATGTAGTCCAGCTTGCTGATGATTCCGGGCAAATCGCCAATACCATCGCCGTTGCTGTCCATCATACTGCGCGGGTAAACCTGATAAATAACGGCGCCACGCCACCAAGGTATGGTTTGCATGGTTACACCTCACCCGATAATTGAAATAGAACGCGTTCCGGCAAACACACTGAGCGATGCTCAGCTGGGGTATCAGCGCGATAACGAAATAATGTGAACTGCATTATTATTTCCTGCATTACAGTTGGCTTTATGCAACCGAGGCTTCGGTCCGTTGTCATCAGGGACTGGGATTTAAAAGACCAACCCCTGATGACAAACTTACTTTCAGGCCACTCGATTAGTAGTATCTTCGACTCAAAATAACGATACGCTGACGAGCTCCAGTGGCGCAATAGACTACATACGTATGCATAAAAGCCGAGGGAGTTTAAACGGCCATTTAATAGCCAAATTGGCGAAAAAAACTATGAATACGTATGCATTGCGCCAGTCGATGTACCCCCCCGGCGGGGCTTGCTTCTATACTTCAGGTTTCCTCGCTTTTGAACTGGCAGATAAAACAAGGATTCACCATGAATTTAAAGCTGCACATTTCCCTGCTTGCGCTGCCAATCCTGGCCGCCTGCAATCAAAACGCTTCCGTGGACACTGCGGCCGTGGCGCCAGGTGCTCCCGGTGCAGAATCCACCTGGGCATTTTCGGGCAAGACCGGTATCGGTACCTCTTATGAGCAGTATGTGGATGGCCAATACAGCAATGACGCCGCTACCGGCACCGTTTCCAAAGTGTGGTTTTCATTGGCGGAGGGCATTGTGACCGAAACCATGTTCGGGCTGATTCACGAAGCCCAGCTCAAGAACATGCAGTTTTATATTCAGGGGGAGGATTTTCTTGATCAAGAGAAGTCCGACACCGTTACCACCGTGGAATACCTGCATACCGACGGCGCCGGTCGCCCACTGTCTCTTGCCTATAAAATCACCAACCGCGACAAGGAAGGCCTCTATGAAATAGAGAAGCACGTATTCACGGATCCGGATCGCAACAGCCTGGTTATCAAAACCTTCTTCCGCGCCTTTGGCGAAAACATTACGCCCTATCTCTACGTCAACCCCCACGTCAACAACACCGGCAGCAACGACCGCGCCTGGATTACCAACGGCATCTGGTTTGCCGAAGATGGCGGCACGGTGCTTGCGCTGGCAACGGACGCGCAGGTCGAGAAACGTTCGGTGGGCTTTGTCGGCGCATCGGACGGGCTGGCCGAGCTCTCCGCTGGCAACACACTGCAACAGCAATACACAACCACCGGCACTGCGCGGGGCAATGTGGCTTTTATCGCCGAGCTACCCACGCTCAGCCAGGAGACGGCGGAATGGGAGTTTGTGGTGTCTTTCGGCGATAGCGCCCAACAAAGTGCGGCAACCGCCCGGCAGACGCTGGACGACGGTTATGAAACCCTATTGAAGCGGTTTAATGGTGAAGGCGAAGCCATTGGCTGGGAAGACTATCAGGCCTCCCTGCCAGCACTGGAACGCTTGAGCAGTACAGCCACCGACGGCGGCAAGCTGCTGTACACCAGCGCCCTGGTTCTCAAGGCGCAGGAGGATAAAACCCATGCCGGCGCCCTGATTGCGTCACTGTCCAACCCTTGGGGCGATACCACACCGGCAGAAACACCCAAAACCGGCTACAAAGCCGTCTGGCCAAGGGATTTTTATCAGGTTGCCATGGCGATGTTGGCCCTGGGCGATACGGAAACGCCTAAGGTGGCTTTGGAGTATTTGAAGAAGGTTCAGGTCTCCGACCAAACGCCCGGCTCCACCGGCGCCGGTGGCTGGTTTCTGCAGAAAACCGAAGTGGACGGCACCATCGAATGGGTTGCCGTGCAAATGGATCAGACCGCAATGCCGATCATGCTCGGTTGGCGCCTGTGGCAGGAAGGTGTGCTGAGCGACGAGGAAGCGATCCACTGGTACAAGGAAACACTCAAGCCCGCAGCGGATTTCCTGGCCGATGGAGGCACCGTCAATCTGGACTGGAATACCGCCACCATCGAGCCCCCCTATACGCAACAGGAGCGCTGGGAAGAGCAGGAAGGCTATTCACCATCCACCATGGCCGCCATGATCGCCGGCCTGGTATCCGCGTCAGACCTGGCAAAACTGGCTGGCGACCCGGCGAATGCCGAGCGCTATTTGGCGGCGGCTGACAGCTATTCCAGTCAAGTGGAGGCCAGCACCTTCACCACCGAAGGGGTACTCAACGAAGCGCCCAGCGACGGCCGATACTATTTGCGCATCACCCAGAATACTGACCCCAACGATCAGGGCAAGCTCAACGACGCCAATGGTCAAGGCCGGCTGAACGAAAGCGAGATCATCGACGGCGGCTTTCTGGAACTGGTGCGCTACGGTGTGCGTCCCGCCCTGGATGAGCAGGTTACGGCCAGCCTTCCGGAACTGGATAATGTGAACTTGCCTCATGACTTGCGCGTGAAGTACGAGTTCAGCTTTCCCGGTGTAGAGGGTGTATTCCCCGGCTGGCGCCGCTATGGCAATGACGGTTACGGCGAAAATGCGGTGACCGGCAATGGCTACGGTTACGGTGGTGAAATGACGCCCGGTCAGCGCGGTCGTGTTTGGCCATTCTTTACCGGCGAACGCGGTCACTATGAACTGGCCAAAGCGCAACAAGCCGGCGCCCTCAATCAGGCGAAACTGGATCAATTACGCCATACTTACGTGCAAGCCATGGAGTTGTTCGCCAACCAGGGCATGATGTTGCCGGAACAGGTTTGGGACGGTGTCGGCAACAACAACGTGTATCACTACACCGCCGGCGAAGGCACCAACTCGGCAACACCCCTCGCGTGGACTCATGCCGAGTACATCAAACTGCTACGCTCGCTCAGTGACGAACAGGTGTGGGACCGCAATGCACTCACTGCGGAACGTTTTTTGAGTGAGTGACCAATGATTGTAAATCCGTAGGTCGAACATGCGTCAAGCGCCATCCGACATTGTCACGTCGGATGGCGACATTCGCAGAACTCATGTCTTATCCGACCTACACCCTCAAGAATCAATTATAAAGACGTGGGTAATACATGAATAAAAAACCCCAACTCAGCTTTTGGCAAATCTGGAACATGAGTTTTGGATTTCTCGGAATCCAGTTCGGATTCGCGCTGCAAAACGCGAACGTCAGCCGTATTTTTCAAACGCTGGGTGCGTCGATTGATGATATTCCCCTGCTCTGGATAGCCGCGCCAGTCACCGGTCTGCTCGTGCAACCGATCATCGGCTACATGAGCGATAAAACCTGGACATGCCTGGGCCGACGTCGCCCGTATTTTCTGTTCGGTGCGATTTTCGCGAGCCTGGGTTTGCTCGTTATGCCCAACTCGCCGGCGCTCTGGGTGGCTGCGGGAACCCTGTGGATCATGGATGCATCGATTAATATTGCCATGGAACCCTTTCGTGCATTTGTCGGTGATATGTTGCCGGATAAACAACGCACGGCGGGCTTCGCGATGCAGAGCTTTTTCATTGGCTTGGGCTCTGTGATTGCCTCGGCACTGCCCTGGCTTATGACCAACCAACTGGGGATCAGTAATACGGCGGCAGATGGTGTCATTCCGCCGTCTGTCACTTATGCTTTTTATGCCGGCGGTGCCGTTTTTTTGCTGGCAGTGCTCTGGACTATTTTTACCACCAAAGAATACGATCCGGCATTACTCGCCGAGTATAGCCGTGAGCAGGAGAACTTACGGCAAGCTTCCGCTGCCGAAGCAGTGCTCAACAAAAACAGCCGCACCCCTGAACAATACCAACGTGCAGGTATGGCTTGCGTCGCGGCGGGCCTTCTCGCCAGCGTTGCCATTGTGCAACTGCAGCTCGCCCAGGAACTTTACATATTATCCGGCGGCGTCGCACTGTTTGGCGTGGTACAAATTGTCGCCGCCGTGCAATTAAAACGCGGGCACACCCGCAGTGGCTTTTACCAGGTCACTCACGATCTGTTTCACATGCCGCGAACCATGCGTCAACTCGCCGTCGTGCAATTCTTTTCATGGTTCGCGCTTTTCACACTGTGGATTTACGCCACAGCAGCAGTCACCAGCTTTCATTATGGCTCCACAGATACCGCATCGGCAGCCTATAACGAGGGAGCCGACTGGGTCGGAATCTTGTTCGCTTCGTATAACCTTTTCGCCGCGGCGGCCGCTTTCATCATTCCGGTAATGACGCGCCATACCAGTCGCAAAACAACCCATATCATCAATCTCTGCCTGGGTGCATTGGGCCTGGCCTCGTTTGTGATCATAAAAGATCCGGTATGGCTGCTGCTGTCCATGGTCGGTGTCGGCTGCGCCTGGGCGTCGATTCTATGTATGCCCTACGCGATTCTCTCCTGCTCATTACCGTCCCACAAGATGGGCGTCTACATGGGCATTTTCAATTTCTTTATCGTTATTCCACAAATATTGGCCGCCAGCATTTTGGGGCTGATGGTGCGCGAACTTTTTTCCGGCAATACAATTTATGCATTAATGCTCGGCGGCGTATTGATGTTATGTGCGGCGGTTGCGACCTTTTTTGTGGATGATGAAGGGGAGTAACAGGCGGGCAGATTTTTCAGAAATACGATTGGTAAACCACTAAATTCACACTACAAATCAGAAGTCACACGCGCCTTAGTTGATGAGGCGGTTGATGAGGCTTTTTGCGAAGATAATGGCTCGGTGACTGTTGAGCCGGTAACTGTTGAACTGGTCACTGCAGCTGGTTGAGCATTGAAACCACACGACCCGCGCACCACCAGTTCCGCCGGCAGCAATAAAGGTTCCACGGTTTCACCGTCCACCAGTTTCAATAAATTGTCGACCAACAACTCGCCGGCAAGCCGGGTGTTTTGTTGCACCGTGGTCAAAGGTGGGTGCGTATAGGATGCCATGGGAATATCGTCAAAGCCCATAACTGCCACCTGTTGCGGAATCAGCAATTCCGCTTCTTCCAGTGCCTTCATTGCGCCAATGGCAATCAAGTCGCTCGCGCCGAAAATTGCGTCGAATTTCTGCTTGCGCTCCAACAGAGTCACTGCCGCCTGATAACCCGCACCTTCGGAGGTTTCCGCATCGACCTGCAGTTTCGAACATGCGGCAATACCCGCTTCTTGCAACGCTTTGGAATAGCCTTGATAGCGTTGCCGAAATTCCGGACAGTGCTCCGATATGCCGCCGAGAAACGCGATACGACGCTTTCCCAGTGCCAATAAATGCTGGGTGGCCTTATAGGCACTGTTAAAGTTGTCACAACCGATGGACACACCCGGTTGCCCCGGCAATACTGGTCCCCAGGTAATGTAGTGAGCCTTCATTTCCGTCAGGTGAATCAGCTTCTCAACATAGGTCACGTAATCCCCATAGCCGAGAAAAATAATACCGTCTGCGCGGTTCGCATCTTCATAGTCCGCGTGCCAGTCCTCACTGAATTGCTGAAAGGAAACCAGTAAGTCGTAACCGCGGGCAGCGGACGCACGCGTAATACTGGCAAGCATGGACAGGAAAAACGGGTTGATCAATGAATCGCCAGTGCCTGGGTCTTCACATAACAGCAAGGCAATGGTTCTGGTTTTCTGGGAGCGCAGGTTGCGCGCGTTCTTGTCAACTTTGTAATTCAGTTCCCGGGCAATGGCTTGTACCCGAAGACAGGTTTCGCGGTTCACCAGCGGGCTGTTGCGCAAGGCGCGGGAAACCGTGGACTGGGACACGCCAGCGCGATAGGCAATATCAAAAGACGTGGGGCGATCGTCTCGCATAGTGAGATTCCAAAGATCCGCAAGTCGTTATAGAGGCTCTACCCGACGCTAAGTCCGACGTTATATCAACGTTATTTGCCGGGCGGCCGTTGCCGTGATCTCAATTTTCAAACTGATGGATGGAATCTGACTATAGCACAAACCCTGGCGTATGGCTGCCAATCGCAAGCTCAGCCCGGTAGGCTCAATACCCGGAAAACAGAACGTAGTTGCGGCCGTCAATCACCACTCGTGCGGCTTCCATCTGGCTGTCGGCACTGGCGGTGATGCGGCCTTGAACAGTCACCTTCTGGCCAGGAACCAATTGCTCCATTGGCAGCCCCGCACGCTTGTTACGCCAGGGCTCGCCGAGCAGAACCAGCCACTGGGTGCCCTGTACATCCAGCAACAGTTCGCCCCGCGGCTTGCCGAGTTCCACATGTGAAATTGTGCCTGTCAGGTGTATCGATTCCGGGGGCGTCTCGCTTGAGGTGCGAGCAGTAATGGCGATGCTCAACGCCACCGCGACGGCCAAAGTCAGCAACGTCCGCGGCTGTCGTCGAAGCATCATCAGTATCCTCCCCATGAACATCCTCGCTTGCTCATTCCCAAGCTCAACCTTAACCTGTACCCGAGCGAACTTAACGCCAATGTATCTCTCTAATGCATCAGGCCTCGGCACGCGGGTTTACAGACGCGACTGAGATTCAACTCCCTGCCTTAACAAGGACTCACTATGCCAGCCACTGCAACAGACATCGTCAAAATTATCTTTGCGATACTCCTGCCGCCTGTCGGCGTGTTTATGGAAGTCGGCTTCAAAGGACACTTCTGGCTCAACATATTGTTGACCATCCTCGGCTACGTGCCCGGCATCATCCACGCGCTCTACGTGATTTTGAAACACTAAATCCGCAGCGGCATGGATGCCTAAGAACTATCATGGATGCCTAAGAACAACACTGCCGAAGGCCACAGCAGCAAGCATCGCCGTCAGACCTTTAAAGTAGCGTCCGTATTTCGTACGTGATGCTTTCCGCCGTCGGCTACATCCCATTGCCCGTCTGGGTCAGATGAGTTTTCTCATAAATTTCCTGGCATTCCATGCAGCGGCTGGCCGTGGGGTATACCAGCAACCGCTCGGCATTTATCTCAGTGTCGCAATCTATACACTCACCAAACACACCTTTCTGAATCCGGATTTCGGCGTCCTCTATGTCCCGTAGTTGTTCGGTTTCACGATCGAGCTGCTCAAGCTCCATGTCCCGCATCACATCAGCCACCGAATAATCCCCCGGGTCCTTGAGTTGGCTCCAGCGATCAAATTGTTCGGCCTGCTCCGAATCCCGAATCTGCTGACGTATTTCCTCCAGCAGGGCGTGGCGGGCCGACTGCAGCTGCAACACTATGTCGGCAAACTGATTTTCAGATAGATGAACCATGGTGCTGCCCCTTGTGGATATATTAATAAACCAGTTCTTGCTATTTTTCAGCGTGCTGCGGATCCTCAGCCGCCCACTGGCATCCATTTTAGGACAGCATCCCCCATCAAAGATTCAGCCCTTTCGGGCACCTGAAATCGGGTAGACGCAGACCGGATTTAGGCCTTTATGCTCGTTGTCAACAGGGACAAAGTATGGTCCAATTCCAGCAGCGAAACGGCAAACCTGACCGAAAGGCAGGGGCGCAAAATTACCGGTCTACAGGCGCACTGCAACAGGCGCGCCCAGGACAGCGGGATTACCGAACTCGACTGGATCCTCCTCTTCCGATGTGGCAATCTCGCTTAAAGGCCTTGTATCATCACGACCGCAGAGGAAGTGCCCATGGCAGAATTTGTAGTACTTCGACTCGATAAGACCCGGTTTGCACTTCAGGCGTCAGCGGTCGAGCGCATTGTGCCGGCTGTCGAAATCACCCCTCTCCCTCAAGCTCCCGCTATCGTCCTGGGCGTTGTCAACGTTCATGGTTCCCTTGTTGCCGTTATAGATTTTCGTCACCGCTTCGGGCTTCCTCACCAGGAGATCGCGCTCAGCAACCGCCTGGTTATCGCCCACACCGCAACGCGCACCCTGGCCTTGATTGCTGATGCGGTTGATGACGTTGTTGACTATTCCACGGCCGATATCACCGTCCCCTCGACACTGGTGACGGGCATTGAGCAGATTTCCGGCATTGCGAAACATGACGGGGACATTACTTTCATTCATGACCTGGAATGTTTTCTAGCCGCCGGCGAAGCGGCCTCACTGGACCTTGCCCTAGCCTCCGCGGAGCAAGGGTCCGATGGCCACTGAAATGCGATCACCAATACTTTCAGAGCCCCTGCAGACGAGCCTGAAAGAGCTGCTCGCGCAGCAGACCGGTCTGAATTTCAACAGCAGCGGCTGGCGTGATTTTGCGCCCCGCTTCGCCGCGGCAGCCAAGGATGCCGGCGCGGCGGATACCACAGCTTATGCCCGGCAGTTGCTGTCTTCACCGCTTTCCCGGGGGAATATTGAGACCCTGGCGCGGCACTTGACTGTTGGGGAAACCTATTTCTTTCGGGACAAGCGCAGCTTCGACGCCCTGGCCGCCCACGTTCTACCCGAGTTGCTACGCAGTCGGGAGCTGAGTCAACGCCGGTTGCGCATATGGAGTGCCGGTTGCTGTACCGGTGAGGAGGCCTATTCGATCGCCATCCTGCTCGACCGTCTGCTGCCGCAGCAAGATAACTGGGATATCAGCATTGTTGCGACCGATATCAACCCACGCTTTTTACAAAAGGCGGAACGGGCTATTTACGGCGAGTGGTCATTCCGCGGCACGCCGGACTGGGTGCGTAATAATTACTTCACCCCACGACGCAACAACACCTATGAATTGGTTCCCAAAATTCGCGAGCGGGTTAAATTCGCCTATTTGAACCTCGCCGAGAACGTTTACCCGTCTGCCGCCAACAACACTGATCGACTCGATGCAATTTTTTGCCGCAATGTTCTGATGTATTTCTCGCCGGACCAGGCCCGTAGCGTCGTCCGCCGATTCCGCGCCGCCATTCATGAAAACGGCTTGCTGCTGGTGAACCCGGCGGAAACCTCTGCTGCGTTGTTTGCCGACTTTTCACTGGTTCATTACCCCGGCGCGAGCTTTTACCAGCACCACAAGCAACCGGCCAATGGCGTTGCCCCGGCGAGTGTCGGGGAGACATTCAAATCCCCCCTGCGGACAAGAACCCTAACCGGCGTCAGCTCAGGAAAAATAGCAAATAACGTAACAGACAAAGTAGCGAAGAAAGCGGCGATCAAACCCGCGGCAAAGCGCACCGCTCAACGTCAACCATTACTTTCAGGAATAAGCGCGAGCTCTACTGTCCCACGCGAAGCCGCCGCAACCAAACTGGCTGATATAACCAAGCCAGCTCAAACAACCGGGACAATGCGCTCCAGCAATGAAAGTGCCGCCAGCTTTGCACGGCGGGCACGGGCAGCGGCTGACGAGGGCAACCTGGACCAGGCCGCGAGCCTGTGCGAGCATGCGATTGCACTGGAAAAACTGGAACCGGCCTTCCATTACTTGCTAGCGACCATCGAGCAAGAGCGAGGCCGAATTGCAACGGCAGTACAGGCATTGCAGCGCACGCTTTACCTGAACCATGAATTTGTGCTGGCGCATTTTGCCCTCGCCAACCTGAGGCTGATCGAAGGGCGCCGCAAAGATGCAGCGCGGCACCTGGAAACTGTTCGAAAATTGTTACAGAATCACCCGGAAGATGAAACACTGACTGACTCTGACGGCCTGACCGTCGGCCGACTCAACGACATTGCGAACTCTCTGGCTGAAAGCCTGAAAGGACAACGACACACAGCGGTGTATGGATGAATGACTCCCCCAGCAACCCCTTCGACTGGCCGGCCATTCGGCAACGAATTGATAAGGCTTTCGCTGCAATTGATCGTGAAGCCAACCTCTCACCTGCCGAAATACAGCAAATTCTACAAGAACGCGCCAAGGTTCTTGCAGATGAATCCGATAGTGCTGAAGCCAGCGACGCTCTGGAGATCCTCGCATTCCAACTGGGCCACGAACGCTATGGGGTTGAAACCTGTTATGTTCGCGAGGTTCACCCGCTGGACAACCTCACAACCTTGCCTGGCATTCCGGATTTTGTTACTGGCGTGGTAAATATTCGTGGCGAAATCGTTTCGGTAATTGACATCAAACGGTTTTTCAAACTGCCGGAACGAGGCATTACCCACCTGAACAAAATTATCGTGCTGGAGTACCACAGCATGATGTTTGGCATCCTTGCGGATGAAATCGATGGCGTTCGACAGTTGCCGCTGTCAGAAGTGGATGCATCCAGATCAAGCCCCGCCGGCATCGATGGTGGTTATGTCCAGGGCATTACCACATCGGGTCTCGCACTGCTGGATGGACGCGCACTGCTGACGGATGAAGAAATTGTTGTGCAGTGAATGATGATTGTGAACCCGTAGCTCGAATAAAAAATGAGCTCCGTGAGTGTCGCCATCCGACCTTACAATGCCGGAAGACTCTTGACACTTCTTCGACCGGTAAAGCGGCGATCAATGTACACAACTTCAAATTTGGAAATGGAATGATGAATAACGTATTGAACGGGGAACGGCTATGACTATCAGTAAAAAATTATTGTTGGGCTACGCAGTTGTCTTGGCGTTGCTGATTGTCGTTACTACAGTCGCGATATCAGCGCTACAGCGCACCCAGACAAATTACGACGAGCTGGTGGATATGAATTCACGGATCGTTGACAACGCCAACACCATGGCCCGGTCTGTTCGCGAACAGGTTAGCCACTATCGCGGGGCGATCATCTATGAAGACGACCGCACCGACTACTTCAAACGCTTGGCGGAAGCTCGCGAGGTTTTCACTGCCGCGGAAACCGAGATGCTGGAGTTGATAGAGATCGGGGAAGGGCAGCGACGACTGGAAAACGTCCAGCGCCTTCACGAGTTGTTCGAGGCGGCGCAAGACCGGGGGCTGGATCTGATCACGCAAGGTAAGCTGTCGGTCAATACCAAAATTGCTGCCGAGGTGGCCCCGGCCAGTGACCGGCTGGTAGAGGCCGTCGATGAATTCCGCAGAGATCAAGCCAGCCGCGTGGCACAAACACGCAGTCAGCTTGCTGAAGAAGCCGGCCTGCTGACGCTGATCATGATTCTTGTTTCCATTTTGGCCATAGTGGCCGGCCTGGCTATCGCCACGTTTCTGGGCCGTGGGATCACTCGCCAACTGCAGGAGAGCGCCGGGCTACTGTCATCTTCTGCCGCAGAAATTCTTGCCACTACCACTCAATTGGCTGCCGGCGCCACGGAAACCAACACCGCGGTCAGTGAAACCACCACCACCGTTGAAGAGGTCAAACAGACCGCTCAACTCGCCAGTGAAAAGGCGCGACAAGTTCTCGATAGCGCTCAAAGAGCAGCCGAAGCCTCTCATTCGGGCCAGCAGTCAGTGGACGATGCCCTGGAAGGAATGCGTCACATTCAGACTCAAATGGAAGCCATTGCCGAGAGCATTGTGCAGCTGTCGGAACAAAGCCAGTCCATTGGCGAGATCATTCTCGTCGTCAGCAACCTTGCCGAGCAATCCAATTTGCTGGCGGTCAATGCGGCCATCGAAGCAACGCGCGCGGGGGAACAGGGCAAGGGTTTTGCTGTCGTCGCACAGGAAGTGAAAAGCCTTGCAGAACAGTCCAAACAAGCGACCAATCAGGTGCGTTCAATATTGGCGGACATCCAGAAAGCTACGGGCAGTGCCGTACTGGCCACCGAGCAAGGTAACAAGGCGGTAGACGCCGGTGTAAAACAATCCACGGATGCCGGTGAGGTTATACGCATGCTGGCGGAAGGCGTTGCGGAGGCCGCCGATGCCGCCACCCAGATTGCGGCATCGAGCCACCAGCAAATGGTGGGTATGGATCAGGTTGCACTGGCGATGGAAAACATCAAGCAGGCCAGCTCGCAAAATGCGGCAGGAGCCAAACAGGCAGAAGGCGCTGCACAAAGCCTGCACGAGTTGGGTCGCAAACTCATATCCATGGTTGGCGGCACACGCGCAGACTGATGAGCGCCCATGCAGGAACAACCGGGACACTCCTGTGAACGAATGCTATGAACAATAACAATAACGAACTGCTGGCACGTCTGCTGGCGACCTTTCGCATCGAAGCGGACGAACATGTTCGGGCTATGTCGAGCGCTTTGCTGGTGTTAGAGAAGTTATCTCTGGAAAATGTGTCGGCCGGTGACTCACGCCGGCAGGAAATTGTCGAGACCATTTTCCGGCAGGCACACAGCTTGAAGGGTGCCGCTCGCGCGGTGAAATTCAACCAAGTTGAGGCTCTATGCCAACCGCTGGAAAGCATTTTTGCGGCGCTGAGAGACCGGGAGTTGAGCCTGTCTACCACACTGGCGGATTTGCTGCACCGCGCTGTCAGCCTGATCGAAACCCTGGCCAGCGGAACAATTGAACAGGCACGGGAAAAGCAATCCGAAGTTACAGCCTTGGTTCGTCAACTGGAGCGCCCCCTGTCCCGCGGCACTCGCTCCAGCGGCAGAGATGGCATTCACGCTGCCGCGTCAGTCACGTCCAACAATGTGGCGCCAAATAGTGCAGCGCCAGACAACATAGTCCCGGACGAAGCGGTACCGAAAAAAACAGCATCAGATCCGGGCGTGGCGGAAGAGGCCGGGGCATACCCCGAGGCAAGACGCGCCCCACCCACCACCAGCACAGCGACAACTGTGCGTGTTTCCACCCAAAAACTCGATGCCGTCATGCGTCTGTCGGAAGGAATGCTGGCCTCGCGCCTGGCGGCTGCACAGCGAGCTGTCGATATTCGCGAGGTCGCAAACGAACTCACCACCTGGCGCAAGCGCTCAAAAGAGGTTCAGCATTTGTTGCGCCCGTTGGAGCAGGAACTTTCTTCAGGCGCTTCAGAGCAACTGCGCAAGTTGCTCGGCTACTTTGCGGACGAGCAGGTGCGCGTACACGCGCTGGAAGACCAGCTTGCCGCCATCAGTCGTGCAGCTGACAGTGACCGGCGCGCCCTTGCGTCCATGACAGACGATCTACAGCAGCGGGTAAGAGATATGCAGCTGCTGCCCTGCACCACATTGCTCGAGCTGTTTGCTCGACAAGCTCGCACGCTGGCGCGGGAACAGGGCAAGGAAGTAGACCTCACAATTCACGGCAGTGACATTGAAGTGGATCGCCGCCTGCTTGATGAAATTAAGGACCCACTGATTCACCTGGTACGCAACTGTGTTGATCACGGCATCGAGAAACCGGCCGAACGACGGCAGGCCAATAAAACTCCACAAGGGAATATCAGTATTTCCGTCAGGCAAAAAGACAGCGGAAAAATTGTCATCACAATTACCGACGATGGGGCCGGTATTGATGTTTCTCGCCTGAAAGCCATTGCCGTGGAACGGAATGTTCTTACTGCAGATGAAGCGGCCCAGCTTCCTGACACAGAGTCACTTCATCTGATTTTCAAGTCGGGGTTATCCACCAGTCGCTTGATTACAGATTTGTCTGGCCGCGGCCTGGGCATGGCGATTGTGCGGGACAAAATCGAACAGTTGGGCGGCACCATCGATATCTCATCCGCCACCAATCTCGGCACTCGTTTCGAACTTGTCTTGCCGATCAGCCTCGCCACCTTTCGTGGAACTCTCGTACAGGCTGACGACAAGACATTTATTGTGCCGTCAGCGAATGTGGATCGCGTGCAGCGTGTGCCGCTGGCCAGCGTGCATAACGTCAACAACAGCCACACCGTGGGCATTGACGGCCAGGCACTGGCGTTGGTGTGGCTGCACGACGTCTTGCAACTGCCGCGCAAGCCGGCAGAGCAATCGGCCAGCCTGCTGACGATGGTACTCGGCCGCGGCATTCATCGGGTTGTGTTTAGTGTTGATTCTGTTCTCGGGGAACAGGAAGTGCTGGTCAAGGGGCTGGGCCCGCAGCTGCGCAAAGTACCCAATATCGCCGGAGCCAGTATTCTCGGGGATGGGCAGGTGGTTCCGGTGCTTAATGTTCCGGACCTGCTCGAAGCGGCCAGCCGCCAACCATCGGCTTCGTCCGCTATTGTCCCCTCTGGCCCGACGACTCCAAACACTCGTGTCCAACAGTCAATACTGGTGGCTGAAGACTCCATCACCTCCCGCTCTTTAATGAAAAATATCCTTGAGGCAGCAGGCTACTTGGTAGTTACCGCGGTGGATGGCATAGATGCTTATACGACACTGAAGACCCAGCATTTCGATCTAGTGGTATCCGATGTAGACATGCCACGCATGAACGGGTTCGACCTGACCGCGAAGCTTCGGGCAAACCAGGACTTCAGCGACCTGCCGGTTATTCTGGTGACCACACTGGATTCCCGGGAGGATCGCGAGCGCGGCGTAGACGCCGGCGCCAATGCCTATATAGTCAAAAGCAGCTTTGACCAGAGCAATTTGCTGGAAGTGATCGAGCGTTTGATATGAAGGACCTGCCCCCTATCAAGGTTGTCGTGATCGACGCCATTCGCCCTCAGCAGGAACACCTCGCGAATCTGTTCTCCGGCCATGCGCCGATGCAGGTAGTGGCCACAGCGTCAACCACCGATGAAGCCGTGGAGGTCATTTGCCGCTGGCGACCGAACATCGCGGTAATTGGTCACCAACCGCCACACCTGGACGGGCTGGAAGTAACCCAACGAATCATGCAGCTGTGTGCGCTGCCTATCGTCATTGTCTCCGGCAACGGCAGCCCCGGCGAAGTTGCCTGCACCTTTGATGCGGTTAACGCCGGCGCTCTGGCGGTGGTGCCTCGTCCAGTAAAAAGTTCAACACCCGCAGAACTGAACGCGGTAGCCAAAGAATTGTTCCAGACCGTACGTGTGATGTCCGAGGTCAAAGTTGTACGCAGGTGGCCGAAAAACCACTTGGAACAGGGGCGTCCGCCAACGCCGGAGACGCCCCTTTCGTCACCGGACAAACTGAACATGGTGGCCATTGGCGCCTCAACCGGCGGCCCAGTCGCCCTTGCAACACTTCTGGCTGGCTTGCCAAAGAATTTTGCCGCACCGGTCATGATTGTTCAGCATATGGCGGATGGTTTTATGCGCGGATTCGTGGACTGGCTGGCACCCTCCTCTGCCTTGCCGGTTCATATCGCGACTCATGGGGAATTCATGTATCCGGGCCACGTTTACATGGCTCCGGATGGCGTGCATATGCAAGCAGCGCGGGGCAACCGAGTCGCCCTGGTACCGGGCACTCCGGAAAATGGGGTGCAACCCTCCATCGCCAGTTTATTCCGCTCGGTTGCACAACATTACGGCGCTCAGGCTGCCGCGGTTTTACTCACCGGAATGGGCCGCGATGGCGCCGTTGAGCTGCTACACTTGAAACAAAAAGGCGCCACAACATTCGCCCAGGATAAAGAAAGCTCCATCGTCCACGGCATGCCCGGAGAAGCCATCAAGCTCGGAGCAGCTGTACACATACTCTCACCAAAAAATATTGCCTCGGCACTCGCTAAATTGTCAGCGGCCCACCACAAAGGAGAAAAATCATGACTTCATGGAACCGGCGCACCGGCAAACGCATTCTGGTTGTCGAGGACAGCATCACCCAAGCCGAACAACTGGCGGGGATTCTTGTTAATCACGGCTATGAAGCCGCAGTGGCCCCGGACGGCGAGCAAGCACTTATGATGGTGAGAGAACAGCAACCCGCGCTGATCATCAGCGACGTTGTCATGCCAAAACTGGATGGTTACGGCCTGTGTACCCGCATCAAAAGCGACCCACAATTGAAACATATCCCTATTGTGCTGGTAACGACACTCTCGGATCCCAATGATGTCCTGCGCGGTCTTGAGTGTGGCGCCGACAATTTCATCCGAAAGCCCATTGACCAACGCTACCTGCTTTCGCGCATCGACTACCTGCTCATGAACGTAGAATTGCGTCTGCACCAAAAAACCCAGATGGGCCTGGAGATAGACCTTCGCGGACAGCGATACTTCATTAACTCGGATCGTCAGCAGATTCTCGATTTGCTGATTTCAACCTATGAACAGGCAGTCGACCTCAATAAGGAACTTTCTCAGCGTGAGCGTGAGCTCGCCAAATCAAATGAAGTTCTCGACAGCCTTTATCGCATTGCAGACGATCTCAATCAAGCCGTTACCGTCCGCGAGATTCTGGATAAAGTCATTGAACGCGTCATGGATTTCCCAGACGTCAGCGGCGCCTGGATTACGCTACCGCACAATGCCAAAGGCGAGTTTACGATACAGGCCGCACGCGGCCTGCCGCTCAACATTGGCGACGAGCACCCCAACATCAACTGCCAATGTGTGACCGGGTTGATCAACGGGGATATTGGTTCGCCGACCAACATCTTCAATTGTGAGTGTCTCGCAACGCTGAACCTGTCGCCAAATTCGCGCTGCCATGCCACGGTTCCGCTCACTCTGTCGAGTGGCCGAAAAATGGGTGTTTTGAATTTACTTTCACCGGATGAGTACGGATTTGATGACGCCCAATTGCAACTGCTCTCGGGTGTGGGCAATCAATTATCCGTCGCACTGGAACGCGCGGAACTTCACGAGAACCTGGAACATCTGGTTCACGAACGAACCGTGCAGGTGGACCGACTGAACAGGCTGTACAGCGTGCTTAGCGGGATCAATTCCACCATTGTACGCACCCGCTCCCAGACTGACCTCTTCAATGAGGTCTGCCGCATAACCATCGACGAGGGCGAGTTCGCCTTCGCGTGGATCGGCACCGTTGACAGCGACGGACGCAATATCAAACACGTGGCGTGCGCCCACTCAACAGGGACGAACCCCAGTTCAGAGGAAATTGACGAAGCAGTAGCCGACATTGAGCACTCCGGGGTACTTACACAACAGTTGCAAGCCGGTGACGTGGTAATAAAAAACAATATTGCGGTTGAAGAGAATGTCCCTGGTCATTGGCGTCGCGACTACCATTCTATTGCGATGATGCCTTTATTGCGGGAAGGCGTACTCGCCGGTGTCTGCGTGCTCTATGCCTTAGAACCGGACGCATTCGATGACAAGCAGGAAATGGATCTGCTAACGGAAATTGCCGGCGACATCGGCTTTGCACTCGACTCCCTGGACAAGGACCGACGGCTTAACTATCAGGCCTATTATGACAAGGTTACCGGCCTACCCAACCGCACTCTGTTTGCCGACCGTTTGAATCAGGCAATTCTGGAAGGGAGTCGAAATGAAGAACGCGGCGTCGTGGCAATACTCGATCTGGACCGTTTCAAAACCATCAACGACAGCCTCGGTCACTCGATTGGTGATGCGTTTCTCAAGGCTGTTGCACAACGGTTGGGCAAAGTCGTCCGGGAAAGCGACACCGTTGCACGCATCACCGGTGATGAGTTCGGTCTGTTGTTCGCAGATTTGAAACAACCATTCGATATAACCCAGATCATCACCAAAGTACTGGATTGTTTCAGCACGCCCTTCACCATTGGCAACCACGAACTGTTTGTCAGCGCCAGCCTCGGTGTCTCAATATTCCCGACCGACGGCGATAGCATTGATGCGCTAATGCAAAACGCCGATGCCGCCATGAATCGCGCCAAGAAGGATGGCGGTAATGGTTACCAATTCTATTCATCCGACATGACATCCAGAGCGCGCGAGCGTCTAACCCTGGAGAACGATCTGCGTCGCGCCTTGGAGCGAAACGAGTTTATTTTGCACTACCAGCCGATAGTTCAAGCCAATACTTGCAAGATCACCGGGGTCGAAACTCTGGTTCGATGGCTCAGCCCTGAACGGGGACTGGTTCCACCTTTCTCATTCATTCCTGTTGCAGAGGAAACCTCACTGATTGTGGATATCGGTGCATGGGTGATGGAGGAATCCTGCAGGCAAGTTGCACAGGAATGGAAAAGAACAGCGCCTCGTCTCAGCCTCTCCGTCAACGTGTCTACACGCCAGTTTTTGCAAGAGAATTTCCTGGAAATGGTGACTGGCGTATTGGAACGTACAGGCATGGACCCCAGGCGACTGACACTGGAAATAACCGAGAGCCATTTGATGGAGAGTATTGATGACATGATTGCCATCATGCATCAGCTTGGAAAATTGGGTATTGGATTTTCAATCGATGACTTCGGTACCGGCTATTCCAGCCTCTCGTACCTGACCAATCTGCCTATCGCCAACCTCAAAGTCGATCGCTCTTTTGTGAAAGATCTTCCCGACAACACCAACGATGCGATTATTGCAAAAACCATAATTTCCATGGCGCACAGCCTCGGTCAGAACGTTATCGCTGAAGGCGTGGAAACCAGAGAACAGCTGGAATTCCTGCGCACCCATGCATGCGATTCGATTCAGGGATATTATTTCAGCAAACCGTTACCAGCAAATGAGATCACACCCTTGTTAGAAGGAGAATTTTTGAAGATAGATGGGTAATGGGTAAATTGTGAACGGTGAACGGAAAATTGTAATAGCGTAGGTTGGATAAGACATGAGCTCCGCGAATGTCGTCATCCGACGTTACAATGTCGGAAGGCGCCTCCAGCTTTTGCGACCTACGATAGTTTCAGACAACAAAGGTGGGCGGTGCCCACCCTTGCTTGCGGCTATTTTCTAACATGTGAACTCCCGGCCCAGCGACAGGCCGGTCCACCTCGCGTCGATCAACCCATTACTCATAGTGAGTCCAGAGCCGGAGTACCTTTACCACCCGCTCGTTTTCAAGAACCTGATAGACCAGGCGGTGCTGGATATTGATTCGCCGGGAATACGCGCCTGCTAGATCACCGACGAGTTTTTCATAGGGCGGGGGCTTTTTGAAGGGATCCTCGGCAATCAGAGCCAACAGTTCCACGGCTTTGGGTTTCAGGCCGCTCAATGCGAGCTTCTTTGCATCTTTTTGTGCCTGCTTCGTGTAAACCAGCCGCCAGCTCACCAGTCGAGCCTGTCATCACACTCATTTATTGGAGTTTCCATTCCCTCGCGAATGGATTTGCGCATGCCCGGGACGGACAGCAAATACATAGTTTCCTGAATAGCGGCCCAATCTTCCTCGGCAAGCAGCACAGCTTTATTGCGCTTACCTGTAATCAGGATCGGCTGGTGGGACTCGGCCGTTTCATCAATCAGGCGATAGAGATTGGTTCGGGCTTCGGTAGCTGTTATACCGCTCATGACGCACCTCTGGTGACTTGGACATAGGTTCTTCGATGGCACCATTGTACGCCTCCCGTAACGTACGTCAATACGTACGTTATGCGAGATGTCGGAAGGCGCTTAAAGCTTTTTTGGCCTACGATAGTTTCAGACAACAAAGGTGGGCGGTGCCCACCATATTGACTTGCAGCTAATCATTCAAAATTCACTTGAGAACTTTGAACGCCACCCGACGGTTACTGGCACGTCCTGACGCCGTATCATTGCTGGCGATAGGTTGGCTCTCACCATAACCCTTGGCGTGCAAACGCGAGGAGTCCACCCCTTTGCTCGACAGGTATTGAATCACCGCAGAAGAAAATTTTGCGCCGAACATCATTCTGGGTATCAATCTTCACTGCCGTGCAGGCAGCTCAGAAATCACTTTCACCGCTATACACTGCCTTATGAATCTTCACTGCCGTGCAGGCAGCTCAGAAATGATGGGTTCTGTTGCCTATGTCAACGGGTGTCTTCACTGCCGTGCAGGCAGCTCAGAAAATTACCGGCTAAATTGCCAGGGACCGGGCATTCTTCACTGCCGTGCAGGCAGCTCAGAAAAGAAGCTCGACAAGGTAATGCAGAGCTTGCGCCTTCACTGCCGTGCAGGCAGCTCAGAAATGTCCAGAACGGGCACACGCGCGGACTGAGTACTTCACTGCCGTGCAGGCAGCTCAGAAATTGTGGAAACCGGGAGGATGGTCCATGTATTGCTTCACTGCCGTGCAGGCAGCTCAGAAAAAAAGGGGCAGCTTTGTAATGGCGAACTCACAGCTTCACTGCCGTGCAGGCAGCTCAGAAAAGCCAATGACTTGCCTTGCGCCGCTGCGGCCTCTTCACTGCCGTGCAGGCAGCTCAGAAATCAAATCAATCGCACAGGGAGCGCAGCAATGACTTCACTGCCGTGCAGGCAGCTCAGAAATTAGCGCCTGTCATGTCCGGCTCACTGGCAGCCTTCACTGCCGTGCAGGCAGCTCAGAAATGGAGCGCAAGGGATTAAGCATGGCCGGCTGTCTTCACTGCCGTGCAGGCAGCTCAGAAATATCACCGATGCATGATCACCGAGGGCGGAGTCTTCACTGCCGTGCAGGCAGCTCAGAAATTACTGACGGTCTGCGAGATAAAGCCGTTATTCTTCACTGCCGTGCAGGCAGCTCAGAAATGTCAGAAGCGCGTTGCGCAACGTGTCCACCGCTTCACTGCCGTGCAGGCAGCTCAGAAATTCACGCTCAGGCGCTGTTCGGCTGCGAGCAACTTCACTGCCGTGCAGGCAGCTCAGAAAACTCGCTCCGTGAGCGTCACTTCCAGGGAGAGCTTCACTGCCGTGCAGGCAGCTCAGAAAAAACCTTGTTGTCCGCCGTACACGCTGTACACCTTCACTGCCGTGCAGGCAGCTCAGAAATTGCCAAATTCAATCAAAGTGCCGCTGTCGTTCTTCACTGCCGTGCAGGCAGCTCAGAAAAACCAAACACGTTGGCGACCACAAAGCATTGCCTTCACTGCCGTGCAGGCAGCTCAGAAATATTACCAACTGTTAGGCGCAGCCCATCAAGCCTTCACTGCCGTGCAGGCAGCTCAGAAATTATAGAACGCTATCAGATGGCCTAATATACACTTCACTGCCGTGCAGGCAGCTCAGAAAAGAGATCACTAGTATGGCTCAAGTGCCGTCTACTTCACTGCCGTGCAGGCAGCTCAGAAAGCGTGGCTCGAACCCGTGCGCCATGCACCAATCTTCACTGCCGTGCAGGCAGCTCAGAAAATCAGCCGCAACATCTTTTTGCGCGGCTTAACCTTCACTGCCGTGCAGGCAGCTCAGAAAATTAATCACCTCAAATCAATCGCACAGGGAGCCTTCACTGCCGTGCAGGCAGCTCAGAAATGCATGGCTACCAGCTTGTCGTTCTGTTCTTGCTTCACTGCCGTGCAGGCAGCTCAGAAATAACCCCACTAACGATATTATGCGATTAGTACGTTCAAACTCATCGAATTCGATGGGTTTAAACTTGCTAATGGCGCATTTCCGGATTTCGGACTGAATTGAGCGCCGCTACTGAACATCCTGTTTGAGGTGCCGCGAGCGGGACTTCTATCCCTTGATCTTAACCGCAATCCGCGCCACATACTCACCTTGGTGACGCGCGATGCCGAGCTCACGCTCGTCTGGTTGACGTGACCCGTCACCGCCGGCAATGGTAGATGCACCATAGGGTGTGCCGCCACCGGGTTGAGATACGTCGAACAGGGCCGGGTTGGTATAACCGATGGGCACGATGATCATGCCGTGGTGTGCCAGGGTGGTCCAGGTGGAGGTAATGGTCATTTCCTGGCCGCCACCGGTGCCGGTTGAGGTGAAGACGCTGGCGACTTTGCCGGCGAGAGCATTTTTGGCCCATAGACCCCCGGTTTGATCTAAAAACGTGCGCACTTGGCCGGACATGTTACCGAAACGTGTGGGTGTACCGAAGATGATGGCATCATAGTCGGCCAGCTCCGCGGGCGTAGCCTCTGGTGCAGCCTGATCGACCTTGCCTCCGGCAGCCTTGAATGCTTCAGCATTCATGGTTTCCGGTATGCGTTTTATAGTAACTTCGACGCCGGCAACGCCACGGGCGCCTTCGGCGACAGTATTGGCCATGGTTTCAATATGACCGTACATGGAATAGTAGAGCACCAGAATCTTTGTCATTTTCGCTGCCTCTCTTGTGTATGCCGCTTGTGGTTGAGTCACTCAGAGCGAATTTGTCGCCCAACTGCTCGCGGAGAACCTGTTAGTCTTTGGACCCAGAATGCGGCACAGGTTCCCGGGAAGGTTTTGGAGACTGTTATGCTCCTGGGCTCATGCATTCAAATCCGGCGCAAAAACTGACCTCTACTCTGAGCTACCACGCGGTCAACCGATTCTGAAATCCGGATGCAAACGCTTCCAGTGCGCCGTCAACTTTTGTTTATGATCCTCTGCCATGGGTAGACTTTTCAGCTGGCCCGGCCACTCGTCCCTTGCCCTTTCAATGGCATCATTCAAGTGTGGTCTAACAGCCCGCCATGGTGCGCCCGTTTTTCCTGTCCATATTTCGAGGTGCTGCAGGGATGCCTCATACCATCTCTTGTTCCTATCAAGGTTAAGCGCAAACTTCGCTTCATCCTCAATGTAGACGCTCGTTGTAACAATGTCGTAAGCGGGAGACAATACCGGCGATATTTGATCGGGGTACAGTAGGCTCCAGTTCTTGAGGTGTGCGTCACCATTGGCCAATAAAATGTTAACCAGCAGCCGACGCGCGAGCTGCTGTATGTCTGCAAGGCCATCGCTGGAATACTCATAGAGCACCTTGCCTAGCTGCTCATAGTTCACCGAGCCATACTTTTCGTGGGGATACTTCACAAAAACCTGGGCGGAATCCTCCATGTGAATACGCGCACCTTCGTCTCTATCGAACCGTTTTATGGCAAAGGCATACTGTTCATCTGGGAGTTTGATTGGCGGCAGGTTGTCGAGTCGGCCTATATCCACGAGATCTATCTCAGGCGTATCGACGCCGATGCTGGCGGCGAGCGACATGGCTGTGTACTCGTTCAACGGGACAAATCGATGAGTGGTCGACGGGGTTTTGATGATCCAGTCACCCAACCCTTCGTTTTTTTGGATGTTGTAGCGCCCGTCCTTTTGCTTCATCGAGAACTTCATTTGAATACCGGCCAGAGAGAATTTCTCTTCGCTATCGCGGCCTTCGATCTTCACTGGGCGCGCGCGGCCACGGCCCTGAAGAATTTCACTGGGAATCTCTTCAGGGACCATGGCAGTGGCCATAAGAGCGCCCGGGAGGTCCTTGCCCAGGGCCGCCAGTAGCTCAAATTCGCTATCTATATGCACTTTCAACTGCTTTGCCAACAGTTCACGCAGCGCTCCCTCCGGCAACAGGTTTGAGAGCACCGGGTGTAGCTTGTTCTTATGGATCCATGGCTTCGCCATTACCTCATGGGACTTCGGGAAATGGGGGTGTGTGATGAGGCTGAGGGTTGGTCGGCGGGGATCAAGCCGGAATTCGTCGGCGAATGCCAAGACATTTCTCCCGTTGCGATACCCTATAAGGTAGCCAACAAGCCTGTCGTGCAGGGACAGCTTCAAGACCCTGAATTCTTCAGTCATCCTCGTCACCGTTCTCGTCGTCCATCAGACCAGCCCAAGGGTCATCTGCCACCGGATTGGAACCGACCTCGCTGCGGCCACTGATCTCCTCGGCGCGACCGGCCGGCGCATCGCCTTTTAGTATCACCAGGACCGCCGATAGCTTTTCCTGCGGAATCAGCATAATTTCACTTTTCAGGCCTTTGGCAACAAGCTCCAGCGTATCCAGACGCGGATTGCCATTCGCCTCTAGCCTTTGATACTGCTGACGGGCAACGCCCACCCTCATCTTCATGTCAGCCTGGGTCAGGCAAAGCTCCTTCCGACGGCGCTTTAGCTGATTGTGCAAGTTGCTCATAAAGATACCCATCAGTTGCATTTAACAGAATTGCATCACATTAGTTGCTATTTAGAGGAATTGCAACACATTCATTGCTTCGCAACCCCGTTAGAAATATATACGTTGCTTTTTATAGAAAAGCAGCGCATCAGCAGATTTCATCACAGGCCACAGCAGGCGCCGACAGAGCCCGTACTCCGAACTCGGCTAATTGAGGCCCCGGAACTTCAAGGTCAGGATTCTCCCGGATTCCGTTGCACTTCATCCCGGCTACGCGCCCAAACGCCGTGCACCTCGTTAATTCCACCCGTAGCCGGGATAAAGTCAACGCAATTCAGGGGTGCCGAGGCCCGAAGCATAGATCCTCTGCCGAATCGATAACCAACCCCCAGCATGTCGAAAAGCGCTACGCGAGGCATGTGGATGTGCTAGTGCCGCTATGGAATGGATCCCCAAGAGCGGCCTTTTTTCGACCTGCAACGCCATGATAGAAAGAGTGGCTGGATTAATCGCGACCTGCGTCGCTCCGAGCATTTTGCATTTGTTGCTGAATTCGGGAAGGATACCCAGCTAGCCATTCAACAGGCCCATCCACAGGAGAAGGCGATGCCACGCATGAAAGTCGAATTCAACAACGCCGCAGGCCATACGCTGGCCGGGGCTCTGGAGCTGCCGGATGACGGTAATCCCGCGGCTTTTGCCATTTTCGCTCACTGTTTTACCTGCGGTAAGGATGTAGTAGCCGCGTCGCGTGTGGCACGAGCTCTTGCGGAGCAGGGAATCGGGGTGCTGCGCTTCGACTTTACGGGCCTTGGCGGCAGTGATGGGGATTTCGCCAGCACGACGTTTACTACGAACATCACGGACTTGGAAGCGGCAGCGCAGTTTCTGACCGCGGAGTACGCCGCGCCCCGGCTCATGATTGGTCACAGTTTGGGTGGTGCGGCAGCGCTGGTTGCCGCCAAGCGAATCGACTCGATTGAAGCCGTGGCCACCATCGCCGCACCGGCTACGCCACAACATGTCACCCATTTGTTCAGTGATCAAGCCTGCGATATTCGCAGTGAAGGCCAGGCGGATGTATGCATCGGCGAGCGCAACTTCACCATCGGTGCGGATTTGCTGGAAGACTTGGAGCTTTGGCCGCTGGAGCGAACCCTGGCAAACCTGCGCAAGCCGCTGCTGATTTTCCATTCGCCGGCAGATGAGGTGGTCAGCATCAATGAAGCGGGCGCAATTTATGAAGCCGCAATGCACCCCAAAAGTTTTGTGTCACTGGATGATGCTGATCACTTGCTGACCAAACGGGCGGATGCGGATTACGTGGCGCAGATTTTGAGCGCCTGGGCGAACCGCTATTTACTGGCCCGCTAATTCCTTGCTTATATGGTAAAGGTAGAATTGACTGCCTGGAGCCACGGTTGCAGTTGCTATTCAGTTTCACGCCACCAGACGCCATTCGGCGGGCGCTTGCGTGCGCTGTGTTACGCGCCTATTCTTGAAGGACAGCCGGAACCTGCGGCAGGGCATTGGCACCCGCAGAAATTTCTGCGTCCTCAGGACGACGAATATGTGGTCAACGGGAAAACCTCATGAAGCGATGCGCTTCGATCATAAACATAATGATGTTTTCGATTGGCATTTTGTTGCTGGCGAATGTTCACGCCGAACCTCTCCATGAACCCATTCGAATACTGGTTACGGATAGCGACCTGCAACAGTTTCAGTTAATGGTCGGCGAGCGGGATGTCAACGCCATCACGGATTATACCGGGCAACATTCCAACCGCGAGGCGGTGGAGTTGGTGCTGCTTCATCAGGCTTTGTACCTGGGCGGTTATCGCGGCGACATTGAGCTGGTTTCAGAAAATAATTATTCGCGCATATTGCGGCTGCTGGAACAGGGTAAGGCGACGCTGGCCGGCACAACCGTGTGGTCGCGCGATCTGGTTAACCGACAATCTTTTTTGGTATCGGATGCGGTTATCCGCCGGGGCGAGTTTACTGTGGGCGTTTATGTGAACCCCGAAAATGACACAGCGCTGAACGCCCGCGAGTTGTCGGACTACGCCAGCCTCAGCGCCGTATCCAACCGCAACTGGCCGGTCGACTGGCGAACCTTGGAGGCCATGAATCTGGCCCACTTGCATCACATCAACAGCATGGAGCTAATGGTGAAGATGATTGGCGCAGGTCGTGGCGATTTTGTGCTTGCGCCATTTTCTTCCCGCGACGATCTCGCCATTCATGAATTTGGCACCCATCAGGTGCCCGTCCCCGGGGTAAAGGTTTTATTCGAGGACAGTCGTCATTGGGTTGCCAGTGAGCGTCATCCTATGGGCGCTACCGCCTACAATGCACTGCAGGCAGGGCTGGCACAACTGCGGGAAAGTCATCGGGTAGAGCGTGCCTATCGGCAGAGTGGCTTTTTCAATGAGAAGGTCGCGGACTGGCAGATCATTAACCAGGCAAACAAGCAGCTGAGCCCTCCGGCAACTTATTAACGGCTTGTTCGCACAAGCCGCACCCGTGGCCCCGATGGAGTGCAACGGAATCCGGGGCAGTCAGCGATGGGTCCTCCCGGATTGCGTTACACTCCATCCAGGCTACAAATTCGCGAGCGAGTACATGCGGGGGAGGCGTAACAGCCGACCACTACAAACCGGCGTAGTGACAATAAAAAATCAACCGGCGGCCATAGTCTAAGCTATACATAAGTGCATCGATTCATAAGTGCATCAACGCATAACATCAGCCCACACGACACACATGCCCTAGCCCATGCAGTTGACACCTTCCCTCAAACTTTGGCTTCACCTGCAATGCCAAATGATTGCCGGCACGCACCGCAGCGCGCTGGTGCAGCATGTTCCCGACGCTCCCGCGCGCATTGTGGCCAAATGGCCCCAAGGTGAGCCGGTTGACGCGGCTCTGTCTGGCGCAGCCGAGCAGGTGTTGAGCAAGGGGCGTACGCACTTGGCCAAATCCACTGAAGACACAGTGGTGCTGGGGCAACCGGTACACCTCGACGGCGAACTATGGGGCGCGGTGGTACTGCAAATTGCGCAACGTAACCAGAGGGATATGGCAGCTGCACTGAAGTTGTTGAAATGGGGGATGACCTGGCTGCATTTCCTGCTGCACCATTTTTCATCAAACTCGCTAGCCGGCTCTTTACCAGAGCCATTGCCACGGCCAGAGGAAACGGCGGCGCTGTCGTCAATGGCGGCTTCATCACCATTAATGAACCTGTTAACCAGTGTGCTGAAGGAAAATTCCCTGCGCGAAGCCGCAATAACAACAGTGAACCAACTCAGCACGCTGCTGCAAAGCCAACGGGTCAGTCTGGCGTTTTTCAGCAAGCAGCAACTCGTGTTACAGGCGGTATCATTTTCCGCCAATTTCGATGCGCGCACACCGGCAATGCAGTTGGTGTTACAAGCCATGACTGAAACGGCCGGGCAGCACAAGGATATTCACTATCCTGAGGATGCTGAACAGGCGGAGCTGGAAATCTGGCACCATCACCACAGCCTGCTTGAAGAAACCGGCGCGGCCAGCCTGCACTCGCTTTTACTGCGTCACAGCAAACAGCTATTAGGTGTGGTGACGATAGAAGCCGATGCGGAACATCCTTTGTCTGAGGCTGACCGCGGCTTTCTGGATCAGAGCCTGCCGATACTCGCGTCCGTTCTTTCTCTCAAACAACAGGCAGAGGCAGGCGTCGGGGCGCGGCTCAAATCCGCCATGCTCAGCCGCACCCAACGCTGGTGGGGTGGCGAGCGCTGGCTGGGCAAAGTGGTAACAGCAACAGTGCTCGCGGCGATTTTGCTTTTGTTAATGCCGACAACCTATTGGGTCCAGGGCGATGCGTTTTTGCAGAGTATGGATAAACGCGTACTGGTCGCGAACCAGGATGGTTATTTGGCAAGCGTCGCCGCCAGACCGGGTGACCTGGTAACCAATGGCGCTGTGCTGGCCGAAATGAATGACGACGACCTGCGCCTGGAACGGCGCAAGCTGGGCAGTCAATTACAGCAGTTTCAACAGGAATACGATAACGCGCTGGCAACTTATGCCCGGGCCGAGGCGACCATTGCCGCCGCTCAGGTGGAGCAGGCGCGCATACAACTGGAACTGATTGAACAACAACTGCAACGCACACAGCTGACTGCGCCGATGGACGGCATTATCGTCTCCGGTGATATCAGTCAATCCGTGGGGGCGCCGGTAAAACAAGGGGATGTTCTGTTCGAAATTGCCGCGCCGGGGCAATACCGGGCGGTATTGCACATCGACGAGCGCGATATTACACACATTGAACCCCAGCAGACCGGGCAACTGGTTCTGACCAGCGCACCGGAGCGCGCATTTGCAGTGGTGGTGAGCCGCGTAACGCCATTGAGCGAAGCCCGCGACGGTCGCAATTATTTTCGTGTTGAAGCGCAACTGCTGGCCACTGACGAGACACTCCGCCCGGGTATGACCGGTTCCGGGAAAATTGACGTCGGCCGGCGTGCCTTGGGCTGGATCTGGTTCCACGACATGATTGACTGGTTCCGACTCGCGCTTTGGTTATAAATGAGTTGTAGACAGGTTGTAAATCGCTTGCAGATTTCTCGCTTGAAGCCAACAGGCAGAAACCGGATGAGAGACTGAAACATGTGGCAGAAACTGGAAAAAATGCGCCCCGCGCTGCCGCGCCACATCCACATTCAGCCGCGGGATTTCCGCGGTGAACGCTGGTACCTGCTACACGATAAAAGCAATGGCCGCTTTCATCGCCTGAGCCCCTCCGCCTGGCAATTGGTGCGGATGATGGACGGCCGACGGAACCTGTCCCAAATATTGTCGGCGGTCAGCACGGCGCTTGCCGGTTCCGGAGAAGAGCCACCAACCCAGCGGGAATTTATCGAGTTGTTGCAGTACCTGCACGTCGCCGACCTGCTCGTGTGCGACATTCCGCCAGACACTCAAGAGCTTTTCGCACGCCAACAACACAAGCAACAGCAAAAGTGGACGCGCCTGTTGCGCAACCCCGTGAGCTGGAAGATCACGCTCGGCAATCCGGACAGGCTGCTGAATCATCTCGCCGGATTCGGCAGCCTCATCTCCAGCCCATTCATGGGCCTCCTCTGGCTGCTGCTGGTTGGCTACGCCCTACTGCAAGCGGGCAGTCATTGGACGGAGCTGACAGCCGGCTCGCTCACCAGCCTACTCTCTCCCGGCAATATGCTGCTGTTGTGGCTCACCTACCCGTTGTTGAAGGTTGTGCATGAACTTGGCCATGCGCTGTTCACCAAAGCCTGGGGCGGTAATGTGCACGAATGTGGTATGGTGTTTGTTTTGGGCACACCCCTGCCCTATGTGGATGCAACGGCGGCCACCGCTTTTGTCAGCAAGCGCCGTCGGCTGATGGTGAGCGCGGCCGGCATGGCGGTGGAACTATTCATTGCCGCCCTGGCATTGCTGCTATGGCTTGTTGTTGAAGATGGATTGTTCAGAAACATTCTGTACAACCTGATTATTTTGGGCAGCATTTCCACCCTGCTTTTCAACGGCAACCCACTGTTGAAGTTCGACGGCTATCACTTGTTGTGCGACGCCATTGAAACACCCAACCTGTCCACCCGGGCAAACCAACAATTTGCTTATTTGGTACAACGCTATATCTACGGCTTTCAGGGGCTTTACTCGCCCGCTGCAAAAAAATCCGAGGCCATGGGTCTGGCGGTTTATGCCGTTGCGGCCGCCGTTTACCGTTTGTTGATTTTCGCCATCATCATTTACCTGATTGCGGATTTCTCCCTGAGCCTCGGAATCATTATGGGCCTCTGGCTTTTGACATTTCAGTTGATTATCCCGAGCATAAAAGGCATTCGTTCGCTGTTCAGAAAGAACCGATTGGCGCAACCAAAACGAGCGATGGGGATAACCGCATGCGCCTTTGGCCTCACCGTCGCCGGGATTTTCTATTTGCCCTTGCCTCACACAACCCATACCGAAGGGGTTTTATGGTTGCCGGCGGAAAACCGCATACGCGCCCAGGCAGCCGGAGAAATTGCCGAGCTGTTGGTGAGTGACGGTGAGACAGTGACCAAGGACCAGGTGCTGATGACACTGAGCAACCCCGCTCTGATCAATGAACTGAAATTGAGAAAGGCCACGCTGCAGGAATTCCAGGCGCGGTACCAGAGCGCCTGGTCCGTTGACCGTTCCCGGGTAAATTTATTGCTTGAGGACATTGCGGCGATAGAAGCCGAAATTGCGCATTTGCAAGAACGGGTCAACAACCTGAGTATTCGCAGCCCCGGTGCCGGTAAGCTGAATTTTACTGAGACTCACAGGCTTGAAGGCAGCTATCTGAACCGCGGAGACACGGTCGGATTCATAGTAAAGCCGGAGGCCCCGCGCGTACGCGTAGCGCTAACGCAACAGGAAATTGGCCTGGTACGCGCCATGACGCAACAACTGGATGTGCGCTTTGCCAACAACATCGGCGACCGTGTTAACGGCAAAATTATTCAGCAGGTTCCCCAGGCAACCTTCACCTTGCCAAGCCCGGTGTTGGGTACTCGCGGTGGCGGCAAGCTCGCTGTTGTTGCCGATGATAAAACCGGCGGCGTGCAGAGCGAAAACATGGTCTTTCTGCTGGATGTCGCCCTGCCACAGTGGGATGGCAAGATCCTCTATGGCGAGCGCGCCTATGTGCGCTTTCAGCACCCGCCCGAACCCCTGGCGCGCCAGCTGCTTCGTCCGCTGCAACAACTCTTCATCAGTACGCTGGATCATTAGCCACATGCTAGCCGGTCCGTGAAAACATCTTGTCACGGGAAAGATTCCATGCACTATACTTCGTTAATTGAACTGCAAGCTGATGAATACAGGAGGTAACAGCAGGCGCTCACGCCTGAACAGCCGCAAAATATGAACTGCAAGACCTCCTGAGAAAAAATATGTATAAATCCAACGTAGCGCTGTTTGTGTTTCTGGCGTCATGGCTGGCTACTGCAGTCTCCGCCCAGGGGCGCGATGCCCTGGAGCTCAACTGCCGCATAGAACCTCACGTGGAGGTAGAAGTCAGCAGCGCGGTTGAAGGCCTTGTCAGCGAAGTGCTGGTCGACAAGAACGATGTGATCAAACGCGGAGACGTGGTGGCACGACTGGAAGCGGGGCTTGAAGCGGCCACCGCGGACCTGCGCCAAGTGCAGGCCGAAGTGCAAAGCGATATTGCAGCCCGACAACTGGCTCTGGATTTTGCGCAGCGGGCCTTGGCCCGAGTGGAGGATCTGTACAAGAAAAAAGCCGCTTCCTTTGCGGAACTCGATAAAGCCAAAACGGAACATGCCCTGGCGGTTCAGCAGTTGCGCCAAGCTGAAGATCGCCAGCGTCAGGCAGAACTGGAACATCAGCGCGCGCTGGAGGATTTGAAACGCCACACCATCTTCAGCCCAATCGATGGTGTGGTAGTAGCCCGCTACAAGGAGCCCGGCGAGTACATTGACCGCGAGCCCATACTGCGCCTGGCGCAGCTGGACCCCTTACGGGTCGAGGCTTACGCACCTGCCAACTTATATGGACTGATTCGTGAAGGGATGACGGCCAGCGTGACGCCGGAATTGGCCCGCCACTCCCGGAATTATTCTGCCGAGGTTGTGAGGGTGGATCAGGTTATCGACGCGCCCAGCAATACCTTCGGTATTCGCCTCTCGTTTCCCAACCCGAATTATCAGCTGCCCAGCGGCCTGAGATGCAACGTCAGCTTTCAGGACGTGAAGGTAGCCGGCGATCTGTTAACCAGTGGGAGCCGCTGAGAGGCAGAGGCTTATTCGACCTGGCAATTAAAATCGATAACCGCTAGCGCTAAATGGTCTCACAATCTCTGGGCAAAAAGCCCCAGTGGCACTAGAATCAACAGAGAGTCATCACCGGCTTTTGCCTCTGTGCGTTCTCCGCTCCATGTTGAACCCAGCCTTGAACACAACGCTTCCGCGTGCTGAAGGTAAAGTTAATGTCCCGTCGCCACCGTCGCCCCACCATCGAGCCGTTGGAGCCCCGGCTTCTGTTTTCGGCAAGCGCGGATATGGTCTTGCTTGATGATGCGGACGCCGATGTTATTCATTTGCCCGAAGTGGCAGCCAACACCGACCTCAGCCAGATATACAGCGGTTATCATGATCAATCGGATCTGCCGCCAGCCAGTGAAAACGAGATATTCCAGGACAACTTCTCAGTTACAACCGACGATGCCGGCACCCGCCAATTTGCCCAGGAAGTTGTTTTTATAGATAGCGACGTCCAAGACTACCAGTCACTGATCGACGACATACTGACCCACAAGAACAACGACGACATCAAAATTGTGCTGCTCAACGGTGACACAGACGGCGTCACACAAATCACCGACACCCTGGCCAACTACAGTGGCGTGGCAGCAGTTCACCTGATTTCTCACGGCAGCGCAGGCAATATTCACCTGGGCGGCGCTGAACTGAACCAATCGACCCTGCCAGACTATGCCGCCGCAATTACTACCTGGCAGGCGGCCCTCACGGATGAAGCAGACGTGCTGATCTACGGCTGTGATGTAGGAAGCAGTGAGGCCGGCAGGCTGCTGATGGATGAGTTGGCAGAACTCTCCCAAGCAGATATCGCAGCCAGTAGCGACCTGACCGGGCATCGAAGTTTCGGGGGCGATTGGGAACTTGAAGTACATGAAGGGGTGGTGACCACCGCCACCTTGATGAGTACCGATGGGGAACAGACATGGCAAAGCCTATTGGCGGCAGGGGTACAAGAGACCAGTGGGGCAAGTATCGACAGTAATGGCGTGACTGTAGATCAATTTGTCGCACAGACCTTTAGCGACCACGACGGCACCGGCACCTATCAGGCAGATACAGTCTCCGTACAGCTACGCTACAACGTGGGTGCAACTGACCAAACACCGCAAACCGTCACCGTCTCTCTGTTGAATGATTTGAACGGAACGGTACTCGGCAGCAATACCATGTCCTCGGCCGACTTGACTACCAACCTTGCTTGGTATTCCTTCAGCTTTTCAGATGTCACTCTCACTTACGGGCAGCAATACTTCATCAAGATCGAAGCGTCAGCTGGCAGCGGCGACCCCTTGGTATTCACGGGCATTCACAATAGCGACGTTTACAACAATGGTACCTTTGTCTACAGCAGCGGCACAACAGACAGCACGCGCGACTTGGCCTTCGAAGTCGCCGACAGCGGAAATACCGGCCCCACGGTCTTCAACCCCATTTTGGACCAATCCGCTCAGGAGCGGACCGCTTTTTCATTTACCATCCCGGCCGACGCCTTTGGCGATGTAGACGGCGATACGCTTGATCTTGCGGCTGACCTTGCAGACGGAACAGGGTTGCCCGCATGGCTCTCTTTCAATAGTACGACCGGTACACTTGAAGGCACGCCCGACGATGGCGACGTTGGCAGTTACAGCATTAGGATCACCGCCGATGACAACAAGGGCGGCACAGTTTCCGACACGTTTGATTTGGTTGTCAGTAACGTTGAAGAAGAGCCAACGAGTTCGGATGCAACGGCGTCTACTGATGAGGATGTGGCCTACACGTTCTCACGCGCTGATTTTTCGTTTGCCGATGACGATATTGGGGACTATTTTGCCGGTGCCCGCATCGACAGCCTACCGAGCCCTGGCTCGCTCACACTGGCAGGTAACCCGGTCAGTGCGGGCGAGGCGATTTCTGCAGCTGATTTAGATGACGGCCTGCTGGTATATACCCCAGCCGCCGATGAAAACGGCGCGTCCTATGCAAGTTTTACGTTCTCGGTGCAGGACTCAACGGGTCTTTATGATGCAACCCCGAACATACTGTCCATAAATGTCGCCGCCGTTAACGACGCCCCGACTGTCGCCAATGCTATTCCTAATCAAGCGGCCACCGAAGATGTGGCGTTCAGCTATCAGTTTGCATCCAACACGTTCAGTGACGTTGACGCTGGCGACACCGTGACCTATACAACACAACTGGCTGGCGGTGGAACTCTGCCTGCATGGCTGGACTTCGACGCTGACACCGGAACATTTTCCGGCACACCAACCAATGCCGATGTTGGAACGCTGTCTATCGAAGTGATTGCCACAGATTCCGCTGTTGCCAGCGCAACCGCTAGTTTCGATCTCACGATTAGCAACGTCAACGATATTCCGGTCACTGCAGATGCCAGTGTGACCACCGGTGAAAATGCGGTTTTCAACGGCAATGTGCCCGCCGCAAGCGATATTGACGGAACGATTGCCAGCTACACACTAGTTGATGATGTGCTTCAAGGCAGTCTGACCTTCAACCCGGACGGTAGCTACAGCTTTAATCCCGGCGCGAACTTTGATGACCTGGCCGATGGCGATTCCCGTGATGTGAGCTTTACCTATATCGCCACTGATGACAGCGGCGGAGAAAGCACACCCGCCACCGTAACCATCACGGTGACCGGCAGCAACGACAACCCGCTCATCACCTCCGGCGCGACTGCCAGCGTTGCAGAAAATGAGACCGCTATTACCACCCTGACCGCGACAGATGCCGATGGCGGCACACCGACTTACAGCGTCACTGGCGGTGCGGACCAGGGGAGCTTTTCAATTGATGCAACAACCGGCGAGTTGAGTTTCAATGCGCCACAAAACTTTGAGAACCCGACCGATAGCGACGCCAACAACCAATACGAAGTCGAGATCACAGTAAATGACGGCCAAGGCGGAACCGCCACACAGGCTATCACTGTTACCGTCACCGACGTCAACGAGAGCCCCATAGCGGCCGGCGTGATTCCGGATCAAATCATCCCTGAAGCCGCAGTGTTCGATTATCAGGTTCCCGCCAGTACATTTAGCGATATCGATGCGGGCGATGCCCGGACCCTTACCGCCACACTATCGACAGGCGACCCTCTGCCGGCCTGGCTGACCTTCGACGGCGCAACCGGCACATTTTCCGGCACACCGTCGAGCGCTGACGTGGGTGTGATAACCATCGCGGTTGTCGCCCAGGATGATGGTGGATTGACTGCGACCACCAGCTTCTCGCTATCAGTACTTGCCGAGACAAACAATTTACCCACGACCTCCGGATTGCCTGACATTGTTAACATTGAAGACGGGACCGCAGATGTTGTGGATCTCTTCGCGAACTTTGATGATGTGGAGGATGGCTCCAACCAATTAATCTACGCAGTAGTTGGCAACAGCAACGCAACGCTTGTCAGCGGTATTTCGCTTGAGCAAACGACCGGGACCCTGCGACTGGAATATGCGGCGAACCAGTTCGGTGTCAGTGACATCAGCGTCCAGGCAACGGATGGGGACGGCGCCAGTATTGTTACAACCTTTCGTGTGACCATAACGCCGGTCAACGATATTCCCATCGACACCGGCCGTGGCCCAACGGAGCTGTCTCTCGACTCGGCTACGCCCGTACAAAACTTGAATACCAACGGGGCGTTTTTCGATATCGAAGACGGCACGCAGATGACTTACACCATTTCGGCGAACAGCCAACCGGCTATCGCCGACATAGTGGCAGTGGACAGTGAAACGGGATCATTCGTCGTTGCACGAAATACGTTAGGCGCTGCCGGCACAACGGATATCACCATACGTGCAACAGACAGCGACGGCGCCTGGGTCGAGCGTTCCATTCGCATTCATGTACAAGCGGATGATGAGAGTGTCGCCCCCGAACCGGAAATTCCTGTTGATCCGACTCCTGATCCGACCCCTGATCCGACTCCTGATCCGACTCCTGATCCGACTCCTGATCCGACTCCTAATCCGAACCCTGACCCGAACCCCGCCCCAAGCCCCGACGCGGATACCGACCCTGTCGTGGATTCAGAACCGGAGTCGGATTCAGGTACCACTCCACCAACACCGCTACCGGATGAGCCCACGTGGCCGGCCGGTGGGGAAATATCACCACCGCCTCAAGACATTCCACCGACGCCGGACCCAACCATCGACAACCTCGGGCCGGCGCCCGACTTCCTGCCCGCGGAAGATGATGGCTTCGGTTATGGTTATAGCGATGAATATCAACCGCCGGACACTCAACATGAGCGTCCTCCAACTCCAAGCGGGCAAAGCGAGTTTGAAAAGCAACTTCGGGCAGAGGCGGGACAAAGCAACCCAATGATCAGTCTGACCTCCATGCCCGGTGGCTACCTGAGCGAGCAGGAAATTTCCGACTTCAATATGGCTGTCGATCAGGCTCGACAGAATATGGCAGACGTTCTCGAACAGGATCAGCGACGGCAGGATGCAATTTCCGCAGTGACTATCTCACTCACCACCGGCTTGGTGATCTGGTCGCTTCGCGCGAGCAGTTTATTGCTCACGCTGTTTTCCATGCTGCCACTGTGGAAAGGGATTGATCCCTTGCCCGTGCTCGCCAACGTCAAGGAACGTAAAAAGGCGCTGGAGCAACAGCGCAAGGATAAATCGAAAGAGGACGTGAGTGCGCGTGAAGTGGGTTACCTGTTTGACCATACCGGCAATACCAATGAGAAGGGTCGCGCGCAATGAGAATTTCCGTTACACCCGCCGTTCGACTAAGCCTGGGCTTGGTGATTCTGACGCTATCCATCTTGATTCTGGCCCAGGCACTTGGCCTGACGCCGGACACCAAACAGCAACAGGTCGCGGAGCGTCAGCAATTTTCCGAGACACTGGGCCTGCAGGCTTTACTGGCAATAAAGCGCAACGATGAACAATTGTTGCAGGCCACGCTGAACAACGCCGTAGCGCGCAATCCCCAGGCAACCTCTGCTGCAGTTCGACGGTTTGATGGTAGCCTGGTTGCCTATACGGATCGCCATCCGGATTTATGGCCCAGCAGCCGACCGCAAAAATCGACGCCGCGACATATTTATGTCCCGTTGTTGATGAATGGTGCCGAACGCGGCGCGCTGGAAATCAGTTTCGCGTCCCTTTCTGGCAACAGCAACAACTTTCTCAGGCTACCCAACTTTGTGTTGCTGGCGTTGTTTGTCTGTATCTCATCATTCGTCGGCTTCTGGCTGTTTATCAAACGCGCACTGCATCATCTGGACCCCAACGCGGTGGTGCCAGCACGGGTGCGCAACGCATTGAATATTCTTGCCGAAGGCGTACTGATTCTCGACAAGCGGGAACAGATCGTGCTGATCAATAACACCTTGAGCCAGCGGTTGGATGTCAGCGAGCAGAGCCTTATCGGCCGCAAGGCCAGCAGTCTCGGTTGGGAAGTCAGTTCCGATCAACCGGTGACGCAACTGCCCTGGCTCGAGGCATTGGGCACCGGGGAGCGGCAAGTAGGTGTGCGTTTGACACTGAGTCGCAACCGAAAACCTGAACTGATATTCCGCGTCAATGCGGTGCCCATTCTGGACAACAAGGGTAACAGCCAGGGCACCATCGCGAGCTTTGACGACGTGTCGGAACTGGAGGAAAAAAACCGCCAGCTCAATGACATGGTTACGCAGTTGGCGAGGGTGCAAAAAGCCATCGAATTGAAAAACCGGGAGCTGGAATATCTGGCGTCTCGCGACCCGATGACGGATTGTTACAACCGCCGCGCATTGCGTGAACAGCTGGACGTGGAATTTCAGAAGGCGCGGCAGTCAAACCGGGAACTCAGCTGCATCATGACCGACATCGACCATTTCAAACGGGTCAATGACACCTACGGCCATGGCCTGGGTGACGACGTGATTCGCATGGTATCTGCCAAGCTTAAAGAACTGGTGCGAGATGGTGACATTGTGGCGCGCTTTGGCGGCGAGGAGTTCTGTATCATATTGCCAAGCGCGGATATCGAACAGGCGAAGGTCATCGCAGATCGCTGCCGCGAGGAAATTGCCGCGGCGCAATGCAATGGTATTAAAGTCACATCCAGCTTTGGTATTTCATCCATCCGCCTGGGTGCGGAAACCCCCAATGCGCTGATCCAGAAAGCCGACGAGGCGCTCTACTATTCCAAGCAAAATGGTCGCAACAAAGTGAGTTTGTGGCACAGTGACATGATCAATGTTATGAACACGTAGGTTGGATAAGACATGAGCTCCGCGAATGTCGCCATCCGACGTTACAATGTCGGAGGGCGCTTGACGTTTTTCACCGTGTTCGCTAACGATAAAGCGCTACCGGAAAAACTTCCGTGATCTGGATGAACGGATCGCCGCCCATCACGATTCGATAGGTGCGCCAGACCGCCGGCTCTCCATCCAACTCGCGATAGCCGTAGTCAACGATTTCCCGATAGGTTTCAAGATTGCACTCGCGCAGTATTTCGCCCACGCCTACTACACCCGCTTCCAGGTCCGCGCGTACATCGTCGGGCAAAAGGCCGGAGCGTATCAGGGAATCCGCCAGCACATAACGGCGGCGGCTCTGGCTGCCGATGAGTTCAACTTGCCGTTGCAGCACGGTCTCGCCCGCTGCACAGGCAATTATCGGCGCGGCTTCAGTGAGTTGGGTGTAACCCTGGCCGAGATTGCGCACATTGACGGGCTCCCAGAACCAGGATTCGAGGCTCTTGGTTACCGTGCCGTCTGTGGTCAGCAGCACGCGCAACAGGTTCGGGAGGCGGGAAAAATCGATAAGGTCACCGGCGCAGTTGGTGAGTTGTCCACTGGGCAGGTAACCGGTTGCTGTGAAGTGTCTGATCATGGGCGGCATTATTAAGCGCCAGGCTTCAGGCCGCAAGCCTCAAGCCATAAAAACCTCCAGATGAGCCGTCAGCCGAAGCGATATAGTCTCCCGTTCAGTTATATCCGTTTTCAAGCATGCCGCTCGCTGGCGGCGGATGGCGCTTTAGGCTTATTCACCCTACGATTTCCCACTTGCAGCTTGTGGCTTGCCGCTTATGGCTTCTCCCCTTTTTCACGTTATAATGCCGCGGGCCAAACCATCCAACCTTTTTGAGGACCGATATTTTGCAACTCGACCACGCCAGCCAGGAACAACTGAAGCAATGGGAACAGACGCTAAGCGCCGACTATGAGGCTATTAAGGCACAGAAACTGAATCTGGACCTGACCCGGGGTAAGCCCTCCGCAGAACAACTGTCCCTGTCCGACGGGCTCGACGGCATTCTCGACGGCAACCCTGACCGTAAGTACATTGCTGACGCGGGTGTGGACACTCGCAACTATGGTGGCCTGGACGGTTTGTCCGAAGCCCGGGCTCTGGGCGCGGAAATCCTCGGCGTACCCGCTGCAAACGTGCTGGCCGGCGGCAACAGCAGCCTGACGCTGATGCACCAGGCAGTCATGACCGGTTACTTCTTTGGCTTTGGCGGCGAAGCTACCGCCTGGCAAAACGAAGGCAAGGTGAAATTTTTGTGCCCCGTGCCGGGTTATGACCGCCACTTCTCCATTTGCGAGCAAATGGGTATCGAGATGGTCAATGTGCCCATGCTCTCGACCGGGCCGGATATGGATGTGGTGGAACGCCTGGTGAGCGAAGATGCCTCCATCAAAGGCATCTGGTGTGTACCCAAGTACTCCAACCCCACCGGTGTGGTTTACAGCGATGCCACTGTGGAGCGCATCGCTAAACTTGGCAAAATTGCCGGCGCCAACTTCCGCGTATTCTGGGACAATGCCTACGCCATTCACAACCTGGTAGACAACCCGCCGCAACTGGCCAACATTTTTGAGCTCTGCCAGAAGTTGGGCACGGAAGAGTCCGTTCTGCAGTTTGCGTCCACATCCAAAATCACTCACGCGGGTTCCGGCGTGGCCTTCATGGGTGCGAGCAGCGCCAACCTGAAAGGGTTCATGGCCGTGCTGGGCATTCTGACCATTGGCCCGGACAAGGTGAACCAGTTGCGACACTGCAAATTTTTTGCCGGTGAAAACGCACTGGCGAATCACATGAAGAAACATGCCGCCATTATCAAGCCGCGCTTTGCCTCGGTATTGAAGCACCTGGATTCCGCGTTCGGTGACAATGACCTGGGGCGCTGGGAATCCGCCGAAGGCGGTTATTTCATTTCATTCGATACCCGCGACGGCCTTGCCAAAGAAGTGGTTCGACTGGCAGGCGATGCCGGCGTGAAATTGACCCCGGCCGGCGCCACCTTCCCCTATGGCAAGGACCCGCAGGACAGCAACATCCGCATTGCGCCGACCGTACCCACCGAGGCGCAGGTAAACGAAGCCATGAAAGTGTTTGTGCTGTGCGTCAAGTTGGCATCGGTACGACAAAAGCTGGCCGCATGATTGTTTGACGCTGCATGACATCCAGCCAAAAAAAAGCCTGCGCAATGCAGGCTTTTTTGTTTGAGGCGAGCACAATCATGTGCGACAAACGGCGAAAAATTATTCCGGCAGTTTTACCACACGTCCCTCCAGAGCAACGCCAGCCATGATATTCCCGGCCCCGCATTTGAAGGTTGTTGTACTTTCTGTGAGGTTGTTGTCGTAGTTGGATTTGATATCCACAACCGCATTGCCACCTTCACGTATAGCCCGCTCATCCAGCGCGATCATGGCGGAGAGAAAAGCCCAGTGGCAGGCTTCAGTATCTGACTTGCCGAATGCATTGGTCTTTTTGCTCGTACTGAACGTGCCGAAAGATTTAGCCGGCTTGGCGTAGGATTCTTTACCAAAAAAGAATTTCACATCGCCGGACAACTTCTCCTTCGCGGCTTCAACGTTCAGCGCCTCTTCAATGACGAAGTCCTGCACATCTTCGCGTGCCTGGGCGGCAATCGCAGCAGTACTCATTAATACGACCGAGAGAATTTTGACAATCAGGTTTTTATTCATAATTTTGCTCCTGCAATGTATATGACGTTCGTAGCGAATGACTTTCATTGGAAATGACTCGCCGACGGATTATAACGCGCTTCACGCCGGGATTGCGATTCGCCAGGGATCAGTTCAGTGACAAAAAACGCGACGCCAAGCGTGCCACCAGGTCGGGCTTTTCTGCGTGTAGCCAATGGCCCGTGTCTGGAACGATTTTGACGGTGGCGTTGGGGAAACGCGCGACAATCTGGTCGCGATATTCGGGCAGGATGTAATCCGAGTTGCCGCCTTTGATGAACAAGACGCCACCCTCAAATACTGCATCATCGCGGTTGGCGGCAATCATGTTGGGATAATCCCGGTGGATTACTGGAAGATTGATGCGCCAGGCGAAGCCACCGTCCGTCTGCTTGACCAAATTTTTCAGCAGAAAACTGCGGACCGCCACCTCGGGCACCTTGGCCTGCAATTGCTCATCGGCGTCGCGACGGGAGGTGACCTGCTCCGGCTTCAGCGCGAGCAGGCCATCTAATACATCATTGTGGTGCGGCGAATAGGCCACCGGCGCAATATCCAGTACCACCAGCTGCCTTATCCGCTCCGGGTGCGTCAGCGCCAACTCCATGGCCACTTTTCCACCCAGGGAATGACCAATGATGGAGACGGTTTGCAGGTTTCGTTCATTCAACCAGGACAGAACGCACTCCGCCAGGCCCGGGAGGTTGATCTGCTCCGTATGCAACGAACGCCCATGATTGGGTAAATCCAGAGAATAGACGGTAAAACTTTCAGCCAGTTGACGGGCAATGCCGCCCAGGTTCTCCAGGGAGCCGAACAGGCCGTGGATCAGGACCAGGGGCTCTCCCTGACCCGCGACCTTCCAATTGAGCTCGTCGGACTCAGCCATGGACTCAGCCATCGGAAGGCGTGGTGGGATTGACCGTAGCAAACGGGAAACGCGCTACCTTGTCGCCGGGGCGAATCTCGGTCACCTTGCCGGCACCTTCTTTCTCCACCTCATCGATTCGAATGATCGCCTGCATAGGGATGTATGAACGCTTGACGGATTGAAACTCGCCTTTCAGTTTTTCCTCGCCTGGGTCGACCAGCAACTGGGAGCGCTCGCCGAACACGAATTCTTCCACCTCAATAAAGCCATACATCTCGCTCTGGTAGATGGCTTTGGCGTATACCTCGTACACCTGACTCTGGTTGTAGAAGATCACTTTGTAGATTGGACTGCTTGCCATAACTTTCTGTTACTCAATTAACGGTTTTGCGCAATGGGGAATGCCTGCGGCGGTGCCCACAGCGAGGAGAGGAATCGCGTCCATCGTGGGGATCAACGGCCCACGGAAGGGAGCCTGACCCACAGCGCGTGGAGACTACCACATATGGGGGGTTTACGGCAGAAAGCAAGGGGATGTTCCGCGCGTCGTTCCCCTGGATTCCGCTTCGCTTCATCCCGGCTACATGATCCGTCACTCCGGGCATAAGCGCGGCAATCTATCTATGGGCAAGGCTCTCCTTGGCCAGTATAATACGTGCTCGTTTTTTGAACACTCTTTCGAGCAAGATTCCAGGTTGAATATGATGACAGACGAGCAATTGGCAGAACCCCGCGTCGACCGCCCCGTAGGCAAGAAGCTGTTTATCCAGACCCACGGCTGCCAGATGAACGAGTACGACTCGGCCCGCATGCGGGATCTGCTGGGCGCGTCCCACGATATGGAAGCGACGGATAACGCAGAGGAAGCCGACGTTCTGTTGATCAACACCTGCTCAATTCGCGAAAAAGCCCAGGAAAAGCTGTTTCACCAGCTCGGCCGTTGGAAACAGCTGAAAGAGAAGAACCCGGATCTGGTGATTGGCGTCGGCGGCTGCGTGGCCAGCCAGGAAGGTGAAGCCATTGCCAAACGCGCGCCTTATGTGGACCTGATCTTTGGGCCGCAGACCCTGCACCGCCTGCCGGAGATGATGAAGACACCCAAGAGCGACGGCGCTGTGGTGGTCGATATCTCCTTCCCTGAAATCGAGAAGTTCGACAACCTCCCCCAGCCCGATGCCGAGGGTCCCACGGCATTTGTGTCCGTTATGGAAGGCTGTTCCAAGTACTGCACCTTCTGTGTGGTGCCCTACACACGCGGCGAAGAAGTCAGCCGCCCGCTGGCGGATGTGCTGGATGAAGTGGCGCATCTGGCGGCGCAGGGCGTGCGCGAGGTGAACCTGCTGGGGCAGAACGTCAACGCCTATCGCGGTGACAGCCCCAACGGCATGGTGGACCTCGCTGAGCTGATTACTCTGGTTGCGGCGATTGATGGCATCGACCGTATCCGTTTCACCACCTCTCACCCGGTGGAGTTCACCGACCGCTTGATCGACGTTTACGCCGAGGTGCCGGAACTGGTCAGTCACCTGCACCTGCCGGTACAAAGCGGCTCGGACCGCATTCTCATGGCGATGAAGCGCGGCCATACTGCGCTCGAATACAAGTCCAAACTGCGCCGTTTGCGCGCCATTCGCCCGGACATCAGTTTTTCCTCGGACTTTATCATCGGCTTTCCCGGTGAAACAGACGCGGATTTCGCCGCCACCATGAAGCTGATCGAGGATATTGGCTTCGACACCTCCTTCAGTTTTATTTACAGCCCGCGCCCCGGCACTCCCGCGGCGGATATGGCCGATGACACGCCGGAATCAATAAAAAAGGAGCGCCTGTCGATTTTGCAGAGCCGCATCATCCAGCAGGCCCAGTCCATCAGCCGGCGCATGGTCGGTAACACCGAGCGGGTGCTGGTTACGGGCTACGCAAAAAAGGACCCGGGCCAGCTGTGCGGACGCACCGCCAACAACCGCGTGGTGAACTTCCGCAGCGACCAGACCGCGCTGATTGGCAAGTTCGCCGACATTCTGATTGAAGAAGCCCTGCCCAACTCCCTGCGCGGCATCCTGCTCGGATCCGAGCTGGATGAAACTTGATCATACGCATCCTGAACAGGGGCTTTCCCGCCCCTTTTTTATCGGTTAAGCTTCCACTAACTTCACAACAGGAGGGTAAAAACCCACTTGAATAGCCTACCCGAACCCGCAGCTCGCCAACTTGTTCTTGAACCCAATGACGCCCGTCGCCTGGCAACCCTGTGCGGTCAGTTCGGCAGCCACATCAAACAGATTGAGAAACGTCTCGATATTACCATCCACAATCGCGGCAATAACTTCGTGATCGACGGTCCTGCAGAGCGGGCGGACGTCGCTGACAAGGTTATCCAGCAGCTCTACGCGGAAGCGGCGGATGCCGAGCAACTATCGCCGGAAGATGTCCACCTGGCGCTGCAGGAATGCGGCGCCGAAGCCGTAATCAGCAGCGATGCCACCAGTAGCGGCAACCCGCAACTGCAGACGCCTGGGCTTATCCGCACCAAGAAAAACACCATCAAACCCCGAGGTGGCAACCAGCAAAAATACGTCAATGCGATCCGCACCCATGACATCAACTTTGGCATAGGTCCCGCGGGCACCGGCAAAACCTATCTGGCAGTGGCCTGTGCGGTGGAAGCCCTGATCAAGGATGAAGTCGAACGCATACTGCTGGTGCGGCCGGCAGTGGAAGCCGGTGAAAAGCTCGGCTTTCTGCCCGGCGATCTGGCGCAAAAGGTGGACCCTTACCTGCGCCCACTCTACGATGCCCTCTACGAGATGCTGGGCTTCGAAACCGTGGGCAAACTGATCGAGCGTAGCGTCATTGAGGTCGCGCCCCTGGCTTATATGCGCGGGCGCACACTCAACAATGCTTTTGTGATTCTGGATGAAAGCCAGAACACCACTCGCGAACAGATGAAAATGTTCCTGACCCGTCTGGGCTTTGGTTCAACCGCTGTCATAACTGGCGACCCGTCCCAGGTGGACCTGCCCCGGGGCCACGCCTCCGGCTTGCGCCATGCACTGGAAGTACTGGAAAAGGTGGACGGCATCAGCTTCACCTACTTCACGCCCAAGGACGTGGTGCGCCACCCCCTTGTGCAGCGTATCGTTGAAGCCTACGAAATTTATGAAGAAAATAATCAACAGCACAACCACCGGGACTAGTGGTACTGATGATGGCGCCATGACACCGATTGTAGATCTACAAATCGCCACCGCCGACGATTGCATTCCATCCGAACAACAGTTCGAGACCTGGGTGCGCGCCGCGCTGCCTGCAGACAAGCAGAATGCGGAACTTACCATTCGCATTGTGGGCACAGTAGAAAGCCAGACGCTCAATTCCCAGTATCGGCACAAAGACAGCCCGACCAATGTGCTGTCCTTCCCCAGCGATTTGCCACCGGAACTGGAGTTACCGCTGCTCGGCGACCTGGTTATTTGCGCACCGGTTGTGGAAAGCGAAGCGCTTCAACAGCACAAGACACTGGATGCCCATTGGGCGCATATGGTCGTCCATGGCGTGTTGCACCTGCTTGGTTTTGATCATGTTGAAGATGATCAGGCTGAAGTCATGGAGCAGCTGGAAATAGATATTCTGGCTGTTCTGAATTACGCCGACCCCTATGCCATAGGGTAGCCGACGAAAACTGGAATACCGTCAACGTCAAGAAGCCTGAATTGCCGGTCGTCCCATGCAAACAAAGTGGAGTTAATAGTCCCCATGTCGGAAGACACGAGTAGTAGCGCGACCAATGGCCTTGGTCGCGGCTCGGAGCGCTCCTGGTTAGCGCGTTTTTTTCAGGGTTTCAGCTCGGAACCCAAGTCCCGCGAAGAATTGATGGCGATCATCAAGGAAGCGGTCAACAACAAGGTTGTCGATGCCGAGGCACTCAATATCATTGAGGGTGCCCTGGACGTTGCCAACCAGCAAGTGCGTGAAATCATGATTCCGCGCTCACAGATGGTAGTCATCCGGGCCGATGATCAGCCGCCGGATTTCCTGCCGAAGGCCATTGAATCCGGCCACTCGCGCTTCCCAGTGATGGGCGAGTCCATCGACGACATCAAGGGCATTCTGCTGGCGAAGGATTTGCTGCCCTTATTGCTGCACGGCCAGGAGGATTTCAACCTCGATGAAATTCTGCGACCGGCCAACATCATTCCCGAGAGCAAACGACTGAACGTGCTGCTCAAGGAATTTCGTGAAAAACGCTATCACATGGCCATGGTTATCGATGAGTACGGTGGCATTTCCGGTCTTGTGACCATCGAAGATATTCTTGAAGAAATTGTCGGCGATATCGAAGACGAAACTGATGATGACAGCGAAGATTTCATTCGTCAGGTGTCCGAAACCGACTACATTCTGAAAGCGCTCACGCCCATTGAAGATTTCAACGATTACTTTAATGCCGGTTTCAGCGATGAAGAGTTTGATACCATTGGTGGCCTGATCACCCAGGCGTTCGGCCATATGCCGAGCCGCAATGAAGTGGTGGATATCGACGGCTACACCTTCCGCGTGCTCTACTCTGACAGCCGGCAGATCCATCTGGTACGTTTGACGACACCCACCTCCGAAGGATAATAGCACCGCGCATGGACCCCAAAAACTGGCAAATCCCCGGCTGGCGGGGCGACATTGCAGCCCTGCTCGCCGGTTGCCTGTTGCCGCTTTCGCTGGCTCCTTTTGACTATTGGCCCCTTGGCATTCTGAGTGCCGCGCTGCTTGCCTGGCTGTTGCGTTGGCAGTCCGGCGCGGGCGGTGTACGCCGCAGTTTCATGTTCGGTGTCGGCATGTACGGCGCCGGGACTTCCTGGGTCTATGTCAGCATTCATCAGTTCGGGCTTGCCGCGCCCTGGCTCGCGGCCAGCCTGACGGGCATTTTTGTCGCGGGAATGGCGCTGGTGTTCGCGCTGCCGTTCTATGTTTACTGCCGCTTTTTCGTGGCCTCCCGCTCCGGTTACTTGCTGGCGTTCCCCGCAATTTGGGTGCTGGGTGAATGGTTGCGCAGCTGGCTTTTGACCGGTTTCCCCTGGCTGTACCTGGGTTACGGACACCTGGACACCTGGCTGGCTGGCTGGGCACCGCTGTTCGGGGTTTTCGGCGTGAGCTACCTGGCAGTGTTTACCGGCGTCGCCCTGTCCTATCTAATCTACGACCTTGTCCGCGGGCGGCTGCGCCCGGAAGGTTACCGCCGAAAATCACTGCACATCAGCTTGACCGTAATTCCCTGCGTGCTCATCTGGTTGGGCGGCTACGGGCTGCAGCACTTGCGCTGGACTCAACCGGAGGGTGAGCCGGTCAGCATCGGCATGGTACAGGCGAACATTGCTCAGGAGCTTAAATGGCAGCCCTTCTACCTCGCTGAAACCCTGGCGATCTATCGCGAGCTGAGCGATCCCCTGTGGGGGCGGGACTGGGTGATATGGCCGGAAGCCGCCATGCCGCTGATGTACCACGAGGCGGGCGTATTCCTGGAGGAGTTCGACCAACGCGCCGACGCTGCCGATACCGCGTTCATCACCGGCATTCTGTATGACGACGCGCAGACAGGGAACTACTACAACACCATCATCGGCCTGGGCGAAGCCAGCGGCATTTACCACAAACAGCGCCTGGTGCCGTTTGGCGAGTACATGCCACTGGAGAAATGGCTGCGCGGCTTGATCGACTTCTTCGACCTGCCGACATCGATCATTGCCCCCGGCCCCGCCATGCAGGACGGACTGGCGGCCCAAGGCATCGGCGTATCGCCTTCCATTTGCTACGAGATCGTCTATCCGGATCTGGTCGCCGCCAATGCCTGGGGCGATGACATACTCATTACCATCAGCAATGATGCCTGGTTTGGCCGCTCCATCGGCCCGCTCCAGCATTTCCAGATGGCGCAGATGCGCGCGCTGGAAAATGGTCGCTACGTAGTTCGGGCGACCAACAACGGCGTCAGCGGTATTATCGACGACACGGGCCAGGTGGTGGTGGCTGGCGGCCGCTTCACCCGGGAAGTTATCATCGGCGAGGCACAACCCATGACCGGAGAAACCCCCTTTGCCCATTGGCTCAGTTGGCCAGTGGTACTGATTGCCTTCGCCAATATGCTGCTGGCGGCTTTCCTCCACCGCCGCCGCAAACTGGTGCGACAACTGCTTCGACCTGAACCGGAGCTGTAATGTGAGCGATATATAACAGTGCGGGATTAACAGGAACTCTACAACAGCCATAGAGTCCTTTACCTTGGGCTCTGTTTTTGCCCCAATTATTTTTGGCTTCGGAACATCTGGATGTAACCACAATAATGCATAACATCAAACACCAGACCAACCCGCTAACCGGCCATGCCGCGTTTTTCCCTATCAAACGCAGCGTCTTTCGAACCCTGTCAAAGGCGTGTCTGATTCTGTTCAGCACGCTGCTATTGAGCGCCTGCTCTTCCACCAAAATGGCTTATGAGCTGCTCGATTGGGTAGCCATGTGGAAAATTGATCGCATGGTGGATCTGAAATCCGGGGAGCGGGAACAGGTCAAGGAGGAAATACGCCGACTGCACGACTGGCACCGCAAAACCCAACTGCCCCGCTACGCGGACTACCTCGAACAGCTGCAGGCGCGCCTGCGGACAGATATCGCCAGCGGATCAGTCACCGGTCCGCAAATTCATGCCGAAACCGATCGCGTGCAGCTGATGCTCGACGATGTCCTGGGACAAGTGCTGCCCGTCGCAGCGGAAGTTATCGCGGGTTTGGATGACGAACAGATTGCGGGCATGCTGGACAATATCGCCGAGGAACGACAAGAATACGTCGAAGAGTATGTCGAACCGGATATGGCCGAGCGGCGAAAGAAGAACATCAATGAGCTAAAAGACAACCTGAAGCTGTTTATCGGGCGCCTCACGTCGAAGCAGGAAGACTGGGTGGAGGACTGGAGCAAACAGCTGCTGCCTTATGCCGAGCTTTCCGCCGCGCAGCAACTACTGTGGCAGGAACATCTCAACAAGTACCTGATCATGCGTCAGAACAAGGCGCTGTTGGAGGAAGGCCTGAACGACCTGATGCTCTATCGCACGGACAATTGGCACCCGGAGCTGGAAAAGGCGATGGATGCCAATCAGGCGCTGACTTACGACCTGCTTGCGCGAATCCTCAACAACCTGACACCAAAACAGGAACAGCATCTTTTCCAGCGACTCCAGGGCTTTATTGACGACTTCCGCGCCTTGGCGGCTAAAGGTCAGCAAGCGGTAAATGGTAGGTAAAAAAGCCCTAGGCGCCTTCCGACATTGACGTCGGATGGCGACGTTCGCGGGCTCACGTCTTATCCAACCTACGGTTTTTCGGTTCACCGCTGACTCCTGACCAGCGAACGACCACGTTTTGCTCCCACGCTGGTTAAATGTTAACTTCCTTTTCTGATCCTGTCCCCAAACGATCTGTCACTATTGATAAACAACTATTAATAAACAATAAGGAACAATCCATGAATCCACGCTCTTTCACCCGCCTGTTGCTGGCTTTCGCCGCTACTGCCTGCATGTCCTCGGCCTTTGCCGTCAGCGAGGCCGCTCCCGGCGCAGAAGTCTACTTTGAAAACCTTAAAGACGGGCAAACCATTTCCAGCCCTTTTACGGTGCAATTCGGCATCAAGAACATGGCTGTCATTCCCGCAGGCACCGAACACAGCCACAGTGGCCACCATCACTTGCTCATCAATGTGGATGACATCGACCTGACTGCACCAATTCCCGCCGACGATAATCACCGCCATTTTGGCGGTGGCCAGACTGAGGTGCTGCTCGACCTGGAACCCGGCACCTACGACCTGCAGTTGCTGCTGGGCGACCACCTTCACCGCCCCCATGACAAGCCCGTCATGTCGCAGAAAATCAGCGTTGTGGTCGCGGAGTAGCCCACACAACATTGGGAGCCGCCGGTGTAGACCCGGCTCTCTCGCTCCCCCTGTTTTCGCAGTCGCATTGCCACCATTCCGTTGCAACCGTTCCGTTGTAACCATTCCTTTCAGCCAAAGTTAGGCCAGACTCCCTTACTTATCCCCCTGTTAACCCCTATAATTCATCCTTCTTTTTTCATGAGTCAGGCGCAGGCCAGTACGGCGTTGCCATGGCTCCTATCCGGCAATTCAGCAACAGGCCCTGCAACTCATAATGAATGACACTTATTCCCCCGCCGATGTAGAACAGCAAGCCCAGGCTTTCTGGACCACCAGCAAGAGCTTCGAGGTCACCGAAGACCCCAACAAGCAAAAGTTCTATTGCCTGGCCATGTTCCCCTACCCCAGCGGTCGACTGCACATGGGGCACGTGCGCAATTACACCATCAGCGATGTGATTGCTCGTTACCAGCGCATGCTGGGGAAAAACGTGCTGCACCCCATGGGCTGGGACGCGTTCGGACTGCCGGCGGAGAACGCCGCGATCAAGAACAACACCGCACCGGCGGCCTGGACCTATTCCAACACCGACTACATGCGGCAGCAGCTGAAAGAGTTGGGCTTTGGCTTCGACTGGTCCCGCGAAGTGACCACCTGCAAGCCGGACTACTACAAGTGGGAGCAGTGGTTCTTTACCCGCCTGTACGAGAAAGGTCTGGTGTACAAAAAAATGGCGACGGTCAACTGGGATCCGGTTGATCAGACCGTGCTCGCCAATGAACAGGTCATCGACGGTCGCGGCTGGCGCTCCGGTGCGCTGGTCGAACGCAAAGCCATTCCGCAGTGGTTTATCCGCATTACCGACTACGCCGAGGAACTGCTCAGCGACCTGGACAAGCTGCCCCATTGGCCCGAGCAGGTCAAAACCATGCAGCGCAACTGGATTGGCAAGAGCCGCGGCGTCGACATGCGCTTCGACCTGGCCACACCCGTGGCGGAGCATGTCAGCTTCGACGTCTACACCACCCGACCCGACACCCTCATGGGCGTAACCTATGTCAGTCTCGCGCCGGAGCACCCGATCGCGCTGACGCTGGCAGAACATAATCCCGCACTCGCCGCCTTTATCGCAGAGTGCAAGGTGCAGTCCGTGGCCGAAGCGGACATGGCCAATATGGACAAAAAAGGCATGGACACGGGTATTAAAGCCCTCCACCCGATTACCGGTGTGGAAGTACCTGTCTGGATCGCCAACTATGTGCTGATGGATTACGGTTCCGGCGCGGTTATGGCGGTACCCGCCCACGACCAGCGGGACTTTGAATTTGCACGGAAATACCAATTGCCTGTTGAGCAGGTGATTGCACCGGCAAATAGTGAAAATGTCGACTTGAGCCAGGAAGCTTTTGTGGAGAAAGGCGTGCTGATCAATTCCGGTGAATTCGATGGCCTGGATTTCGACGCTGCCTTCGAGGCCATTGCGCAGACACTGCAAGCCACCAAAAAAGGCCAGATCAAAACCAATTTCCGCCTGCGGGACTGGGGCGTGTCCCGGCAACGTTACTGGGGCTCGCCAATTCCCATGTTCAACCTGCGCGACGGCGGTGAAATTCCGGTACCCGCGGACCGCTTGCCGGTACTGCTGCCGGAAGATGTGGTGATGGACGGCGTGCAGTCGCCGATCAAAGCCGACGCCGAATGGCGCAAAACCGAACTCGACGGCCAGACGGTGGAACACGAGACCGATACCTTCGATACCTTTATGGAATCCTCCTGGTATTATGCCCGCTACACCAGCCCCAACGCCGATGCCATGGTGGACCCGGCCAAAGCCAATTACTGGCTGCCCGTTGACCAGTACGTCGGTGGCATTGAGCACGCAATTCTGCACCTGCTTTACGCGCGCTTCTTCCACAAGTTGATGCGCGATGACGGCCTGGTGCAGTGCGATGAGCCCTTCGAGCGCCTGTTGTGCCAGGGCATGGTGTTGAAAGACGGCACCAAGATGAGTAAATCCAAAGGCAACACTGTCGACCCGGAAGAACTCATCACGCAGTATGGCGCGGATACCGTGCGCCTGTTTTCCATGTTCGCCGCGCCGCCGGAGCAAAGCCTGGAGTGGACCGAAACCGGGGTGGAAGGTGCGTTCCGGTTCTTGAAGAAACTCTGGAAGGCGGTCAACAATCACTGCGACGCCGGTGCGCCGGGCACACTGAACGTGGATGCGTTGAGCGATCAGCAGAAAGACCTGCGCCGCAAGACTCACGAAACCATCGCCAAGGTCAGCGATGACTATGGTCGACGCCAGACCTTCAACACCGCCATTGCCGCGGTTATGGAATTGCTGAACGACGTCAGCAAATATGCGGACCGCGCAACGCCGGATGGCCTGGCCGTAGAGCGGGAAGCTTTGGAAGCTGCAGTCAAACTGCTCGCACCGATTGTGCCGCACATCAGCCACGCGCTCTGGCATGCGCTGGGGCACAGTGACGCGATCATTGACGTTGACTGGCCTGTGGCCGATGAAGCCGCCATGGTGCGAAGTTCCGTGGAAATCGTGGCCCAGGTCAACGGCAAAGTGCGCAGCAAATTCAACGCACCCGCCGATGCGGATAAAGCCACGCTGGAGACGCTCGCCCTTGCCAATGAAAACGTACAGCGCTTTTTGGACGACAAAACCGTACGCAAGGTGATTGTGGTTCCGGGTAAACTGGTCAACATTGTCGCAAATTAATGTTGCGAGCTAATGCTTTTGCTTTACATCAATTCGCTTTCTTAAGCGATAACGCATAACTCAAGTTTCGGTGTTCCACACTTAACGCTTGGCACGCAGTTAGGTTCGATTGGGGTGGGGCTTTTCAAGACCCTGGCCCGCGGGATTCGGGCGAGGAGCCCCCAGGGACGGGTTTACGGCGTGTCTTGAAAAGCCCTACCCCGAAGCGGGCCGGCACTGAAAGCCACTTAACGGGCGGCGTTACGAGTCTCAAAGCCCCAAACTTGATGTAACTGACAACTTGGACAAACTCAGCCTGGACAAATTATGCGGTTAATTTCGGTCATCATCGTCACTTTCAGCCTTGTGCTTGCCGGGTGCGGCTGGCAACTTCGCGGCACGCTCACCGAGCAGAAGCCCCTGCCTGCGGTGACTGTTGTCAGCGACGACAGCTATTCTCCGATGACTCGCAGTCTCAGGGAGGCCATCAGCAAACACACCTCCACAGTTGAGTCAGGGTCAACGGCTGAGTCCACTTATGTTCTGAGAGTTCTCGAAGAGAGCATCGACAAGCGCGCGATTACCTACAACGCGACGGGAACGCCGGCACAATATGAAATGACTCTGACCATTACCTATGCCATTCAGCCGCCAAATGCGCAGGACCTTGCCCTGCCGCGTACCGCGTCATCCCACCGCACTTTTGATTTCGATCCGCGCAACGTCGTCGCCAAATCCGAAGAGGAGCGCGCACTGCTGCAGCATATGCGGCAACAACTGGCGCAGACGTTGATCAGCGAAGTGCGCCGGATGCACAATAGCCCCGCCTCAACACCCGGCGGCGACCAGTGATCCCGGTAACATGAGCAAGCTGCGGGCAGAACAACTGGGCAAGGCCCTCGGCAGCCAGCTGCTGCCAGCGTATCTGGTTTCTGGTGACGAACCACTACTGGTGCAGGAAGCCTGCGACAGTATTCGCAAGGCAGCCCAGAAAAATGGCTTTACGGAACGGGAAATCTATCACACGGACACCTCGTTCAACTGGAGCCAGTTGCTGCACAGCGCCAACAGTTTGAGCCTGTTTGCCGATAAAAAAATCATCGAGCTGCGCCTGCACAACGGCAAGCCTGGCGACGCTGGCAGCAAGGCGATTGTCGAATACTGTCAGAACGCCCCGCAGGATGCCCTGCTCCTTGTAGTGTCACCCAAACTGGAGAAGCGCGTGTTCAGTAGCGCCTGGGCCAAGGCGCTGGACGCCATCGGTGGCATAGTGACTGTATGGCCGGTGTCGCCGCCGCAACTGCCGCACTGGATTGATCAACGACTTAAAGCTGCCGGCCTGCGTGCGGACCCACAAGCAGTAGACATGCTCGCCGCGAAAGTGGAAGGCAATTTGCTGGCTGCGGTTCAGGAAATTGAAAAACTGAAACTGTTGGCGACAGATAATTACATCGACACCCAACTAATGACCTCCGTGGTGGTCGACAGTGCGCGTTACGACGTCTTCGGTTTGGTCGACAAGGCGCTTTACGGCGACAGCCGCTCCGCCGTTAAAACCCTCAACGGCCTGCGCGGTGAAGGCACCGAGCCCATGGTCATTCTGTGGGCGCTCACCCGCGAAATTCGCTCGCTGTACAACGTCAAATACGCACTCCAGCAGGGCCAGCCGTTTGACTTGGTAGCCAAACAAAACGGCATCTGGGACAATCGTAAACCCGCCATCCACCAAGCCGTCAACCGTTTCAAATTGAATCAGTTGGCACTGCTCGTGCGCCAGGCCGGCTACGCCGACCGCACCGTCAAAGGTCTGATAATGGGCGACATTTGGGCGATTCTATTGGACATGGTGCTGGGCCTGTCCGGCACCCAAAGCTTGCCGCCGAAAGTGCAGGCCATGGCGATGAGGTAGGTTGGGAGCTGCAAGCTGCAAGCCGTAAGCTTCAAGCGGTGGGCACTGCTCACCCTACCAGCCACCCCTGATTTTATACTTGCGGCTTGCAGCTTGTAGCTTGCAGCTCTTACCTTTCCCTCCCACAAAAAAAGGCGACCTTTCGGTCGCCCCTTCATCTGTTCCGAATCAAAGATTATCCAAATACTGCCGGTGCTGGGTGGAAAATTCGAAGTTATTGAATTGATCCCAGTTGATTGACCAGGTCATCAAACCGCGCATATCGCTCCAGGTGGCACTGGGTTGATAGGTGGTGCAGCCCTGGGCTTTGATCAGGCAATCGAGCGCGCTGTGCACCTCGGACACGCTGGTGAAACCGCCACCGGCGTTGTTGTTGGCGGGCAGGCCGATCAGCACTTGATCCTGACGCAGCCCGGTGAAGAAATCGCCGGTGCCTGCCACGGGGAATCCTGCCAATACCATATCTGCCATGGCGACGTGGAAGTCAGCAACGCCCATGGTGTGATATTGATCATCGAGACCGGTAATTGGACCGGAGTTGTAATGCTGCACCTGGAGCCAATCGAGGCGATCGCGCATGGCGTGGATAACCGGCAGATAAGCGCCGGCGCGACGGTCGCAGCCCGCGCAGTTACCACCATAGAAACTGTAACCCAACTGAACAAAGAAAGTCTCCGGGGCCATGGTCAGCATGAACTCGCTTCCGTAGTGATCAGTCAAATCCCGCAGCGCGCCAATCAAGTTGACGATGACCGGCGTGGTGGGATTATCCAGGTCGTTATCGCCGGCATTCAGGTAGAGCGAGTGCCCTTCGAAGTCCACATCGAGTCCGTCGAATCCGTATTCATCGATAATCGAAATCATTGACGCCACAAAATTGTTGCGCGCCGCGGTGCTTTCCAACTGAACCTGACCGTTGGCGCCGCCAATACTGATGATGACTTTTTTACCCGCCGCTTGTTTGGCTTGAATACCGGCCTTGAAAGCTTGCTCATTGAAGGCTGGATCCAGCACAAAGCCGATTTCGCCCGGCGCATTGCCGGTGGGTTCCGCGAAGGACACGTTGATTGCATCGAAGGCGTCAGACACCTGATCAATGGGAATCACGCCGGAGCCGTTATCAAAATTATGCCAGTAGCCGGAAATGATCCGATCGCCACTGCCTCCGCTTGACGAGGAACTGGACGACGAACTGCTCGAACTGGATGAGCTGGATGAACTCGAGGAGCTGGAGCCACAGGTGCTGGAGAATTCCCAAGCGTCCTGCCAGTGCATGCCTTCACCCGGTGCATAGGCCCACGCTGCGGACGAGGAGCACCACCCGGCGATGACACAACGGTATTCATTGCCAATATTCTGAACCAGCTGATCGGCTGAATAACTGGTGCCCGCAGTGTATTGCGGCGAACCGCAGCTACCGCCACTGGATGATGAACTTGAGCTGCTCGAGGAACTACCGGAAGAGGAACTGCTGCTTGATGAACTGCTTGAAGACGAACTGCTGGAAGAAGATGAAGAGCTGGACGAGCTGCTACCGGAACAACTGTCGAGATACGTCCACTCCTGCCACTGGCCGGAGTGCGTTGCCGGGTTTTGCCCCTGCGTCCACCAGTTCGCTTGATAGGCATCACCGGCGGTTTGCGCCTGATCATTTTTGGTGTACACGGCACTGCTCTCCCATTCGGGAATGCCGCTACAATCCATGGCCTGTGTGCTCATGGCAAATAGCCCGGCACTCGTCGCGGCAAGCGCGACAAAAAAGTTGCGTTTCATGTTATTTCCCTCGTCAGATTATTGTTGTCTCAGCTTCTCGTGTTGTCTCAGGTGATGGAGTCGCAGCGTCACGACCTAATTCACGCAGATTTTACTGGCCTTAGCGCAACCGCCAACCTCAAATGACAACGCTGTCTACGGGTTATAACATGTTAACTAAACCGGCTGCAATCAAACCGCTCCCGCTTGTGGGCGCTGTCGTTTTTTGATTAGGAATGGAAATTAGGGGGATAGATTTTAATAACGAATAAAAGGGAAAAGGGAAAAGGGAAAAGGGAAAAGTATCTCCGTAGGGCGAAAAAGCGTCAAGCGCCTTCCGCCGCTTTTGTAACTGAAAACACTCGATTGGCAACCTCGTCCTGCACGAATCGGCGGAAGGCGCTTAGGCTTTTTCGCCCTACAGGTTTCGGCATGTTCTTCTAGCTTACAGCTTGCTGCTTGAAGCTTGCAGCTCCTAAATCTCCAAAGTCACACCGTCGCGGTCCCAAATCGCTTTGCCGTCGGAAACCAGCGCCAGCAGTTGGTCTTCGCTGAGGGGTCGGGAATAGAAGAAGCCTTGCACTTGGTCGCAGCCGCGGGCGAGGAGCCAGGCGGATTGGGATTCGCGCTCCACGCCTTCGGCGAGCACTTGCACTTTCATGTTGCGGGCGAGGTCGATAATGGTCTGAGCGATGGCAGCGTCGGAAGATTCTTCACCGATATCGACATCATCAATGAAGCTGCGATCAATTTTGAGTTTCTGTATCGGAAAACGCTTGAGGTAAGCGAGTGAGCTATAGCCCGTGCCGAAGTCGTCAATAGCCAGGGATAGTCCCATCTTGCTCAGAGTAGTGAGTGTTTCAATGGTTTCCGTGGCGTGCGCCATGGCGGACGATTCGGTAATTTCCAATTCCAGGTATTGCGGCGGCAGCCCGGTTTTTCGCAGTACGTCGGCCACCACCATTTCAAAACTTTTTTCGGTGAATTGTTTTGCCGAAAGGTTCACCGCGACTTTACTGAAGTTAATACCTTCACTGAGCCAATAGTTGAAGCGCTGGCAAGCTTCGCGAAGTATCCACTCGCCCAGAGGCTCGATCAGCCCGGTTTCTTCCGCCAGGGGAATGAAATGCACCGGCGAAATAGGCCCTCGCGTTTTATGGTTCCAGCGGGCCAGGGCCTCCAGGCCGATGATCTTGCCGGAACGCAGATCCACCTGTGGCTGGTAGTGAACTTCCAGCTCATCTTTATCGATGGCGCGGCGCAGGTCGTTTTCCAGCAGCAGATAATTGACTGCCGTGTCATCCATGGCACGCATGAAAAACTCGTAACGGTTTTTGCCCGCCGCCTTGGCGTGATACATGGCCTGATCGGCGTGTTTCAGAAGCTGATCAACAGCGTCGCCGTCCTTGGGATAGACGCTGATACCGATACTGGCGGTGCCAGCAATCTCATGCCCCTGAATGGTCACTGTCTGGGACAGGCTGGCGAGTATGGCATCGGCAAGTTTCTGGACGTTGGCTTCTGTATGGATGTTTTCCAATACCACAACGAATTCGTCTCCGCCCAGACGCGCGGTGGTGTCAGTGGTGCGCACAACCTGTTGCAGGTGTTTGGCCGCATAGCACAGGTAGGCATCTCCGGCGTCGTGACCGAGGCTGTCGTTGACCTTCTTGAATCGATCCAGGTCGATCAACATCACAGCAAAGCTGTCGCCTGTGCGTTTGGCGCTGGCGATACTCTTGTGTACCCGCTCGTAGAAGAACGAGCGGTTGGCCAGGCCGGTGAGGGGATCGTGATAAGCGACGTAGTCCATTTGCTCTTTCTGGTCGCGCAGCGAGTTTTCCGCCTGCTTGCTGTGCGAGACGTCCAGCCCGACCAGGCATTCCGCCACGCCGTAGGAGCCGGTGATCTGGATCTTCATCATGCGGTAACTGTGTTCGCTGCCATTCTTGTGGCGCACCGCGAGTTCCCAATAGGAATCCTTGTCATTGACATCAACCATAACCGACGCCGAGCGTACCCGGCCGCCCACCACCGCGGGAAACAGGTGATCCCGCTGGGTAATCTCCGCCACATTGTCGGGCGTGCCCATGAGCCGGGTGTGGTGATCACTGGCCATGACGATGTTGCCGGCCTCATCCACGACGGAAAAGAGTACCGGGAGCTGGCTAAGCAATGACGACATCATCTCAATGCGATGGGAGATGGAGCCAACACGGCCGTGGTGGGAAGCGTCTGAACGGGTAGAGGCGGTACTCGAACTGGTATTCAGGGAATCGCTGACAAAAGCGGCAATCAATTCTGCGGTCTGATTCTTGTTGGTGTGGGACATAATCTTTCGTGATTGCCTGCAAGGGGACTCGGGTACTGCCTTTTAGCCTGGGGCCATTGAACGACGGATGGCGGCTATCTCCCTAAATATAGCCTATATCACGGATAACACCAGAGTTTAACAAAGTTGGTCTGGCCACTCGTCGGATTGCTGGCTGTCTGCATTCCGGGAGTGGCCTGGCATTTGAGGGACTTACTTCACAAGTTCACCGTGCGCCTGCTTATCGGCGTGGTAGGAGGAGCGAACCAGTGGACCACAAGCGGCGTGAATAAAACCGAGTTCTTCGGCGATAGCCGCATATTCGTCGAATTCTGCAGGTTCCACATAGCGGGATACCGGCAAATGGTCCCGGGAGGGCTGCAGGTATTGGCCAATGGTGAGCATATCGATATCGTGTGCGCGCATGTCCTTCATCACCTCGATGATCTCTTCCTTGGTCTCCCCAAGCCCCACCATCAAGCCGGATTTGGTTTTGACGTCCGGCCGGCGGGCCTTGTACTGCTTCAGTAATTCCAGGGACCATTTGTAGTTGGCGCCGGGCCGAGACTGCCGATACAGGCGCGGCACCGTCTCGAGGTTGTGATTGAATACATCCGGCGGCGTCTGTTCGAGGATATCCAGGGCGATGTCCATACGCCCACGAAAATCCGGCGTCAGGATCTCGACCTGGAGCTGTGGCGAGAGAGCGCGGGACTCCCGAATACAATCAGCGAAGTGCTGGGCACCACCGTCGCGCAGGTCATCCCTGTCCACCGAGGTGATCACCACGTACTTCAGCCCAAGTTCGGCTATGGCGCTGGCCAAGTGCCTGGGTTCTTCCGTATCCAGCGGGTTTGGCTTACCGTGGCCAACATCGCAGAAGGGGCAGCGACGTGTGCAGATTTCACCCATGATCATGAAGGTCGCGGTGCCGCCACCAAAGCATTCCGCCAGGTTCGGGCAATTGGCTTCCTCACATACGGTGGCGAGGTTGTTCTTGCGCAACAGCTTCTTGATGCGATCAACTTCCGGCGAGGCTCCCACGCGCACGCGAATCCAGTCCGGTTTGCGCAGCAATGCATCAGAGGCAATCACCTTGACGGGAATGCGCTCGACCTTATCGGCGTCTCGAAGCTTTTCACCCTGCTTTATCCGGCGGGTGCGTTTAACCGGCAATGAATCTGTCATAAGGCTCTCAGCTAGCTGTCTTTGGTGATGAGGTGGTCTGTTTTGATGAAACAGTAATGAGTAACAGTAATTGGTAATTGGTAATTGGATGATGCGACGTCCGGGTTCTGCTGGGCGTGATACTAAGGGCCTGTTCACACTAATTCGGTTGTCGCTGTTGTGTCTAAAAAGCCACCAATCTAGGCGCAAGGAGCATGGTTTGGTCACTCCAAATGAGCGACGAGCAACAACGAGTGGTGGCTTTTTAGCCACAACCCGAAGGGCTGGGGCCATTTTCCCGCCCAGCAGCGTTATCAGTCGCTTATGTAGGCCCACTATACTACGCTCCTTCTGTCTTGCTGGACGACAAAATGGCCTCCAGCAGCGATAACCGAATTAGTGTGAACAGGCCCTAGTCTCCGCAGACCTCCACGCGAAGTGCCGCAGCGAGAATAGTCGTAAAATCCTCCGCGACCTGGTCCATTTCGGGTGGTTCGGCCAGCAGATCCGCCATCTGCGTCATTTGCAACCCATTGTAGCCACAGGGATTGATGCGCAAAAAGGGCTCGAGATCCATATTCACATTGATGGCCACACCGTGGAAGCTGCAGCCGCGGCGAACGCGCAGGCCGAGGGACGCGATCTTGCGCCCATTGACGTACACTCCCGGCGCATCCGGCTTGGCCTCGGAGGCTATGCCGTAACCCGCCAACAGCACAATAACACTGTTTTCCAGATGGCTGACCAGCTCCCGCACGCCCAGCTTCTGCCGCCGCAGATCCAGCAGCGGATAGGCCACCAATTGGCCCGGACCATGGTATGTTACCTGACCACCGCGGTCGGTGGGCACCAGTGGAATATCGCCCGGCGCGAGCACATGTTCAGGCTTGCCAGCCTGCCCCTGGGTGAATACTGGCGGATGTTCGACCAGCCAGAGTTCGTCTGCACTGAGATCCGTGCGCGTATCGGTAAACTTGCGCATGGCCTGCCAGACCGATTGATAATCGCGCAGCCCAAGCTGGCAGACCCGCAACGGGCGGCGAAGGGAAGAGTCGATCTCGGTGGATACTGTCATTCATTCCAACTCAGGGCTGTGACAACAGGAACTTCATATTGGTTTTGCCAGCGTCCTAACAGGCTGCTGAAAAACTCGATTCCATTTAAGCTTCACATTTGCTGCCCGTTTGTCATCGGGATAACTCCTTTGGGGCTTGACGTACTTTTTCAACAGCCTGCTAGAGCACCATGCGAACCTGGGGAATTTGCTTCAGGTCTTCAAACAGTGCTTTGAGTTGAGGTTCACCGGTAGCGGTAATGCGCACACTGACGGAGCAATAACGACCATTCTTGCTGTCTTTCACTGCGGCTTGCGCCCGATCGAAATCCGGCGCGTGGATCGCGACAACATCCAGCACCCGCTGCTGGTAGTCCGGCGCAGCTTCGCCGACTATCTTCACCGGATAGTCGGGACATGGAAACTCGATGCGCACCGAGGAGGTGTCGGTCAAATTAACCACTGTATCTATCCTTTTTCGCCCTGTGTTGATCGCCGTACTGCTTGCCATCGTAGCGAAACCGGCAACGGCATTAAAACAGCCCCTGGAAGAACAGGCGGATCGAGTCCCACAAACGCGCGAAGAAGCCCGCCTGTTCCACCTCGGCCTGAGCGACCAGCTCTGCCGTGGCCAGGGTTTCCTCGCCCAGGCTCACCACCAGTTCACCCAGCACCTGACCTTTGGTGATGGGTGCCTTGATGATTTCATCTATGGCAGTTTCCGCCTTGAGGTCTGAATGGGCACCGCGCGGAATGGTCACGATGATGTCGTCCTGCACGCCCAGGTTCAATTGGTTGTCGGTACCATGCCACACGCGCGTCTCGGAAATGGTATCCCCGGCGCTGTAGAGTTTGTGGGTCTTGTAGTACCGAAACCCGTAGGACAGAAGCTTCTGTGCTTCCTGTGCGCGCTTGTCTTCGGAATCCGTGCCGAGAACCACGGTGATGAGACGCATGTCGTCGCGCTTGGCGGAAGCCACCAGGCCAAAACCTGCTGCTTCGGTGTGGCCGGTTTTAATGCCGTCCACGTCTTTGTCCAAAAACAACAGCTTGTTGCGGTTGGGCTGATTGATACCGTTGTATTTGAAGTATTTCTCGGAGTAAATACCGTAGTGGTCCGGGTGATCATTAATCAGAGCTTCCGCCAGAATCGCCAGATCCCGGGCCGTGGAAAGGTGGCCTTCAGCAGGCCAACCGGTGGCGTTGTGGAATTGGGTGTTGGTCATCCCCAGCAACTGGGCCTGCTGATTCATGATGTCCGCGAACGCGCTCTCCGCCCCGGCAATATGCTGGGCCAGTGCAATGGACGCATCATTGCCGGACTGGATGATGACGCCGCGCAGCAAATCAATCACGGGCACCTGGGTGCGAGGTTCCAGAAACATGGTGGAGCTGCCACTGGTGGTGCCGCCGCGGCGCCAGGCGTCTTCGCTGATGGTCACCAGGTCGGTTTCATTCAGACGCCCCTGTTCGATTTCCTCAGACACGATATAACTGGTCATCATTTTGGTCAGGCTGGCCGGCGGCAACTGCTGATCCGCGTTGTGCTCAATGAGGTAACGGCCGGAATCCGCATCCATCAATACATAGGCCTTGGCGGCCAATTGCGGTGGTGCGGGAATGATGATTGGTGCGGCTGTGGCAGGCAGTGCCACCAGAGCGACTGCCAAAAACCCGGTGCGCAGCAGGCGTGCGTGACTGTATCGACAAATGTCTTTCATGGAGGCTTTGATCAGCGTATTTAGAAACATGTGTGATGGACACCAGTGTTGTAGTTGAAGGTTTGTCGTCGGTGGGACAAGCAGGCCACCGATGACGGAGCGGCGATAAGATGACCACAAGCGCGATTAACGGCTGCCCCAAAGCGCAACATTATAACAGCTTTGCTCTCTTCGGGCGGCATCCACCCATCAGTCGTAAACGACGTGGGGCTCGGCAAAATTGGCGTCGACCAGTTTCTGTCGCAGGGTCATCAAATCCAGGTTGTCCCGAAACGGGCCGATTTGTACCCGCAGCAGATTGTCCGTTGCAACCGATTTGATCAGCACCGGATAAGTCGTCAACGGGGCCAGTTGATCATAGAGCGCGCGAGCCGCCGATTCAGAACCGAAGGCGCCGACCTGCAAAAACGTATTCTGCGGAATATCGTAACCGTTGGAACTGGCTGGAGCCGGTGCCGATACCACGCTGGGCTGCTGGGCAGGGGCCGCCGGGGCTTGCGCAGCTACCGTGGACGGCGAGCTGGGGTTCGACCGAGGTGCGGGCTGAGGATCCCCCATTGGCAGATACTCGACTTCCACCAGCGCTGTACCCTGATCCACATAGCCGAGTTTTTTTGCGGCGGTGTAGGTCAGGTCAATAATCCGGTCGCCGTGAAAGGGACCGCGATCATTGATGCGCACCACAACGGATTTGCCATTGGCCTGATTGGTCACGCGCACATAACTGGGTATCGGCAATGTTTTGTGTGCGGCGGTCATGCCGTACATGTCATAGATTTCACCATTTGCCGTACGCAGACCGTGAAACTTGGTGCCGTACCAGGACGCGTACCCGCGCTCGCGAAAACCTGTGGTGTCATCCACCAGGCGATAGGTTTTGCCCAGAACCGTATAGGGATTGCTGTTTCCCGCACGAGTGCGCGGTTCGACACGGGGTACGGCATCGGCAATGTGGCTGACATCGAAATCCCGGTCGGGGTAGCCATCTTTCACAACCGTGGGCCCGGGGGCGCTACAACCTGCGACCACGGCAGCTGCGGCAAACCCCAACGCCAGCAGGCGCGCTTTTGTCGTTCCGATATTCACAAAATTCACAAACATACCTCTTTTGCCGTTCTCTACATGGCAACGGACTGGCCCACGTGACGCTGTGCGAGAATTGCCTGACTGAGTTCCCATACCGCGCGCGCGTATAGATGACTGCGGTTATAACGGGTGATGACGTAAAAATTCTGGAAGCCGAGCCAGAATTCCTTACCCTGTTCGCCTTCGAACATAAAAGGTACAGCCTTCGCAGTGGCGGTTGCATTGGCTTCGGCCGTGCCGGTAACAAAGCCCATGGCAGCCAGTTGATTGACTGGAATCTTCGGCTTGATCAGTTTGTTGACCAGACTCGCGTCATAGTCAGCTACCGTTTCTGCTGGCAACATGACCGCCTGCCCGGGCTGCCAGCCGTGAATCTTGAAGTAGTTGGCCACGCTGCCAATCGCATCAATGGGATTGTTCCAGATATCGGTGGTGCCGTCGCCGTCAAAATCCGTGGCGTAGGCGCGGTAGCTGCTCGGCATGAATTGCCCGTAGCCCATGGCACCGGCATAGGAGCCGGTCAGCAGGGTCGGGTCCTGATGTTGCTCGCGGGTCAGCAGCAGAAAATGCTCAAGCTCCTTGTTGAAAAACGCCGCCCGAGGCGGATAATCGAAACCCAAAGTGGCCAGCGCATCGAGCACACGGTAATTACCGGTAACCGCCCCATAGCGGGTTTCCACACCGATGATAGCGACAATGACTTCAGGGGATACACCGAATTCCTGCTCAGCACGGGTCAGTGCCGCTTCGTGTTCTTGCCAAAAAGCGATACCGCCGTTGATGCGCTTCTCGTCGAGAAAAATAGTGCGATATTCAAACCAGGGTTTGCTCTTCTCCGCCGGGCGCGCAATGGCTTTCAAAATTGACTGCTGCTGTGTGGCACCGGCGAGCAGCGCTTCAACCTTGACGGCATCGAAGCCGTGCTGTTCAGCCATGCGCCGGGAAAATTCCCGAACACTGTCTCTGTTGGCGTAGTCACCCGCGCTTGCTCCGCCACTGGCCAATAACAGCGCACAACAAATCAAAGCCGCAGTAGATTTTGTTCCATATGCGCACGCGCGCACGAATCCATCGTTGATAAAGCCTTTGCAAAACATCATGCACAATACCGTTTCAATTTGTTGAGCCGCACCCACACTACCAAAGCTGAATCCGCCCTTGTTGGATGGCGACGGTCGCGGAGCTCCCGTCTTATCCAACCTACGCTGCATTTGTCCCTTTTCACTTTCTTCTAGCTTGCCGCTTACGGCTTATAAACCCTTTTCTCCGTAGAAATCGCCATCAAGATGCCGAAGCTGACCATGATGGTAACCAAGGAGGTGCCACCGAGACTGACCAGCGGCAAGGGTACACCAACCACCGGCAACAGTCCGGCGACCATGCCGATATTCACGAACACGTAAACAAAAAAAGTAATGGTGATACTGCCGGCGAGAATTCGGTTAAAGGTGCTCTGTGCCGACAGGGCGATGGCCAGGCCACGTCCGATTATCGACATATAAAGCCCGAGCAATAGCAACACACCCAGGAGGCCGAATTCTTCCGCCAATACGGCAATAATAAAATCCGTATGGCTCTCCGGTAAAAAATCGAGGTGGGACTGGGTACCGTTGAGCCAACCTTTGCCGTAAAGCCCACCGGAGCCGATGGCGGTTTTCGACTGAATGATGTTCCAGCCGGCACCGAGGCGATCGGCTTCCGGGTTCAATAGTGTCAACACCCGCTGTTTCTGGTAATCGTGCATCACGAAATGCCACAGCGGCCAGATGCTCGCCAGTATCGTAACTACTGCGCTGATAACGTAGCGCCAACGCAATCCCGCCAGGAACAAACCAATGAGACCTGACGCCATTACCAGAATGGCCGTGCCCAAGTCCGGCTGTTTCAATATGAGCACTGCCGGCAGACCAATAAAAATCAGGCAGGTGACAACATGCCGAAAACTCGGCGGCAACATGCGTTTGGAGAAATAAGCTGCCACCAGGATGGGAACCGCAAGCTTGAGCACTTCCGCCGGCTGAAAGCGAATAAAACCCAGACTGATCCAGCGCTGTGCGCCCTTGGCGCCGACGCCCATGACCAATACATAAACCAGTAGCACAATCCCCGCCGCATAAAACCAGAATGCCCACCGCTGCAAAACGGCCGTTTGCACTTGGGCGACGACGAACATGCCGGTGTAGGCAATAGCGAAAAATGCACCCTGGCGCTTGATGTAGTAGTCGCTCTGGCCCCCGCCACTGTAGAGCACGACCAAGCCATAGGCGGTGAGCAGCAAAAGTGACAGCAACAGAATGGGGTCGATGTGCAGGCGTTGCCACAGCCCGTGGGAGCGCCTGAAGTGGTGGTGGGAATCTGGCAACCGCCGAAGAAAGTCCTGGCCGTAGCTACGCATTATGGGTTCAGCTCCATATAGGCGTCCATAACAACGCGTGCGACGTTGACCGCCCCGTGCTCGCCGTTTTCAATAATGACGGACACGGCAATTTGCGGGTCTTCCACCGGTGCAAAACCAACAAACAGAGTGTGGTCCCGATGGCGCTCAGCCAGGGCTTCACTGTCGTAACGCTCATCCTGCGCGATACCCACCACCTGAGCGCTACCCGTTTTGCCGGCTATGGTGTACTCCAATCCGCGAGCAATGCTGCGCCCCGTGCCATGCGGGTTGTGCACCACGCTTTTCATTGATTCCACGATATAATCCCAATGCTTCTCCTCGACCTGAACATGGTGGGCTATTTCCGGTGCGATTGCGGTGTCGCCGACGACATCCACCAAGCGAGGTTTCATCTGGTGGCCGCGAGACGCCAAAGTCGCGGTCATCACCGCCATTTGCAGCGGTGTCGCCAAGGCAAAGCCCTGTCCAATGCTCAGATTGAGGCTATCGCCGGGGAACCAGGGTAGGTTCCGGTCCGCGCGCTTCCATTCATCCGACGGCCAGATTCCAGATCGTTCGCCGGGCATGTCGATACCAGTTCGAGAACCCAGACCAAACTGTACCCCAAAATCGTGTATTTTCTCGACGCCCATCTGGTATCCCAGATCGTAAAAATACACATCACAGGATTCGGTGATTGCCTGATGGAGATCGACAGCTTTGCCGTGCCCACTTCTCTTCCAATCGCGATAAAGGCGGTCGTCATTGGGCAATCGATAGTACCCCGGATCGTAAATGCGCGTCTGGGCGGTGACCGTGCCGGAATGCAAGCCCCCCAACCCCATCATCGGCTTGACTGTTGACGCCGGAGGATACTGCCCTTGAATGCTGCGGTTGAACAGCGGCAAATCGAGAGAATCCCGCAACTCCGCGTAGTTTTTATAGCTGATGCCAGTCACGAACAGATTGGGGTCATAGCTCGGCGCACTGACCATGGCCAGCACACCGCCGGTCTTGACGTCCAACACCACTATGGATCCGCGTCGCCCATCCAATGCGTCGTAGGCCGCCTGTTGCAGCCGTGCGTCCACAAAAAGCTGCAAATCCTGCCCCGGCTGGGGTGCAGAGCGTTCCAGCACGCGCAAAACGCGCCCGTGGGCATTGGTCTCGATATGTTCGTCGCCCACTTCACCCAAAAGAAGGGACTCGTAATATTTCTCCAGACCCACCTTGCCAATGCTGTGGGTACCACTGTAGCGAGCGTAGGTTTCGGGGTCGAACGAGCGCAGCTCCCGTTCATTGATACGCCCGGTGTAACCGACGATATGTGCAAACAGATCACCGTGGGGATAATGTCGCACCAGTTGCGCACTCACTTCCACGCCTTCCAGACGGTATTCATTGACGGCTATTCGCGCAATATCCTCTTCGCTCAGCTGATACTTGAGCGGTACCGCCTCGAAGGGTCGGCGACGCTGACGGAGGGCTTTCTCAAAGTCGATGATGTCGCTGTCTTCGAGTTGTACGAGGGTGCGCAAAGTTTCCAGCGTTTCCGAAAGATCCGGCACCCGCTCGCGCACCACGGACAGTGTAAAGCTGGGGCGATTTTCCGCCAGCAACAGCCCCTGTCGGTCATAGATGAGCCCCCGAGTCGGCGGTACCGGCTGGACGTGAATGCGATTGGCATCGGATTGGGTTACGTAGTCGCTGTGCAGAACCACCTGGAGGTAATAAAAACGCGCAATCAGTACGCCAAACAGCACCAGCAGAATGATCGACGACGCGAACGCGCGATTCGCGAACAGTCGCGCTTCGTTGTGGTGATCTTTGAAATGAAGAAGGTCGGTGACAACCCCGGAAAACGGCATAGCGCTTTTTTAATCAATCAGAAACAGTTAGCGGCACAGCATAAACCAGAACGACGATTCATGTGCGATTTGCCTCAAGCGGACCGTGCCGTCATTTATGATAAGGATGATTCTGTAGAATAGTCCATGCGCGGTAAAGCTGCTCAATCAGCACCACCCGCACCAACGGATGAGGCAATGTCAGCGCCGACAGAGACCAACGTTGCTGGGCGCGCTCAAGGCAGCCTGGAGCCAGGCCGTCCGGCCCGCCAATCAACAGGCTGACATCGCGCCCGTCCATCCGCCAGTCGGCCATGTGCTGTGCCAGCTCTTCGGTGCTCCAGGCCTTGCCCTGAACATCCAACGCCACCACATGGTGATTCCCGGGAATCGCGCCAAGCATCTGCTGGCCTTCCTGCTCAATTGCGTCGCGGGTGCTCATATTCTTGCCCCGCCCGCCCAGAGGCAATTCCACCAGCTTCGGCAGAAGTTCCTTGGGCAAACGCTTGGCATACTCCTGATAACCCTGCTGAACCCAGCCGGGCATCTTGCCGCCCACCGCCAGCAACTGTATTCGCATAAGGCCTAGGCCGACCGGTTGGCGGGCGGAATTGACCAGAGTTTCTCCAGCTCGTAAAAACTGCGGGTAGTCGGCTGCATCACGTGGACCACCGTATCGCCAAAATCGACCAGCACCCACTCGCCGTTCTCCATGCCTTCCACACCCAGTGGCTGGAAACCCTGCTTTTTGGCTTCTTCCACCACGTTGCTGGCAACGGATTTTACATGCCGGTTGGATGTTCCGCTGGCGATGACCAGGTGGTCGGTCACATCACTGAGACTGGCGACATCGATATTGACGATGTCCTTGGCTTTTACATCCTCCATCGCTTCCACGATGACTGCGTTCAAATCTTTACTCATGCATTAACTCAAGTGTGCGACTCTCGGGAGTAGAGTCTGTGATTAACAATATAGGCAGATACGGCGTCGGGCACCAGGTATCGCGGTGACAATCCCGCACGCACGTCGGCGCGAAGCCCGGATGAGGCAATATCCTGTTGCGTGGTATCAATATAGGACACCCAGCCGGCGGCTGCGTCTCGCAGTTGGTGAACCGGTCGCTCGCGCTCCCGAACCCATTCGGCCACCGGACCGCCGCTCGGTGTGTGCGATCCCGGCCGGCCGACCACCAGCAAATGGGCCAACGTGCCCAGTTCCTGCCAGCGATGCCAGCTATTCAGGCTGGCGAAGGAATCCATACCCAGCAGCCAGACCAGCGCGGCATCCTGCCCTAAGTCGCGGCGTAAATCCAGCAAAGTATCCACAGTGTAGGACGGCTGGTCGCGCTTGAGTTCACGTTCATCAACCAGCCAGTCGGCCTGGTCTTGCAGGGCCAGGTGCAGCATGGCCAGCCGCTCCTGCGGGGAAGACTCCGGTGCATTCTTGTGTGGCGGGATGTAGGTGGGAATCAGGCGCACCTGATCAGCGCCCGCAAGATGCACGGCCTCCCACAGCAGACGCAAATGGCCGTTGTGCACCGGGTCAAAGGTGCCGCCGAAGCACAGGTGCAACTGGCGGCCGTCACTCATCGAGGGCTCGACCGCTGCGGTGCCCGGGCGCGGCGTTCAGCTCAAACACGAACCTGACCGTCGCCGAGAACAATCCACTTCTGCGACGTCAGACCCTCCAGGCCCACGGGGCCGCGGGCGTGAATTTTGTCGGTGGAGATACCGATTTCCGCACCCAGGCCGTATTCGAACCCATCGGCAAAGCGGGTGGAGGCATTGACCATCACCGAGCTCGAATCCACTTCCGTAAGAAAGCGACGGGCGCGGGTATAGTCTTCGGTCACGATGGATTCCGTGTGCTGGGAACTATACTGGGTGATGTGGTCGATTGCGTCATCCAACCCGGTGACAACCCTGATCGCCAGGATCGGCGCCAGATATTCCGTTTGCCAGTCCTCTTCGGTGGCACTGGTGATGTCGCTCAGAATCTCACGGGTCTTGTTGCAACCGCGCAGTTCCACCCCCTTTTCGGCATAGGCCGCCGCCAGGCGCGGCAAAATGGCGGCAGCCTGACTTTCGGCAACCAGCAATGTCTCCATGGCATTGCAAACACCATAGCGATGGGTCTTGGCGTTAATGGCAATATCGAAGGCTTTTTGCAAATCCGCGTTGTCGTCGATATAGACGTGGCAGATGCCGTCCAGATGCTTGATCACCGCCACGCGCGCGTCGCGGGAAATGCGCTCGATCAACCCTTTGCCGCCGCGTGGCACGATCACGTCAACAAATTCCGGCATGGTGATCAATGTGCCCACCGCTGCGCGGTCGGTGGTATCCACAACCTGGATGACATCAGCGGGCAAGCCGGCTTTTTCCAGTCCCGCTGCAACACAGCGCGCGATGGCGCGATTGGAGCGAATCGACTCACTGCCGCCGCGCAATATCGCGGCATTACCGGACTTCAGGCACAGACTCGCCGCATCGATGGTCACATTGGGGCGGGATTCATAAATGATGCCGACCACCCCCAAAGGTACCCGCATCTTGCCCACCTGAATACCACTGGGCCGATATTTCAGGTCGGTGATTTCACCGCAGGGGTCCGCCAGCGCGGCCACCTGGTGCAGCCCTTCGATCATGGCATCAATGCGCGCAGGCGTCAGTTCCAGGCGATCCAGCAGCGCCGCATCCAGGCCATTCTCGCGCCCCGCTGCCATATCCAGGGCATTCTCGGCGGCCAATTGCTCGCGGGTTTCATCCAGTGCGGTGGCGATGGCTTCCAGCGCCGTGTTTTTTTGTCCGGCATTGGCAGCGGCGATAAGGCGCGATGCCGCTCGGGCTTTGCGGCCCAGGTCGTACATATACTCTTGAACTGTCATTAGCCTGTGACACTCCGATGACTTGGTATTTAGTTAATACAGATGCAGAAAAACGGCGATCTTTAAGAACGCCGTCGAAAACGGTAATGGCCAATTATACCTATATGGACATTTTTTGTTCAGTCGGCTGTTCGCCAGCCTGGCTTGTCGACCGGAAAAGCGGCAATCAGGCGGGAAAATCCGCAGCGTCAGCCAGCTGTTCGGCAATGAAATGATGCCTGGAATAGCGGATGCGCTCAACCAACGGCATACGCATCGGATGCGCGATGCCTTCAATCCGCCGCAAACGAGGCAGCAAACCGCAGCCGTTGGCGACCTGAATACTCAACCCCGGCCGCGCATTCAGCTCCAGAAGCATCGGACCCTTGTCGCGATCCAGCACCAGATCCACGCCGAGATAACCCAGGCCGGTCATGTCATAGCAGGCGCAGGCCAGTTCCAGCAGCTCTTCCCATTGGGGAACCTGCAGCGCCAAAAGGTCCTGGCCTGTGTCCGGGTGCAACTGGATTGGTCTGTCCTTGCGCACTGCGCGCACGGCGCGACCGCTGCTGATATCGATGCCGACGCCGACCGCGCCCTGGTGCAAATTGGCCTTGCCGTTGGAAGCCGCGCAGGACAAGCGCATCATCGCCATAATCGGAAATCCGCGAAACACGATGATGCGCATATCCGGCACACCCTCGAAACTGAAGCGGTGAAACATCGGGTCCACCTGGATCAGGGATTCGATGACCGCGACATCCGTTGCGCCACCTAGCGAAAACAGACCTGCGAGGATATTCGACGCGTGGCGCTGAATATCGGTCATGGTCAGCAGGTGACCATTGGAGCGCCGCAGGCTGCCGTCGTCGGCGCGGGTGACCACGAGTATTCCCTTGCCTCCGGACCCTTTGGCCGGCTTCATGCAGAAGGATGACAGGGAGGCCAACAGGCCCTCGAGGCCCGACACGCCGTGCTGGCTGTCCACGACACCGAGCAAATCCGGCGTGCGCACGCCATGTTCCAGTGCCAGGCGTTTGGTCTTGAGTTTATTGTCCACCAACGGATAGAGGCTGCGATCATTGTAGCGGCTGATATAGGAAATATTGCGCCGGTTCATGCCCATAATGCCCAGTGAACCAAGCTCGCGAAACGGCAGGTATTTGCTGATCAGCCCCATGCAATGTCCCCGTGACGGCTACACATCATTGTGCCTGAGCAAAGGTCGGAACCGTCGCAGCTCCAGCAGTCGGTAGCCAGTGTAGTTGCCAAGCAACAGTACCACCGCCATCAAGATCAACTGCAAGCCGAGGAAGTTGAAGGTGAGGTGGCGCACCCACTCGTTGTTCATCACCAGGAATGCCAGTACCGCCACCAACAGTGACCCGCCGCCCTGGGCAAGCACCTCCCGCGGCCCTTCCTCCTCCCACAGAATGGACATGCGCTCAATGGTCCAGGACAGGATGATCATCGGGAAGAAGGTGATCTTCAGCCCCTCTGAAAGCCCTAACTGAAAGGCCAAAACAGCAAAGATCGCAATGATGATGATGACGGAAATAATTACCGCGGATATTCGCGCAATGAGCAGAAGGTTCAACCTCGACAGATAGGAGCGAATCATCAGCCCCACGCCGACGATCAGAACAAAACCCACCAAGCCCGTAACCAGGCTGGTCTGGATAAACGCCATGGCGATCAGAACGGGCATAAAGGTGCCGGAGGTGCGAATGCCCACCAGAATACGCAGCAGCGCCACCACCAGCACCCCAACCGGGATGGACAGAATGCCTTTGAACAGCGTCTGCTCTGACAGCGGCAGGCTGTGTATGGAGAAGTCCAGCATGCCCGGTTCCGCCAGTTGCCCTTCCTGCAGCATGCGGCCGACGGGCACCTCTTGATCGATCATCGAGAAGCTGACCGTGGAATTGCGCCCGCCAACCAGGTCCAGCAAAGGCCCGGAGTTATATTCCCACAACAATTGATTCGGTTTGCGCCCCTGTTCACCGGTACTCGGGTTGAACAGCTTGTATTCGTCGCCGGCAAAAACCTGCAGGTAGGTTTGCAGCAATTGTCGACGGCGACCGTCTTCCATTTCCAGAACCAGCACTTCCCGCGCCGGCGTGCCCGCCCGGTGCAGCAGATCCACCAGCCATGCCGCCCGCGGTTTCACTTGCGCCAGCAGTTGAGCACTCTGCCGCTGGCTGTTGAATTCGCCAATCAGCTCCCGCGCCAGGGTATAGCTGTCCGCGGAGCGGCGTTGGGCACTTTGCAGCAGCTCGGCGGCGGCGGTCGCGTGTGGGCCGCTGTGAATCTGGGGCACCAACGCGGGCGGCTGCGCAGTAGTGGCTTCCGCGGTTTCCGGGTTGACCAGCATATCCACCTGGTAATACAGGGTCTGCAGGCCCGAGGCCTGGCGTATCGACCACTCGGCGCGCCGCCCGAAACCATTGTCGATAAAACTCAAGCCGTAACCGGGGCTGGCGGTGTGTTCGCCGATCCGGTCAAAGCCCGGTTGCGTGTCCGGCACAGCAAAGTTGATTTTGACCGGATCGCCGGAGCCCATGAATTCGATCTTGGCTTCGACGGACCAGATCTGGCGTTTCTCGCCCGGCAGCCAGGGCACGTCAAACGCGGCGTGGCGATACCAGGTAAGTAAACTACCGGCTAGGATCAACAAAAAGACCAGAAGGTAAAACGGGGTGCGACGTGACTTCATTTAGGCTCAACAGTTGAGGTATCGGGAACGTACTTTGGTTGGGTGAACTGCTGTGCCACATCCACCAACGCAACGTCGCGCAGAAAATTACGCCCGAGCAGCAGGGGGTACAGCATGTCCTCCCGGTTGGTCAGGCTGAACTCGGTATCATCCACAAAGTCACCTACCCGCACCGTCAAGCGTACAACCGGGCGCCGCTCCAGTTCGTCGGCAGACGCCTGACGCACTTTGACATACTTGACCAGCGGCGCTTCATAAACATCTCCACCATCGGGATGATCTTCATCGGGGACGCGAAAGCGAATCCACTCGTGGCCGTCCCGTTCGAATGGCAGCAAGTCAATGGCACTCAGCGACGATGAGAGTGCGCCCGTATCGACCCGGGCTTTCAGGTTGCGGCCCAGCAACTCCAGCCATGCCCATTCGTTGCGTCCCACCACCTGTTTGTTCTCCAGGGCGCGAACGACTTCGCTCACTGGCTCCACAGTGACGGGTTCGTCGGCTACCTTGTCAGTCGAGTCACCGGGTGAACCGTCAGCCTTGCGCGACGTCTGAACCTTGAGTTGCCGTGTCCGCCGATCAATTCGCTCCAGTACAGACACCAGCTCTTGCTGGGATTCCGCGAGCTGAGCAAGATATTCTTCCTGCATTTCCATGCGCATGGATTGCTGTTCGATGAGCTGACTGGTATTTTGCTGGCCCTTTTCCAACTCGGTCAGAGTTGAAAATGAAGAACAACCGGAAAGGCTTCCGAGGAATAGCAATAGGCTTAACGTCTTTCCATTCATAAATGATTCACGGGCGTTGAGCAGGTATAAAGGGCCACTTGGACGCGCTCCAAGCGTGCGAAGACGGGGAATAATACCAGCCTTTTTGTGGTTTTGCCGAGCCCGTCACATATCCTGTTGCTGTGCACCGGGCCGGCCGCACCCAATGTTGGAGTTAATTTATGCTACGCGCAGTTATTTTTGATCACGACGGCACTCTGGTTGATACGGAGAAACAGCACTACGGCGTGTGGAACCGGCTGCTCGCGGATTTTGGCCACCAGCTGGATGAAGAGGAATACGAGCGGGAACACAGCGGCGTTCCCACCATCGGCAGCGCAACTCTGCTCGCGGAGCGTTTCAACCTGCCGATGACGCCACTGCAGTTATGTCACCGGAAAGAGCTGCTCCTGCAGCAAGTGACCGAGCCGGCAAAACTGATGCCGGCCGCCCGGGAGATTCTGACCTTTCTTCATCAACGGCAAATTCCCATGGCGGTCGCCAGCGGCGCCCGTTTACTGGAAATTGAACGGAACCTGCACAATCACGACATTCACCGGCTATTTCGGGCGGTGTGCAGTTCCAGCCACGTTGAGCGCAACAAGCCGGCCCCGGATGTCTATTTGCTCGCAGCAGAAAAGCTGAATCTTCCACCGGCCGAATGCCTGGCCGTTGAAGACACAACGACCGGTATGCGCGCCGCTCTGGCTGCAGGCATGCAATGCGTGGTGATTCCGAGCAGCGATCCGACGCCACATGATTTCAGCGCGGCACATTGGCTGATGCGCGATCTGACGGAATTGAAAGACTGGTGCGAGACCCGGTTTGAGCGGCCACTTTCCGTGGAATAAGTGGCAATGGATTAAATCGCGCTTTGCATCATAATTGTCTGACGTGATTTCCCGACCAGCATCGGCAGCCTCTTTGGCGCGCGATGACGCAAAACAACAGGGCTGTGACGAATATGAAAAAAATGAAGAGCGCTAAAGCAAAGACCAAAAAAGGTACGAGACGTTGTTGAAACCCGTAGTAAGAACCCTGCGTGTGGGTCAATTTGTTATAGCGGTTTGTATTTTCACCTATATGGCGTTGATGCCGGCGTCCATGCTGAAAACCCAGCAGGCCGACAGCACACTGCACTTCATTGGCAATTTTCTGCTTTTTTTAAGCGCCTGGCTCGCCTGCTATGGCCGCTTCAACATCGGGTTGCTGCTATTGGCACTGGTGCCCTACTCCCTGACCATCGAATTGCTGCAGTGGCTGGCACCAAGCCGCTTTGTCGACAGCCGCGACATGCTGGCCAACGGCCTTGGCTTGCTGACCGGCGCCCTCGTTGCCCTGTTCGCCGACCGCATGTTGCTGCGCTTGCCGAATTTGCGCTCCTATCTGACCAAGCATTGAAGCATTCTCACCGTGCATTGAGTGGCTTGGCGGGCAGTGCCCACCAAGCCCCGCCGGGATTACTGATCAACACGTCCTGTGCCCGCAATTTTGTTGAAAGGTTTCACCAGCAAGATCAGTTTTGGCAGCAAGACGAGTGACGCCAACATCGCCACCAGCATGGCCACGCCGGTCAACAGTCCAAAGTAAATGGTCGGAATAAACTGCGACAGCGCCATGATCGAAAATCCGAACACGATGACCATGGATGTATAGTACACGGCCCGCCCGATAGAGGCGTGGGATCGATGCATGGCCTGTATGTAGTTTCCGTCCTCGGTAATTTCCTTCTTGAAGCGATAAACATAATGAATGGTGCCGTCCACGCCAATGCCCAGTGTGATCGCGGCAATGGTAATGGTCATCATGTCGAGGGGAATGCCGAACAAACCCATGCTGCCCAGAATAGCCATGGCCGCCAGCAGGTTGGGGATGATGGCGGTGACAGCGACCACCACGGAACGGAACAATATGATGAACATGCCCAGAATGCCGGCAAACACCGCACCCAGGGTGACTATCTGGGAGCTGAACAGGCTTTGCAGCATATTGTTGTAAAGCACCAACAAGCCATTCATTTGCACATGGTCGCTATCGAAATTGGTATTTTCCGCAATATGCTGCTGAATGCGCTCAACCAGCTCCTTACGCTGCAGGCCGGGGTAGGAGTCAATGACGCGCATCGTGATGCGCGTCTGATCGTGCTCTGCCGACAGGAAAGGTTCCAGTAACACGCTGGTGACACTCTCGGGCAAGGCGTTAGCCATGAGCGCCAACTCGAAGTCATTGAAACCGCCGTTCAGATCCTTGCCCACCTTGTACAGGGTCGCCAGTGACTGCACCTTGCCAATTTCCGGCTGCGCCTCCAGATAATCGTGCAGCTCCTCGAGCTGACTCATGGCACCCACTGTCATCCAGTAACTGGTTCCAGTTGATTGGCTGTCACTGCCGTCTTCGGCAAACGGGTCTGCTTCGGCGAAGGGATCCGGCTCGGCAAAGGGATCAGCTTCGGCAAATGGATCCTCGTCGACTGGTGCCGCTTCGGCAAAAGGATCCTCCTCCGAGGCATAGTTGGGATCGTCGAATGATCCTGCGACGGGGCTGTCCTGTTTCGGTGCATCAATAAGAATATCGAGGGAGATGGTGCCGCCGAGTTTCCGGTCGATCTCAAGCAGGCCCTGATGGATCTCGGTGTCTTCGTGGAAATAGTCGATAAAACGGTTTTCCACCTGTAGCCGCATGACGCCCCACACACTCAGCGCGCCAATGAGCAGGCTCAGAAAGCTTACCCAGCGTCCATGATTTTCCACGAATTGGGAGCAGTAAAGCGTCAGCGCCTGTCGATCGGACGAATCACTGGAGACCTGTTTCACATCCGTCTCCCGTGGCAGCAGCACCATGGCGGCGGGCATCAGGGTGAACGCCAGGATCAGCGCCAGGGCCAAGCCAATGGTCATCATCCAGCCGAAATCGATTACCGGGCCTATGTCGCTGACCACCAGAGAGGCAAAAGCGGCAATGGTGGTGAGCGACGTATACAGACAGGGTCGGGCGAGAAAACCCATGGTCTCCACCACCAGCTGCCGCTGGGTCCATTCAGGATAGGCGGCGGCATATTCCCGGTAACGCACCGCAATGTGGATGGTCAGCGCCAGCGTAATCACCAGCAAGAGGGCGACAAAGTTGGACGAGATTACCGTCAAGCGCCAATCCAGCCAGCTGACCAGGCCGAGCATGATGGTTACCGACGTCAAACAGACCACCATGGGGATGACCACAAAATGCCAGCGGCGGAATATCACCGCGAGAATGCCCAGCATAAACAGCAGCACGGCGATGCCGAACACCACCAGATCACTCTGAATAAAGCGGATCATGTCCGCTGCAATCATGCTCACACCACCAACGAATATCTGAGCTTCGGCATCATATTTGGCCACTGTGTCGCGTACAGCCTGCACGCGCTCCCGGGACTCCCTGTCGGCCTGAGTGCGATAGGCCAGAAACTCTTCACTGACCCGCGCGAGCTCGGCGGCCTCTTCGTCGTCCAGACCCTCAGTATTTTCCCTGGCCCGCAATGCGTCCCGCGTGCGCACAAGATCGATATAGCGATCATCCACTCGCAGATTCAGCTGGAGTGCAGTAGTCCGGCCTTCCGGCCCCAGAATCAGATCCTTATAAATAGGGCTGGTAAGGAACTCCTGTCGCGCCTGGTCGCGATCCACGCCTTCGCTGAGCAGTGTAGGCGGCCCCTTGGCAATATCGGTCAGGCTGAGTTTGGGGCTGTAGAGCAAAGGCACGTCAAGAATGCTGTTGATGCTGGCAACCCCCTCGATTTCCAGCAGATCGTCCCGCAGGCCTTCCAAGGTGGCCAGGGTTGTATCGGAGAACAGATCCTCGTAGGGGGTGAACGTCACCACCAGGAAGTCCCCGGTGCGGTAACGCTGTGAAATCTCGCGAAAAACATCCAGATCACCGTCGTGCTCCAGGGTCAGTGATTCGGAGGATGCGTCAAGCTTGAAGCGCGGCAAACCAGCCGCCATTCCGATCAGCAACAGCGCAATCAGTAACAATACGGTTTTGGGATGATTGATGACGCCATTCAGGAAACGGCTAAAGAGTGCACTTGCCATAGGGGTTCAACATCCTTTGAAGTTGGAATTCATTTTTAGGGACATTTTTGGGGCACGTTGTTTGGTAATGGTTCCCCGAGGAGTCTGCGGGCGCTATTGTACATTATTCAATTCGACCCGCCCCCTAAAGCGTGATGCCGGTCCCGCTACGCACACGAACTCAAGCACATCAATTTACCTGGCCTATCCATGGTCGTACACTAATGCCCCCGAAATCCAGGAACCACGCTCAGTCCATGCTAAAGATCCAATTCAAGGACAAACGTCAGGAACCTGTGTGGGTGGTAGAAAAGGCCTACTCGATTGGCAGCGCGCCGGACAATAATCTGATCATCAACGATCCCTCGGTCAGCCCTCATCATGCGCGACTGATTAGTGAGGACGGTACGTTTTTTCTGCAGGACTCCGGAAGCGCCCGAGGCACTTTTGTGAACGGACAACGTGTGAATCAGCGACAGATTGGCTGTCGAGATATTATCCGCTGCGGCACCGTTGAAATTGAGGTGATTGACCCCTTTGCCGATGATGGCGCTGGCGACACTCCTTATTGGGCGCTGATCGCCGATGCCAGCTGGCTGGCGGGCCAGGAGTTTCCGCTGACGCCGAACAACGGCAACAGCCTGCTCATTGGTCGTGGCAGCCACTGTGATATCGTCTTTCCCGGCACCCACCTTTCGCGGGAACACGTGCGCATAACGCTGGCATCAGACCACATCACCATCGCCGATCTGAATTCCGCCAATGGCTCCTACATCAACGATGCACGCATCACTGGTGAGCGCACTGCGGTCGCCGGAGACCGGGTTCGACTGGACATCTATAGTTTCACTCTGCTCGGCCCCGGAATGGTATTGCCACAATCGACCACTCCCCGTGCGGGTGCCATACCGGCCCCCATCAAGGGCGACAACAGCTCCGCGACGCCCAAACAATGGAAAACCCGGCCCACCTCTCCGGGCAATCGCGACGAAGGCGAAATTCATCCGTCCAGCAAGGCGATCATCGGGCTCAGCCTGCTACTGGTGGCCGCCCTGTTGGCCACTGCAATCTACCTCCTGCTGAACTAGCCCTTTACCCGTTCGCAGGAGCTCAGGTTATATACGCTCCGCGTAAGTAATTACTCACCCCACCGGGGCAGGAGCGTCTGCGACAGCTTCAACTGATCCATAATTCGCGCCACCACAAAATCCACCAAATCCTGAATTTCTTGCGGCTTCTGATAGAAGCCCGGACTCGCCGGCAGCACGACCGCTCCCATGCGCGTAAGCTTGAGCATATTTTCCAGATGTATTTCCGAATAGGGCGCCTCTCGCGGCACCACAATCAACTGCCGGCGCTCCTTGAGCGCCACATCCGCCGCCCGCTCAATCAGGTTGTTGCTGGCACCGGTGGCAATACTCGACAAGGTGCCGCCACTGGCCGGACAAATCACCATGGAGGTTGGCGCGCTGGAGCCCGACGCAACCGGGGCGAACCAATCATCTCGCCCGAAGATACGCAACTGTTCAGGGCGGGCATGAAAGTGCTCTGACAGAAATGCGGTTTGCTCGTCCAGGGGCTCGGGTAACGCCAGATCGGTTTCTGTGCGAATCACCACTTCCGCGGCCGATGACAGCATCAGAAATACCTGACAATTGCTGGCGAGCAATTGTTGCAACAACCCCAGGCCATAAGGCGCACCCGAGGCACCCGTCATGGCCAATGTGATAATGCGCTTTTTCTCAGCCGGTTCGGTCACGGTGCCTCCTGCAAGGCAGCGAGCAACTTCTGGTGGATTCCACCGAAACCGCCGTTACTCATAATGACAATGTGGCTTGCTGCCGGAACACCCGCGACAATGGCATCTACCAAAGCCTCGATGGAATCGTGCACCTGGCCGGCCCCGTGCTTTTTCACCAATTCCCGCAAAGGCCAGCTCAGATTTTCGGGCTCGTACCAGAACACCTGATCAGCATCCGCCACCGATGACAGTAATGTCTGCTGATGCACCCCCTGCTTCATGGTATTGGAGCGCGGCTCAATCACCGCCACAATGGGCTGCTCTCCCACCCGGGCGCGCAACCCTTCGAGGGTCGTGGCAATGGCCGTTGGATGGTGGGCGAAGTCGTCGTAAACCTGGTGCCCGGCCACCTGTCCCAGCTTCTCCATGCGCCGTTTCACGCCGGCAAACTCACACAGTGCGGCACAGCCTGCTTCGGCTGGCACACCAACATGGTGTGCCGCGGCAATCGCACTCAAACCATTGCGCATATTGTGCTCACCGCTCAGCCGCCAAGTCACACGGCCCACTGTGTCGCCTTTATGGAAAACCTCAAAGTCTCCAGCCTGCTGTAACGGGCGATAGCTCCATGCCGCGTCCGTAGCACTCGCACTACCCGCCGCGCCCATACGTGCCGTGTCGCTCCAACAACCTTGAGCCAGCACCTCGTTCAAGGCGGTGTCGTCCGCCGGAGAAATAATCATTCCATCACTGGGTACGGTGCGAATCAGATGATGAAACTGCTTCTGAATGGCGGCCAGATCGGGAAATATATCCGCGTGATCGTATTCCAGGTTGTTCAGCACCAGGGTGCGCGGCCGGTAGTGCACAAATTTGGATCGCTTGTCGAAGAAGGCACTGTCGTACTCATCCGCCTCCACCACGAAAAAGTCGGTGCCGCCCAGTCGTGCAGAAGTGGGGAAATTGGCCGGAACGCCGCCGATGAGATAACCGGGCGCCATACCGGCGTAATCCAGAATCCAGGCCAGCATGGTGGCCGTGGTCGTCTTGCCATGGGTGCCGGCCACCGCCAGCACCCATTTGGCTTTCAGCAGATAATCCTGAAGCCACTGGGGACCGGAGGTATAAGGAATATTGCGGTTGAGCACCGTTTCCAGCAAAGGGTTGCCGCGGCTGATGACATTGCCAACCACCACCAGATCCGGGCGCGGCTCCAGCTGAGCGTCGCCAAATCCCTCCGTTACCTGAATGCCCGCCTGTGCGAGCTGGGTGCTCATGGGCGGATACAACTGCTGATCGCAGCCGGTAACACGATGGCCCAGGCCCTGTGCCAACTGGGCGAGGCTGCCCATGAAGGTACCGCCGATACCGAGAATATGTATGTGCATTCGCTGTCCCCGAATTGATCAGCGCGGAGCTTAGCATGCCGTTCGCGGCTGCGGTCAAGCAATGGAGATCAACTCAAACTGTTGCACTTCCGTTAAGAGAAATTGTCATTGATTGTCAGGCCAAGGCGAGTACAGGCTCCCCGCAACCCAACCGCTTTTCCTATGGTAGAATTCGCGCATTTTTCACTAAACCAAAATGAGATGGAAGAACCTTATGAGCCTCAATCAGGTACCAGCGGGCAAGAATTGCCCGGACGAGTTCAATGTCATTATCGAAATCCCGGTCAATGGCGAACCGATCAAGTACGAAGTGGACAAGGATTCCGGCGAGATATTTGTCGACCGGCTGCTCAGCACCTCCATGCGCTACCCATGCAACTACGGCTATATCCCCAACACCCTGTGTGGCGACGGCGATCCAGCCGACGTTCTGGTGATCATGCCGGCTTCGCTGCTGCCCGGTTCTGTGGTTAAGTGCCGCGCCATTGGCGTGCTGAAAATGACCGATGAATCCGGTGAAGACGCCAAGATTGTGGCGGTGCCTGTCAGCAAGATCACGCCGCTGTACGACAAAGTGTCATCCATTGACGATCTGCCCGAAATCCAGCTGCAGCAGATTACCCATTTCTTCGAGCACTACAAAGATCTCGAAAAAGGCAAATGGGTCAAGGTCGACGGCTGGGAAGGCGCTGACGCTGCCCGGAAGGAAATTGCCGACGCAGTAGAAATGGCCAAGACCTCGGCCTAGGTGTCAGGTCTTTTTGCTCTTGTCGCCGACCGCTAACGGTCGGCGTCATTGACTAGTGACAATTTACTCACATCCGGAGCAGGTGGCGGCGCAGATTTAACCGCCTCGAGTCTCTCACCGGGCGGCGCCACGCTCAGTCCCTCAAGATCAATCTCTACGGTAGGAACAACAACTCGCTCCTCCGGCTTCAGAACATCCGCACCCACAGGCGCCAAATTCAGTTCGCTCAGATCCAGCGGCAAGGACACCTGTTGCTCGTATTCATCCTCATTGAGCAATGCCTCCCCCGAAGCCTTCAGGCTATAGCTGGACAGGTCGATATTCACCATCGGCTGTGGCTTTTTCTCCTCCGGGGCCAGCAGTTCGATTCCAGCCGGAGCCAGACTCAGCCCGTCGTCCGCCCTGTCCGCCCGCGCGACCGCCGGCTGAGCCACCCCCGTCGAGGCCTGAGCCTCGGGTGGCGGAGATGGCGTTTGCGCCGCCTTTGGTTGAACCGGGCGCGCAGCAGCGGTTTGCGCGGAAGCTTTGGTGTCCACCCGGGCGCCGGCTTTCTTGATGGCGACGCGGTACTTGCCTGCGGCATCCATGTCCAGTCCGCGTTTGAGCACCACGGGTTTGCCCGAAAACAGCAGCTCAATACGCGCCGGATCCATCTTGAAAAGACGCGCCAGATTCTGCTTCACCTGGGCGAGCTCAGCACCGGGAACCAGCTCGCCACGAAAGACGATATCGAAGGTTTCATCTGCCATAAGCGTATCTCTCAGAACTGTTGCGAATGATGTGAACACTGACACCGGCGAGCTTCCATATCCTACCATTCATCGGTTGGCGCGACTGGCGCCGGCATGTTGCCCGCGGCGCTCTAATAACGTTTGTTAATTGAAATATAGCTGGTTAATCGGGAATGATTCAGAAATGGCGTCCAGATTAACCTGGCTCCCGAAACTCGAACTCAAACTGTCACTTAGTGCCCATCGGTGACCCGACTATGGTCAATGTCTCACACCACATGGCGCCAATATCCTCTTGGCGCTTGTCGCCTGAAACACTCATAATGGCTCCAGCTTTACGGCGGTCCTGATATTCCGTTTTGGGGTTTCAGGGTGCCGTTAAGCTTTCAGATTAGCGCCAGACAAGGACTGCCCGATGACACTCAGAATAATAACCCATGCACGCCCGGCTGATTCCCAGCAACCGGCCCAGGTCGAAAACTTCTTCGGGCACAAGACCATTAACAAGCTCGCCGCCGACATCGGCTTTTTAAAGGAGCGCATCGCCCTGGTCAACAGCTACCGGCACCCGAATCCCGCCGTATTACAAACCTATACCGTGATGCTCGCCCGTCGGGAAGCAGCTCTTGCCCTGCTGCGGGAAAAGAAATCCGGTGGTACCGCGGAATAATGTGTACTCGCAGCAATGTCGGCAGGATTTCGCAGCACGAACGTCATTGCGCAGGATAGAGCGCCCAGTCCACTCGCACGAAGCGCTCAATGATCTCCTCAAAATGCGTCAGTATTTGCTCTTTCAACGCAATATCGGTTTCCAGCAGACGTTGTTTCAACTGATCCGGCTGGAAGCTGCGCTGACAGCTGGCCGCCAAAGGCGCGTAGCTCAGATGCCAGGGTTCCGGTGCCACGCCCCCTTCCGACTGCTGATAGGGTCGGAAGAAGCCACTGCGTGAATCCAGCAATTCGCGATTCAGCCATTGATAAAAACGACCGTAGACCGCGTCCGGCAGGGTTTCCTCGACCGTGAGCTGCAATTTGTAACCGGATTGCGCCGAGGGCGCCGCATCGTAGACGTCAATGTCCGTGCCCCAGTGATGTCGGGAGGCACCGGGTAACGCAGACCAGCGCAGAATCGCAAACAACCGCTGAGTTGGCGTCAAGTTGCCGATATCCAACGGTTGCCCCTGGTCGTCCAGCAGAGCGCGTCGCCCCGTCGCTTTTTCATTCCATATCGAGAGCTGCCTTGCAAAGCTGCGGTAACCGCTGGCCAGCGCCAGATCCAAACCAGCGTCCTTGGCGCGCGCGCGCAGTGCTCCTACTGCAGCGACCAGATCCCCGTGCACGGGAACCTCGCAGGCACTGTAGTCAATGCACTGATCGTCAAATCCGGCCAATATATCAAAAGGGATCATGTTCTGTGACCTTGAGCAGAGCTTGTGCGCAAACCAATTGCGCTCCATTTCCAGTTCTGTATGATTACAGTTAGCCCCGACGCACTGTCAAGGCCAGAATTCATGCTTCGGGACGAACCCGGAACGCCTGCCGGCGTACCGCTCACACAATCGCCGGATAGCATGGGTTCGCTACAGTTATTCATAATAAAAATAGATGACTCAAGAGAATTCCCTTAATGACTTCCACAGATTGCGAATTGCTGAACCTCAAGAACCTGGGCATGGCCTCCGTCAATATACTGCGTGCCGTAGGCATCAACTCTCGTGAAGACCTTGCCTCCGTCGGTGCCGTTGAAATCTACTGCCGGATCAAAAACCGCGGCATTCAGGTCTCAAAAGTCATGCTTTACGCGCTGCAGGGTGCCCTGATGGACGTGCACTGGAACGACCTGACTGCAAAGCAAAAGGCGCAACTGGTCGAACAAGCTGAGCAGGCAGAGCGAGAGCTTTCCTGCAGCTGAACGCGCGCTGTGCCCTGGGCCCTGCACCGGTGACTCGTGTCATTTCCGTCACTTACACCGCCACTTCAGCCGGCACCTCAACCGGTATGGGATCACACAGACGAATCTCGTCGGGGCTGATGGTGGCGCGATAGGCAAGGATTTCCACCCCCGCCGTGGCAGCCTCCCGCAGCGCCTGACCGTATGCCGGGTCGATGTGGTCCGCCGGCAATACTCGCTGGATACCGGTGTGCTGAACGCAGTAAAAAAGCACGGCGCGGTGCCCGCTATGCACCAGTTGTGTCAACTCACGCAGGTGCTTGCGGGCGCGCTCACTGACCGCATCGGGAAAATAACCACAACCGTCGGCCTCGCCCAGCGTGACGCTCTTCACTTCGAGATAACAGCGCACGTCTCCATAGTGCAAGAGGAAGTCCACCCGGCTGTTCTCGCCGCCATAGCGCACCTCGCGCTTGAAGCTGTCAAATCCATTCAGCTCCGGCACCACACCTGCCAGCAGGGCTTCCTCAACCAGCTGGTTCGCCCGGCTGGTGTTGATACCCGCCCAATGACCGCAGGGGGTGGTCGCCAGCTCCCAGGTACCGGGATATTTGCGCTTGGGGTTATCGGAGGTTGAATACCAGCATTGGCTGTGTTCCACCAGGCAGTTGGTCATGCTGCCCGTATTGGGGCAATGCAAGGTGGTTTGCGTGCCGTCAGGCAGCTGAACATCGGTGAGAAAACGCTTGTAGCGCCGTAACAAGGTCGCCTGATTGAGCGGCGGATCGAATTTCATCTGGTCTCCAGGTTCAGGTTTCAACCAATCGGGGTGTCAAACAGGTGGATGCGCGATCACCGGCACCTTTCACTGGTGCCGTCTTGGCTAGGCTCGCTTGACAACAGGCTGCCGGGCGGTCCGCAGACCGGCGCTTTAATACTGGCACAACACCCTCTTATCTGGTAGGTTGCTCGACTTGCCGAAATTGTCTTGAAAAGGCAAACTCGGGCCCCATATAGGGGAACTGGTCAGGAGCCTGGCGTTTTATTTGCCGGGTTCTCAGTGCGATTTATAGCTAAAGAGGCGCATATTGATGCCTGAATCCCAAACGACATCAGGATTTACTCTCCGCGGGTTTGCTCCCTATCAAGCAGGTCAAGACGAAGAGTACATGAATGATAAACAAAAAGAACATTTCAAAGGGTTACTTTACGCCTGGAAACGCGAGTTGATGGAAGAAGTGGATCGCACCATGTCTCATATGAAGGACGAGGCTGCGAACTTTCCAGACCCTGCGGACCGGGCAAGCCAGGAAGAGGAGTTCAGTTTGGAATTGCGCACCCGCGACCGCGAGCGCAAATTGATTAGAAAAATCGACAGCACACTGGAATTGATCGAAAGCGATGATTATGGCTTTTGCGATGCCTGTGGTGTCGAAATCGGTATCCGCCGACTGGAAGCACGTCCAACAGCAACCTTGTGCGTGGATTGTAAAACACTGGACGAAATCAAGGAAAAGCAAGTGGGTCGCTAGACCCGCTTGACCTCTGTTCCCCTCCGGTTCTCGAGATCGGCTTTTGCCGATCTCCCTGAATTCCCCCTTTCAGCAATTTAGACTACACTCGGTGAACATAACAATTCTTTGAATTCGGCTCCGAGTGATTATGGTCGAGCTAGACGCCGCGTACTCACACCAACGCGATTTTCCCAGAACGAGGCCTCTCCGGGTCGGACTTCCCTATATCGGCCGCTTCGCGCCGTCACCCTCAGGCCCCTTGCATTTCGGATCGCTGGTATGTGCACTGGCCAGCTACCTGGACGCCCGCGCTCGCCACGGCAAGTGGCTCGTGCGCATCGAAGACATAGACCCCCCGCGGGAGCCCCCAGGCGCTCGAGCCGCAATTCTGCATTGTCTCGATGCTCACGGCCTGCACTGGGATGGTGAGCTGGTAATGCAGAGTCAACGCCATGGCGCCTATCGCGAACTTCTGGAGAAATTGCTCGCGGAAGACCTGTGCTACCGATGCAATTGCACCCGCAAACGGCTAGCCTCCCTCGGCGGTGTTTACGATGGCCACTGTCGGGACAGGCCTCCACCGCCACAGGAGGCTGCCGCATTGCGACTGAAGGTGGCCAATCTTCCGGCCGCCTATGGCACTGTGCGCGACGATATTGCGTTTACCGATGATATCCAGGGCCGCCAGCGTGAGCATCTGGCGGAGAGTTGCGGAGACTTTGTGATTCACCGCAAGGACGGATTGTTCGCTTATCAGCTCGCCGTTGTGGTTGACGACATTGCTCAAAAAGTGACCCACATTGTGCGCGGTATTGACCTGCTGGAAACCACGGCGAGACAAATTTACCTGTTCCGGCTGCTGGGGCAGCGGACGCCGCGCTTTGCCCATATCCCCGTGCTGGTCGACGCCGACGGACAGAAGCTCAGCAAACAAAATCACGCACCGGCGGTCGACATTCAACAGCCGGTGGCAAACCTGTGCCAGGCTCTCGGTTATCTGGGCATGACGCCGCCGGCGGACTTGCGGTCCGCCTCGCCCGCCGAGCTCTTAGGTTGGGCCGTCGAGCACTGGCAGCGCGATACCGTGCCGCAAACCGCATCGATCAGATTCGCTCCGGATATCAATGGTTAGCCTGAGGAGCCACGAGGCATGCAATCAGCGGCCATTGCCAAACCGCACACCCCTTGAGTAACATTCCGCTCAACCGGAGGCTCCCGCACTTTCATCAGTGGACACCGCTGCGCTGTGGCGAACCCGGTAACACGCCCTTCCTGCCACCTTTTGACCCGGCACGCCGAGAAACCCATGAACCGACAAACCCCGCTCCTTTTGCTTGTACTGGTCGCCTACATTTTTTCGCCGACGCTTTACAGCTGGGTCATCAATCCGGTCAACCTGTGGTACAAGCCCTACATCATTTGGGCGCTGGTGGTGGTACTGGCCTATATCATGCAAAATCGTCGACCAAAACATGACCTTTAGTTTTCTGCAGATCGGACTGGTCTGCCTGATTTATCTGAGCGTTCTATTTGCCATCGCCTACAGCACCGAGAAAGGCTGGGTGCCGGATCGGCTGATTACCCATCCGGTGGTTTATATTCTGTCTCTGGGCATTTTTGCCAGCGCCTGGTCTTTTTACGGGGTGGTCGATCTGGCCAAGCGCTATGGCTACGGTGCGCTCACCTATTATTTGGGCACCGGCGCGCTGTTTCTGTTTGCGCCCATTGCATTGAAGCCCCTGATCGAACTGGCGCGCCGCTTTCAGATCACCTCCATGGCAGACCTGTTGGTCTTCCGCTATCACAGCCTGCCGGTGGGCGGTGCCATTACTCTGTGCATGCTGCTGGCCATGTTGCCATTGCTCGCCCTGCAGATCCAGGCCGTCGCGGATACCATCCACCTGGTGACCAATACCCCCGAGACCTACCTGGACGGCAAGGCCGCCTACTTCGGCACCCGGGAAGCCGCTGCCCTGGTTTACTGCTGCGCTATTATTCTGTTCGCCATGATGTTCGGCTCCAACCGCGAGCATCACAAGGGGCTGATCACTGCCATGGCTTTCGAGTCCCTGATCAAGCTCTTCGGTTTGCTGGCTGTCGGAACCTACGTTCTAGTGAAAGTTTTTGGCGGCATGACCGGGCTGGATGAGTGGCTTGCGGCAAACCCTCAATACCTGGAGGCCTTGCAAAGTCCCATTCGGGAAGGCTCCAGCCATACCTTGCCATTGGTTTTCATCGCCACGGCCGTGGCCATGCCCCATATTTTCCATATCACTGTGGTGGAAAACCCCACCAAACATGCCAGCAGCACTGTCAGCTGGGCCTTCCCGCTATTTCTGCTACTGATGGCGCTGCCTATATTTCCGCTGCTGTGGGCCGGCTTTGCCCTGGATATCGCGACGCCGGCCGTGTATTTCCCACTGGCGGTACCGCTTGCCTCCGGTAGCAGCCTGATGTCGGTGATTGCCTTTGTCGGCGGTTTGTCCGCGGCCACCGGTGCCATGATCGCCATCGCCCTGGCGATGTCCACCATGGTGCTCAACCACTGGATACTACCGGCCACACCCTTTGGCACCAAGGCAGATATCTACCGCCAACTGGTATGGATGCGCCGCGTCCTGGTGGCCGCAGTCGTGCTCGCGGGATACCTGTTTTATATTGTCCTGAACAATCGTTTCAATCTCACGGATCTTGCTCTGGCGGCCTTTATCGGAACCCTGCAATTTCTGCCGGGTATTATTGCCGTAGCGCACTGGTCCCGCGGCAACCGGCGCGGATTGCTGGCAGGCTTGATGATCGGCATGAGCATCTGGCTGTTCGGTATGCTGGTGCCAATGCTGGGCAATATTACCCACTACACCGCCTTCGGTTTGCTCGAACCCTTCGCCGTGGGTCCCAACCAGTGGAGTCAGATAACCCTGTGGTCACTGGGCCTGAACACGGTGGCCTTCGTCTGGGCATCGCTCTTTTTCAAGCAATCCGACGAGGAGCGCTACAGCGCCGAGCTGTGTGCCGAAGATGAGTTGAGTCACCCCATTCGCCTGGCACTGGACGTGCGTTCGCCGGATGAAATCGTCGAGCGTCTGAGCAGCCGAATCGGCGCGTCGACCGCCCGCACCGAAGTCAACCGCGCGCTCACTACCCTTGGCCTCAACCCCAATGAGAGCCGGCCCTATGCCCTGCGCCGGTTGCGCGACGAAATCGAAGCCAACTTGTCGAGCCTGATGGGCATGTCGATGGCCAGCGAAATCCTCGACCGCCTGATTCCCTACAAAGTCCCCGAATCCCACAGCGCTACCGATATCAATCTGATAGAAAGCCGCCTGACGCAGGTGCGCACCCAGCTCACCGGCCTCGCCGCCGAGCTCAACAACCTGCGCCTGTACCACCGGCGAACCCTGGAGGAGCTGCCCCTGGCGACCTGCTCGATTGGCGAGGACATGGAAATCCTCATGTGGAACAGCGCCATGGAGAACCTGACCGGCATTGACAGCGATGCGGTCACAGGCTCCCATCTGCAGGACGTGGCCGCGCCCTGGGGAGAGCTGTTGAGTTCGTTCTCGGCTTCGCGCAAGCCCCATTTTTATAAGCGTCAAATCCTGTTGAATGAGCGGCCTCACTGGATCACGCTGCACAAAGCCACCATCCAGTCGTCATTCGCCCACCGGATTGACGGGCAGGTGATTCTTCTGGAAGACGTCACCGAGCTGCAAATGCTCGAGCAGGAACTTGTACACAGTGAACGGCTGGCGTCGGTTGGACGCCTGGCTGCGGGAGTCGCCCACGAAATAGGCAACCCGGTCACCGGCATCGCCTGCCTTGCCCAGAACATGCGTTACGAGACCGATGACCCCGAGTTACTGGAGACGGCGGACCATATTCTGTCGCAAACCGATCGTGTCAGCCGCATCGTGCAATCACTGGTCAGCTTTTCCCATTCAGGCCAGCAGTCCCAGGACAAATTCGAAATGATCAACTTACACGAATGCGCCCAGGAAGCGATCAACCTGCTGGCCCTCCAGCGGGAAAAGCACCAGGTGGAATACGTGAATCAGTTGAGCGAGGACTTGCAGGCTGTGGGGGACTCCCAACGCTTGATCCAGGTGTTTATCAACCTCCTGTCCAATGCCCGGGACGCGAGCCCAAGTGGCAGCCGGGTGATTATCGATGGCACCGAAGGGGACAAAAGTGTTACCTTCAGTGTTACCGATCAGGGATCGGGTATTTCGGCGGCCCACATGGAGCGCATCCTGGAACCCTTCTTTACCACCAAGGAGCCAGGAGAGGGCACAGGCCTGGGATTGGCCATGGTTTACAGCATTGTAGAGGATCACAAAGGGGACCTGAGCATCAACAGCCCGGTCGATCCGGACACAGGACGTGGCACGCAATTCGTTATTCGCCTACCCAAAGACTCACTGCGGCTTGAAAGTCGCGGCACTTCGGGTAACACTTAGCTTCTAAGTTGAGCAGCCGTAAGTTTATTATGAGCAAAATCCTGATCGTAGAAGACGAAGTTATCATCCGCACGGCGCTGCGCAAGTTACTGGTGCGCAACAAACACGACGTGAAGGAAGCCGCTTCGGTGAAGGAGGCACTCAGCAAGCACAAACTCGACAGTTTTAACCTGATTATCAGCGACCTGCGCCTTCCCGGCGCCCCCGGCACTGATCTGATCCAGCTGGCCGGTGACGTCCCGGTGTTGATCATGACCAGCTACGCCAGCCTGCGCTCAGCGGTGGATTCCATGCGAATGGGCGCCGTTGACTACATCGCCAAACCCTTCGACCACGATGAAATGCTCACCGCCGTGAAACGCATCATCGGCAAATCCGAGAAAAACGCCGCGGCGCATCGCAAGACCGGCATCCCCCAGGACATCAGCGTTGAAGGCATGATTGGTACATCGGCCGCAATGAAAGAGGTGTACAACAAAATCCATCGGGTGGCGCCAACCAATGCCACCGTTTTGGTTCTGGGTGAAACCGGGACCGGCAAAGAGCTGGTGGCGCGGGCCATGCACCAGGAGAGCCCCCGGGCAGCTCAACCGCTGGTTTCCGTGAACTGCGCAGCGATTCCCGACACATTGATTGAAGCTGAACTGTTTGGACACGAGAAAGGTGCATTCACCGGCGCAGCAAGCAACCGTGAGGGCCTGGTAGCGGCTGCCGACGGCGGAACCCTGTTCCTGGATGAGATTGGCGAATTGCCGCTGGAGGCCCAGGCACGTCTGTTACGGGTGCTGCAGGAAGGCGAGGTACGGCCTATTGGTGCCGTAGAATCCCGCAAGGTGGACGTACGTCTGGTCGCAGCCACACACCGGGACCTGGCCAAGCTGGCACGGGAAGGACGTTTCCGTGAAGACCTGTATTATCGCGTCAACGTGGTGCAACTCAAGCTGCCGCCGCTGCGCGAACGCGGCAAAGACATTCTTGCCCTGGCCGAAACCTTCGTCAAACGCTATTGCGCGGAACTCGGCAAGCCGCCACTGGGGCTGTCACCCGAAGCGGTGCAGGCGATTACCACTTACACATGGCCGGGTAACATCCGCGAACTGGAGAATGCCATTCAGCGCGCGGTGATTCTCTGTGAGAACGATACGGAGATCGGCTATCAGCAACTCTCCATCGATCTCGACCTGGTGCGGGTGGACCTCAACGACGAACACGACAACTCCCCCCGCCCCAAAGGCAATCGGCCGCCGGTAGATCCCAATGAGGATTTGTCGCTGGAGGATTATTTTCAGCGCTTTGTGCTGGAACATCAGGACAGCATGAGCGAAACGGAACTGGCGCGGAAACTGGGCGTGAGCCGCAAATGCCTGTGGGAAAGACGCCAGCGCCTGGGCATTCCCCGCACCAAGCCGACCCAGGTCAGCAGCTCCAAAAGTCAAAGCCACTAGGCTGTTCGCGTCCGGTGCGGACTACCGCGATCAGCCCCCTCACGTCAAAAACCCAGGAGTTTGCGCGGTAGAAATGTCCGTCGCGAGAAAGTGGCACAACGAGGTCATTTTTTTGGTCATTTGAGGCGCATAGTGGTTCTATGCAACAAAAATGAGCGAGAAAATGAACCGTTGTGGCGCTTTCGCAGTAGGATAATTTTCTACCGCGCAAACTCCTACCTAACTCAAACCCAACTGTTACTCATTTGATACCGATGTAACAACCCTCGGCACATAAAGTAACGATTATAAATAGCTAAACCTAATAAAACTCTTTCCGAAAAATGTAACATACTGATTTGAAAGCATTTTCCACTTCTGGCACAGGGCCTGCATTGTATTATCTACAATAAAAACAACAAATAATAAGAAAAAACATATCAAAATAAGAACAAGAAATAATAATCAGAAAAGTTACGAAGAATAACAACAACAAACAATAAAACGGGATAGCACAGTAAAACAATAAGGATTTATACGTGTAGCTGGCTTGTGTAACTGGGAAAAGCTAGCTGAGAAGCTAAGCACATATTGGACAAGGACTTGTCCTGTTAGGCACAAGCGATAACAACAACAGCGGCGATAAATCGATAAGAGCACAGATTAAGACGGGGAAGCCTTGGCTTCCCCGTTTTTCGTTGTGTGGCAAAATCTCCCGCATATCGCCACAGCCTTACCTGCCGACCGGGCCTCCCCAACGGGAGGTGGGGCATTTGCCTACCTTGGCACCCGTGGTAAACTCTCCCTTTTGTGGCTGCACAGCAGGCACGCAACGAGCCACTCGTCATCTCTATTCGTGTCAGTGACATCGATCAACGTAATCTCACTAGTCTGACTCATTTATGCTAAACCGGCTTCGAAAGCTATTTGGGACCCATAAAGTGGAAGTGATCCCGCAGGTTATCCCGGCCAATGATCATCAAATTTCTCGCCGACAAGTCAGTCATGGCGCACTGAAAGTCATCGATCGCCTGCAACAGGAAGGTTTCGAGGCATTTTTAGTCGGCGGCGGCGTGCGCGATACCATGCTCGGCGGCAAACCCAAGGATTTTGACGTGGCCACTGATGCCACCCCGGAACAAGTGGTCGGGATTTTTCGCAATGGCCGCCTCATCGGCCGCCGCTTTCAGATCGTCCACGTGCGTTTCGGGCGAGAGATTATCGAGGTTACCACGTTCCGCGACCACCACGAGGCCGCCAGCGGCAGCGGTCAGGCATCGCAGTCCGCTCAGGGTTTGCTGTTGCGGGATAATGTCTACGGCGACATCCAATCCGATGCCATCAGGCGTGACTTTACCGTCAATGCGCTCTATTACGACCCGGTAAGCGAGGAGTTGTACGACTTTGTTCAGGGCGTAAAAGATCTTGACGACCGCGTCTTGCGCATTATTGGCAACGCCAGCGACCGCTACAAGGAAGATCCGGTGCGCATGCTGCGTGCAGTGCGCTTCAGCGCTAAGCTGGGGTTCGACTTAGCGAACAAGACCGAGGCACCGCTACGCAGCATGGGAGAGCTCCTCTCTCACGTGCCCCCGGCGCGCCTGTTCGAGGAAGTTCTCAAGCTGTTCATGAACGGTTCCGCTACCGCCTCTTTTGGTTTGCTGCAAGAGTACAACCTGTTGCGCTACCTGTTCCCGGGCACGGCCAAGGCCTTGAGCAACGGTCGGGAGGTAGACCAGCTGCTGGTCAATCAGGCGCTGTTGAATACCGATACTCGCGTGCGTCAGGACAAACGCGTCACTCCCGCTTTCCTGTACGCGGCCCTGCTGTGGCCACAGGTGTCCGCCGCCATGGCGTTTTACATGAAAGAACAAAATATGAGTGCTCAGGATGCGCTCCAGCAAGCATCCCAGGAAGCCATCAACCAGCAATTGCGCCACACCTCGATTCCTAAACGCTTTCTCATTCCCATGCGGGAGATCTGGGTTCTGCAGCTGCGTCTGCCCCGGCGTGAGGGAAGACGGGCCTTCGTGCTGGTCGAACACGCGCGCTTTCGCGCCGCCTATGACTTTTTATTACTGCGCGAGGACGCCGGCGAGGAACTTCAAGGTCTGGGAATGTGGTGGACCCGCTTCCAAACTGCCGATGAAACCGAGCGCGAAAATATGGTTCAGCAGCTTGGCAGCAGTGGTGGTCCCCGTCGCTCTCGCCGCAGACCCCGCCGCAAAGCACCGAATAAAGAATGACACCGGATTTGACAACAGAAAGAACCTACATCGGTTTAGGCAGCAATCTGGACGACCCACTAAGCCAGGTGCAAACCGCCGTGAGCGAACTGGCAGCGCTGCCTGATTGCACCCTTATCGTCCAGTCACCATGGTACCGCTCGGTTGCGATCGGGCCAGGAGACCAGCCAGATTACATCAACGGCGTCGTCTGCCTGGACACGACATTGTCAGCCGAAACACTGCTGGATGCGCTGCAGGCCATCGAGTCAGACCACAACCGCATACGGGATCAGCGCTGGGGACCGCGCACGCTCGATTTGGATATTCTGCTTTACGGCGACCAGGTGATCGACACGCCACGGTTGCAAATACCCCACTGCTGGCTGACGCGACGCAACTTTGTCATCCTGCCGCTGGCGGACATTGCGCCTGAACTGACGCTACCTGATGGCACCAGTTTGGCTTCGAGAGTACTCAATATCAGCCGCGAAGATATTGCGCGGCTTGATCAACAAGACGTAGCAGAAAGCGGTAAATAAGAGTAGCGACCAACCTCGTCGCAATTATCAGGAGGCTGTCGGACTTATGACTGACAGGCTCCTCCACAACTTTGGGGAGACGGCATTGGCACCGCAAGAATGGCAGCTGGATCTTAATGGCCGTGAACTACCGCGATTTATCGCCGTAGAAGGCCCGATCGGCGTGGGCAAGACATCATTGACCAAGCAATTGGCGCAAACCTTCGGATATGACAGCTTGCTCGAACGCGCGGAGGACAACCCGTTCCTGGAACGTTTTTACAGTAATCAGCGCAATGCCGCGCTGGCCACGCAGCTCTTCTTTCTGTTCCAGCGTATGCAGCAGCTGAACGAGCTGCACCAGAGCGATATGTTCGCACCGGTGCGGGTAGCGGATTTCCTGATTGACAAGGATCAGTTGTTTGCCGAAGTGACTCTCGACGCCGACGAACTCCAGCTCTACCTCCAGGTGTTCAACCATTTGACCATCGACGCCCCGACGCCGGATCTGGTGGTCTACCTGCAGGCTCCCGCGAGCACGCTGCTGGAGCGCATCCAGAAGCGCGGTGTTCCGGCGGAACAAAACATCAGTGCGGACTATCTTCATCTGCTTAACGATGCCTATACCCGCTTTTTCCACTACTACGATGCTGCGCCGCTGTTAATTGTGAATGCGGCGGACATTGATTGGGTCAACAACCCCACGGATTACCGCAACCTGGTGGACTATATGCTTACCATCCGCAGCGGCCGTCACTATTACAACCCGAAAGCTTCTCTCTGAGGATGACCCATGAGCTATGCCAACACTGAAGCGCTGAGCAAACAGGTCACCATCCGGACCTTGCAGTCACACAAGCAGGATGCCAAAAAATTTGCCTCCATCGCACTTTATACTGCGCCTACCGCAGCCATGGCCGAAAAGGCCGGCGTCGAGGTATTGCTCGTGGGCGACAGTTTGGGAATGACGGTACTCGGCTATTCCAGCACATTACCGGTGACCATGGAGCACATGATTCATCATGTGGAAGCCGTCAGTCGCAGCAGCAACTTCGCGCTGGTCGTCGCGGACCTGCCGTTTATGGCCTACGCCACGCCGGAACAAGCCCTGCATAACGCCGCCCGCCTTATGCAAGCGGGCGCACAGATGGTGAAACTCGAAGGCGGGGAATGGCTGGCGCCGACGGTGCGCATGTTGAGCGAACGGGGTATTCCGGTGTGCGGCCATCTGGGACTGACACCGCAGTCGGTCAACAAATTCGGCGGCTTTCGGGTTCAGGGCCGACAACAGGATCAAGCGGAAATCATCACTCGCGATGCCCTGGCCCTGGAACAGGCTGGCGCCGATGCCCTGGTTCTTGAATGCGTTCCCCACTCGCTAGGGAAGCACATTACCCAAAGCCTGAGCATGCCCACCATCGGGATTGGCGCTGGGGCCGATACCGATGCGCAGGTTCTGGTGATCAATGACTTGCTCGGTCTAACGGAGCAGCCACCCAAATTTTCCAAAAACTTCCTGCGGGAAACCGGCGACATCGCCGCCGCCATGGCCAAGTACGTGTCTGACGTAAAAGCCGGCAATTTTCCCGATCAGGAGCACATTTTCAGCTAACAGGCGCTTTTAACGCCGGTTCGAGATAGCACTGCCCAGCTCGAGCTTGATAGCGTAGAATAGCGACCCTCGCCAATTACCGGAGGAAACCGATGTCCGAATTACCCGAAACCCTGCGTGACAATGTCCGCCTGCTGGGCGAATTGCTAGGGGAGACGATTCTGGAGCACGAAGGCCCTTCCCTTTTTCGCAAAGTCGAAGATATTCGCCGCCTGGGCAAGACCATTAATCAAGCAGAGAACGGGGATTCCCAGCCACTGGTGGACATGCTTGACCAGCTTGAGGACAAGGAAATCCTGCCAATTGTCCGGGCATTCAATCAGTTCCTCAACCTGGCCAATATTGCGGAACAGGAATACATTTCCAGTGCCGAAGCGCACACCGAAGACGGCCTTGACGCCGTGCTGGAAGAATTCTCGGGCACGCTCGGCAAGGACGAGCTGGCCAAGGTGCTGCACAAGCTGCGCATTGAACTGGTGCTGACGGCCCACCCGACCGAAGTGACCCGTCGCACGCTGATTCGCAAATACGACCAGGTTGCCAACACCCTGTCGGACCGGCAGCGAAGCGACTTCCTGCCCTATGAAAAGGACAAGGTGCGTGGCCGCCTGCACCGCGTTATCGAAGAAATCTGGTCCACCGATGAGATCCGCGAAGAGCGGCCCACGGCAGTGGACGAAGCCAAATGGGGCTTCGCCGTGATTGAAAACAGCCTGTGGCAAGCGGTACCGGATTTTATTCGTCACCTCGATCGGTTGTCCCGACGCCGTCTGGGACAAGGTTTACCTCTCGATGTCCAGCCGTTTCACTTCTATTCCTGGATGGGGGGCGACCGCGACGGCAATCCCAACGTCACCCACCCGGTGACCAAACGTGTCATTCTTCTTGGCCGCTGGATGGCCGCTGAGCTTTACCTGCGCGACATCAACAGCCTGGGCGGCGACCTCAGCATGTTCGAAGCGACCGATGAACTGCGCGCACAGCTGGCAAACAAAGACAGCCGCACGCCCTATCGCGATCTTATGCATCAACTGCGGCGGCGTATACGAACCACGTTGACCTGGACCAATGCGCGACTCGACGGCAAATCCGTCGACCCAAGTTCGGACATTATCCGCAGCCGGGATGACCTGCTCGAGCCATTGATGCTGTGCCACCGCTCCCTGCACGAGTGCGGCCTGGGTCACATCGCCAACGGCAGTCTGGTCGACGTAATTCGACGGATTCACTGCTTCGGCATTAACCTGGTACCCCTCGATATTCGACAGGATGGCGAGCGACACGTGCAGGTGATGGACGAATTGACCCTGCACCTGGGCCTCGGCAGCTACCGCGAGTGGTCTGAGGATCAACGCCAGGAGTTTCTGCTTGATGAGCTGAAGAACAAGCGCCCCTTGCTGCCTCTCGAATGGCCACTCAGCGACGAATCCGCCGAAGTTCTGCACACCTGTAAGGTGATTGCCGAGGAGCCCCGGGAAACGCTTTCTCATTATGTTATTTCCATGGCACAGCAGCCATCGGATGTACTGGTGGTTGCGCTCCTGCTCAAGGAGTGCGGCATGAAATGGAACATGCCCATTGTTCCCCTGTTCGAAACCCTGGACGATCTCGATCGTGCACCAGCGGTCATGGACAAACTGTGGCAACTGCCCTGGTACCGGGAATACATTGACGGCAATCAAACCGTCATGATCGGCTATTCGGACTCCGCCAAGGACGCCGGCAAATTTGCCGCAACCTGGGCGCAGTACAAGGCACAGGAGGCTCTGGTAAACCAGTCGGAGCAGCATGGCGTTCAACTGGTATTGTTTCACGGCCGTGGCGGCACCGTCGGCCGTGGCGGCGGCCCGGTTGAGCAGGCCATTGCTTCCCAGCCCCCCGGCTCGGTCAAAGGTCGCATTCGGGTCACTGAACAAGGTGAAATGATTCGCTACAAGTTCGGGTTGCCACGGGTCGCCTTCAGCAGCCTGTCCACCTATACATCCGCCACACTCACCGCGACCCTGCAGCCCCACGCCTCACCGAAACCGGAATGGCGCGAGCTGATTGAGCAAATGAGCAAGGCCAGCCTGGACGCCTACCGCCACATCGTGCGCGGACATCCAGACTTTGTGCCCTACTTCCGCAGCCTGACGCCGGAGCAGGAACTGAACAAGCTGGCGCTGGGTAGCCGACCGGCCAAGCGCAAGGCCACCGGCGGTGTCGAAAGCCTGCGCGCAATCCCCTGGGTGTTCGCGTGGATGCAGGTGCGGCTCAACCTGCCAGCGTGGCTGGGTACCCGTCAGGCGCTGGAATATGCGTTGACCAATGACCCTGAAACGTTCGAGCGGATGACCAATGAGTGGCCATTCTTCACCAGCTTCCTGGATCTCCTGGAAATGGTTATCGGCAAAGCCGACGGTGCTGTTTGTGCCTACTATGAGGAGCAGCTGGTTCCAGTGGAGTTGCGTGAACTCGGGCGCACACTGCGGGGCGATTTGGCCGCGATTGAAGAACTGCTTAAGAAGGTGAAGAACGAAGAGAACCTGATGGACAGCGATCCGATGCTGCAGAAGTCACTCGATGTGCGCAAGCCTTATATCGACCCGCTCAACTATGTGCAGGCGGAGCTGATCAAACGCGAACGTAAGGCCGGCAATATCGACCCGGATCTGGAACGCGCTCTGAAAGTCACCATGGCCGGTATCGCTGCCGGTATGCGCAACACCGGTTGATCCGCAAATACGCGTCTGGCTACGGCCAGACGCGCTTCTTAAAGGTCGTCCCAGGCCCGAATGACACTTACTTAAGCGGCTTTGTTCACGGTCCGCTTTGGGGCGGGGCTTTCCAAGACTCGCCCCAAAGCGGTCCTAACCTGGATCTGCGTCTTAAGTAAGTGCCATTCGCCCCTGACCCTACCTAGCCTACTGAATTTCCTCAAGCTGCTCGCGACGTTTGTCGTCAGCAGCTTTTAACATATCTTCCGTCTGTCGGGCCTTTTCCATCAGTTGTTGCTCATCTTGCAAAAAAGACTCTGCAGGTTTGTCTGAACAACCAAACAGCACGGCCACCAACACACAAATAAGCGTCACTCGCATAACCCACCTCGCATTTATGTACGCCGCCCTTTAGCAGGCTGTTGAAATAAGCACCGGGTTTTCCACCTGACTGCAGAAATTCATA
>CAYQQJ010000012.1:0-99814 GCA_964419935.1 uncultured Cellvibrionaceae bacterium
TATGTCTTCCTTACTTGAAGCATCCCCTCCACCGCGAAGCGGTTATGTACAACGCAAAGCACATGGGCGCGAGTTTACGAGCGTCCCGCCGACGCTTGCGGCGGCGTAATGATGCGAATTGTTAGAGATTTTCATTATTCAACCGCGCCAATGATGAAAAGAATAATAAGAAGCCAAAGAATCCAGAGGCAAACCCTAGCAGTAAATAAGGAGTAAATTCTGTCCAAGCACCCAAGCTATCAGTAAAAAACTCAAGATCTAGATCCATGAGTGTGACTCCTTTGTGAAGCATTAGGACGCCGAAAAGCACCAAAACTGAACCGATAGAAAGTTTAGCGATTATTGATTTAGCCATTCGGCCTCTCCCGTTCTTTCAAGCTTAGTCATGCGTGATTTTGGAATTACAATATACTCTCGAATATCTTCGCTCTCGACCTCAAATATTCGAATCGGATCCACCTCTAGCTGCGCAATGAAAATAGTGCACAGAAGAAAGGCAACGAGAGATGCAATAATTTTTACTTGCTTATGGTTCAGGTTCATATTTCTCTAACGCCTTGCTCTGCTGCATTTTTGAAGTGGAGATTTTTGTGCTATTAAGCACAAAAAGCGCAACGAAAAAAATGTCAGCAGGAGCAATTTGTTAGGTTTGTAGAATTTCATGTCAGAGGATCTTGATATTCTTTAGCCAACTAAGAGCATCAACAGTCCACCTATCTGTATCTTTACCTTGCAACTGAACCCCGAAAGCGTGACCGCCAGATTTATAAAGTAAAAGCTTTACATTTACCCCTGCGTTTTTTAATTCTCTTTCATAAACTTCAGAATAATGAACGGGATCAACAGGGTCATCTTTGGCGTGTATCAGAAGAGTTGGCGGCACATCGGTTGATATCTCAATATCAGTATTCAGCTCTTGCGCTGCGACGGACTTTGGAATTTTGTTTTTATGCTCCATCGTCAAGTGCCCAGGATAAACAGGTATCGCGAAGTCAGGACGACTACTTACTTGATCAATTTCATCAATTGGATCATATGCTCGCTTTTTAAATGCTGTACTGGCAAGAACGGCTAAATTCCCTCCTGCAGAAAACCCCAAAACCCCTATTTTGTTTGGATCGATATCGTATTCCTTTGCGTGGTAACGAACGATAGAAATCGCTCTTTGGGCGTCCTGCAAGGCCATAGGAATATTTGGTGTATCATGTTGCTGCGTTTTGGCATTCCAACTGCAGCCAGAATTTGGAACTCTATACTTTAAAATGAAACAGGTAACCCCTGAATTCGTAAGCCACTTGCACACATCAACGCCGTTGAATCCTATCGTACTTTTTTGGCCTATCGCGACGCCTTTGTATCCACCTCCCGGGAAAACGAGAATAGCTGCTCGTGCAGAGTGACTTTTTGGGGAATAACGTATCATTGTAGGGTGGGTGATAACTAACCAAGGATGATTTGCTGCGTATTCATCATTGGAAATTTCCTTAATCCCATTTTTCAAAACTTTGGAGTTTTCTGGCCATAATGAAATTTCCTGCGAAAATAGCAGTGGAAGCGTTAGATCTTCAGCCCCCTCCTTCTTCTCTTCTTTTATTTGAGTCTTCTTTCCAGTCGCTAGAACCTCATCTCCTATAGCAAAGGTCGCTAAACAGAAGACCGATAGAAAGACAGCATTTAAATTAAAAAAATATGACAACTTCATTCTTTTCATCTATTACATTACTTGAATTTTGTGAGCATAACATTTATATCGTAGTCGCCACGCCCACTATCCCCATGACCACTATCTCTTTTATGGTTTTCAATCAAAATACGTTCAAGCGCCCGTCACGTCAAGCTTAGCGGCCGTTGTGAGAGGCTTTGGCCTTCGACAAAGTGATCTCCATGACCACTATCACCATTTGAGGCGGTTAACGTAAGCCATTGTTTTTAACCGATAAATAATCAATTTGCAGTTGGGGAGGCGAAATCACAGTCGCGACGACCGCTTTTCCGGAGATAGCTTGCAGCGGCATGGCCCTGTTGGTCTTTATGTTTTGCCGTCTGGGTCGGTTGGCTATCTAACCTTGTTGAAGCTTGCTCGTGAAACCGGCAAAACTCTTTTCACTTTTCACTTTTCACTTAATCAATCCTCATCCACAGCAGACATCCCCAACTCCTTCAATTTACGCGTTAACGTATTACGCCCCCATCCAAGCAACTCAGCCGCGTCGCGTTTGCGGCCGGCGGTATGTTTAAGCGCGGTCTCAATCAATGTGCGTTCGAAGGCAGGCACGGCGTCTGAAAGAATGGAGTGTTGGCCACTGCTCAGTGCAAGGTCCGCCCAGTTGCGCAGGGCGCGTTCCCAATCGTTGATGGGTTCTTCGCCGTCCCGGTGCACGACCAGTTCCGGCGGCAGGTCCTGTAAATGGACTTCACGACCGGAGGCCATGACGGTAATCCAGCGACAGGTGTTTTCCAACTGGCGAACGTTGCCGGGCCAGGCCATGTTGCTCAGGTAGGTTTCGCTTTCCGGCGTTAGTGCTTTGGGTTCAACGCCGAGTTCCTGGGCGGCTTTGCGGAAAAAATAGCGCGCGAGCATGGGGATGTCTTCCCGACGGTCGGCGAGCTTGGGTAGGTGAATGCGAATGACGTTGAGGCGGTGGAACAGGTCTTCGCGGAAACGGTTTTGTTCCACGAGTTTTTCCAGGTCTTGATGGGTTGCGGCGATGATGCGCACATTCACTTTCACCGGCGTGTGGCCGCCCACGCGATAAAATTCGCCGTCGGCCAATACGCGCAGCAGGCGGGTTTGGGTTTCCGCCGGCATATCGCCAATTTCGTCGAGAAACAGGGTGCCGCCGTCCGCTTGCTGAAAGCGCCCCTGGCGCAAGTTCGCTGCACCGGTGAATGCGCCTTTTTCGTGGCCGAACAATTCCGACTCAATCAGCTCTCGCGGTATGGCCGCCATATTCAGGGCGATGAACGGGCCTTCCCGACGCGGACTGTGGCGGTGCAGGGCGTGAGCGACCAGCTCTTTGCCGGTGCCGGATTCGCCGTTGATCAAGACGGTGATATTGGAGTGGGACAGACGGCCAATCGCGCGGAAAACTTCCTGCATGGCCGGCGCCTCGCCGATGATTTCCGCGTGGAGTTCCGGCGTTGAGACCGGCAAGGCTTTGCGTTGTTCTTCCACGTGGGTCAGGGCGCGGCGGGTGACGGCCACGGCGTCGTCCACATCAAAGGGTTTGGGCAGGTATTCGAACGCGCCGCCCTGATAGGCGGATACTGCGCTGTCCAGGTCCGAGTGCGCCGTCATGATGATGATTGGCGTTGCCGGGAAGTGCTCGCGCATGTAGGACAGCAGCGTCAAGCCGTCCATCCGGGGCATGCGTACATCACTGATGACGGCATCCGGTTGCTGCTCGGACAGTTGCTTCAGCGCCTTTTCACCATTGTCAAAGCTGCTGGTTTTAATGCCGGCCCTTTGCAGGGCGCGTTCAAGCACCCAGCGAATTGAACGGTCATCATCAATAATCCAGACGAGGTTAGGCTTCTGCATAATCGTCACTCAGGGGCAGGTAAAGTGAAAAGGTGGTGTGGCCGGGCTCGCTGTGGCACTCAATCAGGCCGTTGTGCTGGTTGACCAGGTTTTGCGATATGGCAAGCCCGAGGCCGGTGCCTTCTGCGCGTCCGGTTATCATCGGGAAGAAAATATCTTCCTGTAATTCTGGCGGCACGCCGGGGCCGTTGTCGGTAATGTCCACCCGCGCAACAAGTGGGTAGTGTTTGCGCCCCACGGTGAACCGCCGTTGCACCCGGGTGGCGAAGGTGATGCGGCAATCGGTTTGATTGGGCTGTTCGCGCAGCGCCTGCAGCGCATTGCGGGCGATATTGAGCACCGCTTGAATCAATTGGGATTTGTCGCCGGGCAAGTCGGGAATACTCGGGTCATAGTCTCGCTCGATTTGGATGGTGCCGCGAGCTTCCGCATTGATCACCGTGGCTACATGTTCAACCACTTCATGAATATTCACCGGTTGGCGCTGCAGCGGCTGGCTTGGCCCCAGCATTCGGTCGACCAAGTCACGCAGGCGATCCGTCTCGTCGATAATCACGTCGGTATATTCCTCCAACGCTTCCGAGTGAAGCTCCCGGGCCAGCAGCTGAGCGGCACCACGAATGCCGCCCAATGGATTTTTGATTTCATGAGCCAGGCTGCGCACCAGATTGCGCGACGTCTCCTGGGAAGAGAGCAGGGCTTCTTCCCGGTTGATGCGCAGCATGCGGTCCAGCGGTTGAACTTCAACAATCATCAGGTCCATATCGGCGTTGGTGGTCACCGAGTAATCCACGGTGATTTCCGTTTGATTGTGCAGCTGCCAGCGCGCCTTGCGCTTGGTAAAGGTTCGATGGTTGAGCACCGCTTCGCGCAGGGTTGCCGGCGTACCGTCGGCTTCTGAGAAGCAGTGATCAATGCTTCTGCCTTCCAGCTGCTTGCCGCTGATTCCCATTAAAGCTTCAGCAGAGGCATTGATGTGAAACAGCCTGAGCTGACGGTCAACGACCACAACCGCCGTAATCAGACTGTCCAGCAACTGCTTGAAGTGGGTGTGCTCTAGCATGGCAAAGTAGGGGGCTCCGGGATGAAACGTGGGTGTGGCCTAAAATGACTCCCTACGGGAATTTCAGGTAAAAACTCGTATTGTCATTTTTGCGAAATTGCAAAAAACGCTCCAGCACGTGGCCGAGTACCAGATACAGGCATCAACATCCGCAGCGTTAGGAATGGCGAGAGCGCGAACGGCGAACAACATGCACGTAATTGCGTCGAAATGCGTAAAACGGGCGTTAGCCGGCTATGGACCGATTCGGCGTGAACAGAACGCGTAGCTGGCGCAATCTGCCGTCATCCTGACATCAGTGTACGCCTGGAAATGGGGAAATGCACCAAGTTGGTGCATTAACTAGTTGCGGATCGTGGGCCGGTGAACATACACGGTGACGGGTGCGGAGGTGGCGACCACTCGTCCGTCCGGATCCAGCACTTGCGCTGAAATCCGGTGTTCACCGCGGTAAATTTCTTCGATGGTCCAGCTGGTGCTGCTGCCGGGCTGGTTGAGGGGTTCACCATTCATGATGAACTGCAGGCTATGGCCGTCGCTCATTGCCGGCTGCACCTGAGCTGCCACAGTGAGGTTGCGCTGGCCCGGTGGCACTTGCGTACCTTCGGCGGGGGCGATCAGTGTTACCTGAAAGTTAACCGGTTCCTCCGCTGCCGTCGCGTTGCTTGACCGGGAGCGATTCTGGACTTCCACTGGCGGCTGCCGATTGATGGGTTTGAGTTCCACTTTTTCGTGAGCCTGGTTCTTGGCCGGTGGCGCGTCCGTATAGGTCGTGTTGCCCTGTTCGTCGACGATTTTATATACCTCGGCTGTCGCCGGGCAGCAGAGAATCGCTATCAGAAGCACGCCGTAGAATTTCATCTGTTCGCCCTCGAACCTGTGTCAAAACCATTGCCTGATGATAGCACTATCTTTTAGCGCGATCTGCCGTCAAGCGAGTAGGGTGTCACCGAGCTCAACGATAATCTGACCGCGGGTTTGATTGCGCAGTTCATCCAGCATCTGTTGGTGCAGGGCCAGGTCGACCAGTGCGGTAATTGCCACTCCCTCACTGGTATGGCTTGGCCCGCTCGCCGCCGCACTGCCAACCACCTGAAACAGGGTTTGCGTATGAGCAAACGGCACTTTCAGACGCATGTGGATATGTGGCGTCAGCTGTCGCGTTGCGGCGTTCGCCAGGCAAGCGGTGGCAGCTGCACTGTAGGCGCGCACCAAACCGCCCGCGCCCAGCTTGATGCCGCCGAAATAACGCCGCACGATCACCAGCGTACGGTCAATGTCGGCGCCTTCGATGGCTTGCAGAATTGGCCGTCCGGCAGTGCCCGCCGGTTCGCCGTCATCACTGAAGCGGTATTCGCCGTTGCAGCGCCACGCCCAGCAGTGGTGGCGTGCATCCACGTCCCGATACTTGTCTATCAAACCCTCCACAGCCGCCGGGTCCGCCAAGGGCTCGGCAAAGGCAACAAAAACGCTGCGCTTCACCTCATGCCGGCCCTGGCACGCGGTATCGAGGATGGTGATGGGGGTTAAAAGCTGCAAGCCGCAAGCTCCAAGCTGCAAGGAAAAAGACGATGATAGCAGGTGTGGGGTGGGACAAGAGGGCAAGGGAAAAGGGAAAAGGGAAAAGGGAAAAGTGAGAGAGTGCCGGTTTTGTAGGGCGAAAAAGCTCAAGCGCCTTCCGCCATAAAAAAACCCACCGAAGTGGGCTTAATTCTTTAGCTTGAAGCTTGCGGCTTGGAGCTTGCAGCTTCTCTTAACAACTGTAATACAGCTCGAATTCAACCGGGTGAGTGGTCATTGCCAGGCGCTCAACTTCCTTTTGCTTCACTTTGATGTAGGCATCAATTGCGTCGTCGGTGAATACGCCGCCCTGCTTGAGGAACTCGCGGTCCTTGTCCAGCGCGTTCAGTGCCATCTCCAGGGAGTTGCACACGCTTGGGTATTCGGCCAGCTCTTCCGGGGGCAGGTCGTATAGATCCTTGTCCGCTGCGTCGCCGGGGTGGATCTTGTTCTTGATGCCATCAAGGCCAGCCATCAACAGGGCGGAGAATGCCAGGTAGGGGTTGGCGGTACAGTCTGGGAAGCGCGTCTCGACGCGACGGCCACGGGGGCTGGACACGTGAGGAATACGGATGGAGGCGGAGCGGTTGCGTGCCGAGTAGGCCAGAATCACCGGTGCTTCGAAGCCGGGTACCAAACGCTTGTAGGAGTTGGTGGAGGCGTTACAGAAGGCGTTCAACGCATGGGCGTGCTTGATGATGCCGCCGATGTAGTAGAGCGCCATTTCAGACAGTCCCGCGTAGGCGTCACCGGCAAACTGGTTAACGCCGTCTTTGCTGAATGACTGGTGTACGTGCATACCGCTGCCGTTGTCGCCAACAATCGGCTTGGGCATAAAGGTCGCGGTTTTGCCGTAGGCATGGGCCACGTTGTGAGTGCAGTATTTCAGAATTTGCACTTCGTCGGCTTTCTTGGTCAGTGTGTTGGCGCCCACGCCAATTTCACACTGGCCAGCAGTACCCACTTCGTGGTGGTGAACTTCAATTTCCAGGCCCATGGCTTCCATGGCATTACACATGGCGGAGCGCACGTCATGCAGGGAGTCGACTGGGGGAACGGGGAAATAACCGCCTTTCACACCGGGGCGGTGCCCCATGTTGCCTTCCGGGAAGCTGGAGCCGGAGGACCAGGCTGCTTCTTCTGAGTTGATCTGATAAGAGGCGCCGCCCATCTGGATAGACCATTTGATATCGTCGAACACGAAAAACTCGGGCTCGGGACCAAACATGGCGGTGTCACCATAGCCGGTGGACTTCAGGTAGGCCTCGGCGCGGCGGGAGATGGAGCGTGGATCCCGCTCATAACCCTGACCGGTGGCAGGCTCTACGATGTCGCAACGTATGATGATGGTCGGCTCGTCAGTAAAGGGGTCGAGCACGGCGGTGCTGTCGTCCGGCAGGAGGATCATGTCGGAGTCGTTAATATCTTTCCAGCCAGCGATGGAGGAACCGTCAAACATTTTACCGACTTCAAAAAAGTCGTCATTTACTTCTTTTGATGGAATGGACACGTGCTGTTCTTTACCTTGAGTATCGGTAAAACGCAGGTCAATCCAACGAGCTTCATTTTCTTGAATCAGGTTCAGAGTTTTCTCTGACATGATGAATGCCTCCAAAGCATGGCCAAAAATTATCGTAAAAAAGGGTGGTGGTTAAAGAGTCGGTCTCGCGCCTGCGAAGGGCGACATTCTTCCTGCTTATTCGTTCCGGTGCAAGCGAGTCTTATACAGAGAATCGCAAATAATATGCCATAATGATGTGCGTTGATTCCGGGCACACCGGATACGGGTTCCTGACCCGCTCGCGCACCCTCGTGAATCGCACCGGCGCACCAAAGCGAACCACGGTGAGCGCAACCGCACCAAATTGGTGCATTCGTTCGCGCTCTGTTCCGGCTCATCGCGCCTCGACCAAAGCCAATTTACTCTGAAGTGTCCTCTCATGTATTTCGTTGTTAAGTTTTTCCCGGAAATCACCATCAAGAGCGGCCCCGTGCGCAAGCGCTGGTGCAAGCAGCTCACTGACAATCTGCGAACGCTGCTGCGCCAGGTTGACCCCAAGGCCCGTGTTCGTCAGGACTGGGACAAACTGGAGGTTCAGCTGCCGGATCAGAATCCGCAATTGGCGGCGCAGGTGGTGGATGTGCTGGGTCGCACGCCAGGCATCGCCAACTTCTCCCGGGTTCAGGTCTATCCGCTGGGAGATATGGATTCGGTGCTGGCCCATACGCTCGCCTCCTGGAAGGATGCGCTGGCCGGCAAGACGTTCTGTGTACGAGTCAAGCGCAATGGCGAACATGATTTCACCTCAACCGAGCTGGAGCGCTATGTTGGCGGCGGACTGAACCAGCAGACGGAAGCGGCGGGAGTCAAGCTGAAAAACCCCGATGTGGAAGTGCAGCTGGAAGTGCGCCACGATACGCTCTATGTGGTGGACCGCAAGTATCAGGGGCTCGGTGGTTTCCCTGTGGGCACACAGGACCCGGTGCTGTCGCTGATCTCCGGCGGGTTCGATTCCACAGTTGCCAGTTACCTCACCATGAAGCGCGGCCTGCGCACCCACTTCTGCTTTTTCAATCTCGGTGGCCGCGAACACGAATTGGGCGTGAAGGAAGTAGCCTGGTATCTGTGGAACCGTTTCGCGTCCACCCACCGGGTGAAGTTCATCAGCGTTCCATTCGAAGGTGTGGTGGCGGAGATTCTGGAGCATGTGGACCCGGCCTATATGGGTGTGGTGCTCAAGCGCATGATGTTGCGCGCCGCCACCCAGGTGGCAGACCGCGCCGGCATTGAAGCATTGATCACCGGCGAGGCAGTTTCCCAGGTATCCAGCCAAACCCTGCGCAACCTCGCGGTGATTGACCAGGTGACGGACAAGATGGTGCTGCGCCCGCTGATCACCATGGACAAGCGCGACATCATCGATGTGTCCCGCTTTATTGGTGCCGAGGAATTCTCCGCAGCCATGCCCGAGTACTGCGGTGTGATTTCGGTTAAACCGTCGGCCAAGACCCGACTGGATCGGGTCGAGCTTCAGGAGCAACAGTTCGATATGACCGTACTGGATGCGGCCATTGCCGGCTCACGCATGCAGTCTATCGACGAGGTCATGAACGATGACCGCAGCGAGGCGCCGGTGCAGAAGCGCGCGCATCTGCTGCCCGGTGAGTGTGTCATTGATATTAGGCACCCGGACGAACAGGAAGCGCAGCCCCTATCCCTGGAGGAAACGCCAGTCCTGCCGATACCCTTTTACCGGCTCAACACCGAGTTTGCGGGTTTGGACAAAGGGGCGCATTACATGCTGTATTGTGACCGCGGTGTAATGAGCGGCCTGCATGCGGCACATTTGTGGGATCAGGGGTTTACCAATGTTGGTGTCTACCGGCCCGAGCCTGCGCCGTTGGGCGGCAAAAAGTAGTATCTGCGTCGGTATGAATGCCTACTTTGAAGTTGACGAACAGGAGATGAAACAGCAATGAGTAAAAAGAACCTGTTCAAGCAACAAGTGCTGGTGCTTTTGGCCGCGGGAGTGATCATTGCCAGTGCCGTTTCCACCACGCTTTATTTCACGGGCTTTTTTTCCGGCGGTGCACCGGCTGGGAGTGTTGTCGATGGTTACCAGAACGTTACATTCACCGATGCCAGCTTGGCCTGTCAAACCTATACACGAGAGCGTTACGCGGATCGGATGCAGACACTGACGTTGGACGATCACTCAAGCCGCTATGAAGATGCCAGCAAGCTGTACAAGATTTTTCTGCAGCTGAAAATGCGCAAAGCGAACGATTCGCCCCATCCGGAACCCTACTGGGTCAACTGCTTTGTCAGTGCCACCAATGGCAATATCACCGAGTTCGAAGTGGGTGAAGCGCGCAACGCGCCCCGCAAACCCATCAGGAAAGATCCCGACAAGGGAACAATCAGCTGGTTCTAATACACCATTGGCTGCGATTCATTAACGGCACCCCAAAAGTACCCGCTTTTTCGCCCTACGATCAAAGCGCCATTTACCATTCACTCAAGTGCCGCTTTCAGCGCTTCTTCCAGCTTGGAATTCCGCGGTTTTACCTTGCTGCCAAAGTGCGTAATGTTTTGGCCGTTGTCCGTGATCAGGTATTTGTTGAAGTTCCAGGATGGCTCTTCGGTTTCCTCATTCAAATGACGAAACACCGCATTGGCCTTGTCGCTTTTTACTGAGGTGGGTGACAGCATGGTGAAGGTCACGCCATAGTTTTCATAGCAGACGGTAGCGGCTTCCTCTTCGCTTTTGGCTGCCTGTTTGAAGTCATCCGATGCGAAACCAATCACTTGGACACCCTCATCTTTATAGGCCTGGTATAGCGCTTCCAGACCGGTGAATTGCTTGGTGTAGCCACAGTGACTGGCGGTGTTGACAATCACCAATGGTTTGCCGTTATACAGACTGCACAGGTTGACGGTTTCCGGACTGTGCAGACGACGAAACTCCTGGTTCAGAAATTCCGGGCAGGAATCCGCGGCCCAGGCCAATGGCGCGACAAATGGCAGCACAGATACAAACACAGCTGAGCCCAACATACTTATCAGTTTTTTCATAATGAAGTCTCCTTGAGGTTTGAAATGATCATGTCAGCACCGGCGCTGGGGGAGGTACTGTCATGGTGTTACTTCACGAGCGTTTAATAACGACGGTTCCGGCCAGCTTGTCATGCCAACCCTGTTTGCGTCTATCCCAGGCGACCCACAAAAAGCCGAGGCAGAAGATGAGGGAAGACAGGTAGTAGCAGAGGTAGCGGCCGATGCATTGACCGGTGGAGGGCTTGCCGCCTGTCTTGGCGTCGACAATTTCCGCACCTATGATCATTTTGCCGGGGGTGGCCGAGCGGTAGATCCAGAAGGTAATGATGACCGCTGCAGGCAATAGATAACTCAACAGGGTAGAGCCCACGCCGAGCCCTTCGTAGTGCAACTGCCAGCCGAAAAACATTGCCAATATCGGGTACAGGATGGCAACCATGAGAAAGGTGTCGATGAGGCTGGCGACCAGGCGCAACCAGAAGCCGACGTACTCGGGTTCACCGCGAGTGTTTTCCGCACTAGTGGAACTTTGCATGACGAAGGATCTCCCTTTTTGAGCTCGGTTCAAAGTTATGCTATCGCTGGGAACTTTAGCTGGTAGTAAAACTCCGCAGGTAGTATAAACGCGGTCTATCCTCCCGGGACAGTCATGCCATGCCTGTTATTCCTGCTCGCTCAAATCCATTCCGCTCGTCAGAGTTAAAACCTGCCCAATTCGGTCTCTCCCAGTTCGAACAAATTGCGCAACAGCTACGCGACACAGGCTTTGTGACCTTGCAGCAATTTTTGCCCCTCAGTCTGCTGGTGGCTCTGCACGACGAGGTTAAAACGCTGGATCAGACGCAATTCAAGCAGGCGGGGATTGGCCGGCAGGATGACTTCCAGATTAACCGCGATGTGCGCAGTGACCGGATTCTGTGGGTGGACGAGCAGAGCGACTGCCTGCGCCAGTATTTTGAGACAATGGAAAGCCTGCGCCTACACATCAACCGGGAGTTGTTGCTCGGCCTGTTTGACTACGAGTGCCACTACGCCTGGTACCCTGAAGGTGCGTTTTACCGCCAGCATGTGGATGCTTTCCGCGGACGCTCCAACCGGCGGTTGTCCACCGTGCTTTATTTGAACCCGGACTGGCAAACGGCGGATGGCGGAGAACTGGTGATTTACGATGCTGGCGGGCAACAGCCGCTCGCGACTATCGCCCCTTCCTTTGGCACCTTTGTGGTGTTTCTCAGTGAAAGCTTTCCCCATGAAGTGCTGCCCACACGCAAGGCGCGTTACAGTTTGACGGGCTGGTTCCGCACCAATGAGGTCTTCTGATCGCGAACAGGATTATCGCAAGAGTATCAACCGCGAACGCCATCAATAGCAAACGCCGTCAATACCTGCATCAGTGCCTCGCAAGAGGCAACGGAAGCGGTTTCGTCGGTGGTATGGTAACCGGTGGTTGGCACCTGCAGGGTTGCCCCCTGAATTGACCCTTGGGATGCACTGACGATACGCCCCAACTCGGTGCTGCCAAAGGAATACAGGGACTTGCCGCTGGCTTCGCGCTCCACATTCTTGCGCACAATATAGTCGTCCTTATAGCCATAACTGATGCCCAGGTCGGTGCACGCCTGTTGCAGCGCCATTACCGTGGACGCCTCGAATACGCCGTTGGCATCCTTGTGGCGCAGCACCAGCAATTGCGCATCGGCCTCTTCAGTAGTGGCGTAAGGGCTCGTGTCCAGCACAATCAGCTCTCGGGTGGTCTTGTCGAAGCGCTGAAACCACTCCAGCAGAAAGCGCCAGCTGCGGCCAGCTTCCTCCTGGGCCGTGAAAAACGCGGTACCCTGGTAACCGGCGCGAAACAGGCTGACCAACACGGCGGCGGACAGCGCATTGTCCAGCTGGGCGCTGATGCGACCATCATGAACTTTGACCTGGTCCTGAAAGGCTACTGGCGTGCCGGCCACTACATGCTCCAGCCCCTGCACCTCGAACACCATATTGCCCCGCTGCGGACACAAGTAGGCGCGCTCGATTTTGCCTTTGCCACGGTAGACGCCGGACCAGGGTTCATAGGCCGTGACTGTCGCGTCGGTAAAACGGCTGGAAATGGTGGCGAAGGTTTGCTCGGAGACCGAGTTGCCGATCAAATCGCCGCGGTTACCGGCAACAAATGCGGCATACTGAAACTCGTTGGGGCCGGTGCAAATGAGCCCATGGCGGTCAATATGGGCAGACATATAGCGGCTGTCCGGTTTATCGCCCTGGGCGACCAACAAGCCTTCATACCAGGTAACGGTGACGCCCAGCTCTTCCAATTCCCGTTGCAGCACGCGGAAAAATGAATGCTCGGCACTCACAACGCTGGGCTGGCGGATGAGCAGCTTGAGTGTGTCCAACAGATCGCTAAAAGCACTGGCCATGGTCGCAAAGCTCCGTACAGCGTTCGGCGCGACAAGCGCCAAAAGACGGGATTATACTTGGTTTGCGATCCGTTACAGCGGGTTTTTGGTGTGCAGGTGGCTTTGGCGTTTTGGAATGCAGCAGTTGTTGCAAACACAAATGCCAAGCCGGGGTGGTTGACCTTTCGAACAAAATTTGCACTATCGTCCATCACCCTGCGTCTGTATAATGCGCGCCCGATTACAGCTTTCTGCTGGCCCCACCGAATTTAGAGGTTCCTCTGTGATAGATAATCTGCGCAATATTGCCATCATTGCCCACGTAGACCATGGCAAAACAACACTCGTCGACAAGCTCCTGCGGCAGTCCGGGACCTTGGATCGAAAAGACGAGGGTTCCGAGCGGGTTATGGACTCCAATGATCAGGAACGGGAACGCGGCATTACCATTCTGGCCAAGAACACCGCGATCAACTGGAATGGTTACGATATCAATATTGTTGATACTCCCGGACACGCCGACTTCGGCGGTGAAGTGGAGCGTGTATTGTCGATGGTGGACAGCGTTCTGCTGCTGGTGGATGCCGTTGACGGCCCCATGCCGCAAACCCGGTTTGTAACCAGCAAGGCGTTTGAGCAGGGTCTCAATCCAATTCTGGTGGTCAACAAGGTTGACCGACCTGGCGCACGCCCGGACTGGGTGGTTGATCAGGTGTTCGATCTGTTCGACCGCTTGGGCGCCACTGACGAGCAACTCGATTTCCCCATCATTTATGCCTCGGCCCTGAATGGTATCGCCGGCCTGGAGCCGGACGCCCTGGCCGAAGATATGACGCCGCTGTTCCAGATGATTGTGGACAAGGTCAAGGCGCCGGATGTGGATCGCGAAGGTCCTTTTCAAATGCAAATTTCTGCACTGGACTACAACAGCTACGTTGGCGTTGTGGGTGTCGGCCGTATCAGCCGAGGCAGCCTCAGCCCGAACCAGCAGATCGCCGTGATTGATCGCGACGGTAACAAACGCAAAGCGAAAGTGTTGCAGGTTATGGGCTATCACGGGCTGGAGCGCGTCAATACAGACAAAGCCGAAGCCGGCGATATCGTTTGCATCACGGGCGTCGATAAACTCAGCATTTCCGACACCTTGTGTGATCCGGATCATCCCGAAGCGCTGCCGCCACTGTCGGTGGATGAGCCCACAGTGAGCATGACGTTCCAGGTGAATGACTCGCCATTCGCTGGTCTGGATGGCAAGTTCGTAACCTCGCGCAATATTCGCGAGCGTCTTGATCAGGAACTGATTCACAACGTAGCACTGCGCGTGCGCCAGGGCGAAACCCCGGACAAGTTCGTGGTTTCCGGTCGCGGTGAACTGCATTTGTCTGTGTTGATCGAGACCATGCGTCGCGAAGGTTTTGAGCTGGGCGTGTCCCGGCCCGAGGTTATTCAGCGCGAGGTGGACGGAGAGATTCACGAGCCTTACGAGCAGGTGGTAATTGACCTCGAAGAGCAGCATCAGGGCTCCGTAATGGAAGAGCTGGGCTTGCGTAAAGCCGAATTGACCAACATGGAGCCAGACGGCAAAGGCCGGGTGAAGCTCGAGTTCATGGTGCCGTCTCGCGGCTTGATTGGTTTTCGCGGTTTGTTCATGACCTTGACCTCCGGTTCGGGCATCATGACCAGTATTTTCGATCACTACGGTCCCGTAAAAGCCGGCGATATGGCAGGCCGTCAGAACGGCGTGCTGGTGAGCATGGTGAAAGGCAAGACCTTGTCTTACGGGCTATACAACCTGCAGGACCGCGGCCGTCTGTTTATGGGGCACGGCGAAGAGATTTACGAAGGGCAGATTGTTGGCATCCACTCCCGCGCCAATGATCTGGTGGTCAACCCCACCAAAGGAAAACAGTTGACCAACGTGCGCGCGTCCGGCACCGACGAAGCCTTGACACTGGTTCCACCCATTCGCCATACCCTGGAACAGGCGCTGGAATTCATCGAAGACGACGAACTCGTTGAAGTGACGCCAAATGCCCTGCGCCTACGCAAAAAATTGCTGACCGAGAACGAGCGCAAGCGGAATAAGAAATAAAGCTGCAAGCCGCAAGCCTCAAGCTGTAAGTTGAAAGATAGGGAAAAGGGAAAAGACTTGCGATGGTTGAACAGCACTCGACCTCGATCTGGGCTGTAGGTCGAAAAAGCCTAAGCGCCTTCCGACATTGATGTCGGAGGGCATTCCGCCGGCTGCCTAAGCCGCACCTCCGACGTCTCCTGTCTTTAGCTTGTGGCTTGCCGCTCTTACTTTTCCCTTTTCCCTATCTCCATTCTTCTAACTTTCCTGCCACAAAATGGTCTCTACCCTACCGATATCGAGCGGAGTGAAATGCGATGAAAGCGTCGGAATTTATGAAGCGTCACGAGAAAAAATCTGCGGATGATGAAGATCATTCCCTGCAGGCTCAGGCGAAGGAGCATGCCAGGCATCCCACGGAGATGAATGCCGGTACCGCGTTTGACTGGGAAGATATGGAGGCGTATCAGCGTGAGCTGGAGCGTTTGGAACGGGAGGGGCCGGGGACGCCCAAGGAGAACGGCGGCAAGCGGCACTAAGACGCGCGCGGCGCCGTCACCCGAAACTTTTCATAGCTGTTTGCAGAATCCAGAAAGTTCCTCAGGTTTTGATAGGGCTCCAGGTCGACTCTCTCGCGAAACAGCGCCCACTCCAGGTAACACGCCAAACGCAACTCTTCGTCCCCGTAAAGGGGCTGCATGGCCAGTGGTAGCTGGTTTAACGCCTCCAGCGCTGAATTGATGCGCTGTTTCTGGCGCATCAAATAGCTACTCGTACTCGGTAATATGCCATCCTTTTCCAACATGAAAAGGTTCACTGTGGCGTCCATGACAGTGTTGACCATGCAATAATGATCGTACTTGATGACATCCGGCAAAAACGCCACGCCCGATTTTTCACGAAAATATTTCACAATGGATGAGGAATCTGTCAGTGTGACTGCGTCGTCCTGCAGGTAAGGCATTCGCTTGGTAGGAGAGTTTTCCGCGCTGATGGCGTGATCAATTTCGACGAACACGCAATCCAGCCCGGTTTCCAGCAGTACAATCCGGCAATGTCGCACGTAGGGTGATGTGTAACTACCGAAGAGTTTCATAATGAGGTCCCATGACGTAATTCGATTGTGACAGTTGCGGCGCCTATCGCCAGGCGAGTCGCTGTAGTTGGTTTGCAGCGGACGTTGTTTTAGGCCGCTTCGCCCCCATTTACAGTTCGGCGTGCGAAAACATATTACCAAAACCCCGCGCTTTCATAACAACGGTGTTCAAACAACAGTTTCATCACCACGAACATGGAGTTTGCTCAATGACCCTCATTCGATTGCTCTCGTTTGCAACCCTGCTGTCTCTGCTTGCAGGTTGTGGCATCAACACTATTCCGACTCTTGATGAACAGGTGAAAGCCGCCTGGTCCCAAGTGGAAAACCAATACCAGCGGCGTGCAGATCTTGTGCCCAATCTGGTGCAAACCGTGAAAGGTTATGCCGCTCACGAGACGGAAACACTGACTGCAGTGACCGAAGCCCGTGCCAAGGTCGGGTCAATTCAGGTCAACGCCAATGAGCTCAGCGACCCTGCTGCGATTCAACAGTTCGAGCAAGCGCAAAAAGGCTTAAGCAGCGCACTGCAACGCTTGATGGTGGTGGTCGAGAAATATCCTGATCTCAAAGCCAATCAGAATTTTTTGGCGCTGCAGTCCCAGCTTGAGGGTACGGAGAACCGAATTTCTGTGGCGCGTCGGGATTATATTCAGGCGGTAGAACGCTTCAACACTGAAATCAGAACCTTCCCCGGTCGCATCTGGCACAGCGTGCTCTATTCGGAGCTCGAGTTGCGCGAGCCTTTCACAGCGACGGCTGAAAATGCTGATCAGGCGCCCGAGGTTCAGTTCTGATGAGGGGCCTTACGCTTTTCACGCGCTTCTCATTAATCGCGGTGCTGGCGTTTGGTTGCGTCAGCGTCTTCGCACAGGACATCAAAGCGCCGCCGCTGACCGGACGTGTGGTTGATAATGCCGGGATGATTGAACCGGCCGCCGAAGCGCAACTTGTCGCGCTCCTGGAAGCTCACGAAAACGCCACTACCAATCAGGTTGTGGTAGTGACGCTGAAGGATCTGCAGGGTTACCCCATCGAACAGTTTGGCTATCAGCTGGGGCGCGCCTGGGGCATTGGTCAAAAAGGCGAAGACAATGGTGCGCTGCTGATTGTTGCCGAAGCCGAGCGTGCCGTGCGCATTGAAGTCGGGTATGGCCTTGAGGGCGAACTCACAGACGCCATTTCATCGGACATTATTCACAGCATTATTTTGCCCCAGTTCAAACAGGGGCAATTCAGTGAAGGCATCAGCCAGGGCGCCCAGGCGATGATTCAGGCAGTGGGCGGCGAATATGCCATGCGCGGCAACGCAAGCCAGCCCAAGCCCACGAGTGGCGGACAGAAGGCGCTCATCCTCTTCCTGGTGTTCGGCGGTTGGCTGGGGCTGACATCTCTGCTGTCGATCGGCGGCGGCCGGGGCGGCGGCATGGGCCGAAGTTTGTTGTTGCTTGGCGCCGCTAGCGCGCTCGGCGGTGGACGCGGAGGCGGTTTTGGCGGAGGCGGCGGCTTTTCCGGTGGCGGTGGCGGTTTTGGGGGCGGTGGCGCCTCGGGAGGATGGTAATGATAATGGATAGTCAGCAACAAGCCGTTGCGGATTTGATAACAGACATTGAGCGCGGTACGGATGCGGAATTCGTCGCGGTGCTGGCCAAGCGCAGTGACAACTACAGCTATATTCCACTGCTGTGGGCAGCGGTTATCGCTCTTGTTGTACCTTTTTTGTTACTTGCATTGCCCCTGTGGCTCAGCGCCTTCAATATCGCGCTGGCGCAGTTCATCGTGTTTCTGGTGTGTTCGCTGCTGTTTTCCATTCCGGCAGTCAGTATCCGCTTGATCCCCAAGTCTGTGCGCTTCTGGCGCGCAGCCAACATAGCGCGCCGACAGTTTCTGGACAACAACCTGCACCACACCGTTGGCGAAACCGGGGTGCTGTTGTTCATATCCGAGGCTGAACATTACGTGGAAATCATCGCCGATCGGGGCATCAACCAACTGGTCGAGCAGCATCAGTGGCAACAGCTGGTCGATGACTTTGTGTCTGCGGTGAAGGCAGGCGAAACTCACGCGGGGCTGATGGCCTGTATCAGCGGTTGCGGCAAGCTCCTACAGGAACATGTGCCGGCGACCGGCGAAAAGAACGAGTTGCCCAACCATTTGGTGATTCTGCCCTAACCGACGTTACATCTGCGCCAGGAATGCTTCCGCTTCATCAATGGATGCCTGCATGGAGGCGAGAAGGGCATCCACATCCCGAGCGACCGTGGCAGATTCCAACTCCAGAGCGGCAATCGCTTTGGCGTTGAGATTGTGTTTGAGATACAGCACCTGGTCACGCATGGCATCAAGGGCGGGTTCCAGCCGCTTTTCGCTGGTATGCATGGACTTGATCAAGGTGTTGTAGTTGCGCTTGGTTTGTTTGAGTTTGCGTTCACTATCCCGCTTCAGTGATGCGTTCGAGTACTGTTCGATTTCGTCTTGCCATTCATCAAACAGGTCTTCTGCAACATCTTCGATGCTGCTGATTCGTTCGCGAATGGTTTCCGCAGCGTCTTCGCTGGCCTCAAACTCATCGTTCAGCCTGTTATAGCGGTCCTCCAGTTCGCCACCGTCAAATGCGAGCACGGCCTTGTACTGTTCGAGCGCTGATTGGAATTGCTCCTGGCCATCTTCCTGGGCGTCTTTGGCTTCTTCCACCCGGTCCACCAGAATATCGCGCTTGTGTACTCCCACGGTTTCCATGGCACTGTAGTAGGCGGACGAACAGCCAGCGGTTGCCAGTGTAATCCCTACAAGCAGCAGTAGCTTTTTCATTCACACGTCTCCGGTCCGGTCGTAGAAGTTCAGTTCTTTTTTACTTCACTGCGTATGTACAGGCGCTTGCCCGCTTTGGTGGGCGGGATTTCATCCACCTCCCGCCAGCGAACCTCGCAATGGGCGGTCATGACGCTTTTAATGCGCTGGTTGATTTCATCAATATCGGCTTGCGGTGGCTTGCGATTTTTGTGTTTGAGCACATAGAGAACTTCAACCAGTTCGTGTTGCCTTTGCACAACATGGAATTCGTCCAACCACGGGCGGTAGTAAAACAGATTAATAAAAAACTGGCCGTGTACCAGTGTTCCGTCCTTGCGCAGAAATTCTTCGTTGGATTTTCCGGAGATGCGGGTCAACGTGGCGAAGGGGTAGCCCTGGTACAGCTTGTCGCCGCCGCGGGTACCGGAGTCGCCAATCTCATAGCGAATCAGCGGCATGGAAAAATTATGCAACGTGGTGACCAGGATACTCCCCTGTTCGCCTATCTTGCACGCACCGCCCGTGCCATTAACCACTTCGAGCTTGCTGAAAAACTTGGGAAAGTACATATCCCCGTCCTTGTGCTGCCAGGCGATGGGGCCGACTTCACGGGAGCCGTAGTGGTCGCACACGCGACAGCCAAAGACCTGTTCGATTTTCTCGCGCATAAACGGATACAGTGTCTGCGCCGTGGTGGTAATCACCACTGGGCTGCGTTTAACCGGGATCCGTTGTTCATCAAGGTACTTGGCCAGCTGATAGACCGAACCGGCGTATCCCATAATGAAGCGTGGCTTCTGCGTGGCCAGGACATCCGCGCACTGCTCGAATTTCTCTCGGGTAAAATCGAAGGTGTTAATGTGGGTGGTCTGCAGTTCGCCCAAACGCAGCAAGCGGTTTTTGATTTTCTGTCGGAGCGTGCCGACCCCTGACTTCTGTCTTTCGACCTCCTGATTCATCCCCCACAGAATCAACTTGTTGTAGTGCGGGCCATCATAGAAAAGTTTTGCGCTGAGATTGCGCAATGCCTGGGCCTTCGCAGCAAAAAATTCATCGTGTACCACCGCCACTGGTTTGCCGGTAGAGCCCCCGGAGGCATGAGTCCAGGTTTGGCCGGCCAGCGGCTGGTGGGACTGCAGGGCCTCGAAGTTCTTGCGCAGTAAATCTCGTGTCAAGATTGGCCAGTTGTTGAGAATTGAGGGATTTTTGTCCGTGTGCTCGGCAAAATAGCGCTGGTAGAATGGCACATGAGTGGCGGCGTGCTGAAGGATGGCATCCAGACGTCCGCGATCCTCAATGTTCTTGAGTTCTTCCCATTCAGACTGGAATTGTCGGGTCAGGATTTCCTGATGGCTCATTTCGTTGAGAGATGGGTTGTGCAATTGCCTTTTCAACTCAAGGTAACATTTTCCAATCAGATTCATGTGGGTTCCTTTGAAATTCTGACTTACGCGATATGAGTGGAGGCCATAGGCCTTCTGCGCTTGACGCTACGGAATACACAACCTAAAACCCGAGCAAAATGAATGCCATCCAAAACGCCTGTGCTGGCGGTCCAGGCGCGGGAAAGAACAAGGCTGTGATGAAGTGATGATGAATTGGGGATTAACCAAGGCGTCGTCTTCTTCGCCAAGTTGAATGGTATGTGTCTGATTGTGTCGGTCAGTGCCGACCAGGAGTAGCTCTGAACAATCCATCTCGCACCGAATCAGAACATGCTGAAGCACTCTGCTGAGGAAAAACATGAAACCATTGCCGCGAAAATTTTTTGCAAGACATCCGGCCGATGTTGCTCCGGAGTTGTTGGGCAAGCTGTTGGTGAGACAGATAAACGGCAGCCGCCTGTACGGCAGAATTGTGGAGGTGGAGGCTTACAGTTCAGATGACCCGGCCAGCCATACTTACCGTGGACCGACCGAGCGCAATCGGGCAATGTTCGGTGAGCCGGGGCATGCGTATATCTATTTTATTCACGGCATGCACCACTGCATCAACGTTACCGCGCGCTACGATACCCCAGCCGGTGGCGTGTTGATTCGGGCACTCGAACCACTGTTCGGCATCGAGACCATGCAGCTGTTTCGAGGGCGGGAAAAGCTGCAGGACCTGGCCAGCGGTCCAGCCAAGCTGACGCAGGCAATGAAAATTGATAAAGCCTTGTATGGTGTGGATATGACTCGTGTCGGTCCATTGTACATTGCCGCTGGCCCGCCTGGAGACTCTCCACTGGCTCGCGCAGTTATCCCGGTGGTGGCCACACCGCGCATAGGTATCTCCAAGGCAACGGACGTTTTATGGCGATTTGTTATCGAAGGAAGTCCGTACCTGTCCCGGTCATAGCGCGTGTAGCCAATTTGCTGGTACTCAAGTTGCAGTGAATCCCGTTGCTCTGAATATTGAAGATTTTCGAACTCAGGAGACCGGTTTCATGGTAGGAGTACGCTCGAAGGCATTTGTGATCGGTTGTGCATTCATTGTGGTGCTGATCGCGTTGCGCATCGCCACGCCTTTCGCGCTGGAACTCTACTTGAACAAGCGCGTATTACCCGACCTCGGTGACTACAGTGGGCACGTCGAGGACATCGATCTGGCGCTGATATTCGGCAAATTCCATGTGGAGAACCTGCGCGTCGAGAAGGCTGTGGGGAAGGATCAGATCGACTTTCTCGTAGTGCCCCTGCTTGAGGTGGCGCTGAGTCGTCGCGCATTGTTGAATGGCGCCATTCGAGCAAAAATCTACTCGGAAGAGCTGCAGGTTAATTTTGTCGACGCGGAAAATCCGGAGGATGTGCAATCGGGCAAGGGGCTGGATTGGGAAATTCTGCCGGAAGATTTTATCAAATTCACCATGGAAGAAATCGAGTTGCGCCGCGCGCAGATTGCGTTCCGAAATTTCACGTCAGAGCCGCCCGTCAACCTCCAGGCAACAAATATTCATCTCTACGCGACCAATCTGACCAATGTTGCGGATAAAGAGGGCAAACGAGTTGCCGTTGCCGAAGTGACAGCCACCTTGTTTGATAATTCGCCCTTGTCATTCAGTGCCAGCTTTGACCCATTCAACCTCCAGAGTTTTGCCTTTGCGGGAGAAATTGATGTTAAGGACCTTACCGCTATCAATGACTTTGCCCAGGCTTACGGCAACCTGGATTTCAAAAGCGGCCAAGGGGAACTCATCATGGAGCTGGAAGCTGATCAGGGCCAGCTTACTGGGTACGCCAAACCACTGTTCAAGAATGTAGAAATAGCGGATTGGAAGCAGGACGTCGAACGTCAGGGCGATAACCCGCTGCGATTGATGTGGGAGAGCATCACCGGGTTTGTCAATCAGCTGTTCACCAACCCGACCACCGATAAGTTCGCCACGCGCATCGAGATCAGCGGGGACATCTCCAATACCGAAATCAATACCTGGGGAGCGGTGTTTGGTATAGTGCGTAACGCCTTTGTTAACGCGATCAATGACAACTTTGATAACTTGACGCCGCTGGCGACAGAAACGGATGCGGAAAGTGAATCGGGGGAATAGCTTGGAACTCCGTCCCCAGAGGTAAAACATTTCCTGGTATCAGAACATGACATGCAAGCATTTTATAATCACTGGCCGTGTGCAGGGGGTCTATTTCCGCGCAACCACCTGCGAGCAAGCGCGGCGGTTGGGAATGTCCGGCTGGGTGCGCAACCTAGTCGACGGCAGTGTTGAGGTTTTGGCGTGCGGAGAATCGGTTCAGATGCAGGAGCTGGAAGAGTGGCTTTGGCACGGACCGGAGCGGGCTCAAGTGCTCCAGGTGCTGGCAACAAATACTGATATGTCTCCCACCGAGTTCCATAACTTTGAAATAAGATAAAAACTGATTTCCGGAAGGCTATTTCTCATGAACCACTACCCGCTGATCGATATCGGCGTAAATCTTACGAATTCACGTTTCGCCAACGATCTGGAAGATGTGCTTTTGCGAGCCCAGGCAGAAAACGTGCTCAAAGTTCTGGTGACCGGAACATCACTGGAAGAGAGCCAGGCGGCGTTGCAATTGACAACACAGTTTGCGGAATTTCTGTACTGCACTGCCGGTGTGCATCCCCATGTGGCCAGCAGCTGGAACGTCAGTGCGGAATCCGAGATCCGGGATTTGCTCAAGGAAAAAGCCGTGGTTGCCGTCGGTGAATGTGGTCTCGACTTTAATCGGGATTTTTCACCGCGAGACCAACAGGAAAGCTGTTTTGCCGCGCAGCTTGAATTGGCTGCCGGCACATCAAAGCCAGTGTTTCTTCATGAACGGGATGCACATGCACGTTTCGCCGCGATTCTTAAGGACTACCGCGACCACTTGAGCGGTGCCGTCGTGCACTGTTTTACCGGCAGCAAAAAAGAGCTTTTCGCCTACCTCGATCTGGATTGTCATATTGGCATCACTGGCTGGCTATGTGATGAGCGACGGGGCGATGAGTTGCGCCGCGCTGTTCCCCACATACCCCTGGACCGGTTGATGATTGAAACCGACGCGCCCTACCTGACGCCGCGCACCATTAAGCCAAAGCCCGCGAAAGGCCGCAATGAGCCCGCGTTTTTGCCGTATGTTTTGACCGCACTGAGTGATTTGTTGGAAAAGTCGGCTGAGGAAATTGCGACGCAGGTGCTGGCAAATACAGAGTCGTTCTTCGGGATTGCGGCGGGCTAAGCCCAGTAGTTTTGATTGTAATCGAAGACGCCGAACCTAATCGAGTGCACCAAGAGAGTTTGGCATCAGGGATAGACCTTTTGAAACCCTCGCGGCAGGGACGCCGCGGGACCGCTCTTTGGCATCCTGCCATCACGGCATTAGTGCATCCATGCACGTCGGAGCCACATGGATGTGTTTATGCGTTTTCAAAAGGTCTATCCCTGATGACAAACGGACCGAAGCCCCAATAGTGTTAAATCGTTTTGAATTCAAGTTTTGCGATTCGCGAGGCTCTTGACGCCGCCCTTTAAGTGGTTTTAGCGCCGGCCCGCTTCGGGGTAGGGCTTCTCAAGACACGCCGTAAACCCGTCCCTGGGGGCTCCTCGCCCGAATCCCGCGGGCCAGGGTCTTGAAAAGCCCTACCCCAAATCGAACCTCACTGCGTGCCAAGCGTTAAGTAAACGGCGCCGACTGTTGCTGTCGGCCCGTTGCTATTCTTTAAACATGTAACGGTGCAGCCTCGCTCGTTGGCGCGTCGTGATGTTTGTTGTGTCGTTCGCCCAACAAAATATAAAACGCCGGCAGTACGAACAGCGTGAACAAGGTGCCGATACCGAGACCGGTGGAAATCGTCAAGCCGATGGCAAAGCGGCTTTGTGCGCCTGGGCCTGCGGCTACCAGCAGGGGCACCATGGCGACAATGAGCGCCACACTGGTCATGATGATGGGGCGCAGGCGAATGGCGGCGGCTTCGATGACGGCGTCATGCTTGTTGAGGCCGCGATCCTTCTGCAACAGGTTCGCAAATTCCACAATCAGAATGCCGTTCTTGGAAACCACACCGATCAATGTAATCAGCCCCACCTGAGTGTAGATGTTCATGCTTGCAAAGCCGAGCATGATAAATGCCATGGCGCCAGCCACGGACATGGGTACCGAGACCAGGATGATCACCGGGTCGCGCCAGCTTTCAAACTGGGCAGCCAGCACCAGGTAAATAACCACCAGGGACAGGAAGAACGTCAGCACCAGTGCGCTGCCCTGGGTTTCCAACTGGCGGGATTCACCCATAAAGTCGTAGGTGAACCCCAGGGGGAATACCTCCGCGGCCGTATTCTTCATGAAACCCAACGCATCCCCCAGGGCCACTCCCGGTGTGGGCATTCCTTCAATAGTGACCGAGTTCAACTGATTGAACTGGGTGCGCTGGGAGGGCTCCACTGTGTCTTCAAAAGTGACCACGCTGCCCAGCGGGACCAGCTCGCCGGAATCTGCGCGAATGAAATAATCATTCAATGCTTCGGCGTCTTGGCGCGCATAGTTCTCCACCTGGGGAATGACTTCATAGGAGCGGCCTTCCATGCTGAAGTGGTTGATGTAGCCTCCACCCAACATGCTGGACATGGCCTGCCCCACATCGGCCATGGAGAGACCCAGGTCGGCCACGCGATCCCGGTCAACCAGTACACGGGTTATCGGCTTATCGAAGTCGATGGTTTTCTGCAGGAACATGAAGTTACCGCTCTGCATGGCTTTGCCGAGCATTTCATCGGCAACAGCATTGAGTTCCTCATAGGAGTTGCCGGTGGTAATCACGAACTGAACTGGCATGCCGCCACCGCCCGCAGGCAGTGCCGGTGGGGCAAAGGAGGCGGTGCGCAGCCCGGTAATTTCCGTCAGTTCACGCTGCACAATAGGCTGCACCTCAAACTGGCTGATATCCCGCTCGCTCCAGGGCTTCATCTTGAAGCCGCCAAACACACTGTTGGGACCCAGCACACCCAGGAGCATAAAGGTTTCGTCATAGCCCGGTATGGCTTCGAATTTCTCCTGCATTTCCACCCCGTATTTCTCGAGGTATTCCAGGGTTGCGGTTTGTGGACCTAACCCCTGGTAGAGCACGATGCCCTGATCTTCAGCGGGTGCCAGTTCGCTCTGGCTGAACATCATCATGAAATAGATGGAGCCTAGTACAACGAAGGCGAAGAAAATCACAACGGAAATTGCCTGCATTGAAGACGTGAGCAGTCGTTTGTAGCTGTCGGACAACCAATTGAAAATCTGCTCGACCTTGGTTTCGAATTTAGTGGCATTGCCGTGGGGCTTGAGCACTTTGCCGGCCAGCATGGGCGACAGGGTCAGCGCGACGATACCGGAAATCACCACGGTGCCTGCCAGGGTAAAAGCGAACTCGGTGAATAGCGAGCCAACCAGGCCGCCCATGAAACCAATGGGGGCGTATACGGCAACCAGGGTCGTGGTCATGGCAATAATCGGCGTCGCCATTTCCCGCGCACCGTTGAGCGCGGCATCGAAGCTGGATTCGCCAGCCTCGATATGGCGGTGAACGTTCTCCACCATGATGATGGCATCATCCACCACCAGGCCGATGGCGAGCACCATGGACAACAGTGTTAGCAGGTTCAGGGAGAAACCGAACAGCAGCATCAGAAAGGCGCCGCCAATCAGTGACAATGGAACCGCAACCGAAGGGATGATGGCCGCGCGCAGAGAGCCAAGGCAGAGAAATACCACGACCAGCACGATAATGATGGCTTCCAGGAGTGTCTTGAACACTTCCTTGATGGAGTCGTCAATGAACTCGGACGCATCGTAGGGCACTTCCACACTGACACCGGCGGGTAATTGTGAGGCAATGTCGGGCAGGGTCGCATGCACCAGTTTTGCCACGGTCAGCGGGTTGGCACCGGGGGCCAGTTCGATGGCTACAAACGTTGCCGGCTGGCCTTTGTAGAGCGCCATCTGATCATAGGTTTGAGAGCCCAGCTCAACCCGGGCGATATCAGCCAGGCGCACCAGACTACCATTGCCTTCTTTAACCACAAGGCGCTGAAACTGTTCTTCGCTCGCGACGTCGGTGTTGCTGGTCAGACTGACGGCAATCAGGTCGCTGCGGGTGTTACCCACTCCCGCTTGATAGTTGTTCTGCTGAAGCGCGCGCACCACATCCTGAGAGGTGAGATCCACAGCGGCCATGCGCTGCGGGTCCAGCCAAACGCGCAATGCGTAGCTGCGGCCGAACAGCGCCGCCTTGCCCACGCCGGCGATTGCCTGCAGCTTTGGCTGTACCACGCGGGTCAGGTAATCGGTGATTTGCGGCACCGGCAGTGTTTCACTGTAAAACGCGATATACATCAACGCGGTGCTGTCGCCCGTGGTGGAGGCAATCACCGGGTCCAGCGCCGCCTGGGGCAGAATGTTGCGTTGGCTCGCCACCTTGGCCTGGATTTCAGCCAGTGCCGCATTGGAATCGTAATTTAACTCCATGGTGGCGGTAATGGTGGACACACCCTGAGAGCTGGAAGAGGTGAGGTAGTCGATACCATTGGCTTCGGCGACGGCCTGCTGCAAAGGTGTGGTGATAAACCCTTTCACCAGTTCCGAGCTGGCGCCGGGGTAGGCCGTGGTCACTGTTACCGTGGTGTTTTCCAACAGCGGATATTGGCGCACTTCCATTTCCATGGCAGCGCGCACACCCAGCAGCAGAATCAACAAACTGATGACGGTCGCCAGTACCGGGCGATGAACAAAAATATCGGTAAAGCGCATCAGCGTGCTCCCTTGTCCTCGTTCGCGGCCGGCTCGGCGGCCTGCTCCCCGTCGGCCTGTATTTCCACCTGTTGGCCCGCACGCAGGCGCAACAGCCCCGTCTTCACAACCGGTTCGCCGGCTGCCAGGCCATCCACAATCTCAACCATTCCATCCTGGGTTTCGCCAGTGGTGACGCTGCGCCGTTCCACCTGCAACGCGCCTTGATCGCTCTCCGTCAACACGAAAACGAAGTCCCCATAGGTATTGAATGAGATGGCGGTGCGGGGCACGGCGGTCAGGCTCCGCTCCTCAGGCTGAAGAGTGCGTACCGTGGCGAACATGCCCGGCTTGAGTTGCTTGTTCGGGTTTTGCACCGTCGCGCGCACGCGCACGGTACGGGTTTCCGGGTTGACTGAGCTGTTGATAGCGCTGATGACACCCGTGAACGTCTGTTCCGGTGCCGCGGCAATTTCCAGTTCCACCTGGTAACCGACGTCTATGTTATCAAGCTCTTTTTCAGCAATGGTGTACTCGACGTAGATTGGATCAAGCATATTGATTTCCACCGCGGCGGAACCCACTGGCAGATATTCGCCCAAATCCACCTGACGCAAACCCAGAATGCCGGCGAAGGGTGCCTTCAGCGTCTTCTTACTCAGCTGTGCGGCTTGTTCATTTACCCGCGCTGCCGCGGCATCCATGTGGGCCTTGGCTGCATCGAACTCTGCCTGGGAGACCGCGCGTTTTTGTATCAGGTCTGCCACGCGCGTAAATTCGGAATCTGCCAGCTGGGCGTCGGCTCGCAGTGTGGTCAATGCCGCCTCATCAGTTGCAGCATCCAGTCGTACCAGTACCTGGCCCTGTTCAACCCATTGTCCGGACTCAAAAAGAATTTCTTCAACCACGCCCGGCACTTCATTGGCCACTTCGACGCCATTCACGGCGCGAAGACTGCCCACTGATGACACTGTCGGTGTCCAGCTCAGGGTGACCGCTTCGGTCGCGGCTATGGGTGTGGGAGGTTGCGGCTGGGAAAACATGGCAGCCATTTGCGTTAACTGGAAGATTCGCCAGCCGAACAGGCTGCCGAGCACCAGAACAAGAAAAACAATAACGATAAGGAAGCGTTTGCGGGTGCTCATAATGATCAATCCTTGCGAAATCCGGCGAGCTTATAGGGCGACTAATTTAGGGCAACTTTTTATTGCGGTAACTATCTAGGGTAATTATTTAAGCAACCATTATAAGGCAACTATGTTGGCAGCTATGCCAGGCAACCAGGAGATGCGCTTATTTTGGAGCGCGTAGTGTACCGGGAAATTGTCCGGTTGACTAAGCCTGAGCGGGCGCTGATGGTGATTTTTTGCTTACTGGCGTGCCGGCAGAAAAAACAGAAGATTGGCGCCATAACTGGTAAATTAGGCAATCCCGGCTTGTGGCGCTTTCAGGCATAGCTGCGCAGCGCTCAGATTCGATTCGTAAATCCCTATTGAAGAGTTGATATGTCCATTAACTGGTTCCCCGGCCACATGCACAAGGCGCGCAAGGAAATTGCGGAAATCATGCCGCAGGTGGATATTATTATTGAGCTGCTGGATGCGCGCATCCCGGCGTCCAGCGAAAACCCGCTGGTGCCCGAGTTACGCGGCGACACGCCCTGCATCAAGGTGCTGAACAAGGCGGACCTGGCGGATTCCAACGCGACCGCCGTTTGGGTGGCACAGTTGGAGAAAACCCAGGGCATCAAGGCGTTGCCGCTCAGCCAGAAACACCCGGAGAAAATCCGTGACCTGCTGAGCCTGTGCGACGCCATGCTGCCGCACCGCAACCTCGAAAAAAGCGCCGCACGTGCCATGATTCTGGGGGTGCCTAACGTTGGCAAATCCACCCTCATCAATACCTTGGCGGGCCGCGTCATTGCGAAAACCGGTAACGAAGCCGGCGTCACCAAAGCCCAGCAGCGAATCAAACTGCCCAACAACGTTGTGCTGACCGACACCCCTGGCTTTCTCTGGCCCAAACTGAGCCCGCCGCATTGCGGTTACCGCCTGGCGGTGACCGGCGCGATCAAGGATACGGTTTTCGATTACATCGATGTCGCCCTGTTCGCCGCCGACTACTTGGCCAAAGCCTACCCCGGAGCACTGCGGGAACGTTATCGGATAAGCGAACTGCCGGAACTGGACGTCGAGATCCTCGAAGCCATCGGCGTGCAACGCAACTGTGTACGCAAAGGCGGCAGCGTCGACCTGCAGAAAGTCAGCTCGCTGCTGATCAACGAGCTGCGCGCCGGCCTGCTCGGCCCCATCAGCCTGGAAACTCCCGAGATGATTGTGGAAGAAGAGGAGGCGACCCGCCTGGCCGATGAACAGAAAGCGCGGGAAAAAGCGCAGCACGACCGAGCGCGCAGGCTAAAGGCGAAAAAGAAGCGATTTTAAGTGACCGCTGGCCACCTCTTGGTGAAGCGGGTCAGCCTGACGCTATACAGGTGTCGCGTTGCGACGCGGTGGCTTTGTGGGATTAAAACCGGTAATCAAAATTGATGCCGGCCAATTCCACTTCATAATCTTTCTTGTCGATCAGCCGTCGGTATTCAAAATTGATATTGAAATCCGCGTTGATGACGAACCCGATACCCACGCCGTAGGAGAAGCCGGATTCGGATTCGCTGGTATCTTCCACGCCGAAAGTGCCGCCTGTGGCATTGACGGTGGTGGAGGAGTACTCGAGCTGGGAATAGCCGATCAGTCCGTACAGTTTTGCCACCTCATTCGCCAATTCCGGCCGATAGTAAAGGGATTGGTAGTGATCGATGGAAACTTCTCGCTCCAGGCCGTGAGTCACTCCGGCATCTTCCACTTCCGAGCTGATTTCGCGCTCGCTGAAATTGGTGCCTACCCGCAGTTCAATGCCGAGGGCGCTGTTGTACTTATAACCGCCGAAAAGCTCAATCGCGTTCAGGTCAATGTCGTTGAGGTCGGCATCCACGCTGGAGCTGTCCTCGAAACTGACGATGCCACCGCCGCCACCGAGATAAAAGCCGTGGTAATTATCGGCTGCGGCGCAGACCGGGATGAGGGAAAGTACAGCTGCGGTTATCAATTTCATAGGGCCTGGCTCCATCTTGTCGGTGGATTAATCAGTTAATGGTTTTTCTACTTGGTCCAGTTCGATCTCTTCGTCAGCTTGCATTCCAGCTATACCAAGCTGATTTTATCCGCCTCTATCAAAATGCGCTTTTGCTTGAACAAAGCGCCCAAGGCTTTCTTGTAGTTCTTCTTGCTCACATTAAAGTGGTGATAAATATCATCCGGTGCCGCCTTGTCGGTTAAGGCGGAGGTACCGCCTTGCGCCTTCAGGTGGGCGATTATCTGTTCGCCCAGGTCCTGACGTGCGGCCCCGGCGGGAAGCTGCAAGCTTAAATCAATTTTGCCGTCAGTGCGCAGGCCTTTGATGTAGCCGTTCAAGCGCTGCCCGTAGCGCAGGGGTTTGAAGGCGTCATCGCGAAAAATAAGCCCCAGGTATTCATTGTTCACCACGGCTTTGTAACCCATGTCACTGCGACCGCAGATTAACATGTCGACTGCTTGCCGGGGCTTCAAGTGGCGCGCACTCTCAAGTAGGTGCCGGCTTAACCGGGACGACGCGACTATGCGTTGGGTTGCATCATCCAGCAGCACAGTAACCACATAGGATTTACCCATCTCCATGGGCTTGTGCTGCTCGCCATAGGGCACCAGCAGATCCTTTGGTAGCCCCCAGTCGAGAAACGCACCGGTATTGTTGACGTCTTTAACTTTGAGGTAGGCACATTGGCCAACCATGACTTTGGGAGTCAAGGTCGTGGCAATAATCTCATCTTCCGAGTCGAGGTAAATAAACACGTCGAGCCAGTCACCGGTGGCACAACCTTCCGGTACATAGCGTTTGGGCAGGAGTACGGTGGAAAATTCTCCCGCGTCCAGATACACCCCAAAATCAACGAGTTTGACCACCTGAAGGCGGTTCATTTTGCCAATGCTGGCCATAGTGATTCCTGAAAAAACTGTATGTCGACTGGCGACGACTGTTGTCGGTGCTTAGCCCATGAAGATAACCGCACCCGGACCCAAAGGCCAATCCAGCAGTATCCACACCAGGAGCAAAAGCGACCAGGATACGATGAACGCCAGGGAATAGGGCAGCATGGTCGAGATCAGCGTGCCCACGCCGAGTTCCTTATCGTAACGCTGCGCAAACGCAATAACCACACCGAAGTAGGGCATCAGCGGGGTAATGATGTTGGTGGAGCTGTCACCAATGCGGTAAGCCATTTGGGTTGCTTCCGGCGTTATACCCGCCAGCATCAGCATGGGCACGAAGACGGGCGCAATTAACGCCCACTTTGCCGATGAGCTGCCGATGAAGACGTTAATGCAGGCCGCCATTACTATGAAAGCCACCAACAGCACGCCAGCACTCAGGTCCCAGGCCGTCAGAACCGCCGCCCCTTTGATCGCAATGATGCTGCCGAGGTTGCTCCAGGCAAAGTAATTAACGAACTGGGTCGCGAAAAACATCAACACCAGGTAGCCGGCCATGGTGCCCATGTGCTGTTCCATGCCCTCAACAAACTCTGAGCTGCGGCGATAGTTGCCGCTCACTTTACCGAAGATAATACCCGCCACTGCGGCATAAACCGCAATCACGGTGACTATGCCCTGGATGAAAGGCGAGCCCAACACAGAGTGAGTCACCGGGTTGCGCAAAAAGCCCGTGGCCGGAACCAAACCCCACAAGAGCAGAGCGATGAACAGGATGCTGAAGGCGGCCACGGCGCCGAGCCCGCGCTTCTCTGCCGGGCTGATCTGCTCCGGGGCGGGTGCGGTACCACTCCCGCTGGGCAGACGGCGGCAGATAACCTTTTCCGTTACCAGAGTGCCGACGACGCTGATCAACAGAGTGGAGACGATGATGAAGTAATAGTTGCCGGCGGCATTCACCGAGTACGCCGGCTGCACCAGGCCTGCGGCTTCGGTTGAGATGCCGGCGAGTATCGCGTCCAGTGGGCTGATCAGCAGGTTGGCGCTGTAGCCGCCGGATACGCCGGCAAACGCCGCGGCAATGCCTGCAATTGGGTGGCGTTCTACGCCCTGAAAAATCATGGCAGCCAACGGAATCAGCACAACGTAGCCGGCATCCGAGGCGATGCTGGATAGTACGCCTGCAAGCACCACGGCAAAGGTGAGCATACGTGGCGGCGCTTTGAGGACGGTGCTGCGCAGAACGCAGCTCAATAGCCCCGAATGCTCGGCAACACCAATGCCCATGATGGCGACCAGTACGGTGCCCACCGGTGCGAAGGTGACGAAGTTGCTCACCGTTTCACCAAGAATACGATGTAAACCCTCGGCGCTGAGCAGGTTCAATGCTGCCAGGGTTTGGCCGGATACCGGGTGCGCGGCATTGAGCCCGAAAGCCGCGGCTACGGCAGATACAAGCAACACCAACCCGCACATGTATACAAACAACATGGTCGGGTTGGGCAGCCGGTTACCGGCTCTTTCGATTACATCAAGAATGGCCAATGATTTCACAAGCGTTTCTCTCTTATTGGAAGACAGCTATGGGACATCGGCCCGCTCACTGCTGGCCCTTACTCCTCGCCCAGAAAACCGCCGGACTGGTGGGCCCAGAGTTGTGCATAGATGCCGTCCCGGGCTATCAGCTCGGCGTGGGTACCCTGTTCCACTATGCGGCCCGCGTCGAGGACGATCAACCGGTCCAGTGCCGCAATGGTGGACAGGCGATGGGCAATGGCAATTACCGTTTTACCCTGCATCAATTCGTTGAGCTTGCTCTGAATGACGGCTTCCACTTCGGAATCCAGCGCAGAGGTCGCTTCATCCAGAATCAACAGCGGCGCGTTCTTGACCAGCACCCGGGCGATGGCGATGCGCTGGCGCTGTCCACCCGAGAGCTTCACGCCGCGCTCACCAACATGGGCATCATAGCCGGTGCGGCCCTCGGCATCGTGCAGCCCAAGAATGAAATCATGGGCCTCGGCCTGTTTGGCGGCATGGATCATGTCCTCTTCGGTGGCATCCGGTTTGCCATAGAGCAGGTTGTCGCGCACGGAGCGGTGCAGCAGTGACGTGTCCTGAGTCACCATGCCGATGTGGGCGCGCAGGCTTTCCTGCGTGACCTGGGAGATATCCTGTCCATCAATGCAAATAGTGCCGTTTTCAATATCGTAAAAGCGCAGCAGCAGATTGACCAGGGTCGATTTTCCCGCACCCGAGCGGCCGACCAGGCCGATGCGTTCGCCGGGTTTGACGGTGAGTGAAAATTCCTGCAAAACCGTGTTTGGACCGTAGCGGAAATCGACGTTATCGAAGCGGATTTCGCCCTGGGTGACGCTAAGTGGCGCGGCATCGACGGTGTCCTGAACATCCCGCGCCCTGGAAAGGGTATTCATGCCGTCCTTCGCCGTACCGATGTTTTCAAACAGGGTGGAGACTTCCCACATGATCCATTGGGACATCCCGTAAAGCCGTAGCACCAAGGCCATGGCGGCGGCAATGGCACCGGTTGTGATGGCGTTCAGTTTCCAGAGCCAGACCGAAAGCGCCGCGATGCCAAATATAAGCAGCGCGTTGATTAGCCACACGGACACGTTCAGCGCAGTCACCAGCCGCATTTGCGGATACACCGTCTGCAGGAAGCGGTCCATGCTTTCCCGGGCGTAACCGGATTCCCGACTGGAGTGAGAAAACAGTTTGACTGTGGCGATGTTGGTATAGGTATCTACAATCCGGCCGGTCATTTCCGATCGGGCATCGGCTTGGCGGGACGCCACCTGTTCAAGGCGTGGCAAAAAATAGTAAAGCAGTGCGATATAGGCGATCAGCCAAATCAGCAGGGGCAGGGCCAGCCGCAGGTCCAATGTCGCAACCAGCACCAGCATGCTGCCAAAATACACCAGCACATAGAGCATGACGTCCAGAAGCTTGAGTACAGTCTCCCGCACGGCCAGCGATGTTTGCATGACTTTGGTGGCAATGCGCCCGGCAAATTCGTCCTGATAAAAACTGAAACTCTGGCCCAACAGATAGCGGTGCGCCTGCCAACGGATGGCCATGGGGTAATTGCCGAGCAGGGTCTGGTGGACGACGAGCGACCGCAGCAACACGGCAATGGGTAGACCAATGATTATCACCAGTCCCAGGGGAATGGGGCTGCCGTCTGCCTGCAGTGTTAGCGTCTCGGGCGTGGTGGCAGAAAGCCAGTCCACCAATTGGCCGAGAAACCGGAACAGCGAAACTTCCAGAATGGCGGTGATACCACACAGCACTGCCATGACCAGAAGAAAGCGCTCGGCACCGCGGGTGTAGTATCTGCAGAAGGCGAATAGCGTGGCTGGAGGTTGACCGGGTTCTTCTGCAGGGAAAGGCCGTAACAGGCGCTCGAAGAATGCGTACATGGTGGCTCCGTGGCTGAGTGAACAGACGAGATATCGCGGAGCGGAGGAGCTTTGGAGTGGGCGGCAACTAACTCGCGCTGGCTCGCGGTCTGCGGCGCAGTGTCAAACTGCAATGCCCGGTTCGGCCGAAGAGGGCCGAACCCATACCGTAATTGTCGATGCTAAATGAGGGCGAAGCCAATCAAAGCCAAACCGCCAACCGCCATGATCAACACTTCTTTCGCTTTGTTCCATGCGAAGCAGCTGTACAAGTAAGACAGCGGTGGCAGAAGGACTGTGCAGATTCCCCAGCTGAAGTCCTCGCGAAATGCAATGATCATCAGATAAAACCAGCTGATGACGAGCAGGACAGTGCCGAAGGTCATGAATGCGGCCGAAATGGGTTCCATCGAAGGCTCCTAATATTAATATGTTGCTGCCTCTGGCAGACTCGGACGAAAAAATTTGCCGAAGTTTACCAGTTTGCTAACTGTCGTGCAGCTGTGAATATTACCGCGCAGTGGCGAACCGGTGAATCTGCAGTGTGAGCTGTGGCTAGTCAGCGCTCTCGATAACCCGGCTTCGCTGCAGATACCGCGCAATCATCCAGCAAAACAGCGCCCAGGCAATTCCCGCGGTCCAACCCGCCAGAACATCCGTGGGCCAGTGTACCCCGAGGTAAACCCGGCTGACGCCGACCAGCAGGGACAAGAGTGTGGCGAGTATCAGCAGGTAGGCGCGCAGCTGCGGGCTTTTCTCCTGGCTGGCAAGTATCGCCGCCACAGTAAAGAAGGTTGCGGTGGACATCATGCTGTGCCCGCTGGGAAAGCTGGTGGTGTAAACATAGGCGCCGTGGGCCACCAGGTCAGGTCGCGGGCGGGAAAACAGCATTTTAAGCAGCGAGCTCACAAGAATGCCGCCACCGACGGATAGGGCAAGGTACAGCGCGGTGTGAAACTTCCTTCGCATCAACAGAAAGCCCAGTATGCTGAGGGTGAACAGCGTGAGTATGCCCACACCGCCGAGAGCAGTGAGGTCTCGCCCCAATTCCTCCACCCAGTGCGGGCCCAGTGGGTCTGCCAGGTCAGCCGGGTTGCGCAACGCCAGCAACAGGTGGCGATCCAGTGCTTGGGTGTCGCCCTCGGTCACTTCATCAGCCAATTCCACAAAGCCCCAGACGCTGCCCAGAATGACTGACAGTATCAGCAGGGTTCTGCCCGTGGGGCCGCCCAACCAATGCATCAATGAGCGTGCTTTTATCAAGTTAGATGTCTCCGGTGGAAATAGGGTGCGGTAGGAAAGTCTGGAATATGTACAGCAGTGTCAATTCCTGATGCGAAGAGTTCCCTGGCAGAGTTTGTGGCGCGGTAGGAGGCTTTAGGTTTTCGAGGGGGGATGGGAGGTGAAAAATCAATATGTGCTGCTGACCCCGGAATGGAGCCAGCAGCGCGACAGACCGCGTCAGCGGTTAATTGCACACCTGGAATTCGACAATGCCGGAGCCGGAACCGAATCGCTGCATGGTGTATTTTTCGATGTCGATCAGGTAACCGTCACCGCCCAGATTTTGAGTGCAACATCCGTTACAGTCACTGTCGGAACAGGCATCGTAAACGGTACCGGTAATTTCATTGCTGCCCTGTCGCAGGTTCAGAGTGCGCAACCCCAGCCAGTTCCAGTGATCCAGATGCACGGCAATAATATTGTTGGCCGCCACCCAGGATTCTGGCTGAACGCCGTTCAAGCCATAGAATTGTCCCGCCCACTGACAGCCGTTGTATTTCACACACTCCTCACTGCCGGGGTCCGGGTAGGATTCATAGTGAGTGAGGTTGGCGGAATACCACTGGGTACCGCAGTCCTGTCCACCAGAGCTCGAACTGCTTGAAGAGCTGGAAGACGAACTGCTGCTGGAGGAGCCGCCGCTCGGTTCAAAATGTATACGGTTCAGGTTGAAGTCCCCGGCACCCACATTCACGCGCAAAGTATAGGTTCCCCCCGCCACGGTCACCTGGCCAATGACATGGGATTGCCACGCTTGCCAGCCCCCGGTATTGCCGACATTGCCACTGGCAATCGAGTTGCCATTTAACAGCAGGGAGTAATTCCCACCGCCGACTTCAGATGCCACGCGCGTGCTGATGTCATAGGTGCCCGCGCCGAGGGTTACGCTGTATTCCAGCCATTCGCCGGCGACGATCCAGCCCACGTTGTAGCCGCCGCCACTGTCGTTCGCGATCTCGATATCAACATTGTCATTGCGGAACGCGCCACCTTCATTGCCGGACGTCGTGTCGTAGTAATTGACGTAGTCTTCAGCCTCTACTGATACAGGAACCGCGCCGAAGCCGCTGGAAGAACTACTGCTGGAGGAACTGGAGCTACTGGACGAAGAGCTGCTTGAAGAGCTGGAACTTGATGAGCTGCCTCCGCAGGAATCCACATACTTCCACTCTTGCCAGGGGCCTGAATGAGATTCGGGGTTCATGCCCTGACTCCACCACATGGCGTTGTATGCGTTGCCATTCAGTTGTACCTGAGTGCCGCCGTTATAAGCGGTGGCACTGTTCCAGGTAGGCAGGCCGCTACAATCAATCGCCGCCATGGTACTCATGGCGCACATGCCGCCACAAACCAAACCCGTGAGTGTCATTATTTTCTTTAACATTGCTACCACCTCCTGCTGTTTTAGTTTTAAGGTGTTGCTGTCAATATTATTTTGATTCTTGCTCTACCCACATTGGTGCCTCCTGTACTGGCACAGTGACAACAGCGCACGCAAAATGACAGCGCTGTTCTTTTTGTGGAATGTCACCCTAGCACCGCGCTTAATAGGCGTCTAGCGACTTACTCGCACAAGTGCGTATTTTGGCATCGGGAACTGCAAATCCGGCGCTTCGCACACCTTTACCAATAGTCTTTCCCTGCGTGACGTTGGTATCGAAATAAATCGCGATTTTTTAATAGCGAACATGTTAACGATTCAGTACGCGCAGACCCGACGTTGATACCATTACGCCCGAGCCAGTGACTGCGGCCTGTGCCACGTTAAAATCAAGGGGCGCCGACTTCCAGGATTGTGCTCCCAGGGTGAAGGTAACCGTGGTGTCGTCATGCCATACAACCCGAAATTCATAGGGTGTAGCAGGCAAAATTTCTGCTTGAAGGGGCAGAGACCAATCCTGCTCTCTGTTGATCCATTGCTCGGCGACGCCAGTGAATGGTGTTTTGGCAACAATCGCCTTGCCGGCGGCGTCGAGCTGGTATTCCTGGATGCGAAAGGTAAATCTCAACACCTGGTCGCCATCTTCCGACGTCAACTCGAATGCGACCATGGGTGCCCAGTTTCGGTGAGGCCGAACACCATCAATCTGTAATTGCCCTTCAATCCCCCGGCTATCGGGAACCAGCTGGGGCCGACACTTTTTAATCTTCCCAGGATCTACAGCCAGCACACAATCCGGTATGGTCACCGCCGACAGTGGTGTTTCGTTCGCACTATCGGTTGCCATCGGTTGTATTCGCGGGTTGCTGCAGGCGGCCAGCAAAAGCGCGGCGAGTGCAGTGACGGCGGCTGATCTCATGGTTGATGTCATGTGCAAGGGCCCTTTATCAATTTTTATTCGGGCCGACAGGCTATCCCATATCCGCTGTACATTCAAAAGCCGAGTTCTGAATTTAAGCACGAGCCGACGCCTGGATGAAGCTAAACCCGCCGTGATATCCTGCGCCAATAAGTCTGCGAAGGCAGGTACAACAAACATGGCGCGCATCGCTCGACTGGCTGCGGCGACCAAGGAGCGAAATATGGCAAAGCTGGAGTGTCATTTTTTTCCTGAAACCCCCGCGGTCTGGGCCTGCCAGAACTGCAGCACCCACTATGGTGAAAAAGCCATTCCCCAGGGGCGCAGTCGTCACTGGGGACGACAGGGTCCGAGATGTATTCGTTGTAATAGTGGCCTCGACCATTTAGGTAATGCCACGGACGCCAAACCGTTCTGGCAAATGCTGCCACACTTCTTCCGCTATCCGCTGCATCTGAACAGTATGCTGGTGGTTGCCCTTGTCGTAGGGCTGAGTCTTCTATTCGGCCAGAACCTCTTCACGGTTTTTCTGCTGTTACTGGCCGCAGCCATTGTAGTGAAATACAGCTTCGCGATTATCGAGCAGCGCGGTAGCGGTGATACGGTGCCGCCACGGCTGAGTGCCGTGATCAGTGGCGACGAACACCATCTGTTCCTGCGTCAAATCGCGGTACTTTTTTTAATGGGTGTCGCAGTGGGAGTTGCTGGCCATGTGAGTCAGCTTCTCGGCGTTGTGGTTGCGGCGTTTCTCACCTTGGCCACGCCCGCAAGCATTATGTTATTGGCCATTGAAAAGTCCGTTCGGCGAGCGCTGGATCCTTTCGCACTGGTCGCGCTGATGTTTGCAGTCGGCTGGCCCTATTTGCTGTTGTGGTTCTGCGTACAAGTTATTTCCGCTGGCCCGGTGTATGTTCTTGGCTGGTTCGCAGCGGCTTTGCCTGCTCCGGCGGTTCTTCCGGTATTGGCATTTGTGATGGTGTATTTTACCTTCTCACTTTATGCCATGCTCGGCTACGTGCTGTTTGAATATCAAAGAGAGCTCGGTTTTGACGCCGCGGTGGATGACGATGATGAGGCCGCGGATTTTCGTGAATTTGAAAAATTGCGCGCTTTAGGTGAATCCACAGTCCTTACCATTGACGGTGAGTACGAGCGCGCGCGGGCGTGTCTTCGCCGTGCCCTGGATGTGGCGCGGGACGATATCGACCTGCACTTGCACTATCACAAATTATTGATGCTGTTGAATGATGACGAAGCCCTGGCGAATCATTGCGACTATTTGGTTGGCATATTGGCGCGGGGCAATATGCTGAGCCGGGCAGTGCCGGTTTTATTGGATGTCCAGAAGCGGATTCCCGGTTTTCGCCTGGCGAACACCAGCCAGGCCATCGAAGTTGCCAAGCTGTTGCAAATGCAAGGCCAGCACAAATCAGTGATCCGTCTGTTTCAGAATTTTCATAAGACACATGGCAAGGATCCACTGCTTCCGGATGCCTACCTGTTGGTGGCAACCATCCTGTTCGAATACCTGGGTGAAGATGCCAAGGCCGAGGCTATTATAAAGTTTGTGCTTAACCATTATCCGAATCACCCCAGCAGAAGTCAGTATGAAAGGCTGCAGTCGGTCATTCGTCAGCCGTCGGTTAAACCATTGAGCAGATCATAATCACGAAGCTGAAGAACCTGTTGTTGGCTGGATCCGGTCCAGCCAGTCGGCAATGCGTCTGGTATGAGCATTTTGATTGTGCTTGCGATAATGATGCGCCATTTGATTCAAAAGTTTTATTGTCGCCTGCAAATTGCCACCGCGTTCCTGTGCGGCTCTAACAAACTCCTCACTTTGTCGGCAAGCTCCGGCGAGCCAGTATTTTCGAGCCAGCATCAGATACATATTTCCGGTCAAAGCCGGCGTCTGCGGGGCCACGGCGGAATATTCCTTGATGATCTGGTCAATATGCGGCTGCCATTCAGAAAACTCGGTGTCGCTTGATGTGAACTGCTTGAGCAAGGCGAATACCGCTTCGTGAAATGGTTTTTCTGTCGGCTGGATTTTGTGGAGATCGAATAGAATGCTCCAAGGTCGGGGATCCGTTGCAAACTTCTGACACAGCCAGCGGGCAAGTGTGCGAGCTCGAGTGTAGTCCAGCTGCGTCATCGCCTGCCGGACCTTGTTCAAGCCCTCGGCGACTTCGTCGCGCTGGGTTTTCTGTTCCTCTTCTTCCGCGAACTGCTGCTGACTTTTCTGGGCAATAAACATAAGTAGCGCTCCTGCCAGAAGCCCGCCAATATGCGCCCAGTAAGCGGTGTTGGACTCAGTAAAGAAGTGGCCGTAAAGCTCTTTCGCCAACCACAGCGGAAGAATGAAAAGTGCCGGTGCGCGAAATTCACCAAAATAGAAAACAACGGTGTAAAAGAAGCGAATTTTTCTCAGCCGGTAGAGCGACAGATACATACCCATCAGCCCAGAAATCGCGCCGGATGCACCTACCAACGGACCCCACGACTCGGGGTTGAGTGCAATGAATAAAACATCGGCCGCAACTCCGCTGACAAGGTACATGGCGATATAGGCGTGCGGCCGCAAAACGCTTTCCAGCGTAAAGCCAAACAGAAAAAGGAAGACCATGTTGCCAACCAGGTGCGCCCAGCCACCGTGGAGGAACAGACTGGTGATGAAGGTCCAGGGCTTCGCCTCGGCGGGAGTCAGTCCGGCGGCGATGCTGCTCAACCGGTTACGCTCCTGCTCGAACTCACTGCGGGCGGTTTGCCACTGCGCGGTTTCCTCATTGATCGCCGGAAGTTGTTCCCACAGCTTTTCCAGATACTGATCAAACCCGCGGTCATAAAAAATTGACCAGAATATCTGATAGCCCTGGTGCTCTCGATCAGCCATTGCCTCCAGCGCCACGGCATCCTCGGGGCTCTCGGCCCGCAGATAATCCACGTAATGATCCCGCTCCAGCGGCAGCAGCTTATGGGCTTCATAAATTGCCGCAGCCTGATCCGCAATTTCCCCATCGTTGCCCTGATATATCAGGAACACCAACAGGTTAACCAGTATCAAGCCAATAGTAATAATGGGCGGTTTGGACCAGTCGGGTTTGTTCTGGATGGGTATTATCAACATGTGTGGGTGCTATCCCTTGCGTTGTTATTAGCTTTTGCTGTGGCGGATCGATGGGTGCGAGCCGGGTATATCAGCGACCTACGTAATATAATACATAGTCTGAACCACCACACTTCAACATGATAGGTTGTAGCGATAGAACGACGGGATCGGGCAGAGCGACCTCGATAGGATGGGCGGGTTCTGGATGGCAAAAACACAGGTATTGGCATCCACAGGGGTGAGGTACAGGATGTGCCGAGTCCATCGAACCATCAGGTAAAGAGAGGTTCGATTCCATGTGTGCCCCAAAACCAAAAAAGGCCCGCAACGCTGCGCGTCTTCTTCGAAATCATATATCGTGCCCGGAGGCGGAAAGCGCGGCAGGATGGCCGCGATTGACTGCGACAGCAGCTCTGCAGAGGTGAGGTACAGGATGTGCCGAGTCGAACCATCAGGTAAAGAGAGGTTCGATTCCATGTGTGCCCCAAAACCAAAAAAGGCCCGCAATGCTGCGAGCCTTCTTCGAAATTATATGGTGCCCGGAGGCGGAATCGAACCACCGACACGGGGATTTTCAATCCCCTGCTCTACCGACTGAGCTATCCGGGCCTTGCTGCTTTACGCGCCATCAATAGTGCCGTTTGGCGCGAGGCGCGTATTAAACCCGCTCGGCGCTGTGGAGTCAATAGGGTGGCGGGAAAGTTGGTGAAATCGCGGTGATGGCCGGCGGAGGAGTTTGCGAGTTTATACTCACTCATCACTTCTCCGGCGGCACGTACCCCTCGGCTGCGTCATAGTCCTCACCAGAGAAGTACTTCGTCATCTGCTCCTTCAGATAGGTGCGGGCGGTCATGTCCATCATGTTCAGATGCTTTTCATTGATCAGCATGGTCTGGTGCTGCATCCAGTCCTGCCAGGCTTGCTTGGAGATGTTGTTGTAGAGATCTTCGCCTTTGGCGCCGGGGAAGGGCGGGGCGTCCAGGCCTTCCATGTCCTGCTGATATTTGCGACAAAATACGGTGCGGGTCATGATTTACCTCGTTTGGCTGACGGTTTGGAGCGGGCGGGTTTGCCCAGGCTCTCAATCAGGCGTTTGACTGGCGCTGCCAGGCCTATGTTGACCGGTTTCTGGAGGTTGTACCAGAGCCGACGGTCATCGGCGCGGATGCCCGCGATGCCACGGCTCAGCGTTATGCACACGGGTTGTATGTCCAGATGGTAGTGGCTGAAAGTATGGCGAACCTGGGGCAATCGGTCCAGGTCGCGAGGCTCGCCGAAGGCGCTTCGACAATGTTCCAGTGGGTCGTCGCCCATGCCCAGTTCAGGAAAGCTCCACAAGCCGCCCCAGATGCCTTGTGGCGGACGCTGCTCCAGCAATACGTCGCCATCCGCCGAGGTTAAAATCAGCATTTGTGTCGATTTCACTGGCAGCACTTTGCGCGGCTTCTTACCGGGATGCAGGGTTTCTTCGCCCGCGGCGTGAGCCATACAAGTCTGCGCCAGTGGGCAGGCCGGACAGTCCGGCCGGCTGCGAGTGCAAACCGTCGCGCCCAGATCCATGATCGCTTGGGTGTAATCCCGATTGCGGCTATCCGGCGTCAGCTTTTCTGCGTGCTTCCAAAGAGCATTGGCGACGGCGTTGTTCCCTGGCCAGCCACCAATGGCGAAGTAGCGCGCGAGCACCCGCTTTACATTGCCATCGAGAATGGCGGCGCGCTGTTCGAACGCGGTGCTGGCAATGGCGCCGGCGGTTGATCTGCCGATGCCAGGCAATGCAACCAGGCTCGCCACATCAGACGGAAACTCTCCGTTCAATGACTGATAAACCTGTTGTGCACATTTGTGCAGGTTGCGCGCCCGGGCGTAGTAACCGAGGCCGGTCCACAGATGCAGCACTTCGTCCACGGGCGCTCCCGCGAGCGCTTCCACGGTGGGAAAACGCTCGATGAAGCGTTCGAAATAAGGGATAACTGTTTCGACCTGAGTCTGCTGCAGCATCACTTCCGAAAGCCACACCCGGTAGGGTGTAATTCCCTGCTGCCAGGGCAGGTTCTTGCGACCGTGCAGGTCATACCAGGAGAGGAGTTGTTGGGCAAAGTCCGGCATGTAGGTTCTGTTGGTTCCGATGAAGCGGTTATTCTATCTTATGGTAATGGGTGAAAGGCAGAAGGGAAAAGGGAAAAGCAGATTCCTGGCTCGACGAAGCACAAGCGGACATAGGACGGTAAATCAGTAAGCCACTAGCCAACCGGGCTGTGGCGATCAGTGCCCACCCTGCCTGACTAGAACGGCGGAAGGCGCTTGACGCTTTTTCGCCCTACTGCAATACACATCACTTTTCCGTTTTCCCTTCGCTTGAAGCTTGCGGCTTGTCGCTTGCAGCTTGTCGCTTGTCGCTTGCAGCTTGCAGCTTGTCGCTTGTCGCTTGCAGCTTGTCGCTTGCAGCTCCCACCATTGCCATACCAAATGAAAATAGTTATCATTTGTGCCAAATTTTTGAGGTGTGAATATTATGCGATTTTCTTCATTTACGTTGGTCGGTCTGTTGCTCGGTGGGGCTGTGTTGTCGGGCTGTAGTGACGAACCTGCCGATACTGAAGTTGCCAAAAAACCCGTGGTGACGGTGTATTCAGAACGTAAAGAGCATTTGATCAAGCCGATGTTCGACAAATTCACAACTGAGACCGGGATCGGCGTGCGCTATATCACCGATGGCGCGGGTCCGCTGATCGCGCGTCTGGACAATGAAGCCGAGGCGACGCCCGCTGACCTGCTGATTACCGTGGATGCCGGCAACCTTTGGCAGGCCTCCGAGCGCGGCGTGCTGCGTTCCATCGAATCCGACGTACTTGAAGAGAACATTCCGGCGCACCTCCAGGCGGCGGACAATACCTGGTTCGCTCTTTCCCTGCGCGCCCGCACCATTGTTTATTCCACCGAGCGCGTTTCTCCGGACGAACTGTCAACCTATGAAGCACTGGCGGATCCGAAATGGAAAGGGCGCTTGTGTCTGCGCACTTCGAAAAAGGTCTACAACCAGTCTCTGGTCGGCACCATGATCAAAACGCTGGGCACCGAACAAACCGAGCAGATCGTGCGCGGCTGGGTTGATAACCTGGCGACCGAGCCTTACTCCAACGACACCGCCGTTATGGAAGCCATTGTTGCTGGCCAGTGTGATGTCGGCCTGGTAAACACTTACTACTTTGGTCGCCTGCACGCTGCGCAGCCAGATATTCCTCTGGCGCTGTTCTGGCCAAACCAGGATGGCCGCGGCGTTCACGTCAACGTCTCCGGTGCCGGCATCACCAAATATGCTCCCCACCCAGAAGAAGCCCAGCAGTTGCTGGAGTGGCTGGCCAGCGAAGAAGCGCAGTACGACTTTGCCCGCTTGAACCAGGAATATCCGGCTCATCCCGATGTGGAGTTTTCACCGGAGGTTGAATCCTGGGGCACCTTCAAGGCAGATAATCTGAATGTGGAAGCCGCGGGCCGCCTGCAGGAAGAGGCTATTAAACTTATGGATCGCGCGGGCTATCGCTAAGGTCTCGTTCGGGCAAGCCGTGGCAAGTAAGCCTTCATTTTACTGGAACGGTTGTCACTGAATGCCCGCTTCAATGCGTTTTATATGGCAGGTGCCAGTGTGGCTGATGGTCGCCCTGGTGCTGCTGCCAATTACCGTCATCCTGTTCAGCTGGCACGTTGCGCAGACGGACGTGTGGCAGCACTTGATTGCGACAGACTTGCCACGACTGCTGAAAAACACCGCAGTGCTGATGGTCGGTGTCGGCTTGTCGGTAGCAGTGCTCGGTGTCAGTCTCGCGTGGCTGACGGCGGTTTGTGAATTTCCCGGCCGCCATTGGCTGGACTGGGCGCTGTTGCTGCCCTTGGCGATTCCTACTTACGTCGTAGCTTTTGTTGCGGTCGGTCTCATGGGTTATGCCGGGCCTGTATTGACCTTCTGGCGACAGCTATTCGGCGACGACGCCTGGTATCCGGATGTGCGCCATCCCCTCGGCGTGGTTCTGGTGCTCTCCGCGGTTCTTTACCCTTACGTCTATATGCTTGCGCGCAGTGCCTTCCTCAGTCAGGGGCGCAGCCTGGTGGATGCTTCACGGCTTCTCGGTGTGAGTTCCTGGGGCAGCTTTTGGCGGGTGGCACTGCCAATGGCGCGTCCGGCCATAGTTGCCGGAATGGCGCTGGCTCTGATGGAGGCGCTGGCAGATTTCGGCGCCGTTGCCATTTTCAACTTCGATACCTTTACCACCGCCATCTACAAATCCTGGTTCGGATTCTTCAATCTTCAAGCCGCCGCTCAGTTGGCATCCCTGCTGCTGTTGTTCGTAGCGCTGGCCCTGTTTGCGGAGCAGCAGGCACGGGGGCGCGGCAAGTTGCACCACAACCCCCGGCGCAACCGCCATCGCCTGCAGCTCACTGGTGCCCGTGCCTGGCTTGCCAGTGGCTGCTGTTTGCTGGTTTTTGTTGTCGCGTTTTGTGTGCCGGTGGTGCAACTGGTCATCTGGATTTATACTACTAAACTGCTGGATTTCGACGAGCGCTTCCTGCTGCTGGTGCGCCACACGTTCTTGCTGGGCTTTGCGGCGGCCACGCTGGTTGTGCTGCTGGCAATACTGGTGGCGTTTGCCCAGCGTCTTCGCAGTGGAAGAACCATGGGTGCGGCTGTGCGTTTGGCGTCACTGGGCTACGCCTTGCCTGGCTCCGTGCTGGCAGTCGGCATTATGATCGCGTTCGCTGCGATTGACCGGGAACTGCTGCGCCCGCTGTTTACCTGGCTGGGTGGGCATCCTCAGCAATTGCTGCTGGGTAGCGTCGGTGCGTTGATCATCGCTTACATCATCCGGTTCTTTTCCGTGGGCTTCGGGCCGGTGCAATCCACCCTGCAAAGCATTCGCCCCTCCTATCAGGAAGTGGCACACACACTGGGACACGGTCATGGCCAGGTGTTGCGTCGTGTCTATTTGCCGTTGCTGACCCCGGGTTTGCTTACCGCGCTGGTGTTGGTGCTGGTGGATACCATGAAGGAAATGCCGGCAACACTGCTGATGCGTCCGTTCGGTTGGGACACGCTGGCAGTGCGAATTTACGAAATGACCTCCGAAGGCGAATGGCAGCGGGCCGCGCTGCCGGCGCTGACTTTGGTGTTGGTGAGCATTGTCCCGGTTATCCTGATAGTACGTCGCAGCCGTCGCCTTTAATCTACAAGCACGCTAGAATACGCGCCTGCTTAAGTCTCATCCGTTTGAATTTATCCATCTGGTCAGGCTATGTCCCAAGAGCCCAAAGCTATGTCCCAAGAAATCAAAGAAAATGCTTCTCTGCAGAAAACCGTTTTGGTCGAGGTCCATCAGGATCTGGGCGGCAAGATGGTTGATTTTGGCGGCTGGTTGATGCCGGTGAACTATGGCTCGCAGATTGAAGAGCATCATCACGTGCGCCGCGCAGCCGGTATGTTCGATGTTTCACACATGACGGTGGTGGATTTGACCGGGCGCGACGCCAAAACGTTTTTGCAGTTTCTGCTCGCCAACGATGTCGACAAACTGAAGCAGGAAGGCAAGGCTCTGTACAGCGGTATGCTGAACGAGCAAGGCGGTGTGATTGATGATCTCATCGTTTACCTGCGCAACGAGGGTTACCGTCTGGTCGTTAACTGTGCGACACGGGAAAAAGATCTGGCGTGGATGTCCGCAGTGGCGGAAAACTTTGATGTGGAATTGCAGGAGCGCGACGACCTGGCAATGATTGCGGTGCAGGGGCCTTTGGCCCGCGCCAGGCTACATGAATGCGTAGACGCCGAGAACGTCGGTATTCTGGAGAATTTAACGGCCTTTGCCGCCGCACAACTGGCTGGTGAACAATCCGGTTGGTTTGTGGGTCGCACGGGCTACACCGGTGAAGACGGTTACGAAGTCATGCTGCCGGGAAATAAGGCCGAAGCTTTGTGGCGGCAGCTAGTGGCAGCGGGTGTGGTGCCCTGTGGGCTGGGCGCTCGCGACACGCTGCGCCTTGAAGCCGGAATGAATTTATACGGCCACGAGATGGATGAGGACACCTCGCCGCTGGTGGCCAACATGGGCTGGACTGTTGCCTGGGAACCCGCCGAGCGGGATTTTATCGGGCGCGCTGCACTGGAGGCCGAACGCGCCAAAGGCGTTGAGCAGAAGCTTGTGGGCCTGGTGCTGGAAACCCGTGGTGTGCTGCGTGCCGAGCAGGAGGTTGTATTACCCGGTAGCGACGCGCGCGGTGTGATCACTAGCGGTACCTTCTCGCCCACCTTGGGTTATTCCATCGCGCTGGCGCGAGTGCCAGTTAATATTGGCGATCATTGTCAGGTTATGATGCGCAATAAGCCGGTGGATGTGAAGGTTGTTAAGCCTGTATTTGTCAGGAATGGGGAGAAGAGATAAGCCGCAAGCCTCAAGCCTCAAGCTGCAAGCTACAAGATAGGGAAAAGGGAAAAGGGAAAAGGGACAAAAATGCAGGATAGTATTTTTGCACAGCCGACCAATCTGACAGGATCAGATTGGCACAGCGTAGCTGCCTGAAAGGTTGAGCTCATGGACGAGCGCAATGCACACTACCCGAAGGGTGAGGTACAAGGATGTACCGAATGAAAAGGCGGCGGCGCAAAATAGGTTAAATATTCTAGGTGTAGGGTGGGCACTCCCACCGGCGAGTTTATTGGTCGATAAAAAATTGAAGGAATAAAATTATGAGCGAGATTCGAGCGGAACTGCGGTATCTGTCCAGCCATGAGTGGGCGCGGGTGGAGAGTGACGGAACTGTTACGGTGGGTATTACTGATCACGCGCAAGCGGCCCTTGGCGATGTGGTGTTTGTCGAAGCGCCGGAAGTGGGCAGTGAAGTCACAGCCAATACCGAAGCTGGCGTGGTGGAATCGGTCAAGGCGGCGTCCGACATTTTCTCTCCGATTTCCGGTGAAGTCATTGCGGTTAATGAGGCACTGGAAGACGCTCCGGAAACGGTGAATGCCTCGCCTTATGATGATGGATGGTTTTTTCGGGTGCAGCCGTCAGAGGTGTCCGAGCTGGAAAATGCGATGGATGCCGAAGCCTATCGCGCGGCAGTTGAAGAAGATTAACCGGCCTTGCCTTTACCAGACAAGGCCGCCTCTGTCGCGATTTCCAGACATAATTCGCGTTTTTAACACGTTTCCGAGTTCATTGGCTGCATGCTTTAGGGTTTGGCACATGGTGAGGTCCGATTTGGGGTGGGGCTTTTCAAGACCCTGGCCCGCGGGATTCGGGCGAGGAGCCCCCAGGGATGGGTTTACGGCGTGTCTTGAAAAGCCCTACTCCGAAGCGGAGCCGTGCGAACTCCAAAAACTTCACTCCGAGGCGCAATGCCTCGGATTTCTCTGCTTGCTTTCGAGCGTTCTCTTTTTTCGCACATGTTGATCCCAGGACAACCTATGAACCTGCCCCAATTAATACTTCACAAAAATGCCGATCGCCGTCTCAAGAAAGGCCACTTGTGGGTCTACTCCAATGAAGTCAATGTAGACAAGACCCCGCTCAAGGCATTCACGGCGGGGCAGCAGGTTGAAGTCCTGACGGCCTCCGGCCAGCCGCTGGGTGTGGCGATGATCAACCCCAATAGTCTGATTTGTGGGCGTGTTGTCAGCCGCAAGGCGCCTCTCGACGGGCCAATGTTGGTGCGACGAATCAAGCAAGCACTCGCGTTGCGCGAGCAATGTTTCAAGCAGCCATACTATCGCTTGATTTATGGCGATGCGGATTTTTTGCCAGGGCTGGTCGTGGATCGCTTCGGTGACCAATTGGTCGTGCAAATTGCGTCTGCGGGGATGGAGCTTCTGCAGGCGGAAATCGTGCAAAGCCTGCAGAAAGTGCTGTCGCCAAAAGGCATGGTTTTGCGCAACGATCACAGCGCACGCTCGCTTGAGGATCTCGAAGCCAAGGTGGAGATGATCGGTTCCGTACCTGAATGGCTGGAAGTAGAGGAAAATGGCGCAGCATTCCAGGTGCCCGCGCAGGAAGGGCAGAAAACCGGCTGGTTCTATGATCATCGTCTCAATCGCGCCTACCTGCAGCAGCTGGTGGCGGGCAAGCGCGTGCTGGATATTTTTTCCTACGCCGGCGGCTGGGGAATAGAGGCAGCAGTTGCCGGCGCAGCCGAAGTCGTTTGCGTCGATGCATCCGAGCAGGCGTTGCAGTGGCTGGAGCGCAATGCAGGGCTGAATAACGTCGCGGAAAAAGTCAGTAGCGTGCAGGGCAAGGCGGTTGCGGTATTGAAGCAACTGGTTGCTGAGGGGGCTAAGTTTGATGTTGTGGTGTTGGATCCACCGGCGTTTATCAAAAAGCGCAAAGACCAGCGCGCCGGCGAAGCCGCTTACCGCCATCTGAACGAACTGGCCATTCGATTGCTTCACCCGAACGGCTTGCTGGTATCCGCGTCCTGTTCCATGCCATTAAGCAACGAAGGTTTGACGGAAATCGTACGCGGCGCAGCCCGCCATCTTGACCGCAACGCGCAGTTGATTTGGCGCGGCGGCCAGGGCCCCGATCATCCGGTACATCCGGCTATTCCTGAAACCGAATATCTGAAAGCGCAGTTTTTCAGTCTGTCACCGGTGATCTGATAACCCCGCAATCTTGATTGCAGGGTTGTGTTCATGTCGAAGATACTGCATTAATTGCGCGCATGAAAAGAGTTTGTCATCAGGGAAAAGTCTTTTGAAACCCTCGCGGCAGGGACGCCGCGGGGGAGCCACAGGGAGGTGTTTATGCGTTTTCAAAAGGCCTTTCCCTGATGACAAACGAATCGAAGCCCAACACGGGTGAAGTAAATCGAGGGTTAATAATGCTCTGTTGTCAGCAGCTCGATGCTCTGAACCAAGGCGTCGCGAATCTGCTGCGTTTCATCTGCTGTTAATGGCTCGTTAACGGAGCCTGCAGCAGCCAGCAAATCTGTGGCGGTTTGCAACTGCTGTGGCAATTGCTCGTCGACCTGGAGCGTTTTAACGACTTCGGTGAGATGGGTGAGCCGGGCAACGAAGAACTGCAGCGGCGTTGCAGGAGGCAGTTGGGCTGCTGCCGATTCTGCTTCGGCAGATTTCTCTGCGCCTTCGTCACCGGTGGCGGATGCTACCTGTTCGCCCAGCTCTACCAGAATTTCAGCCAATTCCAGCTGCGCGCTGTGCAGCAACAGGGCGCGCCGCTGGGCTGGTGGAATTGTGACGTAGATTTGGTAAAGCGAGAGTTCAGATTCGGTGCCGTCTCGCCAGGTCTTTTCCAGCTGCTGTAGATCTGCAACCAGCAGTTCGCTCTGCAGGCGCAACAGTTGCCGGCGGCGGTTTTCCGGAAGTGCGGCTATGTAGGTAAAGCCTCGCTCGGCAGCTGCCTCACTGATCTGTTGCTGTTGCAGATAATCAGCTGCAGTGCGCGGTGCATCACCGGCACCGAACAGCATGAATTCCAGGGCGAACAGCCCCAGGCTGGCGTCCTCTTCGCTGGTCAGGCCGTGCTGGTCGCGCAGGGTTTCTGCGGTGATTGGCAGGCTGATGTCATGCACCAGTCCCGAATAGGCATGAATGCCGATACTGTCCAGGTAACCGGGTTGAATCGGTTTGGCAGCAATGTTGAACCCCCGCTTGCGCAGAGCGCTGAGGCCGGGCTCTATTTCCGCTAGGGTGAGATAAAGGCGCAGAGGCTGGAATGCCAAAGCAGTTCCCCGCCACTGATTCTGGGCCTGTTCCAGAGTATCCGCCGAAGGCTGTTCCAGAAAGTTCGCCACCTGTTGATGCAGCTTTCGCGCTTGAAGGTGCGCCTGCTCAAGGGGGGCTTCTGCCAGTTGCCAGGCTTCTTGTGTGGCCTTCGTCAGTTGTTCACGCTGTTCCTCGTTTAGCTGTGTCGGCACCGGCGCTGCTGAATTTTCGGCAGGCGGTTTACCGCGGTTGTCGCAGGCGGCGACAAGCAAGGCGGTGGCAACCAGTACAACGATGAGTCGCAGCGAAACGGTGCGATGCCGGTGAGACTGTCCTTTCACGCGCTCTGTCATCAGAAGTTAATCCCGCAAGCTGATAATTGGCCAACCCTGCTGCTCGGCGTGCTGGCGCAGGCGTGGGCAGGGGTCGACCGCAGTGGGGTGGGTTACCGTATTCAACAGTGGAATGTCATTGGCTGAGTCACTGTAAAAGTAGCTGTTGGTCAGGTCGGTATTCGAGTCGGCGAGCCATTCCTGCAAGCGCACAACTTTGCCGTGCTGGAAGCAGGGCGTATTGATGGTTCTGCCGCTGTAGCGGCCATCGACGATTTCGGCATCGCAGGCAAGCAAGTTGTCGATGCCCAGCCAGTCCGCAATCGGGCGTGTGATGAAGCTGTTGGTGGCCGTGATGATCAACAGCGTATCGCCGGCCCGTCGGTGCCGGTCAATCAGCTCGGCCGCTTTCGGTAGGTAGAGCGGCTGGATTTTTTCCTGCATAAATGTTTGGTGCAAATCGGCCAATTCTGTCATTGTAAAGCGCTTCAAGGGCGCGAGAGCAAATGCCAGATAGGCATGGATATCCAGGTCGCCGCTCTGGTAGTCCTGGTAAAAGCGGTCATTGGTTTGTCGGAACTCATCCTGGTCCACCAGTTGCTGTTCGACCAGAAATTCGCCCCAGCAATGGTCGCTGTCGCCGGCGATGAGAGTGTTGTCCAGATCAAATATGGCGAGGCTCAAGAATGACTCCGGGTGCAGGATAAGTGGGTGAATGGACGCAGCAGTGTATCCGAATCATGGCCGCTGGCGTAGATGGAGGCTCCGCAGAGATTGGTCTACGGGAAATTGCTGCGCCCCGGTAAATTGTGAAACAATGATCCACTCGCAAAAAAACACAGACATGGCATCTGCCGATCATTCGGCGTCGCAGTGCCAGGAGTCGGTGCCTGCAACCGCGGACCGCCGCTTTACTGGCCCGGCCATCATTATAACAAGTTCATGGAGAGGCTCGAGTGATAGATAACGACGGGTTTCGCCCCAATGTGGGGATTGTACTGACCAATGCCGAGGGCCGGGTGCTATGGGCTCGTCGCGTCGGTGGCCAGGACGCATGGCAGTTTCCTCAGGGCGGAATTAAGCAGCACGAGGATCCCGAAGCGGCCTTGTTCCGTGAATTACACGAAGAAGTGGGCCTTATGCCGGAAGACGTGAAGGTTCTAGCCGTCACTCGCGGATGGCTGCGCTATCGCCTGCCGCGCCGCCTGGTGCGCCAGAAGGAGCCGGTTTGTATCGGCCAAAAGCAGAAATGGTTTCTGCTGCAAATGGTTGGCAGCGACGATCGAATTTGCCTTGATAACGGTGGCCCGGTGGAGTTCGATGCGTGGCGGTGGGTCGGGTTTTGGTACCCCTTGACCAAGGTAGTTACCTTCAAGCGTGAAGTCTACCGGCGCGCGCTCAAGGAACTTTCCTTCCCGCACTCGCGCCTGGAACTTGCGGCAGAGTCAGCCCGGCGCTCAACCGGGGGGGCAGTTACATGCTGAACTCGCTGCGCAGCATTGTGCAGGAGGTCAACGCCGCCCGCGATCTCAACAGTGCCCTAAAGATCATTGTGACCCGTGTGAAGGCTGCCATGGTGACCGAGGTGTGTTCCATTTACCTTCGCGATGGCGCAGACGCCTATGTGCTGATGGCCACTGATGGTCTGAATACCGCAGCAGTAGGCCAGGTGCGACTGGAACTCAACGAAGGTCTGGTGGGCCTGGTGGCAGCGCGGGAGGAGCCGATTAACCTGGATCGGGCTGAATCTCATCCGAAATTCCAGTACTTTCCTGAAACCGGCGAAGAGCGCTTCAGCTCATTTCTGGGGGTGCCTATCATCCACCAGCGCAAGGTGTTGGGCGTTCTCATCGTTCAGCAGGGCGAACGGCGGCGGTTTGATGAGGGTGAGGAAGCGTTCCTGGTAACCATGTCCGCCCAGTTGGCCGGGGTTATTGCGCACGCGGAGGCTACAGGTGTGCTCTTCCCGGTGGAGGGACGCGCGCCAAAACAGGCAAAGTTTACCGGCGTGGGCGGTGCACCCGGCGTCGCCATCGGCGTCGCACGGATAGTTTCTCCACTGGCCGATCTCAACGCGGTTCCTTATCAGGTGTGTGACGATGTGGAGGAAGAGCTGCTGTTTTTTCAGCGCTGTCTTTCCGCCGTGCGCGAAGACGTCAAGCAGCTGGGTATGGAGTTGGAAACTCGCCTGGCCAAAGAGGAGCAAGCGCTGTTTGACGCCTACCTGGGCATGCTCAATGATGCCGGCCTTGGCCGGGAGGTGACCGAGCGCATCAACCAGGGATTGGCCGCGTCATACGCCTGGAGCGAGGTGATCAGGGAGCACATCAAAAATTTCTCCAGCATGCACGACTCCTACCTGCGCGAACGGGCATCGGATGTGCGCGATTTGGGCAGCCGGGTGCTGGCCTATCTGCAGCAGTCTGCCCACACCGAGCGGATTTTTCCCGACAACACTATTCTGATCGGCGAAGAGCTGACCGCCTCGGTATTGGGTGAAATCCCCCAGGGCAAGCTGGCGGGCCTGGTATCCATTCGTGGCTCAAGTAACTCCCACGTCGCCATTCTGGCGCGCTCCATGGGTATACCTACGGTGATGGGGGCTGTTGACTTGCCATTTACCCAGCTCGACGGCCGCTCAATGATCGTCGACGGATATCACGGCTCCATATTCAGCGACCCGTCCGAAGAGCTCTGCAGCCGTTATCGGGAGATTGCCGAGGAAGATCGGCAAATGGTGGAGGGGCTGGAAAGCACCAAGGACCTTCCCTGTGAAACTCTCGACAAACACCGCGTCGCTCTGTGGGTTAACACAGGCTTGATGATCGATGCCATGCTCAGCCTGGAACGCGGTGCGGAAGGTGTCGGCCTGTATCGCACGGAAGTGCCATTCATGATGCGGGATCGCTTCCCCAGTGAAGAAGAACAGCGCATCACTTATCGGGAACAGTTGGAGGCTTTTGCGCCGCACACGGTGACCATGCGGACCCTCGACATCGGCGGCGACAAATCACTGCCATATTTCCCGATTGCGGAGGACAATCCGTTCCTCGGCTGGCGCGGTATTCGCGTGACACTGGACCACCCGGAAATATTTCTGGTGCAGGTGCGGGCCATGCTGAAAGCGAGCGAGGGTCTGGATAACCTGCGCATCATGCTGCCCATGGTGTCCAGTATTCCGGAACTGGAGGTCGCACAGATTCTGATCTATCGGGCCTATAACGAGCTGCTGGAAGAGGGTTTCAAGCTGAGCATGCCGCCTATCGGTGTCATGGTCGAGGTGCCTGCCGCCGTTTATCAGGCGCGGGAACTGGCAGCGCGGGTGGATTTTCTGTCGGTCGGCAGCAACGACCTTACCCAGTATATTCTGGCGGTCGATCGCAACAATGCGCGCGTCGCAGATTTGTATCACTCCCTGCACCCGGCGGTCCTGCGGGCGCTTCAGCAGGTGGTTGTCGATGGCCATGCCGAGGGCGTGTCGGTCGGTATATGTGGCGAGCTGGCTGGCGATCCCAATGCGGCCATGCTGTTGATCGCCATGGGATACGATGTGCTTTCCATGAATGCCACCAACCTGCTGAAGGTAAAATCCGTGATTCGCAGTATCACCCTCCAGCAAGCGGAGGAGCTGCTGGCCGAAGTGATGGTGCTGCCGGACGCGGCGGCGATCAATCGGTGCCTGGAAACCGCTTTTGAACAGGCGGGGCTGGCGCGTTTGATCAAACCGCGCATTCTGCACCACTGACTGGGTGCTCATAGGGCAACCGGCTTACTCAAATTAATGTACCATTCCCGCTGGCGAGTGCGGCGGTGACAACCTTTGCGTGGAGCTTTCATCCAGAGTTTTCGCGAACCGGCTGTGTGGCGGGTTGCGGCCCAATAGCTATCTGAGGAATGCATGATTACTTACCCCGATATTGACCCCGTCGCGTTTTCCCTGGGGCCTCTCGACGTTCATTGGTACGGTATTATGTACCTTTGCGCATTTGCTGCGGCTTGGGCGCTGGCTTTGGCTCGTGCCAAGCAGCCGCACGCACCGGTGCGTCCAGGGCAGGTAGAAGATCTCGTTTTCTGGGGCGCGATGGGAGTGGTGCTCGGCGGCCGTATTGGTTATGTGTTTTTCTATAATTTTGGCGAGCTGCTCAATGACCCCTTGATGCTTTTTCGCGTCTGGGAGGGCGGTATGTCCTTCCACGGCGGTCTTCTGGGAGTGATCATCGCCATGATTCTTTATGCCCGGCGCATCGGCCAGAAGTTTATCGATATCATGGATTTTATCGCGCCCTTGGTGCCTCTGGGGCTGGGGTTTGGACGTCTGGGTAACTTCATTGGCCAGGAACTGTGGGGGAGGGCGACGGATCCCGATGCGCCCTGGGCGATTGTGTTTCCCAATGACCCTGAAGGCTTGTATCGCCACCCATCCCAGTTGTACCAGGCGTTTCTTGAAGGTCTGGTGCTGTTCGTTATCCTGTTCTGGTTTTCGCGCAAGCCTCGCCCGCGAGCTGCCGTCAGCGCGTTGTTCCTGTTGGCCTACGGGATTTTCCGCTTCGCAGTCGAGTTTGTCCGCACGCCGGATGCACACATTGGCTATGACCTGTTTGGCTGGATGACCCGCGGTCAAATGTTGTGCATCCCGATGATCCTGCTCGGTGCAGGCATGCTGGTATGGGTCTATTCAAAGTCCGGCTCGAGCGAAGCCGCACAGCAGACGACGGCCCGCTAATAAAAGGTCAGTTAAAGGTTAATTAATGAAGCAGTATTTAGACATGATGCGACACGTTCGGGACAGCGGCGTGCGCAAGGACGATCGAACCGGTACGGGAACGCTGAGCGTTTTCGGCTACCAGATGCGTTTCAATCTCAACGATGGCTTCCCGTTAGTCACCACAAAGAAGTGTCACGTGAAATCCATCATTCACGAGTTGCTGTGGTTTCTGCGCGGCGATACCAATGTGGCGTACCTGCAGGAAAACGGCGTGCGCATCTGGAATGAATGGGCCACTGAAGATGGAGATCTGGGGCCGGTCTATGGTGCGCAATGGCGCTCCTGGCCAACCGCCGACGGCGGCGTCATTGACCAGGTTGCCGATCTGGTGCGACAGATCAAGAACAAACCCGATTCGCGCCGGTTGATTCTTTCCGCATGGAACCCTGCATTGCTGCCCGATGAAGGCATCTCGCCTCAGGATAATGTCCGCAACGGCAAAATGGCGCTGCCGCCGTGCCACACATTGTTTCAGTTCTACGTCGCGGAGGGCCGATTGTCCTGTCAGTTGTATCAGCGCAGTGCGGACATTTTCCTGGGCGTGCCGTTCAATATTGCCTCCTATGCGCTGTTGACCATGATGATGGCTCAGGTAACCGGGCTCAAACCCGGCGATTTTGTTCATACCTTTGGCGATGCTCACCTCTACTCGAATCATCTTGACCAGGTTGATGTGCAGTTGTCCCGGGAGCCCTATCCGCTGCCGGTGATGAAAATCAACCCAGAGGTGCAGGATATCTTCTCCTTTCGCTTTGAAGACTTTGAACTGCGTGGCTATCAGGCTCACCCGCACATAGCGGCGCCGATTGCGGTTTGAGGCTATTAACAATGGAATAACAATGGAACCAGCAACAGAATCAATGACGAAACTATCCTTTATTGTTGCCATGTCCGAGAACGGCGTCATCGGCGTTAACAATCAGCTGCCCTGGCACCTGCCCGAAGACCTGAAATACTTCAAGCGCATTACCATGGGGCACCCGATCATCATGGGCCGTAAAACCTATGAGTCTATCGGGCGCCCGCTTCCCGGTCGCAATAACATTGTGGTGACACGTCAACCACACTGGCAAGCGGCTGGCGTGCAGGCAGCGTCAAGCATCGAAGATGCTCTGCAGGCGGGAGAGGCCTGTGTCGACGGTGGTGATGGCGCAGAAATATTTGTAATTGGCGGAGAGGAACTTTTCCGCCAAATGTGGCACCAAGTTGATCGCCTGTATTTAACGCAGGTGCATGCGAACATTCCCGGGGATGCGTTCTTTCCCACTTTTGATCGCAACGCTTGGCGGGAAGTAGAGCGAACCGACCACGGTTCGGACCAGAATAATCCCTATGACTATTCATTTTTAGTTCTGGATCGTTGCTCCGGTTCTCAAAGTTGAGATATTCGTTATAACGAATACGGCAACTTAGCCGGAAAACTGGTTGACCAATTTGTTCAAATTATAGTCTGGTGTTACCTAAGTGTTACCTTGCCTCGACTGTATTTCAGTAAAGTGTTACCAAAGGTGATGCCAGGGTGGCTCTGGCAGATGGGTTTTCACAAAAAATTGAATGTTTTGAGACGGTGTTATTAAAATGACGCACTCTTAGCGATTGCCAAGTCTCTAGATTTTACACACTCTGAATCGAGCCTCGGCTGTCTGGTTCAGTCGCAACTTTTAAACGCAAGCACCCGAGTTGGGGGATATATGAAGAAGCAGCGATTCAAGGCTGTGGCTCTGTCCACAGTTATTTCTGCTGGCGCGCTCATGGCGGGCGCTGCACAGGCAGCAGATCCAAGATTGGATGCCATCTTACAGGTGGGGCAATCCAAGGTGGCCGTGGGGCAGCAGTCTCAGAAGCGTGTGGACAAGCTTCAGGAAGAAACTACGGCGTTGCTGTCGCAGTTCAAACAGGTCAACAAGCAGATCGAAGGTCTGCGTGTATATAACACTCAGCTGGAAAAGCAAATCCAGAACCAGCTGGACGTTATTGCCGATCTTGAAGCCTCTATCGACCAGGTTACGGTGATCGAGCGTCAAATCCAGCCGCTGATCCTGCGTATGCTCGAAGGTCTCGAGCAGTTTGTAGAGCTCGACATGCCCTTCCGCCTGGAAGAGCGTCGCAAGCGTGTTGCAGATCTGCGCAGCAAAATGGATCGCGCCGATATCACCGTCGCGGAAAAGTTTCGCCAGGTTCTGGAAGCCTACAACATCGAAGCCGAGTACGGCCGCAAGCTGGAAACATACCAGGACACACTTACAGTTGACGGCGCAGAGCGTCAGGTCAACATTCTGGCCGTCGGCCGCATTGCTTTGATGTACCAGACCACAGATACCAAACTGTCCGGTGCCTGGGATAAAGAACAAGGTGGTTGGGTACCTCTGGAAGACGGTAGCTACCGTTCTGCTATTTTGAAAGGTATTCGTATTGCCAAGAAACAAGCCGCAACCGACATTATGCAGTTACCTATTTCGGCTCCGGAGGCAGCACAATGAAAATGACATTTAAGAAACAGTTGTTGGCCGTAGCTGCCGCAGGCGTTTTTGCATTTGCCGGTGCCGGTGTGCACGCGCAGGGTGAACAGGCCGCGTCACTGGACCAACTTTTGAACATGGTCAAGCAGAGCAAAGTTGCAGAGACCAAAGAATATCAACAGCGCGAAGCTGAATTCCGTCGTCAGAAAGCCAACCAGGCTGAATTGCTGCGTCAAGCCGAGCAGACTCTGGCTAACGAAGAGGCTCGTGCCGCGCGTCTGGATGCGAAGTTTGAAGAGCAGGAGCTTCTGGTACAACAGAAGCGTGAGCAACTGGACGAGCGCCTGGGTTCTTTGAAAGAGCTGTTTGGTCACCTGACTTCTACTGCGGGTGATTTGCGTGCGGCACTGGACACTTCCATTGTTTCTGCCCAATACGCCGGCCGTACTGACTTCCTCGACGAGCTGATCGAGAAGATGAACAGTGAAACCCGTCTGCCAACTATCGAAGAAATTGAGCGCCTGTGGTTCGAAATTCAGCGTGAAACTATCGAAAGTGGTCGAGTGGTGTCATTTGATTCCACAGTGGTCAGCCCCGGTGGTGAAAAGCAACAGCGTGAAGTTGTGCGCATTGGTAACTACAACTTGGTTTCCGATGGCAAATATCTGACTTATGATCCGAAGAGCGGCACCATTGCTGAACTGACTCGTCAGCCAGCCGGTAGCGTCCAGGATTCTGCAGAAGCTCTGCAGGCAGCTGAATCCGGCTTTACACAAGTTGGTATCGACCCCACTGGTCCTTCCGGCGGCAGCTTGTTGTCAGCCTTGATCAACAGCCCTTCACTGGTTGAACGTTGGCACCAGGGCGGCATCGTTGGCTACATTATCACTGCGGTCGGTGGTCTGGCGTTGTTGATGGCGCTGTGGCGTTTTGTTGCCCTGTCCGGCATCACCAGCAAAGTTAATTCGCAGATCAAGTCTGATCGCGCCAACACCAACAACCCGCTGGGTCGTGTGTTGAAGGTTGCCGAAGACAACCCCGGAATTGACACCGAATCTCTCGAATTGAAGCTGGAAGAAGCGGTGCTTAAAGAGCGTCCGCCCATCGAGACCGGCCTGACATTCATGAAGATCATCTCCATGGTAGCGCCGCTGTTGGGTCTGCTGGGTACGGTGGTTGGTATGATTCAGACCTTCCAGGCAATCACTGTGTTCGGTGCTGGTGATCCGAAAGCGATGGCAGGCGGTATTTCCAGTGCGCTGGTAACTACAGTACTCGGTCTGGTAGTCGCTATTCCCACTGTGCTTCTGCACACCTGGTTGAGCGGTAAGGCCAAGCACATTATCCATATACTGGATGAGCGTAGCGCTGGCATCATCGCTGAAAAATCAGAGAAGTAGAGGAGATTTGACATGGTGGCATTGATGGAAGCCCTAGCAGCCATTAACGCCTTCGTGGCGTCAGGCGGTCCGGTACTAATTGCCCTCGCCGTCCTGACGTTCGTCATGTGGACGTTTATCTTCGAGCGACTTTGGTTCTTTCGCAGCGCACTGTCCAGCTCGGTCAACAGTGCGCTGGGGCATTGGGAGGCGCGCCCGGAGCGCAAATCCTGGAATGCCCGGCAAGTGCGTTTGTCCCTGATTTCCACTGTATCGGAAAAGATTCATCAGAATCTTGATCTGATCGGTACCATGGTTGCCCTCTGCCCGTTGTTGGGATTGCTGGGCACCGTAACCGGTATGATTCAGGTGTTTAACGTGTTGGCCGTAACCGGTGGTGGTGATGCTAAATCTATGGCGGCTGGCGTATCTCAAGCCACTATCCCGACAATGGCGGGAATGGTGGCGGCGCTGTCCGGTGTATTTGGTTCTACCCTGCTTAACGGCATTGCAGAACGTGAGACCCAACTGCTCGAAGACCATCTGACGATGGACCACTAAGGTACCCTTTATACCTTCTAGTCTGATGTTAAGAGAGAACCCATGAGTAGAAATAGTACAAGGGCTGAAGAAGAGACTGGAGCCATTGATTTGACTCCAATGCTCGATGTGGTTTTTATCATGTTGATCTTCTTCATTGTGACGGCAACCTTTATCAAGGAGCCGGGCGTTGAAGTTGTTCGTCCGGACGCCGTCACGGCAGACCCCAAACCCCGCGCCAATATCCTGATTGCTGTTACCGATTCCAATGAAATCTGGATCGACAAAAACGAAGTCGATCCTCGCGCCGTCAAGACGCAGATCGAGCGGTTGTTCGCTGAAAGTCCTAACAGCACGGTTGTTATTCAAGCGGATAACAAGGCAAATATTAAAACCTTGACAGAAGTCACTCAGGCCGCTCGCGAGGCGGGTGTGCTCGACATCGCTGTCTCTGCTGAGAAGAAGTAGACGTCCTATGAACTTAGCAAGATTTATCACGGCCTTACTGCCTGCTCTTGGTGTGACCTTGGGATTGTTGCTGCTGATGCATTTTTTGATCTCAGCCAATCTCAAAGCGCCGGACGATGTCGTGGAGATCAAAATCCCCGACATTGTCATGCCGGAACGGCAGATCGAAACACAGTACGACACCTCTAAACCGGACAAGCCGGACGAGCCGGAAGAACCACCACCTGAACTGCCTGAGCCCGAATACGAACCAGTAGATCTGTCTGATAGCTCGGTGAGCATTGCTATGAATATGGATAGCAATGTGCAGATTGGCGGAATTGGTGGCTTTTCCTCGGATGGTGAGTTTTTGCCGATTGTGAAGGTTGCACCACAATACCCACGTCGAGCGCTTTCTCGCGGTATCGAGGGGTATTGCACGGTCCAGTACACTGTAACCAAGAACGGAGCAGTGAGAGATCCTGTGGTGGTGGACGCTCAACCCGAAGGCATTTTTGACCGTGCGTCGATTCAAGCCGCGCTGAAGTTTAAATACAAGCCTCGCGTGATAGACGGCGAACCAGTGGATGTTCCCGGCGTTCGCAATAGGTTCACCTACACGCTAGAGCAGTAGAAATAATGGTGAAAGCTATGAATTTGAAAACAGCAGTTAAAGCGCTCTCTGCGAGTGTTGTGTTCACAGCTGCAACCATTGCTGTGCCCACGGCTCTTAATTCAGCCGCTGCATTAGTTGGCCATTCGCCGGTGTTCGGTTCGGCTTTTGCGCAAAATGCTGAAGGGGAAAAGGAAGAAACCCGCATTACGCCAGCCATGAGCGAGGCAATGTTCAAGAAGTTCGGTAAGGTTCAAGAGCTCGGTAATCCAGAAGAGGAAGGTGTTGAGCCCAATCTTCCGGAAGCTCTCAAGGAGCTGAACGAGATTCGTGACGACTGCGAAAAATGCAACAAGTACGAACTCGCCACCATGTACAACTATTATGGTTGGTTGTACTACGCGCTGGAGCAGCCTCAAAAGGCGATTGATGCCTATGAGAACCTGTTGGCTCAGTCTCCGGAGATCCCGCTTGGGTTGGAACTGGGAACCATGTACAAAATTGCCCAGTTGAACTATGCCGAGGACAACTATCAGGAAGCTCTTGAATGGTTGAATAAATGGATGGATGTGGCAGACAACGTCAGTGCCCAGTCTTACGTCATGCGCGCTCAGATTTATTATCAATTGGGCAATAACGCAAATGCGCTGACAGACGTGAATAAAGGCGTCTCCATGGAAGAAGCCAAGGGTGATGTGCCTGCGGAGGGTTGGTACAACCTGCAGCGTGCACTTTATCTGGATAAGGAAGATTACAAGACCGGCATCGCCATTTTGGAAAAAATGGTTGTTCACTACCCCAAGGTGCAATATTGGCGTCAACTTTCCCAGCTGTATGGGGCAGTGGGTCGTGAAGGCGATCAGCTATATGTTCTCGATGCGCTTTATGTGTCGGATCAGTTGGAAAGCGAGACCGACGTAAAGAATCTGGCGCTTCTTTTGTTGGGCGAACAGGTACCCTATAAAGCGGCGAAAATACTGAAGAAAGGTATTGATAGTGGCTTGATCGATGACACATCGAAAAACCTGGAGATATTGGCAAATGCTCTGCGCATGGCGCAGAGCGTGCAGGAATCAATTCCAGTGATGGCCAAGGCCGCCGCCAAGTCTGATGACGGTGATCTCTACTCGCAGCTGGCGGCAATCTATCTGGATGCCGAAGAAAACCAAAAATCTGTTGATGCTGCCAATTCAGCTCTCAAATTGGGTGACGTGCGCCGGCCCGGCAACCTTCACTTAACCAAGGCTATGGCACACTTCAATCTGGAAGAATACGACGCATCAATCAAGTCATTCCAGGAAGCAGCGAAAATCAAGGAAGGCGGTGTTAAAGAAATTGCTGAACAATGGCTGGGTCACGTGCGTGCTGAAAAGGAACGTGTTGAAAGACTGCGTGAATCTGTTGAGTCGCAAAAGCGTTTGGAAGAAAAGCGCAAGGCTAAAGCGAAAGCTGCAGAAAATGCTTGAGCTGGTAGGCAATAGCTAGTGCAAAAAAAAAGGGGCGTAGGCCCCTTTTTTATGCCTCAAACATTATTCCTGGAGTCGTAAGCCGTATACGTATGGTGCGCGTTCGCTTGTGTGAGCGGGCCAGGTGAACCGTACCGGATTTCTTATTTCTTGATGGACTTGCCAAAAACTTTGGAGCGGCGTTCAAAGTTGTACAGTTCCTGCCGCTTGGCGGGAAGGTCGTCCAGGTGGCACTCCACAAAGCCCTGCTCCAAAAACCAATGGGCTGTCTGGGTGGTGAGCACATAAAGCTGCTTAAGCCCGAGTCGTTGCGCCTGGCGCTCCACGTGATGTAGCAACTTTGCTGCGCGACCACCCCGCTGATAATCCTTGTGCACCGCGACGCAGGCCAGCTCACCGGCTTCGGCTTCCTCAAAGGGATAGAGAGCAGCACAGCCAATGATGACGTTATCCTTTTCCATCACCGTAAAGTAATTGACTTCATTTTCAAGTAGTTCACGGGAGCGCTTTACCAGGATACCTTCTCGCTCCAGCGGCTCAATCAAGCCCAGAATCCCCCCAACGTCTTCAATGTTTGCGCGGCGGACCGTCTCATAGCTGTCGCGATACACCATGGTGCCGCTGCCGTCGCGAGTGAATAGCTCACGCAATAGAGCCCCGTCCTCGGTGGCGGAAATAACGTGAGCGCGAGGCACACCGCTGTCGCAGGCCTTGTGGCAGGCACGCAGAGCAAAGTAGGTGTTGGAGCGGTTTTGTTCGGGCTGCTCTACCAGGAATTTCTCGCACTTCAGTAACGTCATTTCGCGGTAGACATTATTATCATTGTCGTAGATCGGGCCGTCGTCATTGTAGGCAATCAATTTGTCCGCCTGTAGTGCTGTGGCGATGTTGATCGCGACATCGGCAAATGACAGATTGAATATCTCTCCGGTGGCGGAATAGCCCAGCGGAGATACCAGAGCTATTGCCCCGTCTTCGATGGCGCCGGCCAGGGATTGTTTGTCGACGCTGCGCACCTTACCCGTATGTTGAAAGTCCACACCGTCAATCACACCTTGGGGCATGGCTGTAACAAAGTTGCCGCTGCGTACGCGGATGCGTGCACCATACAGAGGTGAATGAGGCAGCCCGGCAGAAAAGCTCGCTTCCAATTGCAGGCGGGTGGTGCCCACCGCTTGAAGAACGTGGGGCATATCTTCCTTGGCCGTGACTCTAAGACCATTGTGAAAGCTGGAGTCAATGCCATGAGCGGCAAGTTGCGCCGCGATTTCAGAGCGTGCTCCATGCACTACCGCTATACGCACGCCCAGGCTATTTAGTATGCCGATATCATTGATGATGTTGCCGAAATTGTCATTGTCGATGCAATCCCCCGGCAGCATGATCACGAAGGTCTTTTTGCGGTGAGCATTGATATAGGGCGCGGAATGCCTGAACCATTTGATGTAGTCTGCGTTTTCTGTCACTGCTCTTGTCTCGCTTAATTACGATTTATCAAAGTCATTTGTGTTAACGCACAACGTCTTTATCAAGTGCTTGAGCACATCAATGGCCGGTGCGATTTGGCTCTGTTCTATATATTCATTCGGCTGGTGGGCCTGGTCGATACTGCCGGGCCCCATCACCACGGTTTCCATTCCCAGGGCCTGCATGAAAGGTGCTTCAGTGGCGAAGGCGACGCTGCCGGCGGTGTGGCCGGTCAGCTTTTCCACCGCATGGATCAGTTGCGAATTCGCCGTCTGCTCGAACGGGGGCACGCCAGGAAAAAGCTGGGACAGAACAATGTCGGTGCCCGTCGCTTCTGCCAAGGGTGCCAGACGGCGGCGCAGGGCACTGCGTATATCGTTCAGGTCCATCCCCGGCAGCGGACGAAAATCCAGATGCAGCTCACACTGGCCACAGATGCGATTGGGGTTGTCGCCGCCGTGGATGCAGCCCAGGTTCATGGTGGGAACGGCGATGGTGAAGCCGGGGTTGGTGTAGCGCTGCTGCAGCTCAGCGCGAAACTGGAGAAGATCACTCATCACCAGATGCATGGCTTCCAGGGCATTGTTGCCCAGCGCCGGATCTGACGAATGGCCGGATTGCCCCTCCACCCGAATGGCCTCCATCATCATTCCTTTATGCATGCGAATCGGGTGCATACCTGTGGGTTCGCCAATCACCGCATAACGACCGTGAGGCCGCCCCGCATCTACCAGCGCCTTGGCACCATCCATCGAGGATTCCTCGTCAGCGGTGGCGACGATGATCAGCGGCTGCTTGAGCTCCGCCGCCGTGAATGCCTGGGCAGCGGCCAGTGCGACCGGGAAGAAACCCTTCATGTCCGTGGCGCCCAGCCCGTAAAAGCGATCATTTTTTTCGCTCAGCTGATAAGGGTCCTGTTCCCAGAGTTCGGGGTTACAGGGCACGGTATCCGTATGTCCGGCCAACACCAGGCCGCCCGGTCCACTGCCGAGCGTGGCTATCAGGTTGGCCTTGTTGCTGTAACCCGGTACATCCATTATTTCGGTGGCAAAACCGATGTCTGCAAGCCAGCCTGCCAACAGCTCGACCACGGGGCGGTTGCCCATGTCGAATGCCGGCGTGGTACAGCTGACCGAGGGGATGGCAACGAGCTGACGCAGCTGCTCAGTAAAATCGGGTAGCGCTTTCATTACACTCTCACCTGCCTGTTCGGCCAGAAGGGTTAGAAAGAAGAATCGCACAGTCACCGCCAAAATGAGTCTGCACTGGCAGTGTTTCGTTTAGCTTATTTGAAATGGGTCGGTTTGTCTTGTATGGGTTTAGGGCTACAATCGGTTGATGCGCAGGAATGATGACTATAAAGCCAACGAGACGCCAATGAAGAGCCCCGGAGTAGCGGAAACCAATTTGGACTTGCGCGGTTTGCTGATGCAGCTGACCGAAGACAAACGCATATCGTCTGAAAGTGCCAACCGGTTGCTGGGAGCCAATCGCACCCGTGAACAAACCGCAATGCACCCTCTCAGCTATATCGGCAGTCAGCGGCTGGAAGACCTGGCGCGGCCGGGCAAGGTGCTGGATGAGCTGAGCCTGCTTGACTGGCTGGCGGATCGTTCGGGCCTGCCGGTATTCCACATCGACCCCATGCGTATTCAGGTGGCTGAAGTAGCCGACATCATGTCCTACGCCTTCGCCAAGCGGCACGGTTTGCTGTGCGTGAAGGTCAGTGCCGACGAAGTGGTGGTCGCCGTAACCCAGCCATACTTGACCGGCTGGATGGAGCAGCTGGAGCAGGTTGCCCGGCGCCGGGTACGTCGGGTGCTCGCATCGCCCAGCGATATCGAACGCTACCGAGTGGAGTTCTATTCCCTGGCCCGGTCAGTCTCCGGTGCGCAGGATGGCGGCGCGCGCCCCTCGGGTGTGGCCAATTTCGAACAACTGCTCGAGCTCGGTAGTCTCAAGGATCCCGAGGCCAACGACCAGCATATCGTCAATATTGTCGACTGGTTGTTGCAATACGCCTTCGATCAGCGGGCCAGTGACATCCACATTGAGCCGCGACGCACCATGGCACGCATGCGCTTTCGCATTGACGGTGTGTTGCATCCGATTTATGAATTTCCCGCCAGTGTTGCCACGGCCATTGTCAGCCGTATCAAAATTCTCGGTCGTATGAACGTCGCTGAAAAACGCAAACCACAGGATGGGCGAATCAAAACCAAGCGCCCCAACGGATCCGAAGCGGAATTGCGGCTGTCCACTTTGCCGACTGCGTTCGGCGAAAAACTGGTGATGCGGATTTTCGATCCCGACGTGCTGCTGCGTTCATTCGAGGACCTCGGGTTGGTTGGTGACGACTACCAGCGCTGGCAATCCATGGTGCAGAACCCCCACGGCATTTTGCTGGTGACCGGGCCGACGGGCTCCGGTAAAACCACAACCCTTTATTCTTCTCTGCGCCAGCTGGCGACCGATGAAGTCAATATCAGCACCATCGAAGACCCGATTGAGATGGTCGAGGAAGCTTTCAACCAGACCCAAGTTCATCACAGCATCGGCCTCGATTTCGCCGCTGGGGTGCGCACGCTGATGCGCCAGGACCCGGACATCATCATGGTCGGCGAAATCCGTGACCTGGAAACGGCGCAGATGGCGACCCAGGCTGCACTCACCGGCCACCTTGTGCTCTCCACACTGCACACCAATGATGCGCCCACCGCGATCACCCGCCTGCTGGATCTTGGCATGCCGGCTTATCTATTGAAGTCCACGGTGCTCGGCGTCATGGCGCAGCGTCTGGTGCGCATGCTGTGCCCTCATTGCAAACAGCCGACGGAGATGGATAGCGGTGCCTGGGAGCAGCTGGTGCGCCCCTGGAAAGTGGCCAAGCCGAGCAAGGTCTATCAGCCGGTGGGGTGTCTGGAGTGCCGCAACACGGGCTATTATGGCCGGCAGGGGTTATATGAGATTCTGTCGTTGAGTGACAATATCCAAACCCTGATCAACGATAACTGCGACCTTAACGCGCTGCGCCAGCAGGCAATGCGGGAAGGCATGCGCACCCTGCGGCTTTCGGGCGCGCAGAAAATCGCACAGGGACTGACGACCATTGAAGAAGTGCTGCGCGTGGCGCCGCCCCTGGAAAAATATCAGTAAAACGCCGACTTTTTGCATGGCCTCCGCACGTTAGTAGCTGCCATTCCATCTCACCGACCTTCCAAAACTTTATGACTGACTCCTCCCTCTGGTTTCAACCCGACGACGCCGAATTTGCCCGGCAGGATCTCGCGCTTTATGCGCGTCTGTTGCGGGAACATGCGGACGCGCCCTTACTGGCCGCGTTGCAAGACGTGTTTTCTGCCAAGCCGCAACGTCTTGCGGAATTTCGCAAAACCATTATTGGCAGCGACTTCGCCGCCAAGTATCTGTGCAGTCAGCCTGCGGTGCTGTTGGAGTTGCTGCGTGACGACTCGCTGGACAACACCTGGAACAAGCACAGCTTCCGCGACGCACTGAAAAAAGCCGTGGCAGATGCTGTGTCCGAGGATGACTGGGATGCCCGCCTACGCCAATATCGCAATCGCGCCATGGTGCGCATCATCTGGCGAGACTTCAATCGCCTCTGCGATATGCGCGCCACTGTCGCGGAGCTCAGCGATCTCGCCCGCGCCTGTATCCAGGCCTGCCTTGATCATCACTACGCATCGCTTACCGCGCGCTTCGGCGTGCCGCGGGATCGCCAGGGTGAGCAGCAGTGTTTTCTCGTGCTGGGCATGGGCAAGCTCGGAGCGGGCGAGTTGAATCTCTCCTCGGATATTGACCTGATTTTCGCTTACCCGCGTTCGGGGGACACGGATGGTGAAAAGTCCCTGAGCAATCAGGAATTCTTCGTGCGCCTCGGTCAGCGCATTATCAAATCTCTGGATACCCATACCGGGGAAGGCTTCGTCTTCCGCGTGGATATGCGTCTGCGACCGTACGGACAGAGCGGTGCTCTGGTGTCCAACTTCGATGCATTGGAAGACTACTACCAAACTCAGGGGCGGGAGTGGGAGCGCTACGCCATGGTCAAGGCCCGGGTGGTGGCAACCAACGGGCCCGCGTCAGCCACCAAGCAGTTGATGGCTATTTTGCGCAGTTTTACCTTCCGCCGTTACGTCGACTTCTCCGCGATTGATTCCCTGCGCAACCTGAAACAGATGATCAGCCGGGAGGTGAAGCGGCGTGGCATTGAGGACGATGTCAAGCTCGGTGCCGGCGGTATCCGGGAAATTGAATTTATCGCCCAGGCGTTTCAGTTGATTCGCGGCGGTCGGGATACGGAATTGCAGGACAACCGGATTCTCAGGATATTGCCTCGCTTGCGCCAGCTCGGATGTCTGCCCCAGGGCATTGACCAGGTGCTCACTGAGGCCTACGTCTTTCTGCGTAACACCGAGCACGCGCTGCAGGGTTATCAGGACCGCCAGACCCAGAGCCTGCCGACCAGCGATATCGACCGCGCGCGCCTGGCCTACGTGATGGGTTTTTCCTCCTGGGAAGACTTTCTGCCCGTGCTTCAGGCCCACCGCCAGCGGGTGCAGCAGGAATTTCAGGCCGTGGTTGAAGAGCCGGAGCAGGATGCACCGGAGGACCCGCGGCAGCTGGCTGATTGGGAAGCCTTCTGGCGCGGGGAATTTGATGAAACAGAAGAGTTGGCGCTGTTTGCCGGGTACCGCCACGAAGAGCCGGCGCGCAGTCGCGCGTTGCTGCGCGAGCTGAAGTTATCGCCCACGTTTGCCGCCATGCATGCCACAGGGCGCGAGCGGCTGGACGACTTCATGCCGCGTCTGCTGGTCGCGGTGTCATCGACAGATGCCCCCTCGGAGACACTGGCGCGCATGCTGCGTCTGGTGTCATCGGTCGCACGGCGCAGCACCTATTTGCTTCTCTTGATTGAGAACCCCCAGGCGCTCACCCAGCTGGTGGAGCTGAGTACCGCAAGCCCATGGATTGCCAGTGAAATGGCGGCTCACCCCATGCTGTTGGACGAGTTGCTGGACCCCAGCACACTCTATTCGGTGCCGCCGAAAGCCGAGCTGGAAGATGATTTGCGTCGCAGCATGCTGCGCATTGATCCCGATGACCTCGAAGGCCAGATGGAGGCGCTGCGTTATTTCCGCTCGGCCCATGCGCTGCGGGTTGCGGCATGTGAGCTCAAGCAGACGCTGCCCTTGATGCGCGCCAGTGACTATCAGACCGAACTGGCGGAAGTCCTGCTGGACTATGTGTTACACCTTGCCTGGAACCAGCTGGTCGCGCGCCATGGATACCCTGCCGGCAACACCACCCAGCAACCTGACTTCGTCATTATTGGTTATGGCAAGCTGGGCGGTATTGAACTCGGCCACGGGTCGGATCTCGATCTGGTCTTTATTCATGATGCCGATGCCAACGGCGCGACCGACGGCGAGCGCAGCATCGACAATGTCACTTTCTATATGCGCCTCGGGCAAAAGATCATCCATATTCTGAGCACCAATACCCTCTCGGGCAAACTTTACGAAACGGATATGCGCCTGAGACCCTCGGGCAATTCGGGCATGCTGGTGGCGAGTTTCAACGGGTTTGAGAAATACCAGCGGGAGTCGGCGTGGACCTGGGAACATCAGGCCCTGGTGCGCGCGCGCGCGGTGGCAGGCTCGGCTCCCTTGGCGGCACGCTTTGACCAGGTGCGCGCCGAGGTGCTGCGACAGGAGCGGGACCCGCAAAAACTGAAGCTGGATGTAAAAGAAATGCGGCAGAAAATGCGGGCCCATCTGGGCTCGTCGGCCAAGGATAATGAATCCAATTTATTTCATCTCAAGCAGGATGCCGGCGGTATCGTCGACATTGAATTTATGGTTCAATATGCGGTTCTGGCCTGGGCCCATGCTGATCCGACGTTGGTGCGCTACACCGACAATATCCGTATCCTGGGTTGTCTGGAACAATCCGGAGTGCTGGGCACCCAAGAGGTGGACCAGCTAATTGAAGCCTACAAAGCATTTCGATCCGCAGGACATCGTCTGGCACTGCAACAGCAGTCAAGCCTGGTCGATGGCAGCCCCTTCGCTTCCGAGCGACAAGTCGTACAACAGTGTTGGCAGCGGCTTTTGGAGGCATAACAGCTATTGAACACAGCCTCAAACGGCAGCGTTTGTCGTCGCGTTTTTACTGTTAAGAATTTGTGCGATCAGCATCCGGGAATCTCTACCCACGGATGTTTCCACTCCCCAGGGCAGACACCTTTTTCATTTTTAGGAGAACATTATGTCGTTTGCCGATAGAGATGGCGTTATCTGGTTTGATGGAAAACTGGTTCCCTGGCGTGAAGCTCAAGTCCATGTCCTGACTCACACCCTGCATTACGGTATGGGTGTTTTTGAAGGTGTGCGTGCCTATGATGCGGATGAGCGCGGCACCAGTATTTTCCGCCTGAAGGAACACACGGACCGTTTGTTTCGTTCTGCCCACATACTGCGCATGGATATGCCATTCAGTAAAGATGAACTAAACGAAGCACAGCGCCAGGTGGTGCGGGAAAACAATCTTCAGGAAGCTTATCTGCGACCCATGGCGTTTTTCGGCTCCGAAGGTATGGGCCTGCGGGCAGACAATTTGAAAGTCCACGTTATTGTCGCGTCCTGGCACTGGCCGTCGTACATGTCACCGGAAGCCAAGAAGCTTGGGATCAAGGTGCGCACCTCCAGTTTCACCCGCCACCACGTCAACATCACCATGTGCAAGGCCAAAGCCAACGGCAACTACATCAACTCGATGCTGGCCCTGCGCGAGGCGCTGGACAGCGGCTGTGAAGAAGCGCTGCTGCTGGACAACGAAGGCTATGTTGCCGAGGGCAGTGGTGAGAACTTTTTCATGGTCTACGACGGCGTGATTTACACCCCCGAATTGACCTCCTGCCTGGATGGCATCACCCGCAAAACCATTTTTCAGCTGGCTGCGGATTGCGGTTATCAGATACGGGAAAAACGAATCACGCGGGATGAGGTCTATGTAGCCGATGAAGCCTTCTTCACCGGTACCGCGGCGGAAGTTCTGCCCATTCGCGAACTGGATGGCCGCGTGATTGGTGCCGGCGAGCGCGGCCCTGTCACTGAAAAGCTTCAGTCAATGTATTTTGATGCCGTAAAAGGTCGACTGCCAGAACATGCGGACTGGCTGGTGCCAGTCAAGTAAAACAGCCGCAGTGCGTGCGTTGCGCGCACTGCGCTTGTTCTTTCGTCTCCGCCCCTCTTTCCAACCCCTTACCAGCCGATGCCCATGACTGAAAATCACGTGCCATCCGCGAGCAAGCCACTGTACAGACGGTTGCTCGGCTACGCGCTTCATTACAAGCATTTTTTCGTTTTGAGCGTGGTTGGCTTCATCATCTTGGCCGCGATGGAAACGCTGCTGGCGCATTTGATGAAATATTTTATCGATGGCCTGGAAACCCGGGACAGAGACCTGATGATCTACGTGCCGCTGGCCATGATCGCGGTGCGCCTGGTGCATGGCCTCGGCTCCTATCTGGGCAACTTCTATATCGCCAGAGTGGGCTTGAACGTGGTGAACGACCTGCGCAAAAGCTTGTTCAACCACATGGTCTATCTGCCCAGTCATTTCTATGATGCCCACAACAGCGGCGAACTGGTGTCGCTGATTGTCTACAACATTCAGCAGGTCACCGGCGCGGTCACCAGTGCGGTCAAAATCGTCATGCGCGATGGCTTTACCGTCCTCGGGCTGCTCGCCTATATGTTCTATCAGAACTGGCAACTGACCTGCATCTTTCTGTTATTGGCGCCAGTACTCGCCGGCTTGGTCAGCCTGGCCAGTCGCTACTTTCGTCGCGTCAGCCAGCGCATGCAGGTCACCATGGGCAGCATTTCCCATATCGCCAATGAAACCATGCAGGGCTTTCGCCTGGTGCGCAGTTTCGGCGGGGAAAAGTACGAAGCCAAACGTTTTGCTGAAGCCAGCGACGACAACACGCGCCTGGGTACCAAGTACGAACGCGTATCTGCCGCCCAGGCACCGGTGTTTCATCAGGTGATAGCACTGGATCTGGCGATCTTGCTGTTCCTGATATTGTTTTTCTGGGAGACCGGCACCGGCTCCGCGGTGGCCTATGTGACGGCAGCGGCGATGATCGCCAAGCCCATTCGACAGCTGAGTTCGGTCAACGAAATCATTCAGAAAGGCCTCGCAGCCGCAGAGTCCATATTTGATGTCATGGACATGCCCCAGGAAACCGATAACGGCACCAAGCTGCTGCCGCGGCCGGCGGGGCATATCGAGTTTCGCAATATCGTCTTCGGCTACGGTGACGATCACCGCGCGCTGGATGATGTCAGCTTTGCCGTCGAGCCGGGGCAGACAGTCGCGTTGGTCGGCCGCTCCGGGAGTGGCAAAAGTACCCTCGCTAACCTGCTCCTGCGCTTTTACGACCCCCACGGTGGGGAGATACTGATTGATGGCGAGCCGATTAAAAACCTGACTCTCGCCAGTTTGCGTCAGCATATCGCTCTGGTTAACCAGCAGACGGTGCTGTTCAATGACACAATTCTGAGAAATATTGCTTACGCCGTTGATGATACGGAGCTGGATCGCGCGGCAGTTGAAAAGGCCGCTACCAACGCCTATGCGACACCATTCATCGAGCAGTTGCCGAAAGGTTTTGACACTCTGGTCGGCGAAGATGGTGCTCGCCTGTCCGGGGGGCAGCGCCAGCGGCTGTCCGTGGCGCGGGCCCTATTCAAGGATGCGCCCATTCTGGTGCTCGACGAGGCGACTTCGGCGTTGGATACCGAATCCGAACAGCAAATACAGCAGGCCCTGGACCGTCTGCAGCACGGCCGCACAACTCTGGTGATTGCCCACCGCCTGTCGACAATTGAAAAAGCCGACCGTATTGTGGTGATGGATCAGGGCCGTATCGTCGAGCAGGGCAGCCACGCGGAATTGCTGGAGCTGGATGGCTATTACGCGTCTTTGCATGCCGTGCAGTTTGCGGAGTAACTGAGTCTCCTGGTGATGACGACTTACGCTAGCGCAGTCGCAACTCATATTTTCAGCAAGGCGTGTTTTTTCTATGCGGTTCATCTATACGGCGATCTCCACCCTGGCACTGCCAGTCATTGTTTTCCGCTTATGGTGGCGCGGTCGTCGGCTGCCGGGCTATCGGCAGCGCATCGCCGAGCGCTTTGGTTTTGCGCCGCCTTTGGACCCTGGCCTCGACCTGCCCATCATCTGGGTGCATGCGGTTTCTGTGGGTGAAACCATCGCCGCGGTGCCGGTGGTGGAATTCTTACTGTCCCGGGGCGACGTTCAGGTGCTGATGAGCAACATGACCCCGACCGGCGCTGACAGAGCCCGGGAGCTGTTTGGTGACCGCGTCCTGCATGCCTACGCGCCCTATGATATCCCCGCATTCGTGAACCGCTTCCTGGCGCGTATCCAGCCTCGTCTGTTGCTGATTATGGAGACCGAGCTGTGGCCCAATACCATTCGTGCCTGCCGTGAGCGTAGTGTGCCTGTATTGCTGCTCAACGCTCGCCTTTCGGAAAAATCCGCGCACAGCTACAGTCTCTTTGCGTCATTGACCGAGGAAATTCTGCGGGATTTAACCTGTGTCGCCGCTCAGGCGGAGGATGATGCGCAACGCTTTCGCGATCTGGGTTTGCCCGCGGCGGCCTGCCAGGTCACCGGCAGCATTAAATTCGATTTGACGTTGAGCCAGACGTTGCTGAATGAGGCTGCTGCGCTGAAAGCTGTTTGGAGTGACAAGGGTCGGCGGCCTATCGCCATAGCCGCCAGCACTCATGAGGGTGAAGAGGAGTTGGTGCTGCAGGCGTTTCAGCTCGTGAAAAAGACGGTGCCGGACGCCCTATTGATTCTGGTGCCGCGCCATCCGGATCGTTTCGGGCAGGTCGCCAGGTTATGTGACGCAACTGAAATGAAATGGCAGCGACGTTCACAGGGAAGCGCGCCCGCCGCTGACATTGATCTCATGCTGGGCGATACCATGGGCGAAATGCTGCTGCTGTATGGCCTGGCGGATGTGGCCTTTGTCGGTGGCAGCCTGGTTCCCACGGGGGGCCACAATCTGATCGAGCCTGCTGCCTGGGGGCTGCCCCTGGTCAGTGGTACCCACCTGTTCAATTTTGCTGAAGTCGCGCGCTTGATGCTCGCCGGCGGTGGTCTTCGCCTGGTGAACAGCAGTGAAGCGTTGGCGGCTGAGCTCGGTGAACTCCTGTCAGATCCCGCGCAACGTCGCCAGCGAGGTGAGGCGGCGAAGCGGGTGGCGGATGCCAACCGCGGTGCGCTTGCCCGAGTTGAAGCTTTATTGCAGCAATACTTGCCGTAGGTGGACCGTTTGCGAGCGTCATAACCCGGCAACTGAGGCTGCCGGGCTAATAGGTCAACCCGCCCAACTCAGAGTATCAAGCTTGTTCTTGCTCACCGGGTTTTGAGGGTCCAGCCACTGGTTCAGTGCGGCAATATCCTCTGCAGACAGGGTGCCGGCCGCCGCTTTCAAACGCAGTGAGTTGAGCACGTAGGTGTAAAGCGCATCGTAATAATCCCGCTGGGCGCTGTACAAGTTGCGCTGGGCGTTGAGTACGTCTACCAGGTCCCGCGTACCAACGTCATAGCCGGCCTGGGTCGCTTCCAAAGCGCTGCGGCTGGAGGTGATTGCCTGCTGTCGCGCCTTGACGCTGGCGACCGAGGTCACCACGCTCAGGTGCAGCGAACGGGTGGATTGCACCACATCCCGCTGGGCTTGATAAAACTCCTCCTGGGCCTGCAGTGATTCCTGCTGGGCCTGGCGACGTCGCGCCGATGTGCCGCCACCGGTGAACAGCGGCAGGCTTACGGTGACGGAAACGGATGTCTCCTCGCCTTCGCGAATGAAACTATTCAGTCCCACATCGGGTCCGGCGGGTAGGCCCGCAAGTTCGCTGTCGGTGCTGGTGTCGGAATAACCGAGTTGGCCGTAGACCGTGGGCAAATGCTCACTGGTCTGGGCGCGGGATGTCTGCCTGGCAGCCTGGGCATTGAAGGAGGCGGCGCTCAGCGAGTAGTTATTCTGTACGGCCATCTCCACCCATTCGTGACGATCTGCCGGTACCGGGCGGTCTACGGGGAAATTGTCTCTGATGGGCGCCAGCTGATCATGGGGCTCGCCGGTCAGGACTTCCAGCGCTTCGAACGCGATGCCGAGATTGCCTTCAGTAGTGAGGCGCAAAGCCACTGCCGTATCATAGGCGGCCTGGGCCTCGTGGACCTCGGTAATCGCCGTCAGCCCAACGTCAAAACGTTGCTTGGTCTGTTCCAGCTGATGGGACAGTGCCGACTCTTCGGCGATGGCGGTTTCCAGGTTATCCACGGCCTTGAGCGCGTCGAAGTAGGCTTCTGCGGTGCGAATAATCAGGTCCTGTTTCTCCGCGCCAAATTGCGCTTCCGCCAGGCTCGACAAACTGTCCCCGCGCTGATAGTTGTACCAGGCGGACAGGTCGAACAGTGGCTGCCTCAACTCGGCGCTTAACACCTTTGAGGTTGTGGTGGTTTCTTCTTCACCGGCACCATCGGTCCGGTCTTCGGTGAGCTCGCGGCGCGAATACACATAGGTACCGCCGATCTGCGGCAGCAGTCCTGCGCGACCAATGGCCAGGTTTTCCTGGCCCGCCGCAAAGGCCGCCTGTGCGGCTTTGAATTCGTGATCATTGAGTAGCGCTTGCTGGTAGATCTGTTCCAGCGTTTCGCCATGAGCAGCCATTGCCAATCCAAAACTGGTGATTGCCAGGGCAATTGTTTGACGGAAGCGCTTGCGAGAAAAAATGTGACTGGTCATGGATGTCCTAGAGTTTGAATGTCCGTATCCCGGACCCTGCAGGTGCCGCAGTGAGTTACCCGGAAAATAAAAGCCCAAAGTGTAGCGGGTTCGCGGCCTATCGTCGACTGCCGCGTAACATGTGCCATCACGCGGAATCCGGGATGCGATAAACGGCGGTAGCTTCAGTTTATTATCAAGAGCTTGATTCGAGACTTCTATATGAACAGATCGACGTTGCCACCTTTATTGTTATGTCTCGCCACTGAGGAAAAATGCTCCAGGGCGGATGCCGTATGAGCATCCTCCCGCAAGGGTTTTGCCTTGAGGATGCCGTCCACGGCACGCCCGGCAAAGCGCCCAGCGTCTGTGGCACGGCGGTTTTGCACGACCTCGAACTCGATATCGAAATAGTCGATGTCATAGGTCGCGGGCTGAGCGCGTTCGTGGTCTTTTCCAGTTGTAGAGTGGCTCGTTGCTGAGCCGTCACCAGAATTGCGCATATCACAAATGTCCGTTGCCGAAGGACGCCAGTTCCATAGGTTGATATGTAGAGTATTTGCTCAAATGGAAGTTCACGGGGTTGATGCGTGCCGAGTTTGGCGCATCGGTCGCTTTACAGTGGAGTGCGACTTATCTAGACTGCCTCATCGTCTTGTCGGGGTGCGTCTGCATAATGTTGCGGAGGCTGAGAAATACCCGCCGACCTGATCCGGTTAGTACCGGCGTAGGGAACGAGATAGTGTACCGGCAAGTTTTCTGCAAAGCCTTCGTCCGCTCCTCCCTTTTCCGCGCCTTGGTCTCTGGTTCATTCAACACCGAGGTGAAATTCCATGACGTTATCCCATGCTGCAGCTGCCTTCGGCAATACTGCATCGCCTGTATCTAAACCTGCGCGAGTTGTACTTGTTATTGCTGGCAGCGATTCCAGTGGTGGCGCCGGTATCCAGGCGGATATCAAGGCCGCTGCAGCGTTCGGCGTGCACGCCGCCACCGCCATTACGGCGGTGACTGCCCAGAATTCTTCGGCGGTTGAGGGCGTGTTTTGCCTGAGTGCGGAGCAGGTGCGTGCGCAAATTACCGCGGTCAGTCAAAGCCTGAAAATTGATGCGGTCAAGCTCGGCATGCTGGCCAATGCGGAAATTGTTCAGGTAGTCGCTGAAGAGCTGGAGCGGTTGCAGGTGCGCCATGTGGTGATGGACCCCGTTCTCTATGCCACCTCCGGCGGCAGTCTGTTTGCCGGCGACAGCGCTACATTGCTGCGTGACAGCCTGCTGCCGCGGGTGAGCGTATTGACTCCCAATCTGGATGAAGCGGCTACCTTGCTCGGCTGTGAGCCAGCGGCTGACCATCAGGCGATGGAATCCCAGGCGCAACAGTTGCTTGCCCTCGGGCCTCAGGCTGTGCTTCTCAAAGGCGGCCACTTTCCCGGCGAACTCGCCGTTGATTACCTTGCCACCGCCGAAGGCGTGCGCACTTTCGCCAGCCCGCGTCTTGATGGCCGCCACACTCACGGCAGCGGCTGCACCCTGTCCACCGCCATTGCCGCTGGTCTGGCCCAGGGGTTGTCGCTCAAGCAAGCGGTCTCGGCCGCCAAGACCCATATTCAGGGTGCCATCGCCAATGCCGAGCGCCTCAGTCTGGTCCCGGACAATGGGCCGGTCCATGGGCTTTATCAGTTTTGGTAAGGCTTGGAGCTGCAAGCTGCAAGCTCAAACGCGAAAGATCACACACGACAATTCCAGGGAGAAAACTATTATGACAAGCTCGGTCGAGACATATCTCAGTACAAGTGCGAAGGTTGATGAACTTTCCGTGCAGCCTTTCCCCCGCTCCACCAAAGTTTACGTTGAAGGCTCGCGGCCGGATATTCGCGTGCCCATGCGGGAAATCACACTGGACGATACGCCGACCGAGTTTGGTGGCGAGGCCAATCCGCCGGTGCGCATTTACGATACCTCCGGCCCCTATACGGACCCGGCGGTCAGCATCGATGTGCGTCGGGGCCTGCCCGAAGTGCGTACGCCCTGGATTCTGGAGCGGGAGGACACCGAACTGCTGGATGGCAACAGCTCCGAGTTTACCCGCCAGCGGGACAGCGACCCACAGCTCGCCAAGCTGCGTTTCGAGCACCGGCGTGCGCCGCGCAAGGCCCGGCCCGGCCGCAATGTATCCCAAATGCACTACGCGAAGCAGGGCATTATCACGCCGGAGATGGAATACATCGCCATTCGCGAAAACATGAGCCTGCAACAGGCCCGGGAGCAGGGCAAGCTGGCTGAACAGCACCCGGGACACTCTTTCGGCGCCGCCATTCCCGATGACATTACGCCGGAGTTCGTGCGCCAGGAAGTGGCCATGGGCCGCGCCATCATCCCCGCCAATATCAACCATCCGGAAATCGAGCCGATGATTATCGGCCGCAACTTCCTGGTGAAGATCAACGGCAATATCGGCAACAGCGCGGTGACATCGTCTATCGAAGAGGAGGTCGCCAAGTTGACCTGGGGCACTCGCTGGGGCGCGGACACCATCATGGACTTGTCCACGGGCAAGAATATTCATGAGACCCGAGAGTGGATCATCCGCAATTCCTCCGTGCCCATCGGCACTGTGCCGATTTATCAGGCGTTGGAAAAAGTCGATGGCGTGGCCGAGGATCTGACCTGGGAAATCTTCCGCGACACATTGATCGAACAGGCCGAGCAGGGGGTGGATTACTTCACCATTCACGCCGGCGTATTGCTGCGCTACGTGCCCATGACCGCCAAGCGCGTGACCGGCATTGTTTCCCGCGGCGGCTCCATCATGGCGAAGTGGTGCTTGGCTCACCACAAGGAAAGCTTCCTCTATACCCATTTCGAAGACATCTGCGAAATCATGAAGGCCTACGACGTCAGCTTTTCCCTGGGCGACGGTCTGCGCCCGGGATCACTGGCCGACGCCAATGACGAGGCGCAATTCGGCGAGCTGGAAACCCTGGGCGAGCTGACCAAGATTGCCTGGAAGCACGACGTGCAGTGCATGATCGAAGGCCCCGGCCATGTGCCCATGCACATGATCAAGGAGAACATGGACAAGCAGTTGAAAGAGTGTCACGAAGCACCTTTCTATACCCTGGGTCCTTTGACCACGGACATCGCACCCGGTTACGACCACATTACCTCCGGCATAGGTGCGGCCATGATCGGCTGGTACGGCTGCGCCATGCTCTGCTACGTGACGCCCAAGGAGCACCTGGGTTTGCCCAACAAGGATGACGTGAAAGAGGGCATTATTACCTACAAGATCGCCGCCCACGCGGCGGATCTGGCCAAGGGCCATCCGGGTGCGCAACTGCGGGACAACGCCCTGTCCAAGGCCCGTTTCGAGTTCCGCTGGGAAGACCAGTTCAACCTGGGCCTGGACCCGGATACCGCCCGCTCCTACCACGACGAAACTCTGCCCAAGGACTCAGCCAAGGTTGCGCACTTCTGCTCCATGTGCGGTCCCAAATTCTGCTCCATGAAAATCACTCAGGAAGTGCGCGACTTCGTCAAAGGCCGGGAGGATGCGGGATTGGATACGCAGATAGAGCCGGTGGAGGAAGCCGTGGTGAAGATGATCGACGTCGAGGCGGAGATGAAGGAAAAGGCGCGCCAGTTCCGGGAGCAGGGCAGTGAGATTTATTTGAAGGTGTAGGGGGGCGAAGCTGCAAGCCGCAAGCTACAAGCTTTAAGCTGAAAGAAAGGTAAAAGGTAAAAGGTAAAAGGTAAAAGGTAAAAGGTAAAAGGGAAAAGGTAAAAGGGAAAAGGTAAAAGGTAAAAGGGAAAAGGTAAAAGGGAAAAGGGACAAAATGGCAGGATTGCCATTTTGCACAGCCGCAGGCTGCCCGAAGGGTGAGGCACAGGGAGGTGCCGAATGAAAAGGGACAAAAATGCAGGACAAATTTGACTGGATCAAATTTAGGCAGCTTTAGCTGGCCGCAGGCCGAACCACAAGGACGTGGTGAGTCATTGCCATTTTGCACAGCCGCAGGCTGCCCGAAGGGTGAGGCACAGGGAGGTGCCGAATGAAAAGGGAGAAAAAGGACGATGGCTTACCTCAACGCCGGATTCCCTGCTAAGCTGGGGCGTTAAGATTGAGTGGAGCTTTCATGCCGTTGACAGAAGCGGAATTTGTGCGAAAAGATGTCGAGATTCTGGAGGAGGAAACTCTGTTCCAGGGCTTTGCGCGCCTGGTGCGCCTGCAGTTGCGCCATCGCTTGTTTCGCGGGGGCTGGAATCAGCCGTTCGAGCGAGAGCTGTTGGTTCGGCGGGAAGCCTGCGCCGCTATGCTGTACGATCCGGCGCGGGATTTGGTCGGATTGGTCGAGCAATTCCGCGTCGGTGCGCTACAGTCAGAGTATGGGCCCTGGTGTCTGGAAGTGGTTGCCGGCCTGGTGGATCCCGGCGAAACGCCGGATCAGGTAATCAGGCGCGAAATAGAAGAAGAGGCCGGTATCACCGACGTTGAGGTGGTTTTCATTACGTCCTACTACACGACTCCGGGCGCCTGTAACGAAAAGGTCCATTTGTATTCCGGTCTCTGTGACCTCGGCCAGGCTGGCGGCATATTCGGCCTGGATCATGAGAATGAGGATATCCGTTTGCACATTATTCCTGCTGAAGAGGCTTTTGCGGTAATGCTCGACAGCCGACTGAACAACGCCTCAACTCTGATCAGCCTGCAGTGGTTGCAGGCCCATCGCGCCAACCTGCGCAGCGCGGTGGCCGGTAGATGAGTCAGTGTCGTCACGCCGTTAACAGCAGTCGGTTTTCCGTGGACCTGAGTGGGCACCACGCCCTCTGCGAGGTCAATTTTCATCGCTTCCTCAAATTGATGCCGGGCTTCAACAGTGGGCATCGCGCCTGGCAGTTCCGCACCGCACAGCCGCTCGGCCTGCACATTGATGTGCGGGTTGTCGATGTCGCGCCCTACACCACAACGGTGGATGTGCTGCAGTCCGAGGGCAAAGTGAGCTTCCTGTCGCCGGCGCGCATGCAGGTGCGCCTGTATCACGATGTCGCCATGGCGGAGGTTGTTGGTTGGAATCGACATCGCCACTGGCTGCCAAAATATGACTATCCGAACAAACACATGTATCATCCGGACGAGAAATTGTCGTTGAACCGCTTTTTGGGTGACTGGCTCAGCTTTTGTCGCAAGCAGGGCCTGGTGATAATCGGGAACTGTGATCAAGTTCTCGATAACGGAAAATAGCGGTCAATGTCTTTAGCACTAAGGGATCAACCTAACAGAAATGGCTTCGTTTTCGGGGCACATTGACGACATGGAAATTTTGGCTCGCCTAAAGACGCGTCCTATGCGCTTAATTCAAATCACAGATTGTCACCTGGGCAGTACCACAGGAGAAACCCTGCTGGGCTTGAACACCGATGAAAGTCTGGTGGATGTACTCAAGCTGGTGAGCGCAGCGGAGCCGCGCCTGGACTTGGTGGTTGCCAGTGGTGACATATCCAACGATGGCGGCACACCCTCCTATGACCGCTTCATCGCGCGGGTCAACCGCTGCCTGCCGAAGACTCCACTGGCCTGGCTCGAAGGGAATCACGACGACCCTGACGGCATGAAAGCCATTCTCAGCTCGCGCCCCTTCGAGAAAGCCATGACTATAGGCGGCTGGCGCATCATCCTGTTGAACTCCCGCATTCCCGGTGAGGAAGGTGGCGCGCTCACCACGCGGGAATTGGAGCGTCTGGATAATCAGCTGGCCGAATATCCCGGGCATCCCACCATGATTTTTATGCATCACCAGCCGGTTCCCGTCGGTAGTGCCTGGGTGGATCAGTATGTGCTGGCCAACGCCGAGGACTTTTTTGCTGTGGTGGACAAACACGCGCAAATCAAGGCCATTGCCTGGGGACATGTGCACCAGGACTTCACCAGCACGCGCAAGGGCGTCAAACTGTTCGCCACCCCTTCCACCTGTGTGCAATTCGCGCCGCGCAGTGATGAATTCAAGGTCGACAATGCCATGCCGGGCTATCGCTGGTTCAACCTGCATAGTGATGGCAACCTGGAGAGCGATGTAGTGCGCGTCTCCGAGCGCAGCTATGGCACCGACTTCGCATCCGCAGGCTATTGAGCCAATACCTCCACCTCCACAAGGCTCCCTCACCACTCCCTCTTGAGCAGCTCCCCCACTGCGCTCGCCGGTGATAGCCGCTATAATGCGGGCAGTTATTGTCGCTGCGGGAGAGGCTTGTGTCAGCACTCATCTATCTACACGGGTTTCTGAGTTCTCCCCTGTCCGCCAAGGCTCAGCAAACTGAAGCATGGCTCAAGGTGCACCGGCCGGATATTACCTATTATTGCCCCGCGCTTTCCGCGCGCCCCGGCGACGCGCTACGCACCATTGAGCAGTTGGTTCAGGGTTTGCCGCAAAGCGAGATCGGGCTGGTTGGCAGCTCGCTCGGCGGCTTCTGGTCAACCTGGGTGGTTGAGCAACTGGGCGTTCCGGCGGTGTTGGTGAATCCGGCGGTGAGACCCCAGGAACGCTTTGCGGAGTTTGTCGGGCAGACGCTTAGGAACTATCATTCCGGCGAAGAGTTCTATCTGCATCCCGAGGATCTCGACGATCTGGTTCAGGCTGATGTGGCACAGTTGCGCGACCCATCCCGTTATTGGGTGATGCTGCAAACCGGCGATGAAACGCTGGATTATCGGCAGGCCCTTGAGAAGTATCGCGGCGCCCGCGTGCTGCTGGAAGAGGGCGGTAATCACAGCTTTGAGGGATTTGAACAGTGGCTGCCGGACATAGTGGCGTTTCTGTTCGGCCGGACTTGAGCTGCCGCCCGCGGGCGCAGACGGTGCATTAAATATTATCCGGTGCATTCACCATCGGTTCAATTCAATCTAAAAAGACATTCCCTATTCCATGGCAAATTACACCGCAGAAGATATTGAAGTTCTCACGGGTCTCGATCCCGTCAAGAAACGTCCCGGCATGTATACCGATACCACCCGCCCCAACCACTTGGCGCAGGAGGCTATCGACAACAGCGTGGATGAAGCGCTGGCAGGCCATGCCAGCAAGCTCGAAGTTATTCTGCACAAAGACCAGTCGATTACCGTGACCGATGACGGCCGCGGCATGCCCGTGGATATCCACCCGGAGCAGGGCAAGCCGGGGGTGGAGGTCATACTTTCAACCCTGCACGCCGGTGGCAAGTTCTCCAACAAGAACTATCAATTCTCCGGTGGTCTGCACGGGGTTGGTGTTTCGGTGGTCAATGCGCTGTCCAGTATTCTGGAGGTCACCATCAAGCGGGACGGCAAGGTGCACCGCATCGGCTTTCAGGATGGCGAGAAGACTGTCGACCTGCATGAAATCGACACCTGTGGCAAACGCAACACCGGTACCAGTGTGCGGTTTTTGCCCAACCCGAAATATTTCGATTCGTTCAAGTTTTCCGTTTCACGCCTGCGCCACAACCTGCGCGCCAAAGCCGTATTGTGCCCCGGTCTGCTGGTTGTCTTCAAAGATGAAACCAGCGGCGAAACCGACGAATGGTTTTACGAGGACGGCCTGAAGGATTATTTGCTGTCCCACACCCAAGGCTGGGAAAGCCTGCCATCACAACCCTTCACCGGCGCATTTGCCGCCAAAACTGAAGCAGTGGATTGGGCGGTACAGTGGCTGCCCGAAGGCGGCGAGCCAATACAGGAAAGTTACGTCAACCTGATTCCCACGGCGCAGGGTGGCACCCACGTCAATGGTTTGCGCACCGGCCTGCTGGAAGCGATGCGGGATTATTGCGAGATCCGCAACCTGATTCCCCGAGGCGTGAAACTGACGCCGGAAGATATCTGGAGCAACTGCTGCTTTGTGCTCTCCTCCAAACTGGCGGATCCCCAGTTCTCCGGTCAAACCAAGGAGCGCTTGTCTTCACGGGAAGCGGCGGCGTTCGTCTCGGGTGTGGCCAAGGATGCCTTCAGCCTGTGGTTGAACCAGCACACCGAGGACGGTGACAAACTGGCGGAATTCTGTATCAATAATGCGCAGAAACGTGTGCGCAACAGCAAAAAAGTGGCGCGCAAGCGGGTGACTCAAGGGCCGGCGCTGCCCGGCAAACTGGCGGATTGTTCGTCGGATGATCCGACTCGTGGCGAATTGTTTCTGGTGGAAGGAGACTCCGCTGGTGGCTCCGCCAAACAGGCCCGGGACCGAGATTACCAGGCCATCCTGCCCCTGCGCGGTAAAATTCTGAACACCTGGGAAGTGGACAGTCAGGAAGTGCTGGCGTCACAGGAAGTGCACAATATTTCTGTGGCTCTGGGCATTGATCCCGGTAGCGATGATCTGGAAAAACTCCGTTATCACAAAATCTGTATCCTGGCAGATGCAGATTCCGACGGTTTGCACATCGCCACCTTGCTGTGCGCGTTATTCGTGAGGCATTTCCCTGCGCTGCTGACTCACGGGCATGTTTATGTGGCGATGCCGCCGCTATACCGCATCGACGTCGGTCAGGATGTTTATTACGCTCTCGATGACAGTGAAAAGCAGGGTATTCTCGATCGTATTTCCGCGGAGAAGAAAAAAGGCAAGGTCAACGTACAACGCTTCAAAGGGTTGGGCGAGATGAACCCGCTACAGTTGCGGGAGACCACCATGGCACCGGATACCCGGCGGCTGGTACAGCTGAGGATCGATGCCGGTGACGACACCAACCAAATGCTGGATATGCTGCTCGCCAAAAAGCGCTCCTCCGACCGCCGCGACTGGCTGGAAAGCAAAGGGGATTTGGCTGAGGTTGCTATTTAATTACGGTGTGCGGGCGGCGGGCATGTTGGAGATTATCTTGTTTGTCATTATTAGTTCGCTTGATGGCCTATTCGCATTGGCGACTGACATATCCGACCGAGTTCATGTGACTACAGATTGCCGCAGCAGTTGCGCGTAAAGGCTGATTGGTTTTATGTACTTGAAAATGCTGACGGGCTGTATCGGAGCGGCATAAGCCCACAAGCTTATTGCAACTTTTCGGCAAGGCGTTCTGTGCCTATGACCACCAGCACACCAATTACGGCGCACAGCACTGCCAGCAGCAGCGTAGGATCCTGCCCGGTGACGGCCGCATAGTCAAAGGGGCTTAGATTGGCCTGTTGCAGAATGACGGTATTGCCGTGGCTGTCCACGGTGGTGACCAGTGCCTGTTTCCAGGGCCAGGTAACGCTGATGGAGCCGACCAGAAAGCCGATCAGCGTCGCCAGGGTCAGGTTGTAGTAATGGTGAAGCAGCCAGGATATAAAGCGCGAGAATACGATCAATCCGCTTAGGCAGCCGGCGGCAAAGGAAAACAGGGCAATGACATTGACGTCGCGGATGGCGTTGAGAAATACCGGATACAAGCCCACCAGCAACAATAGGAAGCTCCCCGAAACGCCGGGCAGAATCATCGCGCAGATGGCCACAAAGCCCCCCAAAAACAATATCCACCAATGACCCGGCAGCTGTGTTGGCGCGAGCACGGATGTGCTGTATACAAAAAGCGCTCCGGCGAGCAGGGCCAGCCAGTGTGGTAAGCGCCAGCCGGACAGGTTACGACTCAGGGAATAGATGGAGGCGATAATCAAGCCAGTAAAGAATGCCCATACCAGCACCGGATAGGCTTCCATCGCGAACAATACGACAGACGCGAAGGTTTTCAGGCTGATGAGTATGCCGCCAAACAGCGCCAGCAGGAAGTTACCATTGATATAACGCCAGGTTTCGGCGAATCCTTCATTCTTGAAGCGCAGCAGCACTGCAGGGGTGCAGCGCTTGAGTGAGTCCAGCCATTCATCATAAATGCCGGTTATGAAGGCTATGGTGCCACCGGAGACTCCCGGAACCACATCGGCCGCACCCATGCACATGCCTTTGACGAGTACGATGAAATAGTCCCGGATATTGCGTTGCTGCGTAGCCAGAGTAAACCCCCTGCGGTGGTGTTATTGAATTGAGGACTGCTGTAATGATTTCGACGATACAATGCGCAGCGGGCAATTCTACCAGCACCGCCGGGGAAAATGTGACACACCTGATGCTGGCGGCCCTGTAGATCAACCGAACACAGCCGTGAACGGCCGGTCTAGGAGATACCCGATCAGAATGTCAGGCGGGATTCGCCCCCCGCACTGGCGCTTTTCTCACAGGAATCACTACTATGTTTTTAATCGACAAGATGATTTTGCTCAGTGCGTTTCTGATTCTGATCGGCGTCATGTCGAGCAAATTATCAGCCCGTCTGGGTTTGCCTGTGCTGGTATTGTTTTTACTGGTGGGCATACTTGCCGGCGAAGGTGGTATTGGCGGCATTGCCTTCGATAACCCGGCGGTGGCGCACGCGCTTGGTACGCTGGCGCTGGCGCTGATCCTCTTCGATGGCGGCCTGCAAACCTCCGTCCAATCCATACGTCTGGTGTGGAAGCCGTCGGCCCTGCTGGCCACCCTCGGTGTGCTGGTGACCGCGGCGGTCACCGGTGTTGCTGCCTTTTATATTTTGGATGTGCCGCTGCTGGAAGGCCTGCTGGTGGGGGCTATTGTCGGCTCCACCGATGCGGCAGCGGTTTTCTCGCTGTTGCGCAACGCGGGGATTTATATCAAGACGCGCCTGAAATCGACGCTGGAGATTGAGAGCGCGTCCAACGATCCCATGGCAATCTTTCTGACGGTCGGTCTGTTGGAAGTCCTGATGAATGACATGCCTCTGGGCGTGGGCCTGCTGAAATTGTTCATCATGCAGATGGGCATTGGCGCGCTGGCGGGGGTGAGCATTGGCTGGCTGGCGGTGCGCTTCATCAACCGCATTAATTTTCTCGCCTCGGGCTTGTACCCCGTGACCATTGCGGCCTGGGGGTTGTTCGCCTTTGGTTTGGCCGCCAACCTGGGTGGCAGCGGCTTTCTCGCGACCTTTCTCGCCGGTGTTTTTATTGGCAACAGCCGCTTTGTGTTTCAGCGCAACACCCTGCTGTTCCACGACGGATTGGCCTGGCTCAGCCAAATTACCATGTTCGTGGTACTCGGCTTGTTGATCAACCCGAGCGCGCTGCTGGATGTGTGGCTTGAAGGGTTGCTCATATCACTGGTGCTGATGTTTGTTGCGCGCCCGCTGGTGGTGGTGCCGGTACTCTCGCTGTTCGGGTTTGATAAACGCGAGATGGCGCTGGTGTCCTGGGTGGGGCTCAGAGGCTCGGTGCCAATTATTCTCGCCATATTCCCGTTGATGTTCGGTCTTCCAAACGCGCCGCTTATCTTTAACGTGGTGTTCTTCGTGGTGCTCATTTCTGCCACCACCCAGGGACTGACCCTGTCGTTCGTCGCCCGCAAATTGGGTTTGTCCGAACCACCTCCGGCCACACCGGCGGCGACCCTGGAAATTACCTCGGTGGGGGAGATCGATGCGGACATCGTGGAATATACCTTAGGCGATAAGTCCCGCGCAGCCGGTTATCTTCTCTCGCAAATGGCGCTGCCGGATGATGCGGTTGTTGCCATGATCACTCGCGACGAGGCCGTCATACCTCCTCGAGGTTCAACCCGATTGCAGGCCGGCGACCACCTGTTCGTGGTGTTGCGGCCGCAAACCCGAGCCTTTGTGGACTGCGTCTTCTCTGATGCGCAGGTCGCCGCCGTCGACGAGCTCCCGCTGCAGGAGCTGGATCTCAAAGGCACTGCCACTGTTGAAGACGTCTGCCGGTGTTACGGCATCGATCTGGCCGAAGACCCCAGGACAACTCTCGACGGTTTGTTTCAAAACCGGGATGCGGCGCCACAGGTGGGTAGTCGGCTGATCCTGGGTGACGCGATTTTGTATGTGCGCCACATGGTGGGCGACCGTATTGCGACGGTGGGCCTTGTCCGGGAGGAGCCCGCACCAGTACAGTCCGCGCCTGACACGGCCCTTTAAGGGTTCAGCATGCGGTCGAGTTCTACCTTGCCCTCTCGCTTGACGTGGACGGTGGGTGAGAGACCTTTCAGATCCAGTTTGGCATTGAGTTCGTATTGCAGGGGTTGATTGGCTCGCTCGGTCAGGGATCCGATCAATCGCAAGGCTTCGAACAGATCTGTGCCCGCTTCCAGAAATATTTTGGTATCGGTATAAGGGGCGAGTTCCGGGATGCGGTTGCTGACGCCGCTAACCAGCTTGAAGCCATTCAGGCCCAGGGTGTAGCTCATACCATTGATGGCGAGCGGCTGGGAATTCGGGTTGGTCAACCGCAATCCGATGCGAAATCGCTGACTGAAGCCGTTCTGCTCCAGCATTTCCAGGCTTTCGAGCGTCACCTGAGGTTGTTCAAAGTTCGGCCTTAGTTGCGCGCAGCCCGCCAGCAAAACAGCCAGCCCGAGGCTGAAGATCACACCCATCGCTTTGATTTTATACATCAGCTTCCCCTTTTTCATGAATGTCATGCTCGACTGCCTGAGGCACTGAAGCATCGCAGCCCTGTCATAGAGCTGTCAGCTCTCCTTAACTGCAGGCAGGTACCAGATGGCAGCACCCACCTTTCTACTTGTGACAGATCTGGACGGGACCCTACTCGATCACGAGCACTACAGTTTTGATGCCGCTGTGCAAGCCTTGTCAGCGGCTCGGCGCCAGCGGGTGCCGATTGTATTCAATACGAGCAAAACTCTCGCCGAATGCCTGCAACTCAAGCAATCCCTCAAGCAACAGGAACTGGGCATGGAGGATCCCATCATCTATGAAAACGGTGCGGGCGTTGCCTTGCCCATAACAACCTGGCCGGAGGGGCCGTGGTCCCGGGCTGCGGGTGTCCATAGCCATGCCGAGCACTGGGTGGTTCCGCTGGCGCCATCCTACGAGCATATCAGAGGCATTCTCCAGTCATTGCGCCGCAATCGGCATTTTCGTTTTACCGGGTTTGGTGATATGACAACGGCCCAGGTCAGAGATGCCACAGGTTTAACTCTGGAGAATGCAGCCGCGGCCCGGGAACGCCACTTTGATGAACCGCTGCTATGGCAGGACATTGGGTCGCGCTCGATCGAGTTCACCCGTGCAGTGGAGGATGCTGGGCTCCAACTCACCAGAGGCGGGCGCTTTCTCCACGTCATGGGTGCAGCCGATAAGGGCCGCGCCATGCTGTGGCTCGCGCGTCAGTACTCAACGCCCCGCCCGCAGCTGGTGGCATTGGGAGACAGCGAAAACGATTTGCCCATGCTCCGCGCGGCGGATATTGCGGTGCTGGTGCGGTCTCCGGCACAGCAATTGCCAGAGCTCTGCACAACGGATCCAGATGATTGTCCCGGCCGCGTCGTTATTACTGACGAAGTGGGGCCGGCGGGCTGGAATACTGCGGTTTTATCTCTGCTAGAGGAGCTTACGGGTGGGTGACTTTTATCAGAACGGCATTATTACCACGCTGCACAATCTGTCCCAGCGTCCTTTGGAAGATCTGGAAATCGAGCTGGTCAAATTCAGCCGTTCCCGGCCGCTGGGCCTGGTACTCCCGTGCCTCTACAGTGAATTGGAAGGGCCGGCAATGGGGCCGATTGTGGATCACCTGGTGAAGGTTCCCTACCTCTCCGAAATTGTCATAGGCCTGGATCAGGCCGACGAAGCGCAGTACCGGGCGGCCTTGCGCTTTTTTTCGCGCTTGCCACAAAATTACAAGGTGCTGTGGAACGATGGGCCGCGCCTGCAGGCACTTCACAACCAGCTTCATGAACAGGGGTTGTCATCGGGGGACCCGGGCAAAGGCCGCAATGTTTGGTTCTGCTTTGGCTATACCCTGGCCTCTGGTGTGACCAGTTCCATCGCCGTGCATGATTGCGACATTCTTACTTATGATCGCTCTTTGCTTGCACGCCTGATATACCCGGTGGCCAACCCTCAGTTCAATTATACGTTTTGCAAAGGTTACTACGCCCGCGTTGCTGACGGAAAAATCAACGGGCGCGTCGGGCGACTTTTGGTGACACCGCTGTTGCGGGCGCTGAAAAAAATCCTGGGGGTGCAGGAATATCTGGATTATCTCGACAGCTTCCGCTATGCCCTCGCCGGGGAGTTTTCCCTGCGCACGGACGTGGTTAACGATATTCATATGCCGAGTGATTGGGGGCTGGAGATTGGGTTGCTCGCGGAGATGAAACGCAACTACGCCACCAACCGCATCTGCCAGGTGGATATCGCCGATACCTACGATCACAAGCACCAGAATCTGTCACTGGATAATGACCAGGGCGGGCTGTCGAAAATGTCGGTGGACATCAGCAAGGCCATCTTCCGCAAGCTGGCCACCAATGGTGTGGTGTTTTCTTCGGAAATGTTCCGCAGTATCAAAGCCACCTATTTTAGAATCGCTCTGGATTTTATTGAAACCTATAACAATGACGCGCGAATGAATGGCTTGACCGGCGATGTACACGAGCAGGAAAAAGCGGTGGAGATGTTTGCGGAAAATATTCTCAGTGCCGGATTGCAGTTTTTGAAAAACCCGATGGAACAACCTTTCATTCCGAGCTGGAATCGCGCAGTGAGCGCGCTCCCGAAAATTCAGGAGGATTTTATTGCAGCGGTGGATGAGGATATGCGGGAATTCAGTCAATGAACGATGTACCCAAGCATTCACCCGAAAGCGCGCTTCCCACAGCACGATCGGCGCTTGCCAAGCGCATTGGCGGCCACCTGGAATTTATTTACCCGGATTTACAGGTGGAAAAACGTGAGGCGTTGTTGACGGAAATTATGATGGTCATGCGCTTTGATACCTATATTGCGCACCCTGAAGAGCAGGACAACCGCTGGACGCAACTGGATGTGCTGCTGATTACCTATGGCGACACCATCGTTGATGAGGGCCGACTGCCCCTGCGAGTGCTGCGTGAATTTCTGCGGGAAAAATTCACCGGTTTTGTCAGCAGTGTTCATATACTGCCGTTTTTCCCATGGAGCTCGGACGATGGTTTTGCCGTATTGGATTACCTGGCGGTCAACGAGGAGCTCGGAACCTGGGATGAAATTGTTGCGATTGCCGGTGACTTCCAGTTGATGGCAGATCTGGTGATCAATCATTGCTCCTCGCAAAGTGTTTGGTTTGAAAACTTCAAGAAGCGCATCGATCCGGGGCGGGACTATTTTATTGAGCAGCGTCCCGATGCCCATTTGCACGAAGTGGTTCGGCCCCGGGTATCACCACTGCTGCGCCCCACGGATACCGCTGAGGGACAGCGCCACGTTTGGTGTACGTTCAGTCACGACCAGGTGGATCTGGATTTTCACAACCCTCGGGTATTGCTGGAATTTGCTTGTATCCTGCGTTTTTATCTTGATCGCGGCGTAAAGATCTTTCGCCTTGACGCCGTGGCCTATCTTTGGAAGGAAATCGGCACGCGCTGCATCAACCTCCCGCAAACCCATGAGGTCATACGTCTGTTGCGAACCCTGATCGAACATTGTGACCCGGAAGCGATCATCATCACCGAAACCAATATTCCCAACCTGGAAAACCTGTCCTATTTTGGTACCGGCAATGAAGCGCATTGCATCTATAATTTTTCCCTGCCCCCGCTGCTGATTTACGCCCTGGCCAGTGGCGATTGCAGCGCGTTGCGCACCTGGCTGCTGAGCATGCCGCCGGCGCAAAGCGGCACCGCCTATCTCAACTTCATTGCCTCTCATGACGGCATTGGTCTGCGCCCGGCGGAAGGTTTGCTCGAGGACGAGAAAATCAGTGATCTGGCAGAACTGATGCAAAGTTATGGTGGCGATATTTCCTGGCGAAGTATCAGCGAAGAGGTGCGACGGCCTTATGAAATCAACATCGCGCTCTTCGATGCTTTCAAGGGCACGTTTGAAAGCCGGCCTGCGGTGCGCGATGATCAGGTTGCCTGCACCGGGCAGATCGAACGGTTTCTCTGCGCCCATACCATTATGCTGGCATTGGAAGGCATACCGGCGTTGTATATCCACAGTTTTTTCGGCACGCAGAATGACCACGCCGGCGTCGCCCGGAGCGGCCACAGTCGGGCGATAAACCGGCATCAATGGCGGCTGCCGGATTTGCAGCATGCGCTGTCGGACCCGAGCGGCCATCATGGCGAGATTATGGCTCGCATGCGCAGATTGGTGGATATTCGCCGCCGGCAGCCGGCGTTTCACCCGAATGTCCCGCAATCGACCTTGCCGTTGGACAACACCGTGTTCGGCTTTTGGCGGCGCAGCCGCGACAGTGGTGGTCAAAGCATTTTCTGCCTCAACAACGTGAGCGACGAGCCGCAGAGCGTACCCCTACAGAGCATTAACCTGGGGGAGCATCAACATTGGGAGGATCTACTGAGTGACCTGGTTGTGGATGCCCTGGATGGTGAGTTGCTGCTCGCACCTTACCAGTGCGTGTGGTTGAGTAACCGCCCAAAGGACGCCATCTGAGCGGCGGACTTTTGTGATGCGCATCACATGGGAGTCCGGGTGAACATGGTACTTTGATAGGCGGATATAAAGTCCGTGCGCGGTTAGCTGGCCGTAGATCGAAGCTGATCAGGCGGCAAATCCGATACAGCGACCGGACAGTAAAACGAGAGCTCCTCCCATGTTCCAGAACGATTGCCTCGTGACCAAGGACTTCACGATCAGCGATACGGACCGACGCACTCAGCAATACCCCAATATTGATCGCCTGTGCCGAGACTTCGGACTCCAGGTCAATCAATTGCCCGAGACTGGCGGCGCACCGGCGCCGGGTCGCAAAGCCTTCGCCTTGACGGTACAGCAGTCACCAGCGGAGCCATTCCTGACGCCACTGTTTTCATCGATGAGCCAGCTCGAAACCTTTGTTGCCGAGAATATGGTCGATATTCTGCACAGTTACCTTTGCGGAGACGCCGAATTGTCCTGACGGATGGGACGACGGTGCAAGCTGATCAAGGCACCTCCTGGTCAAAATCCTCCAGAAGGTCCAGCGGTTCGATTTCGTCACCTTCCATGTCACTGTTCCAGTTGGGCCCGACCAATAGTACGTCTTCGTGCATTCCCGGCAGCCATTCATCCAGCAACTCTTCGAGGGAGATTGGCACTACCTTGTACTCCTTCCACTCGTCCGCCACATGCAGCTGTGCGTACTCCGGCTGTGACCACAATGGCAGAACATCCACATCATCACTGCTGTTGGCTGGGCAGAGTGCCCAACCTTCACTGTTTTCCAGGCCCCAGACACAGCCGGTTTCCAGGGCTTCAATGATAAAGCGATCGTAATTTTCATCCAGATCATCTGTCAGCCGTTCGGTCATGTTGGTCGCCTTTTTTTGGAATACTCACAGGAACGGGAAATCCCGTGCCTTTTCGTGTACTGTAGGGTTCGAAACGGGTGTCGCATCAGGTGGCTTTATCGCGGCCATGTACGCGCCGGTCGGGCCAATGCATTGTAGCGATAATGCCATGTAATTCCCTGCGGTACATCCGTATCACCAAACTAAAATAAATTATAAATCATAAATACAAGTCATTGATCCGGGTTCTCATGAGCACAATTCTCAACCTGAGCGGCCAGCACCGCGATTGTCTACAGGAAGTTGTCAATGTCGCCATGGGGCAGGCGGGCGATCGCCTGGCGCGGCTGCTGAATACCGTTGTTGTCCTTTCTGTTCCCCACATCGAGGTGATGAAGCCGGCGGACATTGCGATGGCCATACAGTCCCTCGGTTCCAGCGAATCTGTCTCCGGCGTCTGTCAGGGATTTATCGGTGGCGGTATTGCCGGAGAGGCCATGTTGCTATTCAACGACACCAGCTTCCGCGATCTCGCGCAGCTGATGAATTATCCGGGGGAGCTGGATGAGCACGCCGAGCGGGAATTGCTGATGGACACCACCAATGTGCTCTTTGGTGCCTGCCTCAACGGTATCGCCGAGCAAATCGACATGAGTTTCAGCTTTGGCCCGCCGACGGTATTGGGTCAACACAAACGTTGGGCAGAACTTGTGCAAGCAGAACACGCTAACTGGGAACAAGCCCTGGTAACGGAGATCAACTACAAACTGGAAGGCTACAGTGTTAACTGCGACCTGTTGCTGGTCATGACTGATACGTCCATTCACCGGCTGCTGAAGAAGCTGGACTACCTGATAAGTTGAGATCTCCATTTGTGGATAAACTCGTGAATAGCAACCTATGAATCATCCAGAGAGCCTGACTACCAGCGACACTTTGCTGGAAGAATTCCATTGGATTATGGATGTCCTGCAGAACATTGACGCTGGGCTGGTGGTGCTGGATCGCGCAATGCAGGTCCAGCTGTGGAACTCCTTCATGCAAAACCACAGCGCTCTAACGCCGGAGGACGCACTGGGGAAGAACCTGTTCACGCTTTTTCCGGAGCTCCCGGAAGAGTGGTTTCGGCGCAAGGTTCAAACAGTCTTCGAACTTCACAACTCCGCGTTTACGACCTGGGAACAGCGTCCTTATCTGTTTCATTTCCTGAACTATCGTCCGGTGACCGGTGTAGCGCCGCATATGTACCAGAACTGCACGATTATTCCCCTCAAGGACCCTCACGGCGAAGTCAGCCACATCTGCCTGATTATTTATGATGTGACCGAAGAAGCCGTGAACCGCATTCAGTTGCAGCGCCTGAGTAGCACCGACCCTCTCACCGGATTACTCAATCGACAGAGCTTGGAAGCCAGGTTGACCCATCAGTGTCAACGGTTCCACCGCACTCAACAGCCGGCGGCGTTGCTGATGCTTGATATCGACCATTTCAAGCGCATCAATGATACCTACGGGCATCCTGCCGGCGACGCGGTTATCCAGGCCACGGCAAACGTACTGATTGCCGGGATCCGGGATGTTGATGCCGCGGGGCGTTTTGGTGGCGAAGAATTCGTCGTGGCACTGGAGGATACCGATGCCGCCGGCGCACTGGTGGTTGCTGAGCGACTGCGCCGCACTGTCGAGCAGACAGTGGTGAACCACGGCGGCCCGATTCATTTCACTATCAGCCTTGGCGTCGCTGAACTCAATGCCGCCACAGCGACACCGGCGACCTGGCTGGAGGCGGCGGACAGGGGGCTTTATCAAGCCAAGGAAAGCGGGCGTAACCGCAGCGTTGTCTTTGTTGAGCCGGAATGACGCTGCGGGCGACTTGCCGCCTCCATGACTGAACCTTTATAACTGAACCTTTATGACTGAACCATAAAGACTTGATAAGGATCCTACAAAGGCCCTGAAGACGTTTTTTGAAAAGGTTCTAAAGAGGACAGCAATATGCGCACCGGCGGATTTCCCGCGGAAGATATTCTGCGTTTTTGGTTTGGCGACTCGCTGCACAGCGCCGCTGCGATCAAGCAGCAGTCGCGCCGCTGGTTTCAGGCGAGCGCCGCTGTGGATCATGAAATACAGGAGCGCTTTGGCGAATGGCTGGAGCCTGTTGCGGAAGCGCCGGTAAGCGACTTTGATGATGGCCGCCGTCTGCTGGCCGCAGTACTGGTACTGGACCAGTTTCCGCGCCATATTTTTCGCGGCAGTGCCCGCGCTTTTGCCTTCGATGATAAAGCGGTGCAACTGGTGGACAGTGCACTGGAAAATCACTGGGATCGGGACCTGGTTCCGCCGCAGGCGAGTTTTCTGTATATGCCGCTCCAACACGCAGAGAGCCTGGCTCGCCAGCAACAGAGTGTTGAGCTGCTGGAGCGGTTATTGGGTCGCGCGCAGACCCACGAGAAGCCTTTCGTTGAATCGAACCTCAGCTTCGCGGAGCAACACCGGGAAATCATTCAGCGATTTGGTCGCTTTCCCCATCGCAATGACGCCCTGGGCAGAACCTCGACACCGGAGGAGGTGGCCTATCTGGCTCAGGATGGTCGGCGTTTTGGTCAGTGAGGTGGAATAGGCTCCAGGGCGCCTCAGCTCCATACCTGCTTCAGCTGTTGATACTGCCGCTCAAGCAGTGCGGCAAACGGATTCTGGAAATCCTCCAATCGGACGTGCTCGGGGTGTTCGGGCAGTTCTGCCAGTTTGAGCCGCTTCTGTAGCAGCACTTGCTCCGCAAGAACCTGCTGAATCGCCAGTTCACTGGCCAGTCGGGGCTCTGTGGTCATGGGCGCTGGGTGGACGGAAATTTCGGCCCCCAATGTAAGGGAGATGGGGCGCAGTAACCCGGCCAGTCGAATGAGCAAATAACTGCAGCAGATTGCGCGAAAAGGCGCTTCGGCATCGTCCGGTGTTTGATTGAACTGCAGCAGGTATTCGTCCGGCCCCATTAAGGCCTGTCCGTCACCGCTGTCATTGACCGACCGCTGGCCGCTGTAGAGGGCCAGAACATCATCCACCAGGTGATCCAGGTCAGCCATTGTTGCTTCAAAGGCCTCTGCGCTTAACTGTTGTTCGAGCGCCTGTCGGTTGAAAATCCGGATCCGCGCGTAAATTGTCAGCAGTTGGCGGCTCCCGGCGGTATCCTCATCCCATTCATCTTCGCCATCAATCGACTCGTGATCGGGTTGTCTATCGTCAGCGGTTTGTACGCGACGCACAAAGACTTTCTTTCGCTGTTCATGCAACGTCAGTCCCGCAACAGCTGCCAGCAGCAGGGTGATGATCGCCACGGTGCCCAAGACCGCGCCTCGGTGGTTATCTGCGCTGCGCAGCGTGACCGTGACGTAGCCGGCAATGCTGTCATGCAGGGTGATGGGAGTGGTGTGAGCTTCCACGGGTATGCCACTGATCTGTACGGCCTGGGCATCGCCAGCTTGTACCAGCAAATTGTTTTCAACATCGTGAATGGTGGCCAGAACCGCCCCCGGATTGGCCACTACGTCCTGCAGGATGACCTGCAGACTCACCAGGTCGTGATTGAGGGTGGCGTCAACCGCCTGTTGTGCCGCCATGCGCGCCAGCGCCGCGCCGTAGTTCTGATTCTGCTGATTGGTCAATGTGGCCATGCGCAACTCGAAGACCAGTGTGGAGATCAGCAAAGCGGTGATGGCACCCAGGCTGAAACAAAACAGCCGTGGCAGTTGCTTATAATCGATGGTGAAGGGTGGAAGGCGGATAGTGGAATCCTCAGTGTTCAAGGTAAATGAGCTTATTCTGGCTTCCGGTTGAAAGCTATTTTAATCTGCCGCAGCTGTAAAGCTATAATGCCCGCATTATCCACACAGGCGAAGAAGCAATCCGTGAGAGAACTCCTGCTAATCAATATTTCCGGGCGAGATAAGCCCGCTGTCACCTCTACTGTGACCGGCATCCTCGCCGAGCGAGGCGCTAACATCCTTGACATCGGCCAAGCCGTTATTCACGACACCTTATCGCTCGGTATGCTGGTGGAGGTGCCCGAAAATGTGGCATCCGCGCCGGTGCTGGATCAGCTCGCGGCGGCCATGGGCAAAATAGAGATGCAGGTTCATTTCAGTCCCATAACGGCAGATAGCTACGCCGATTGGGTGTGCCAACAGGGCAAGCGGCGCCATATTATCACGCTGCTGGCACGGAGAATAACCGCCGAGCAAATAGCCGCCTTGACCACAGTAGTTGCCAGCCACGGGCTTAACATCGATAACATCAGCCGACTGTCCGGACGTGTGGCGCTGGACGATGTGGCCGACAAAAAGCCGGATGAAGAAAGCCTTGATCAGAAAAGCAAAGCCTGCGTCGAATTCTCCGCGCGGGGTACGCCGGCGGACAAGCAACAACTGCATGCGGACTTCGCTGACCTCGCCTCGCGGCTGAATGTGGACATCGCCTTCCAGGAAGACAACATGTATCGCCGCACCCGGCGCCTGGTCTGCTTCGATATGGACTCGACATTGATCGAAGCTGAAGTGATCGACGAACTGGCCAAGGCCGCCGGCGTGGGCGAGCAGGTCATTGCCATTACCGAAGCCGCCATGCGCGGCGAACTGGATTTCAAACAGAGCTTTGCCCAGCGCATGGCGCTGTTGAAAGGTCTGGATGAAGCGGTGCTGGAAGAAATTGCCTCGCGCCTGCCAATCACCGAGGGTGCTGAACATTTGTTGCTGACCCTGAGGAAGCTGGGCTACAAAACCGCGATTCTTTCCGGCGGCTTCAATTATTTCGGCTACTACCTGCAGGAAAAGCTCGGTATTGACTACGTCTACGCCAATGATTTGGAAGTGGTGGATGGCAAGGTTACCGGCCGCGTGTGTGGCGACGTGGTGGACGGCAAGCGCAAGGCAGAACTTTTGCGCGAGCTTGCCGAGAAGGAAAATATTCGCCTGGAGCAGGTTGTTGCTGTGGGTGACGGTGCCAATGATTTGCCCATGCTGTCTATCGCCGGGCTCGGCATCGCATTCCGTGCCAAGCCTCTGGTCAAGGCAGAAGCCAAACAGTCCATCTCGACCCTGGGGCTGGATGCCATTTTGTATTTGATGGGCTTTCGGGACCGGGAAATCCGTCATTACACAGCGGACGAGAATCTGTAACAATTGTGAACGGTGAACGGTGAACGGTGAACGGTGAACGGTGAACTGTCAACGCTTAATCTGATTCTGTTTCGCTGTCAGTTTTTTTCACCACCAGCCGCCCGAAGAAAATGCCGGACTCGAATAATAACCACATGGGCACCGCCAGGAGGACCTGGGAAAAAATATCCGGTGGTGTGAGCAGCATTCCCAGCGCAAAGCAGCCGACGATGACATAGGAGCGTTTGGCTGCCAGGGCCTGAGGTGAGGTCACGCCAGCGGCGATCATTATGACCGTGGCCACGGGAATTTCAAACGCCAGCCCGAAGGCGAAAAACAGTTTTATAACAAATTCGAGGTAGCTGTTGATATCGGTCATTACCGCAACACTCTCTGGTGCAACCGAGGTGAAGAAGCCAAACACCAACGGAAATACCATAAAGTAGGCGAACGCCATTCCTGCATAAAACAGTACGACGCTGGACAAAAACAGCGGTAGTGCCAGGCGCTTTTCCTTGCGGTAAAGTGCGGGCGCAATGAATGCCCACACTTGGTAAAGCAAAAATGGAATGCTGATGAACACGGCGGCGTAAAGCGTGAGTTTGAACGGCGTCAGAAACGGTGATGTGACATCCGTGGCAATCATGCTGGTGCCTTCGGGCATGAATCGTCGCAGAGGTTCTGCGACAAACTCGTAAATCTCATTGGCGAAGCCGAAAAGTGCGATGAATACCAACAGGATGAAGCCGAGAGACTTCAGGAGCCGCGAGCGCAGTTCAATCAGGTGGGTGACCAGAGGTTGGCCGGGCTGGACGTCGTCCGTCTGCTCAGTCATGTTTCGTTTCATTCTCTGGTGGTGAATCCGGCTGTTGCGGTAAATCAGGCGCGTTGCCTGGAGTGACGTCGCCATCCTCCGCCGGGGAAGCGGATGTCGAATGACGTATCGCTTGGTCTGCGGTG